>CAVQDK010000014.1:0-767284 GCA_963711195.1 uncultured Alphaproteobacteria bacterium
GTCACGGTCGATGTAGAATGTGTCGCGCCAGTCCCTGTGTGCTACCGGCTGGCCGTTGCGGGAGATGATACGGAAATGGTGGCCATGGACGTGCATCGCGTGAGCCCAGCCCGTCTCGTTGACGGTCTTCAGCAGAATGGTCTGGCCGAGCCGTGCAGCGAACATCGGCTCCTTAGTCACGTTGGCAACGCCGTTGAAGGCCGATACCTGCTGCTCCTCCATCAAGACGCTTCGGGTCAGAGGTTTGCCGTTGAAGGTGATCCCTCCCATTTGTCCCATTGCGCCGCCCGTCATGATGAGCGGAATTTTGATCGCACTCGATAGATCAGGTTCAGCGATAGCATTCTGTTTCAGGATCGGTGTGATCGCCGATCGCTTTGCGGTTCCCGAGAACCTGAATTCAGCGAGAGGAATTGGAGCGGCTTCCGACAACTGCTGCAACGCAAAATCTCCGACATCTGTCAGTGCCAACGACGCTGATTTATCCCTCTTGAGAAGCAGGTTGACGCGCTGTGCCGGTGCGAGGGGGATCGTCCCTTCGACGATTCTTGGTGCTTCGAACGCGAAACCGTCCAATGCGATGATCTTAGCGCCCAACGCGCCCGGATCGATCTGGAACACACGCGCGTTGGCGGCATTGATCAACCGAACCCGATACCACTCACCTGCGGCAAGCTCGAAGCGCGGATTGGACCGGCCGTTCACCGTCATCCAGTTGCCCAGCCTTCCTGCGTGGCTCCAGTCCATGAAGGCGCCGATGCTGCTTCGTGCAACGTCCCGTCGCGTGACGCCGAAACGCCAGTCATCGAGCACCAGTGTAAGATCGTAAGCGCGATCGAACGTCGGTACGGATTCGTCGACGATCAGCGCACCGTAGAGACCTCGTGCGACGTGGCTCCAGCTCTTGTTGTGGGCGTGATACCAGAATGTCCCGGCGTCCGGCACAATGAAATCGTAGTCGAACGAGGCACCGGGAGCGACCGGCTCCTGCGTCAGGCCGGATACGCCATCCATCGCATTCTCGATGCGGATGCCGTGCCAATGAACCGACGCCGGTTCGTCCAGATCGTTGATGAACCGGACACGGACGCGCTCGCCCTGTCGAACCTGGATTTCCGGACCGGGGGTTTCTCCGTTGAACAGCCAGAGGTCGGATGCTTCATATTCGCTGCTAGCAAGATGATAGGGTGTATGGCTGCGAGCAGCTCGAAGACGCCGTCCCGCATCTTTGCCAGCGATAGCGTTGGTGTCTAGCCCTCAAGTTCTGGGCCACTTTTTGCAACGGTTTCTGGTACGGGTGGCCTCATGTTCAGGGACCGATGCGGGCGGACGTGATTGTATTGCCTGAGCCACGTGTCGATGACGATCTGTGCCTGTTTGGTGGTTGCGAACCATTCTGCGTTGAGCACCTCGTGGCAAAGCGTGCCGTTGAACCTCTCGTTGTATCCGTTCTCCCAGGGTGAGCCGGGATAGATCTGGATCGGCTTGATCCCGACTTTGGTGAGCCACAGTTGTAGCGCCGCTGCGATGAACTCCGGGCCATTGTCAGAACGAATATACTTGGGCTTTCCATGCTTCAGCAGAAGGGGATATAGCGCTTCAAGAACATCATTGGCTCCCATGGTGGTGGCGACTGATACGCACAGCGCCTCGCGGGTGTATGACCAGCACAGTCAGCATTTTGTAGGGGCGACCATTGCTCAGCTTGTCGTGGATCGAGCCATTGGGAACGCCATTGGTCCGAGTGACAATGGCGAGGGTCGATGCTCCAGATATGGTTGGGATAGTGAGGCCTCGGCCGGATGACGGAACTGTCCTTGTGATACAGCCGCTTGCGCTTCTTGTGGCGCTCCGGAAGTTGTAGCCCTTCCTCACGCCATAAGCGTTCTACCTTCTTGTGATTCACCTTCCAGCCAGCCACACGCAGCAGCTGCCCGATCATGCGGTAGCCGTACCGTCCATACTTCTTCGACAACCGGATGATCTCCAGCCGCAAGGCATCATCACCGGCTTTGGACGTCGCCTCATATTGCAGCGTGCTACGCGCCACACCCATCGTTCGGCATGTGCGCCGTTCGGATGTTCCAAGCTTCTGACGCGTGTGGATGACAGCCTGACGAAGCTGCTGGGTCGTCAGGCCCTGGGCTTTAAATAGTCCAGGCTCTCCTTGAGGATCAGCTTATCCAGTTCCAGTGTCGCCACGATCTTTTTCAGCCGCTCATTCTCTTTCTCAAGAGCCTTCATCTCCGACAGTTGTGACTTCCCCATTCCGCCAAACCTCTTGCGCCAATTATAATAGGTAGCGTCGCTGATACCGGCAGAACGGCACGCCGACGCAACATCGTCTCCCGATGCCAGATCCAATTCAATCTCACGCAGAAGACGCAGAACGTCCTCGTCCGAATGACGCTTCCTTGCCATCAAAAAACCCTCAAAACTAACCAAACAATGGCACAGTTTTAGGGGGCCGGGACAATGCGGTTTGCCACCTTCATCGTGTGCCGCAAGAATGACCGCAGGCACCGGCGGGGTGTCGGTTGCCGACTTCGCCTCGTTCGCCATGACCGATACCTCGATAGGGTCATCCGCCTTGATACTGGGCGGCACGATTGGCGGTGTGGTCGGCTTGCCGTGTTCTGCCATGGCGGCCGCGATGAAGCTGGGCGTAGGGGCGAGTGCGGTCGTGCTCGAAATTGCTGCAGTGTTTGTCGTGGTCATGTGTTTGGTCCTTGAACGAAGAAGGGCCCGGCGATGAAGCCGAGCCCTTTAGGGGTTGGATGATGATGACGTCGCCTTCGATGTCAGGCAGCTATAACGGGCGGCGGGTCAGCGGTCGTTACATCAGTACCTTGTGGTTTCGAGCGGCATCATCATTACCGTAAGTAGCTGATATTAGACGGTTTTGTCAATAGGAACGCGTTCGCATGTCGTAGTCGAGCCACCGACGTGTCTTCAAACTGTGTGCTACCTATGCGCTACCTGCGCTCACGCTCGCACGAGGCTCGAAACCTCACAGGGCACAAAAACAAGTGTTATTTAAATGATTTAGATGGTAGCGGGAGAGGGACTTGAACCCCCGACACGCGGATTATGATTCCGCTGCTCTAACCAGCTGAGCTACCCCGCCACGGGGTTCATTGTTACCCTGCCGCAGCCACTGGAAAGCGGGTACGAACCGCGCGGATATAGGTGGCGGTGCCGGGGGCTGTCAACTCGATCGGGCGTTTGCACCGTCGGCTTGTGCATTCACGTGCGCCATCGGAATGACCGGGTGGGCGCGGGCGATCCATCCGCCGCCAAGGACGCGGGTGCGGGCGTCGTCCGTGGCGTAGAACACGCAGGCCTGGCCGGGAGCGATACCGTCCTCACCGTCAGCCAGCGTGACCGTCACCGCTCCGTCCTGCAGCCTTACGTGTGCCGCACGCGGCGGTCGGGTGGAGCGGACGCGCACAAAGATATCGCGGTCCTCCCCGTCACGGAGCGCGTCGTCGCCAAGCCAGTTCACATCGCGCAGGGTGATGGCGCGTGTGGCGAGAGCCTCGCGCGGACCGACGGTAACTGTGGCGGCTTTCGGGTCCAGTGCCACGACATAGAGCGGATCGCCCGTCGCCACGCCGATGCCCCGGCGCTGGCCGATCGTGTAGTGGATGATGCCTTCGTGGCGCCCCAGCACCCGGCCATCCAGATGGACGATGTCACCGGGCGTGCCTGCATCCGGGCGCAGCTTGGCAATGATGTCGGCATATTTGCCTTGGGGCACGAAACAGATGTCCTGGCTGTCGGGCTTGGCCGCAATGCCGAGGTCCATTTCCTCGGCCAGCTTGCGCGTCTCTTCCTTGGGCACTTCACCGAGAGGGAAGCGCAGGAAATCAAGCTGGTCCTGCGTGGTGGCAAACAGGAAGTAACTCTGGTCCTTGGCCGCATCCGCCGGGCGGTAGAGCTGGCGGTGGCCATCCTCGCCGTCGCGGGAGACGATGTAATGGCCGGTCGCCAGACAATCGGCGTTCAATTCGCGAGCGGTCGTCAGTAGGTCGGAGAACTTGACCGTCTGATTGCAGGCGACACAGGGAATGGGCGTCTCGCCGTTCACATAGGCCTTGGTAAACGGGTCGATGACCTGTTCGCGGAACTTCTGTTCGTAATCGAGAACGTAGTGGGGAAAACCCATCTGTTCGGCGACGCGGCGGGCGTCGTGGATGTCCTGTCCGGCGCAACACGCGCCTTTCTTCTGCACCGCAGCTCCGTGGTCGTATAGTTGCAGCGTCATGCCGATGACCTCATAGCCTTGCCGCTTCAGCAGGCAGGCGACGACAGAGGAATCGACCCCGCCGGACATCGCGACGACGACGCGGGTGTCGGCCGGGGCTTTGGCGAAGCCGAGGGAATTGAGGGGAAGGTCGGCTACGGTCATCGGTTCAGGCAGGTCCGGTCATCTTCGAGCATCGCATCGAATGGGCGATGTGGCGGCGGTTTGCGGGGGTTTCAAGGCGCTTTCGCGCCCGGTTCGGTGCCTCTGCCGCATGGTTAGCATGAGGTTACCGCCTCTTTCAGCGTTTTTTAAGTGGTGGGGCGTAAGTTGGGCTTGTCTGGTCAGACAGTGTTTCGAGTAATGAGTAGTGAGTAGTATGACCGAACCGATGCGCCCGCGGGTAAAATACGTCATCGGCCCTGACGGGTCTCCGCTGACGATAGCAGACCTGCCGCCCACGTCGACGCGACGCTGGGTTATACGCCGTAAGGCGGAAGTGGTCGCTGCCGTTCGCGGTGGTCTTCTGTCCCTCGACGAGGCGTGCCAGCGCTACACGCTGACGGTGGAAGAGTTCCTGTCCTGGCAGGCGTCCATCGACGACCATGGTCTGGCAGGCTTGCGCACCACGCGGATCCAGCAATACCGCCACTGACTTTTCACGATCCACGCCGTTTTCCGTTTCCAAGCCTGCGCAAAACAGCGCGCGTTTAAGGGACGGTTTACCGCGTTCGGCCATCATGTTCGGTAACAGGACCAAGCGGTCCGGCTGAAACGACGGTTTTCTCGCCCATGGCACAATCCACCGGTTTTCGACGCACTTTCTGTCTGGATGCCATCGCCCCGCAGCTTGGGCGCAGCCTTGCGGATGTTGAGCGCGATCTGGTGCTGGCGACGCTGGCGCGGTGTGGTGGAAACCGGACCTATGCCGCCGATATTCTCGGGCTCACCCTTGCTGACCTGCGCGAACGGCTGCTGGCCTATGCCGCTGCACCGGGCGCAGCCGAAAAGCCGAAGACGGCGACCCATGCAGACCGCTACATGGCTATTCTGGAGGCTTACGATCCTGGGGTCTGTCTTCCCTCGTAAGCGGCTTCATGCCCCGCTGGAACGTGAGCGTGGCCCAGAAACTTTCCCAGTCCGCGCCCTGCGCCTTCTCTTCCGGTGAAACCGGCGCGACCATGTGGATGGCGTTGAGGAGGTAAGGACCGGCACCGGCTGGCGGTATTGCGGCGCGCCCGTTAGTGTCGGTGACGATGCGTGCGGAATGCTCGCTGTCGATGGCGGTAAACACCTTGATCATCACGCCGGGCAGGGGGGCACCGTCGAACAGGACCTGCACGGGCAGGGGTGCTGCCGGGTCGAACGTGTAGGGATTTTCCAAAGCGACGATTTCGATCTTCAGTCCACGGCTTTCATCCGCGCCGGCTCCGTCGCCCACCGCAACGAGCGTCTTGGCGAAGCGGGCATAGGCCTCCCGCACCTTGCCTTCGCGGGACAGGCCGCGGGCGTCGTGGGCTTCCGGAATGGCGTTCATGCCCTCCTTGACCACGTAGTCGCGAAACTTCTCCCAGCCGAAACTGGCGATGGAATGGTCGGACTGGTGGACCACGGCGAGCAGACCCGGCCCGGCGGGCGTTACGGTCAGAGCCGGGCGGTCGCCCGATACACCGCGTATCTCGCGCATGGTTGCACCTTGCCAGACCTCCGAGCGCACGTTCCACTGGTCGATGAACGCCATTTCGCTGCCGTCGAAACGCTGCCCGAGGCGGTGGCGCACGGCCACAGGTTCGCCCTGCCTGGCGATGAAGTCATCGGGAAGAAGGTAGTATTCGTGCGCAGCCGCGGGCACGGCCACGATTGGCCCAAGTGCCACGACCGCGCACAGGGTAGCCAGGAAAAGGGTGGCGAAAGATCTCATCGTGTGCTGTTTCGCAGACTGTTCATTGCAGTTCACACTGCACCCACACAGGCCAAGTTCCAAGGCGGCAAGAGCGTGACGATGACAGCCCAGGCGAAGCGATGGTCGATCGGTGTTCTGTCCGTGCTCGCCTTGTGGATCGCCTGTGCGGTGTCGGCCACCGCCCACGAGGTGCGCCCGACCATCGCAACGCTTGCCATCGCCCCGGACCGGTCGGTCGTGCTGACGGTCGAAGCCAATGTGGAAGCCCTGCTGGCCGAGATCGGGCCGGAACACGAGGATACGGACGAGGCGCCCAACGCGGACCTGTATGATGAATTGCGACAGCTTCCGCCCGCCGAGCTGGAGGCCCGGCTGCGTGCTTTCCTGCCGCAATGGCTGGCAACGGGACCGATACGACTGGGAGATGCGTCACTGACCCTCGCGCCGGGGTCGATCACAATCCCTCCGGTGGACGATGTTTCGCGGGCGCGGGATTCGGTGTTGGTCCTGACCGGTGCCTTCCCGCCAGATGCGGATGTCTTTGTATGGGCCTTTCCTGCCGACTACGGGGCGAGCGTCCTGCGGATCGAACGACCCGGAGAGGAGGTACAGGGGCGGTTCTTTATCGCAGGAAGCGTGAGCGAACCGCTGGACATCGGGGTCGCCGCCCAACGGGCGTGGTATCAGACGGCGTGGGACTACATCGTCGTCGGTTTCACACACATCCTGCCGAAGGGCCTCGACCACATCCTGTTCGTGCTCGGCCTGTTCTTTTTATCGCCGAAGTTCCGACCGCTGCTGTGGCAGGTGACGGCCTTTACCGTTGCCCATTCGGTCACGTTGGCGCTCGGCCTGTACGGAGTGGTGAACATTTCTCCCTCAATCGTGGAGCCGCTGATTGCACTGTCGATCGTCTATGTGGCGGTGGAGAACATCGTGACGAAGGAACTTCATCCATGGCGACCGGCCATCGTATTCGCCTTCGGACTGCTGCACGGGTTGGGGTTTGCCGGTATCCTGACGGAAATCGGTCTGGCGCGGGCCGACTACGCCCTGGGGCTGATCGCCTTCAATGTGGGCGTGGAAGCGGGGCAGTTGACCGTCATTGCGCTGGCGTTCCTGGCCGTCAGCTGGGCGATGGACAAAGCGTGGTATCGCCGGGCCGTCGCCATTCCCGCATCGCTGCTGATCGGCGTGATGGGCGCGTTCTGGTTCGTGGAGCGGACGGTTATGTAACGGGCCAAACGTGGGTTCGGCCATACTTCTAGAAGCTCGGCCAAACCTCGCTCAATCGTCCACCCGTTCGCAACGGTTCGATGGCCACGGCCAATCCGGTCTTGTCGTCCGTCACCACCAGCACACCGCAAATCGTGGCATCGCCCGTGGCCGGTTCCATGCGGGTCTTGGGCACCTTGCTGAGAAACCGGTTCAACGGTTCCTCCTTGTCCATGCCCAGCGACGAATCGTAGTCGCCGCACATGCCGGCGTCGGACATGTAGCCTGTCCCGCCGACGAGAACCTGATGGTCGGCAGTGGGGATGTGGGTGTGGGTACCGACGACGAGGCTGGCGCGTCCGTCGCAGAAATGCCCGAAACACTGGGCTTCGCTGGTGGCCTCGCAATGGAAGTCGATGACGACGGCGTCGGCGACTTCCCCCATGGGCGCGGCGGCCAATTCCCGTTCTGCCGCTTGAAACGGATCGTCGAGTTCCGGGTGCATGAACACGCGGCCCATGATGTTGGACACGAGCACCTGCGCGCCGTTGGCGGCTGCGTACAGGTTCGCGCCCCGCCCCGCCGTGCCGGGGGGAAAGTTGGCGGGGCGCAGGAAACGGTCCTCCGCGTCGGCCCAACCGAGCGTTTCCTTCTGGTCGAAAGCGTGGTTGCCGCTGGTGACCACATCGGCCCCGGCTTCCAGCGTTTCGTGCAGGATTTTTCGCGTGATGCCGAACCCGCCGGCGGCGTTCTCGCCATTGACGATGACGAAATCGGTTTTCAGGCGGCGGCGGATTTCAGGCAACCGGTCGCGCACGGCGTGCCGCCCGGTACGGCCGACCATGTCGCCGAGGAACAGGATTCTCATCGGGAGCACTCGATCGAACGGGTGGGGGTGAGGACGATGTGGAGCGGCATGTCGTGGCTTTCCTGCGGAACGTGGGCGGCCTGCTGCTCGTCGAAGGCGAGGCCAATGAGGAGCGGCTTTCGGCCTTCCTTGCGCAGCGTGGCGATTGCGTGGTCGTAATAGCCGGCACCGTAACCGATCCTCCCGCCCTGACGGTCGAAGACGGAGAGCGGCATGAGGAGCACATCCGGGTCGACCCGCGTGGCTGTGTCGGGCGGCGCGACCGTGCCGTAGCCGCCCGCGTCCACCAGTTCGCCGGTTCGCACAAGTTCGCGGAATTGCAGCGTCGTCCTGTCGACGATGGCAGGCAGGCAGAACCGCACTCCGGTCATCGCAGCCATCAGCGGGCGCGGGTCGAGTTCGGAGCGGATCGGGTGGTAGGACGCGACCGTGCGGCCCTCGGTTCGGTCTCGTATGGCCGCCGCGTGGTCGGACAGGGCGATGGCGTGTTCGATGCGCCGTTCGACCGGTATCGCGTTGCGAAGGGCGAGGTGGTGGCTGCGGAGTTGTCCTTTTCTCATGCCACCCGCCCTGACCGTGGATGGCAACTCGCACGTATCGGCTGCTGCCGATACGTCCTCAAGAAAGAGGCACATGCCCCAGAGGGCATGTGCCGAACCGCCGCGACCGTCGGTTTATTGTCGATCCTGGAACCTACAGCGTAGGTGGGCACCGTATGCCCAAGCCCACGGGCGAGGACAGGGACAGTTCCCTTGGGATTCGGTAAGGCCCCTAGGATGAGTTGCCGACGAGCCGGGCAGCCCGAACTCGTCCAAGATAGGACGGAGCAGGTCGCATTGCCAGAGCGTTGCGTGAAATCAGCCAAGCCGGACGTCCTTACCTGTCTGCGGCAAGCCGTTCGCTCATGGATTCGATGCGCTCCGCCGTCTTCGTCAGGCCGGCGATGATCTGCGCCTCCCGGTCCGCAGCGTTGCCGGAGCCTGCGCGAAGGGTGGCGAGTTCGGCTTCCAGGCCGCGGATCTTGTGGCCCATCTCCACTAGTTCGTCCGTCACCATCACCCCTGCCATGACGGTGAGGCGCTGATCGCCGATCTCGCCGAACGAGCCTTTCAGCGAATTGATCGTGCGGTCGAACCTGTGGGCAAGGTCGAGCAGGTGGGCTTCCTGCCCCTCGTCGCAGGCCATGCGGTAGGTCTTTCCGTTGATCTGAACTGCTACCTGCGGCATCCGTTTCTCCTACTTGTCCGAGGTTTCCAGAACGCCGCGCACGGTTTCCATCGCACCGACGAGCCTGCGGGAGACTTCGCTGTTGGTGTCGGCCAGCTTACGCGCGCGGGCCTCGGTGGAATCGAGCTTGCGGGCGAGCGCCGCGCGATCTTCCGACAGAAGTTGCACCGACTCGTCGGCATTGCGGGCGTTGGCGTTGCGTTCGCTGGCGGCACCGACCGCCTTGGACAGGCCGTCGAGGGCACCGTTCAGCCGTGCCAGCGCCGCCACGAGGGGATCGCCTTGCCTGTCGGTCTCGCTGGGGCGTCTGTCGGTCATCGCGCTGTCGTGTCCCGTTCCTGTGCCCTTTCAAACCGCTTCCGCCGCGCCGGTCAATCGTTTCACCAAAGCATGCACGGCTTGCTGCAACGCCATGAGAAACGGCGTGGAATGGAGCCAGGACAGGAACAGCCGGGTGGACATGCGACCGCAAGGTGTGGGCGTGCCGGTAGGGATTGGCGTGGGGTTCAACGGCTGATAGACCGCTCCAGCCAGCGAAAGCCCCGACCGATAGGGGCATCTGCCGACCCGCAACGATATCAGGATCCTTCCATGACCGAGACCAACAAAGCCGCACGCATGGCCAATGCCATCCGTTTCCTGTCGGCCGATGCTGTCCAGAAAGCCAAGTCCGGCCATCCGGGATTGCCCATGGGGGCCGCCGATATCGCGACCGTTCTGTTCACCCGGTTCATGAAGTTCGACCCGAAGGCACCGAACTGGCCGGACCGGGACAGGTTCGTGCTGTCGGCCGGTCACGGTTCGATGTTGTTGTATTCCGCTTTGTATCTGCTCGGCTATTCCGACATCGACATGGAGGAGATCAAAAATTTCCGTCAGGTCGGGTCGCGCACGGCGGGCCATCCGGAATACGGCCATGCGGCGGGCATCGAGACCACGACGGGGCCGCTCGGACAGGGCATCGGCAACGCCGTCGGCATGGCGATCGCGGAGCGCAAGCTGGAGGCGGAGTTCGGCAAGAAGCTGGTGGACCACCACACCTATTGCCTGGTCGGGGACGGGTGCCTGATGGAGGGGATCAGTCAGGAGGCGATCGCGCTGGCCGGTCATCTGAAGCTGAACAAGCTGATCGTGTTCTGGGACGACAACGGGATCACCATCGACGGGTCCGTCGATCTGTCGGATTCCACCGACCAGCTGGCGCGCTTCCAGGCCTCGCAGTGGAACACCCTGTCCTGCGATGGTCACGACCACGAGGATATCGCCGCGGCAATCAAGGAAGCGAAGAAGTCCGACAAACCCACCCTGATCGCCTGCAAGACGACCATCGGTTACGGCGCGCCGACGAAGGCCGGCAGCAAGGACAGCCACGGCTCCCCCCTCGGCCCCGACGAGATCAAGGGCGCGCGCGAGGCGCTCGGTTGGGAAGCGGAGGCCTTCGAGGTGCCGGAGGATGTGCTGGACGCCTGGCGCATTGCCGGATTGCGGTCGGCCCAGAAGCACAAGGAATGGAAGAAGCGTCTGTCGGAAGCCAACGATGCGCTTTCCGGCGAGTTCAAGCGCCGCCAGCGTGGCGATCTTCCCGCTGCCTTCGAAGGCGCGATGGAAGAGCACCTGAAACAGCTGGCGGAAGACCAGCCGAAGAAGGCCACCCGCAAGGCCAGCCAGGCCACGCTGGAAGCAATCAACGGTGCCGTGCCGGAAACACTGGGCGGGTCGGCGGACCTGACCGGGTCGAACAACACGAACACGAGCCAGACCTCGCCGATCACGCCCGACGATTTTTCGGGTCGTTTCCTGCATTACGGCATCCGCGAGCACGGCATGGCGGCGGCGATGAACGGTATCGCGCTGCATGGCGGGCTTATTCCCTATTCCGGCGGCTTCCTCGTTTTCTCCGACTATTGCCGCCCGTCCATCCGTCTGGCTGCGTTGATGGGCATTCGCGTAATTCACGTGATGACCCACGATTCCATCGGCCTTGGAGAAGACGGACCGACCCATCAGCCGGTGGAACATCTGGCCGCCCTGCGGGCCATTCCGAACCTGAACGTCTTCCGCCCCGCCGACGTGACGGAAACCGCCGAATGCTGGCAGCTGGCGCTGCAATCGACGTCCGCCCCGTCGGTCATCGCGCTCACGCGGCAGGACCTGGCATCCGTGCGGCCTGAATATTCCGCGAAGAACCGCTGCGCGAAAGGAGCCTACGAAGTTGCTGGGAGCGAAGACGATGCGGCGGTCTGCCTGTTCGCGTCCGGCTCTGAGGTCGGACTGGCGCTGGACGCGAAAGCACGGCTCGACGCGGCAGGCTATCCCACCCGCGTCGTTTCGGTCCCGTCCTTCGAGCTGTTCGCCAATCAGGAAGAGAGCTACCGCACCGCCATCATCGGCGATGCCCCGGTCAATATCGCCGTCGAAGCCGCCATCCGTATGGGCTGGGACACATTCATCGGTACCGATGGCGGGTTCGTGGGCATGGACGGGTTCGGCGCATCGGGTAAGGGCGACGCGCTGTTCGAGCATTTCGGCATCACGGCGGATGCGGTGGTGGACATGGCGACGGCACGGCTGGAGAGCATGGCCCAGGAAGCGTCCAGCTGATGGCCTTCAGGACCCTCGACCAGCTGACCGACATCGCGGGCAAGCGGGTGCTCGTGCGCGTCGATATCAACGTGCCCATGGAAGGCGGGCGCGTGACGGATACGACGCGGATGAAGCGCGTCGCACCGACGATACTCGAACTGGCCGACAAGGGTGCCAGGGTCGTGCTGCTGGCGCATTTCGGGCGTCCGAAGGGAGAGCGTGTCGCCGATTTGTCCCTTGCACCGGTCATGCCGGCGCTCCGGGAAGTTCTCGGCCGTCGCGTGTCCTTTGCCGATGATTGTATCGGCGAAGTGGCAGGTGCCGCCGTCGAAGCGCTCGACGACGGCGATATTCTGCTGCTGGAAAACACCCGCTTTCATTCCGGGGAAGAGGGCAACGACACGACGCTCTCCGACGCCATGGCGGCGCTGGGGGATATTTTCGTCAACGATGCTTTCTCCGCCGCTCACCGTGCCCATGCCTCCACCGTCGGTATCGCCGAGCGGCTGCCGTCCTATGCGGGGCGCACCATGCAGGCGGAACTGGAAGCGCTGGAAGCCGGTCTCGGCGCCCCCGAACATCCGGTCATCGCCATCGTAGGCGGCGCGAAAGTATCGTCCAAACTCGATCTGCTCGGCAATCTGGTCGAACGGGTTGACCATCTCGTCATCGGTGGTGGCATGGCAAACACATTCCTTGCAGCCCTCGGGCACGACGTGGGCGCATCGTTGTGCGAACACGACCTTGCCGATACGGCGCGCGCCATCATGGGCCGGGCGGTGGAAGCGAATTGCGAGATCATCCTGCCCGCCGACGTGGTGGTGGCGGATGCATTTGCAGCCCATTCACCCAACGCCGTGCGCACCGTGACCGACGTGCCGTCCGACCGTATGATTCTGGATGCAGGTCCGGAAACCATCGAACTGATCGGCGAGCGCATCCGCGACTGCCGGACCCTGGTCTGGAACGGTCCATTGGGCGCTTTCGAGATCGAACCCTTCGACAAGGCCACCGTGCTTTCCGCGCAGGAAGCGGCGCGGGCGACGCAAAAAGGTGGGCTGGTATCGATCGCCGGCGGTGGCGACACGGTCGCGGCGCTGAACCACGCAGGCGTGGCGGAGGACTTCACCTATGTGTCCACCGCTGGCGGTGCCTTTCTGGAATGGATGGAAGGCAAGACGCTGCCGGGTATTGCGGCGCTGGAAACCTCCGCTTAACCGCGTTTCGAACCGACGATACAACCTGTGCCAGTTTGAAACGATTCAGGTCGCCGGTTTGATTGACGGGTAACGCCTGCCTGCTATCGCTGCCGCATATTTCAGCGGGGAAGCAGGCTATGAGCGAACGATTGGAAGACATTGCACAACAGATGGTGCAGCGCGGGCAGGGCATTCTGGCCGCCGATGAGTCCACCGGGACCATTCAGAAGCGCTTCGATTCCATCGGTGTGGACAACACGGAAGACAACCGTCGCGATTACCGCGAGATGCTGTTCCGTTCCGAACGGGCAATGAACGACGCGATTTCCGGCGTCATCCTGTTCGAGGAAACGCTGACGCAGAAGGCCGCCGACGGCACGCCCTTCGTCGACCTCATCCGCGCCGCCGGTGCGGTGCCGGGCATCAAGGTGGACAAGGGCGCACAGGCGCTGGCATTGCGCGATGGCGAAACCGTCACCGAAGGTCTCGACGGGCTGCGCGGTCGGTTGGATACCTACTACAAGCAGGGTGCGCGTTTTGCGAAGTGGCGTGCGGTCATTACCATTGCCGACGGCAAGCCCACCGAGGGGGCCATTCGCGCCAATTCCCACGCGCTCGCCCGCTATGCGGCACTGTGTCAGGAAGCTGGGATCGTGCCGATCGTCGAGCCCGAAGTGCTGATGGACGGCGCACCCGGCGATCATTCCATCGCCACCTGCCACGACGTGACGAGCCACGTGCTGCACCACGTCTTCGACGATCTCTACCATCAGAATGTCAGCCTCGAAGGCATGGTTCTGAAACCGAACATGGTCGTACCCGGCAACAAATGCGGCACGCAGTGTTCGCCGGAAGAGGTGGCCGAACACACCGTCGCCGTTCTCAAACGCACGGTGCCGAGCGCGGTTGCGGGAATCGCGTTCCTGTCCGGCGGGCAGAGCGACGAAGAGGCGACGGCCAATCTCAACGCCATGAACGCAGCGCACGATCTGCCGTGGGCGGTCACCTATTCCTACGGTCGTGCCTTGCAGGCCGCTGCCTTGTCTGCCTGGCAGGGCAAGGCGGAGAATGTGGATGCAGCGTCGAAAGCCTTCACCCACCGCGCGATGATGAACTCGGCTGCTGCCAAGGGCGAATGGTCGAAGGCGATGGAACGCTAGGAGAGACATTGCCTCTTACGTAAAGGTCAATTCGGGCTTGGCGGCAGTGCGAAAGATGATCTAGGTTTGGCAAAACAACCTCGCTTGCTGACCATGTCGCAGACTACTGCCGCCAACATGTCCGACCGCCACGAAACGCCGGTCGCCACGAACGAACCACCGACGATGAGTCAGCGGGAAGCGTCGCTGCGCTCGTGGCTGGCGTTTCCCTATTACGCCTATGTCGGCACGAGGTTGCGCGGCAGCGTTTTGCGCCTGTCACCCGCGCAGGGTCCACGGTCGGGCACATTCGGCAAGGGCAAGCCGTCCATCCGCATTTTGACGCTCGGGGATTCGTCCGCCGCTGCCGTCGGGGTGGAGCATACGAGCGGCGCGCTGGCGGTGCATCTGGCGCGCAAGCTGCACGAGCGGGACGGGGACACGGTCGCCTGGCACATTTCCGGCCATAACAGCGCCACCAGCGGGCAGATCCGCGACATCGTCGTGCCGAACCTGAATCCTGCCGACTACACCCATATCGTGCTGCAGATCGGCATGAACGATCTGAAGAACTGGCATTCGGGCCGTCGCTTCTGCAAGGAGTTCGGCGGGCTGCTCTACGCGGTGCGCACCAAGTTCCCGGAAGCGAAGCTGTTCTGGGGGCAGGGTGTCGACATGACCCGCGTGCCCGCCCTGCCGCAAAAGCTGGCGGAAATCGCCAATTTGCGACGCGTCATCATCAACGAGCGGGGCACCCAGCTTTGCGTCGAACGCGGGGCCGTGCCGGTGACGCCGTTGTCGATCATCACCGCCGACAGGCTTCTGCCGCGACGGGTTTCACGCGGCGTCGGAAGGCTACGATGCCTGGGCGGACCACCTGCTGACGCATTGGGACTACACGCCCCGCACGGCACCCGCCGCCGCGCCTTATATTTAAGTCGCGTGGACAGCATTCCGGCGACAGGCTAATCCGCATCCAACGCTTGGGAGGGCCGACGATGGGTGCATATGCGGACGTTTACGCTGGATGGAAGAACGATCCGGAAGGGTTCTGGCTCGATGCGGCGAAAGCCATCGATTGGGACACGCCACCCGCGCGAGCTTTCGACGGCGAAGCCGGAATCTATGGTCGCTGGTTTCCCGATGCCGTGGGCAACAATTGCTACAACTGCGTCGACAGGCATGTGGCGGCAGGCAGGGGCGACCAGGCGGCCATCATCCATGAAAGCCCGATCACCGGCACCAGCCGAACGCTGACATTCGCCGAATTGCAGGTCGAGGTCGAGGCACTGGCGGCAGTTCTTGCGGCACGGAACGTGGCGCGCGGCGACCGGGTCATCATCTACATGCCGATGGTGATAGAGGCTGCCGTCGCCATGCTGGCCTGCGCGCGGATCGGGGCGGTGCATTCGGTCGTCTTCGGCGGCTTCGCGGCTGCCGAACTGGCCACGCGCATCGACGATTGCACGCCGCGGCTCATCATCTCCGCGTCCTGCGGCATCGAGCCGGGGCGGACGGTGGCCTACAAGCCGTTGCTGGATGAAGCGATCGACATGGCGGCGCACAAGCCGGAAGCCGTGCTTGTCTTGCAGCGTGAGCAACTGGCCTGCGACCTGATCGGCGGGCGGGACTACGATTACGCCGCCGAAGTCTCGGGCGCGAAGGATGCAGGGTTACGCCAGCCTTGCGTGCCCATGGCGGCAACAGACCCGCTCTACATCCTCTACACGTCCGGTACGACAGGGCAGCCGAAGGGCGTGGTGCGCGACACGGGCGGGCACATGGTGGCCCTGCACTGGTCGATGAAGAACATCTACGGCGTCGATCCGGGCGAAGTATTCTGGGCCGCCTCCGACGTGGGCTGGGTCGTGGGCCATTCCTACATCGTCTATGCGCCCCTGCTGGCGGGCAACACGACGATCCTCTTCGAGGGCAAGCCGGTCGGCACGCCGGATGCGGCGACGTTCTGGAGGGTGATGGCGCAGCACAAGGTTGCCTCCTTCTTCACGGCACCCACGGCGTTTCGCGCGATGAAGGCGCAGGATCCGCAGGGGGAACTGGTCGCCGACCATGACCTTTCGGCTCTGCGCACGATCTATCTGGCGGGCGAGCGCGCCGACCCGGACACGATCCACTGGCTGGAACGGGTTTCGGCCAAGCCGGTCATCGACCATTGGTGGCAGACGGAGACGGGCTGGACGATCGCGGGCAACCCCGTGGGCATCGAACGCCTGCCCACGAAATACGGCTCCCCCGCCGTCGCCATGCCCGGCTACGATATCCGCGTGCTCGACGACGAGGGGCAGGAGGTGACTGCAGGCACGCTCGGAAACGTGGTCGTCAAACTGCCACTGCCGCCGGGGGCGCTGCCGACGCTGTGGCAAGCGGACGTGCGGTTTTGCGAAGCCTATCTCGCCGAGTATCCGGGATACTATCGCACGTCCGACGCGGGGTTGATGGACGAGGACGGCTACCTCTTCATCATGGCGCGCACCGACGACATCATTAACGTGGCAGGACACCGCCTCTCCACCGGCGGCATGGAGGAGATCGTCGCCGAACATCCCGACGTCGCCGAATGTGCCGTGGTCGGCGTGGCGGACGCGCTGAAGGGGCAGTTGCCAGCAGGTTTCGTCATTCTCAACCGCGGCGTGGACCGGTCCGTCGCAGATATTCGCCGCGAAATCGTGCAAAGCGTGCGCGACAGGATCGGGCCGGTGGCGGCGTTCAAGATCGTCGTGCCGGTCTCGCGTTTGCCGAAAACCCGTTCCGGCAAGATCTTGCGCGCCACCATGGTGAAGGTTGTGGCCGGGGGCGACGTGAAGGTGCCCGCCACGATCGATGACCCGGCAATATTGGACGAGATCGCAGAGGCCTGGCAGGTCCATTCCGGCCTCTAGGCACGGCGTTCAGGACGTTGTCGGCGATTGGTCCGGTTTGTTGCGTGTGCGGTTCGTGGCGCAGCGTTTGGAACAGTACTTCACCTCGTCCCAGTTGCGTGCCCATTTCTTGCGCCATGCGAACGGACGGCCACATGTGGCGCAGTCCTTTTCCGGCAGTACGGGTTTTACATGCGCCATCAGGATGAACCGGCCGCTTCGCGGTGCGAGCGTATGCGGTCTTCCAGGGATGGGCCATCAGTCGACGCAGTGTCGGCAGGCCCGTCATTGTCGTCCTCGCGGTCCCGGGCGACGCTTTCGTCAAAGTTGAGGTCGGCGATGGCGGCCAGAACATCGTCGACCTGCGAGGTCGGGCCCTGTGCGTCGTCGACCTGCGAGGCCGGATCCTCGGCTTCGGCAACCTGCGCCGTCATCCGCGCTGCCAGATCGAGCAGCATGGCGCGCAGGGGGGCCATGTCTTCGCCGCTGCCCATCGAGGCTGCGTTCAAAGCCGTGTTCAAGCGGTCGATTTCCTGTTCGGCTTCCGACAGCAGTTCGCCACCGTCCCCCTTCGTCGCGCGCAGGCGGGCGAGGTCGGCGTTGCGCCGTTCAAGACGAGCTTCATGGTCGGCGATGGCCGTCTGGAGCGCCGACACCTTTCGACGCTCGGCCGACACTTTGCCGTTGCCGTGTTCCAGATCGCGTTTGGCCTGTTTCAGCGCGGAAGCGAGGCGGTCGGCGTCTTCGGTCTTGCGCTTCAGTGCATCGCGCAACTCACGGATCTGCTGCTGCGCGGCTTCCAGCCGTGTTTCGCGGGCCACGATCTCGATCTTCTGGCCGTCGAAATCGTCGGAAATCTCCAGATGCCGCGCGTTCAGCGTTTCCAGCTCCAGGGCTCGCTGCGCCATGTCGGAGCGTGCCGCTTGCAAGTCCGTGGTGGTCCTGTCCAGTTTGCTGCGGGTATCGCGCAGGTCGTCGGTCAATTCGGAGGTCTCGGTTTCCAGTTCCAGGATGCGCGCGGAATGGCGCACGCCCTTGGATTCCAGCTCGAATACCGTGTCACGCCTGCGGGCAACGTCGATCGCCGCGGCGGCCAGCTTGTCGGACAGGCGTTTGATCGTGTCTTCCAGTTTGCGGACGGCAAGGGCATGGCCGGCGCGAAGCTGGTCTTTCTCCGCCTGCAGTTCCGACAGCGTAAGGGGCACTGCGGCCTCCATTCGCTGGCGTGTGAGCACCACCGCGCGCCGCCAGATCGCGGGCGCGATCAGCAGGACGACGAGAATCGCCAGCAGGGCACCGAGTGCGATGTAGAGAATGGATTCCAGCACGATGTTTGCACGTCAGAAGTGAGGGTGCCCGCGTTGTGCCAAGTCGCGCGCCAAAACGCAAAAGGCGCGTCCCGCCGGAACGCGCCCTCGTACAATCAGCGAAAACCGCGGACTGCTAGAACGGGTTCCAGGTCGCCTGAGGGCGCAGCTTGAGATAGCCGACATTGACGCCCAGCCGGGCACCGACGCCTGTGCGAACCGGAACGAGCACCGTGTCGTGGTTCTGCATCACGGTCATGCCCACCCCACCGACCAGATATGCCTGGCCGGACACCCCGACAAAGCGACGGTAGATCGCATCGGTGGAGGCCAGGTTGTAGACCAGCATCATGGTGCGGTTGCCGTCGCCGCCGAAGTCCCAGCCGATGGATGGTCCCTGCCAGAAGACCTTGTGGTCGCCCGCATTGCGCGTGAACAGCTTGCCCTCGCCGTAGCGCAGGCCGCCGACAAGCGCGCCGGAGCCTTCCTCGCCAAGAATGTAGCCATTGGGCAGCCCCCGCGTCTCCACGATGCGCTCGATCAGCGTGGCCAGCCCGGAGGACGCCGAGCCGAAGAAGGCGTGGCCCGTATGAACGAGCTCGTTTTCGGAATACCGCTCCTGCGCGTTCGCGTTGGCGCTGGTGGAGGCCAGCACGAGAGCGGACAGGGCGATGGCGCACAAAGCGGTCATGGCACCACGCAGGGCGAAGGTGGCGAGGCGCAGGGGACGGCTGGGATGGAAGGAAGCGGTGTTCATCAGAAAGACTCCACATCGGGACGGGATTGGCCGGCGCTCTGGTCGGCATGTCTGTCTGCAATGTGGGCGAGCGAGCTTGCGGCAGGGTTAAGACCACCTTGCCGACCCCCTCTCAAAGACCCGACAAGCCGTTTCCCTTCGATCAAGGTTAACGGCGGGTTCACGGCACGCTTCGATGGCGGGCTGGACCGGGTGGTGCCGACCGCCGCGCTTGGCAGGACCGACGCCCTGACCTAACCATTCAAGGCAACCTGATGACGATGCCGAATCGCTTGCGCCGGGGTCAGCCCGCGCCTCATTGCCTAAGAGGATTACCCATGCCCGATATGCCGAACCTGCCAAACCTGTCGGCCCTCGATCTGACCGCGTTGATCGCCTCGAAGGTGTGCCACGACATCATCTCGCCGGTGGGGGCTCTGGCCAACGGGCTCGAGGTGCTGGACGAGGGGCAGGGCGAGGAAATGGATGCCTTCGCCATGGACCTCATCCGCAAGAGCGCGAAATCGGCATCCGCCAAGCTGAAATTCGCCCGGCTGGCATTCGGGGCGTCGGGCTCGGCGGGCGCGTCCATCGATACCGGTGAAGCGGAGGAAGTCGTCGGGCTGTACCTGGCCGGGGAAAAGCCGGAGATGACGTGGACCGGCGAACGCTCGCTCGTGCCCAAGAACCGCATCAAGCTGTTGCTCAATCTCGTTCTGATCGCGCTCAACGCCGTGCCGCGGGGCGGCACGATCCATGTCGAACTCATCGGTGCCAACGAAGACGCCACGTTCAAGCTGCGGTGCGTCGGTCCGAAGGCGCGCGTACCGGAAGACTTTCTCGACATGTTGGGAGGCGTGAACGGCAACGAGGTCTCGGCCCACGGGGTTCAGGTCTATTATACCTTCGCCCTCGCGCAGGATACGGGGCTTGCCCTTTCCGCCAGGACAGACGGAGAAGACATCGTTCTATCAGCGACTTAGGAAAGTCCAGCCGCACGATTACGGTAAAGGACGGCTTGAGAAACGCAGTTAAAGAACACGGTTAAGCCTCATTTAACCAAAAGGCGGCACAGTTGGCGGCAGGTTTTCAGTAGCTGCCGCCGGCCAACCCACGGGTCCTGCGGACGCATAGTCCAAGAAGGATGCCGCAATGGGCAACATTCGCAAAACGACGACGATCCGGGCAGCCGCCCTGACCACGACCATGTTGACCGCAATCGCGGTTACCGCTCCAATCCAGGCCAATGCCGCCGATCTGCTGATCGACCCGCCGGTCATCGAGGCACCCATCGTGGAAGCCAAGAGCGGCTGGTATCTGCGCGGCGACGTCAGCTACGACTATCAGGAACTGCGCGGGGCCTTCGCCTATGCCGGTGCCTCCACGGTCGACTACAAGACCGCCAGCGTCGAGGACGCCTTCGACCTCGGTGTCGGTATCGGTTATCAGGTCAGCGACTACCTGCGTGTCGATGCGACCGCCGACTACGTCTTCGAAGCCGACTTCAACGGCTCTCTCGCCTGTTTCGACCGTCCGGCCGGTGCCTTCCCGGGAACACAGGGTTGCGGTGCGGACGAGATGACGGCCGAGAAGGGCAAGGTCAGCACGCTGAAGCTGATGGCCAACGCCTATGTCGATCTGGGCCACTTCAACGGCCTGACACCTTATGTCGGTGCCGGTATCGGTGGCGCATACGTCAAATACACCGACTACATGCAGGATGCCGTGACGGTGTTCGCCGACGGCACCACCAGCTCGCAGATGCATACGGAACTCGATGGCGACTGGCGCTTCGCCTACGCGCTGCATGCCGGTGTCTCCTACGACCTGTCCCATTCGCTCAAACTGGATGTCGGTTACAGCTACAACCACATCGCGGGCGGCGAGCTGACGGGTTACGAGCGCAACTTCGCCGAAACCCGCCGCAGGCCTACGACGAAGGCTTCGACAGCCACGTCATCCGCGCCGGCCTGCGCTACGCCTTCCATTAAAGGCTAGCGACGCCGCGCGTTTGCCGCGGCGTCGCCTCCTCCCGTTTGCCCCGGCGGCCTTACGCCGGGCGCCCCTCCCGCAGTTCAGCGTTTCAAGGGTTGAAAGCCATGACTCATTTTACCGACCGCACCACCCGCATTGCGGCGCTACGAGCAGCCCGCCTGTTCGGCTTCGCGACGCTGCTTGCAGGCACCGCGCTTGCGCAGCCTGCCATGGCCGCCGACATGCTGGCCGACGAGACGCAGGCGGTGACGCAGGTGGAATACGGGACAGGGTGGTATCTGCGGGGTGAAATCGGGTTCACCGTCAATGCCAACGACACCGACTACGAAACGTTGAGCAACGTGGACGAGGACTACAACGACGATTTCGATATCTCCGACGGCATAACCGCCGGTATCGCGGTTGGTCACCGGTTCACCGACAGTCTGCGCGGAGAACTGTCGTTCCAGTTCCTGTCGCAGGAAGACAGCACCTTCGTCGACCGGATCGCCTCCTCCAACTGTCCCGGTCAGCGCTTCGGCCCGGTCAATGTCGCCGAACCCGGCCAGCCGCAGGAAATTCAGGACGTGTGGAGCGATACGTTCATCGAGAACTGCAGCGAGCACACCGCCGTCGAACACAACGCGCAACTGTTGATGGCCAACGGATATCTCGATCTGGGCACCTACGGTCGCTTCAGCCCGTTCGTCGGGGCCGGTGTCGGGGTGGCGCGCATCAACTACACCCGCAACGGAGACGTGCGGTGCGTTCCGGCAACCGACAGCTTCCGCTGCCGCAACGACAACGACCCCTTCACCCCCCTTGCCAACGAGGACGGAGAGTTCGACACCTTCGAGGCGGGTGAAGTCTACAGCCGTCCCAGCTCGCGGGAGAGCGGCGTTTCCTACCACCTGGCGGGAACGCTCACGGGCGGGGTTGCCTATCAGGTCAGCCAGAACCTGTTTCTGGATACCAGCTATTCCTACACCCGCATTGCCGAAGACCCCTTTCACGACGCTTCCGACGGGCTGAAAGGCGCGCGGATGAACGACGATATCCACCAGGTGAAGCTGGGTCTGCGCTACGAAATCTGGTAGGCCGAACGCCGCCTTCATGCCGACGAACGAATGGCGCGCAAGCGCCATTTTTCGTTTGACGCGACATTTCATTTGACGTGCACCTTCCCATAGCACCCGCGGCGGGTCACCTGCCCCCAACGGCAGGCTTGCTATCTGGAAGGATAGGACATGACGATTGCCGCTACAGGCGACGCGCCACAGGTGCGTCCGCAGGAAAAGCCTGCAAACCCCCATTTTTCATCCGGTCCCTGCGCGAAGCGTCCGGGCTGGTCGCTCGACGCGCTCTCCGATGCCGCACTCGGCCGTTCGCACCGTGCCGCCATCGGCAAGGCGAAGCTGGCGGAGGCCATCGACCGCACCCGCGCCGTGCTCGGCGTGCCGGACGATTACCGCATCGGCATCGTGCCGGCCTCCGATACGGGTGCCTACGAGATGGCCATGTGGACCATGCTCGGCGCACGCCCGGCCACGATGGTGGCCTGGGAGAGTTTCGGTGCGGGCTGGGTGACGGACGCCGTCAAGCAGCTGGGCATCGAGGCCGAAACCGTCACCGCCGATTACGGTGTTCTGCCGGATATGGCTGCGCTCGACTGGGACACGGACGTCTGCTTCACCTGGAACGGCACCACGTCCGGCGTAAAGATGCCGGATGGTGATATGATCCCCGCCGACCGTGCCGGACTGACATTGTGCGACGCCACGTCCGCCGCCTTCGCGCAGGATCTGCCGTGGGACAAGCTCGATGTCGTCACCTATTCCTGGCAGAAAGTTCTGGGCGGTGAGGCGGCGCACGGGATGCTCATCCTGTCGCCCCGCGCCGTAGAACGGCTGGAAAGCTACACCCCCGCATGGCCGCTGCCGAAAATCTTTCGCCTCACGAAAGGCGGGAAGCTGATCGACGGCATCTTCAAGGGCGAGACGATCAACACGCCGTCCATGCTGTGCGTCGAGGACTATCTCGACACCTTGCGCTGGGCGGAAGAGATCGGCGGGCTGGATGCGCTCAAGGCGCGGGCCGATGCCAATGCGCAGGCCGTTTGGGACTGGGTGGCGCGCACCGACTGGGTCGCCAACCTCGCCGTCGATCCGGCCACGCGGTCCAACACCTCGGTGTGCCTGTCCATCGTCGCGCCGGACAGTCGCCGTTCTCGATGAGGCCGACCAGCGCGCATTCGTGAAAGCCATGACAACGGTGCTCGACAGGGAGGGCGTCGCCTACGATATCGGCGGCTACCGCGATGCCCCTCCGGGCTTGCGTATCTGGTGCGGCGCGACCGTCGAAACGACGGACGTTGAAGCGCTGCTGCCGTGGCTCGACTGGGCATTCGCGCAGGCGAAGGCCGCCTGAACCACTGCTTGTCATCCCCGCGAAAGCGGGGATCCATCGGCTGCAACGTGCGACCACGCCAGCTTACATTCGAACATGCCGCTTCCACCATGGATTCCCGCTGCTGCGGGAATGACAGGAGGAGCGATAGAAGGACCATTCCCATGACCGACCGCAAACCCCGCGTTCTCGTTTCCGACGCGCTTTCCCCCACCGCCGTGCAGATTTTCCGCGACAACGGTGTCGATGTCGATTTCGAGCCGGCGCTCGGCAAGGACAAGGACGCGCTACTCGCCAAGATCGCCGACTATGACGGCCTCGCCATCCGCTCCGCCACCAAGGCGACGGAGAAGCTGATCGAGGCCGCCACCAACCTGAAGGTCATCGGACGCGCCGGCATCGGGGTGGACAATGTCGACCTGAAAGCTGCCTCCCGCCGCGGCATCATCGTGATGAACACGCCCTTCGGCAATTCCATCACCACCGCCGAACACGCCATCGCCATGATGTTTTCCGTCGCGCGGCAGATCCCGGCGGCCGACGCTTCCACACAGGCTGGCAAGTGGGAGAAGTCCCGCTTCATGGGCGTGGAACTGACCGGCAAAACGCTGGCGCTGATCGGTTGCGGCAATATCGGGTCCATCGTTGCCGAGCGAGCCATCGGCTTGAAAATGCGTGTCATCGCATTCGATCCGTTCCTGTCTCCGGAGCGGGCGAAGAAACTGGGCGTCGAAAAGGTCGAACTGGACGAGGTGTTCGCCCGCGCCGATTTCATCACGCTGCACACGCCCCTGACGGACAAGACGCGCGGCATCATCGGTGCCGACGCGCTGGGCAAGATGAAGGACGGTGTGCGCATCATCAACTGTGCCCGCGGCGGGCTGATCGACGAAGCGGCGCTTGCCGATGCTCTGAAGTCCGGCAAGGTGGCCGGTGCTGCGATCGACGTGTTCGAGGTCGAACCGGCAACGGATTCGCCGATCTTCGGTCTCGACAACGTGGTCTGCACCCCGCATCTGGGCGCGGCCACGACCGAGGCGCAGGAAAACGTCGCGTTGCAGGTCGCCGAGCAGATGAGCGCCTATCTGACGCGGGGGGCGGTTTCCAACGCTCTGAACATGCCGTCCATCACCGCCGAGGAAGCGCCGCGCCTGACGCCGTTCGTCAAGCTGGCCACCACATTGGGTTCCTTCGTCGGGCAGGTGACGGACAGCCCGATCAAGAAAGTGGAGATCTTGTTCGACGGCCACGTGTCCGACATGAACACCAAGGCCCTGTCGTCCGCCGCGCTTGCCGGTCTGCTGCGCCCGCAGGTGGCGGACGTGAACATGGTTTCGGCCCCCGTGATGGCGTCCGAACGGGGCATGCAGCTGACGGAAACGACGCGGGCGAAGTCCGGTGTCTTCGACGGCTACATCAAGATCACCGTCACCACCGAAAAGAACGTCCGTTCCGTCGCAGGCACCGTGTTCTCCGACGGCAAGCCCCGCTTCATCCAGATCAAGGGTATCAACATGGAAGCGGAAGCGGGAAAGCACATGCTCTACACGACGAATGCCGACGCGCCGGGGATCGTCGGCAAGGTCGGCATGGTGTTCGGCGAGGCGGGCATCAACATCGCCAACTTCTATCTGGGTCGCGACGAGGCCGGTGGACAGGCCATCGCGCTGGTGGAACTGGACCACCCCGTGCCGGAAGAGTTCCTGAAGCACCTGATGGAATCGACCGACATCGACAGCGCCAAGGCGCTGGAATTCGAGGTCTAGGCTTTCGTTCGGGCGGCACTGTGCCTTTGGGCCACCATGATGCCGCCCACCACCAAAACGAAGGCGACCGCGTGAAACGGATGGAGCGCCTCGCCGAGCAGTGCGACGGCGAGTAGCGCGCCGAAGACCGGCACGAGGTTGATATAGATGCCCGCCAGATTGGCACCCAGTCGTTCCACGCCGAAGATGAACAGCCCCTGTGCCACGAGCGAGGGGAACAGCCCTGCATAGATCGCGACGGCGATGCCCTGACCGGTGACGGGAAACAACGCCTGACCCCGCGCCATTTCCCATGCCAGGCCCAACAGGGACGCGGCGAAGGCAAACGCGATCAGACAGGCCAGAAACGACAGCCAGTGCATCTGCGGCTTCGACGCCAGTGCCACCGAGTAGCCGCCGTAGCACAGGGCCGCGCACAGCATGAAGAAGTCGCCGATGCCGAGCGACGTTCCCGTTCCGGACACGAACGCAAGCGGCGCACCTTGGGACACGACGATAAGCACGCCGATCACCGTCAGCCCGTAGCCCATTATCTGCAAGGCCGTGACGCGCGTTCGGTACAGCGCGTAGTTCAGCACGAAGATGATGATCGGCATCGCCGTCTGCTCCAGCGTTACCTCGATGGCAGGCAGTGTTTGTAGCGCGCTGTAGAGGAAGAAGTTGAACGCCGTGTAGCCGATGGCCCCGCAGCCCAGCAGATAGGGCCAGCGTTCCCGGATGATCGCCCGGTCAGCCCGCATGTGGGTCCACGCGAAGGGAGCGATGATCGCCAGCGCCAGCGCCCAGCGCGAACAGGTCAGCACCATGGGCGAGATGTGCCCGACCGCGAACCGCCCAGCCACCGCGTTGCCGCCCCACATGAGCGCCGTCAGGGCGACCGCGAAGTGAGGGGCAAAGGCCGGGTTTGAGAAGAAGCGCGCCATGGCCTTGCGCCCTACGCCCCGTTGCATCTTTCCACAAGCTACGCTTGACCGCTTCCCCCGCCTGCGTGAAACACGGACGACGCGAACGGGCGGAAATTTGTAAAATGGCAAATGTTGTGGTCGTCGGCTCCCAGTGGGGGGACGAAGGCAAGGGCAAGATCGTGGACTGGCTGTCGGAGCGTGCCGATCTCGTCGTGCGTTTTCAGGGCGGGCACAATGCGGGACACACACTGGTCATCGACGGGGTCAGCTACAAGCTGTCGCTGCTGCCGTCCGGTGTCGTGCGGCCCGGCAAGATGGGCATTATCGGCAACGGCGTCGTCGTGGACCCCCATGCGCTGGTGGCGGAAATCGAGCGGCTCGAGAAGCAGGGCGTTGCCGTGTCGCCGGACAATCTGCGCATCGCCGACAACGCCACGCTGATCCTGTCCCTCCACCGCGAGCTGGACGGGCTACGCGAAGATGCTGCGAGCGCTGGCACGAAGATCGGCACGACCCGTCGCGGTATCGGCCCCGCCTATGAGGACAAGGTGGGCCGCCGCGCCATTCGCGTCATGGACCTCGCCAACAGCGAAACCCTGCCTGCGAAGGTCGAACGCCTGCTGACCCACCACAACGCCCTGCGGCGCGGGCTGGGGGAAGCGGAGATCGCCAGCCAAACCATTCTCGACGAACTCACGTCGGTGGCCGGGCGCATTCTGCCGTTCCGCGAGACCGTTTGGAAACTGCTGGACGAGGCCCGCTCGAACGGTCGACGTATCCTGTTCGAGGGCGCGCAGGGCACGTTACTCGACATCGACCACGGCACCTATCCGTTCGTTACGTCGTCCAACACGGTTGCCGGGCAGGCGGCTGCCGGTTCCGGCATGGGGCCGGGTGCGCTCAACTTCGTCCTCGGCATCACGAAAGCCTACACGACCCGCGTCGGTGAGGGGCCGTTTCCCACGGAATTGCAGGACGAGGTCGGGCAGTGGCTCGGCGAACGGGGTCGCGAATTCGGCACCGTCACCGGTCGTTCCCGCCGGTGCGGTTGGTTCGACGCCGCGCTCGTCCGCCAGTCCGTGGCGGTCAACGGCATCACGGGCATCGCGCTGACGAAGCTCGACATTCTCGATGGTATGGACGAGATCAAGATCTGCACCGGCTACCGGCTCGATGGCGAAGACCTTCCCCATCTGCCGGCCAGCCAGGGTGCACAAGCCCGGGTCGAGCCGGTGTACGAATCCATCGAGGGCTGGGAAGGCACGACGGCCGGGGCCCGGTCCTGGGCGGACCTGCCCGCCCAGGCCATCAAATATGTCCGCCGGATCGAGGAATTGATCGGCGCGCCGATTGCGCTCCTGTCCACCAGCCCGGAACGGGACGATACGATACTTGTTGCCGACCCGTTTCGCGATTAACGTGTCGTAAAGCAAAGATCGCCACGCCAAAAGCGCGTATCGGTCAGGATTACGGGTATAGAGTTTGGTTCATGGCTGATTATTTCGCGGTATTGAACCGAACGTTATCCGGATTTTCAGATCCCAAACCCGCATTGCGCGCCAAACTCTACGACCGGGCCCGTGATACGATTGCGCGCCAGCTGGAAATGCGGCGTCCGACGATGGACGACGAAACGATCGCGGCCGAGCTTGCCAAACTCGAAGACGCGATCACCGAGATCGAAGGCAATTATGCCGACAGCCCGCCGCCGCCTGTCGTCGAACAAGCGGATACCGCGCCTGCCGTCGATGACACGCCGGTGGCCTCCGCTCCCGAACTGAAGGAGGAACCGGTCGAGGACATTCCACCGGCGGAAACGGGAGAGACCGAGGTCGTCGGGACCGATGAGGTCGAGGCGTCCGAAGAGATCGAAACGGATGCGGGCGTCGAACCGGATGCCGCGCAGTCCGAGCCGGTCTTCGACCGGGGGGACGAGACCTCGTCGCTGCGGGAGATCCTGTCGTCCGGGTCTTCGGGGGAAGGCGATGCCGCGCTGGACGCGATGGACGAGACGTTGCAGCCTCTCGAGGAGCGCATGTTCGAGCCGCAGGAACCGGTGGCGGACGGTTCAGTCGCGCCTGACGGGATCGATAGCGACGCCGGTTCGCTGGGCGATACCATTCCGGAACTGGCGGCGGATGCCGTTGCAGCGGAAGCCTCGTCGGACGCATCGCTCGGCAGCGATGCCCGGACGGATTTGGCGGCAACTTCCGAAGCGGATGCCGTCGAGGCCTGGGCCGACGAGTTTCTGGCGATGCAGCCGAGCACGTCTTTCTCCGCGGACATCGATACCCAAGCCGATGCCGATGCAAATGGCGACGATACGGTTCAGCCAACGAAGGAGCCTGTCGAGGAGATTTCCAAGACGGTGGAAAGCTTCTCCGCTTCCACAAGCCCGGTGCTGCCGAAGGTGGACGCTCTGTCCACTCCGACGAGCCCGCCGAGTGCCCCGGACGTTGGCCCACCTTCCGACCCGCCACCTGTAAAGCCCGAACCGCTTTCGCCGGTCAGCCGCGACACACCCCTGACGATCCCGCCCGCCCCAGCCTATGCGGACACCCGCAAGTCCCGCGTCGTGAAGCGACGCCGATCCGGGGCATGGACGTGGCTCGGGTTGGTCGGAATAGCCTTGCTCGCGTTGCTGGCCATGGTGTTCCTGTTGCCACAGGCCGCGCCATACCGAGACGGTGCAATCCGCATGCTCGGTCTGCAGGACAGCCTCGGCACCTATTTCGAGAACCCCGCCGTGCGCCCAACGCCGGTGAAGACGATCCCCATCGTTCCTCCGGAAGAGGACGCGGTCGTGGACGACCCGCCGGAGACCGTTCAGCCGGCGGTCAAGCGTGAGGAGCGGTTGACTGAGGACGGGACGGAAACCGCTTCGGAGCCGACGGTGAATGTGCCGATCATTCCCGATGTAGCCGCGCCCGTTGTCGATGAGCCCGTTGCGGATGCCCCTGTGGTTGATGCCCCAGTCGTCGATGCGCCGGAAACGCCCTTGGAAGCGCCCGCAGAAGCAGCTGGCGATGACGAAGCTGCACCGGATGCAACCGTTCCAGCGACGCCGGAGCCCGTCGCGGTGCCGGACGCACCCGCTGCCACGCCGGAAGGTCCGAGCGCCATTCTCTACGAGGAAGGCACCACGCCCGGCGAGAATTCCTTCGACGCGGGCGCCGTGCGCTGGAGCCTGACGCAGGAAGATATCGGCGCAGGGAGCGCCGAACCTGTCATCACGGGGCGTATGGACATTCCCGGTCGCAACATGGTGCTGCTGTTGAGCGTGAAGCGCAACGTCGATGCGGCCTTGCCCGCAAGCCACCTGATCGAACTGATCTTTGCCGTGCCGGACGAGTTTTCCGGCGGGACGATCGCCGATATCAACCGTTTCGTCATGAAGGAAAGCGAGCAGAGCCGGGGTGAGAACCTCGTCGGCGTTCCGGCCAAACTGGGGGACGGGCTGTTCCTGATCGCGCTGAACAACCTCGACCAGGCGCGCGCCACGAACGTCAACCTGCTGTCGACGCGGGGCTGGATCGACATTCCGTTGCAATACCGCACCGGAAGGCGCGCCCTCGTGACGCTTGAAAAAGGTGCCGAAGGTACACGCGTCTTCAGCGAGGCCTTCGACGCCTGGTCTCGACTTTAGGGTCGATCAGCCCGAAACGGTGCCACGCGGCGGGTAGTCCTTGTCCGCCACGAACTTGATCATCGAAATCAGATCGGCGACCGGCGGGCGCGCGAACGGCACGGATTGAACCCAGCTGGCGTAAAGCGTTCCCGCATCGGCGTGGGACGGTGGGCGCACGAGGAACAGGCCCGGTTCGCAGAATATCTTGGTTTCCTCGACCCCCATGGACGTCTTCCCGCGGGAAGACGAGATGAACAGCCCCCATTCCCGCGCCTGCGTCTCGGTGAGCGAGTGTGCGATTTCGAGTTGCTGCAAACCCCATTCGTCCCGCGTGCGTTCCGCACGGTCGGCGGGGTCCATCGATATGGCCGTCACCGACGTTCCCACCGCTTGCAGATCGGCGAGATGGGTTTGCAGGTCGAGCAGTTGCTCCTTGCATTTCGGGCAGTGGAAGCCGCGGTAGAAGACGACCATGGTGAAGGCGGTCGCGGTATCGCTCGCTTGCGACCAGTCGCGGCCGGATACGGTCGGAAGGGATAGGGTCGGTACGGCGGTGCCGGGTAGAATGGTCATGGTGAGCTGCTCGCGGGTAAACGTTCTGATGTCCGTAGCATGACCGATACCGCCCGGCGGCGGATAAAGGCTGCGTTCACCACGAAATGATGACCGACAGTGCCATCAGCCATTCGGTTGCGGCGCGGCCTTCCGGTCCCAGCCGACCTTTCGCATGACATCCGCATAATTGCTCGCCACCCGCATGCGAGCGGCATGGCCGTTGTCCTTCAACATCTGATGCAGGCGCGGCAGGCGGTAGCATGGCACGTACATGGCGACGTGGTGTTCCAGATGGTAATTCACCCAGTAGGGAGCGACGAGAGCGCGGGCCAGCGGGTTGGCCAGGGTCGTGCGGGTGTTGCGCAACGGGTCGTCGCAGCGTTCGGTCGCCGCGTGTTCGGCAATGTTGCGGATGCGTACGACCAGTTGAAACCACGTCAGCAGGGGCAGCAGCCAGAACGCCAGCCCCCACCACCATTGGCCCGCAACCATTTGCCCGATGACACCAAAGGTGACGATGATGCCCAGCATGACAGCCATGGCGCTGACGAAACTTGCCAGATCGTTGGTGTCCGTCAGGTTCTGCTTTTGCGCTTCCTCGATGGCATCTGCCTCGCTGGCCAGCTGGAAGGCGCGCACGATACGCCCGGCCATCAGCTTGATCCCGGTCTGGCCCGTCATGTCGCGCACGAATTTGCGGATCAGGCTGGCGCGGGTCGTGGGAAAGGGGAGCGACAGGGCGAGGTCGGGGTCGGCGTCCGTCTGGGTGAAGCGGTGGTGTTTGAGATGATACCGGCGATAGGCCCGCATGTCAGCCAGGATCGGTGCACCGGCCAGCCATTGTCCGACGAACTCGTTCGCCGCTTTCGACTTGAACAGGGCAATATGGGCCGCTTCGTGCATGAGAATGGCCAGACCGAGCTGGCGTGAACCGATGATGATGACGGCTAGCAGAAACGTCAGCGGGTTCGGCCAGACGGCGAACAGCGCGATGGCCAGCGCGATCACGACCCAGGCATGGGCGATCAGCCATACGCCCCACAGGTCCGAACGGGCGGAGAGGGCGCGCAGGTCTTCGTTGCTGACGAGTTTGGCTTTCATGGCGCGATCCTAGCGCCGGTTTAGGCAAAGAAAAAGGCCGGTTCCGTTTCCGAAACCAGCCTCTTGTTCAGTGCCAATCACTTAGTGCGCAGCGACCTGCAGATGCGCGGCGGGCTTGGCCAGTTCCTTGGCGGCCGTCACCATCGCCTTCTGCACCTTCTCGAAGGCGCGCACCTCGATCTGCCGGACGCGCTCGCGGGAGACGTCGAATTCCTTCGACAGTTCCTCCAGCGTCAGCGGGTCTTCCGACAGGCGGCGGGCGGTGAAGATGCGCTGTTCGCGCTCGTTCAGCACCTCCATCGAGTCCGCCAGCATTTCGCGGCGGGATTCCAGCTCGTCCTGCTGGACCAGCAGCGTTTCCTGCGACGGGGAATCGTCCACCAGCCAGTCCTGCCACTGCCCGCTTTCGCCCTTCGACGCCTTGATGGGCGAGTTCAGCGAAGCGTCACCGGCTAGGCGCTGGTTCATGGAGCGAACCTCGGCCTCGGACACGCCGAGCGTCTTGGCGATCTTTTCCGTATGGTCCTGCTTCAGGTCGCCGTCTTCCAGCGCCTTCATCTTGCCCTTCAGCTTACGCAGGTTGAAGAACAGGCGCTTCTGGTTGGCGGTGGTGCCCATTTTCACGAGGCTCCACGAGCGCAGGACGTATTCCTGGATCGACGCCTTGATCCACCACATGGCGTAGGTCGCGAGGCGGAAACCCTTGTCCGGGTCGAACTTCTTCACCGCCTGCATGAGGCCCACATTGCCTTCGGAAATGACCTCGGCAACCGGCAGGCCGTAGCCGCGATAGCCCATGGCGATCTTGGCGACGAGGCGCAGGTGGCTCGTGACCATCTTGTGCGCGGCGTCGGTATCGTCGTGTTCCGCATAGCGCTTGCCGAGCATGTATTCGTCATCCGGCGTCAGCATGGGAAACTTGCGGATTTCCTCCATGTAGCGCTGCAGACCGTTGCCGCTGGCGGAAATGGTTGGAAGTGTGTTGGCCATATCGTCTCTCTCCTTACAAACCCTGCCGCCCTGTAACAGCGACCGCAGGCGTCTCGGACCCCCGTGTGGCTGTAATGACCACACCGTCCGGTAGTTCCCATATAGGGATCGATCATCGTAATTCAACGATGAAAGGTTTGTAATGTTGGACATGCCAAAGCCGCCGCATGATGCGAGCCCCTGGGATGAGCAGGGCAAACCGCCTGCGCAATTCATTGACAGCGTTCGACCGGTAGGCGCACTGTCCGGCTCGTTCTTCGAATCGGACGCATTCGGCGTGTCCATCTTGTAGAGAAACCGGATACTTGCGGCCCGCATCGTGCCGGCGCGATACCTGGGAAGAGGTTGGACTATGTCGCTAATCCAAGATCATTGCGTGGAAGTGTCGGGCAAGGGCGAGCGCGTGCTGGTATTCGCCCACGGCTACGGATGTGACCGCAATATGTGGCGGTCGCTGACGGCTCATCTGGAGAACGATTACAAGATCGTCCTGTACGATCTCATGGGTTCGGGTGGCTCCGACCCTGCGGGCTACGACCGTGAAAAGTATTCAACGCTGCAGGGCCATGCAGACGATCTGGCCGACGTGCTGAACGAACTCGGTCTCGGCACCGTCACCCTGGTGGGCCATTCCGTCAGCGCCATGACAGTCGCGCTGACCGCCAATGCCCTTGGCGATAGGGTCGACGACGTCATCATGATCTGTCCCTCGCCGAGTTTCATCAACGAAGGTGCTTATCACGGCGGCTTCGAGCGGGAAGATATTTTGGAGCTGCTGGCCACGTTGGAGAACAACTATCTCGGTTGGTCCCAGGATATGGCCCCCGCGATCATGGGCACGCCCACCATGCCCGAACATGGTGAGACGCTTACCACCAGCTTCTGTCAGGCCGACCCGGATATCGCCCGCCATTTTGCGAAGGTCACGTTCCTGTCCGACCACCGTGCCGATATGCGCGACCTGAAGCACCGCACCCTGATCCTGGAATGCCACGATGACGTCATCGTCCCGCCATCCGTCGGCGAGTGGATGGACAGGACGGTTGAGAACGGAACCCTCGTCACCCTGGACGCGACGGGCCATTGCCCACACATCAGCTTTCCGGTCGAGACCGCTGTTGCGATGAGAGGATTTCTCGACGCGGCCTAGTCCGGGTCGGGAGCGAGATGCAAGAACCCGACCTCATTCCCGCCGGGGTGGTGTCCTGTACCGCCGACGCACTCATCGTCGCCGTCAACTCCCGTCTGCTGGAATGGCTTGGAATGAACGATGCGACGCCGTTGCTCGGGCGACCGTTCCACACCATTCTTGCGCCGGCAGGAAAGATCTATTTCGAAACGCATCTGCGCCCGATGCTTCTCGTAGAGGGTCGGTTCAGCGAAATATCGCTGCAGTTGCGACCGGATGAGGGGCCCGACCGACGGGTCTATCTGAACGGACAGGTCGAGACCGATACGGACGGGTCCGTCTCCGCACTGCATTTTGCCTGTTTCGAGGGCGAAGCGAGATTTCGATACGAGCAGGAATTGATTGCCGAACGGCGCAAGGCGGAACAGTACCGGGCACTGGTCAATGCCAGCCCGGACGCCATCATCAACATCGATACCGACTTGCGGATCGACGCCTGGAACGCCGCCGCCGAACGCCTGCTGGGATACAGCGAGGCGGAGGCGCTGGGCCGACCGGCCCATCCGCTGATCTTTGCCGACGACCAGACGGCCAGTGTAAGAGGCGCCTTCGACAGCCTGAACGAGCACGTCGCCCTGACGTTCGACACGACAAGCCGCCACGCCACCGGCGAGGTGATACCGGTATCGCTGTCCGTCTCGCGGCTCGCCGACGAGTTCGGCACCACGGTCGGAATGGTTGGGATATTGCGGGACGTGCGGGACCGTATCCGCAACGAGATGTTGCTGGACAGTCTCAACCGCGAAATCATGCATCGGTCGAAGAACCAGATCGCGGTGATACAGGCAATTGCCCGCAGCACGGCGCGTGGTGGTGACCCGGCGCGGTTTCTCGATACGTTCGTCGCCCGATTGAACGCGCTTGCACGCAACCTGTCCCTGCTTTCGGAACGTCGCTACGAGCGGATCGGGTTGAAGGAGCTGATACGTCAGCAACTGACCCATCTCGACGGCAAGCTGAACGCGCAAATCGACCTTACCGGAGACGATGCGGACATCGCGCCCGACGTTGCAGAGGCGGTGGGGATGGCTATTTTCGAACTGTCCACCAACGCGGCGAAATACGGCGCCCTGTCGGAACGGTTTGGCGAGACCGGTCGCCTTTCAATCCACATCGAGGTGGATCACGCGACGGAAACCGGTCTGCATATCGATTGGAAGGAGACAGGCGGACATGGTGTGGAGGCTCCCACGGACCTCGGCTTCGGAAGCCAGCTGACGGGTAAGCTGCTGGAAAGGGTATCGGGTGGAACGGTGACGGCGGATTATTCTCCGGCAGGCCTGCATTGGCATCTGAGCGCGCCGATCTCACTGGAGGAACGGGCCACGGTTGCAGGCGCTCGGTGAGATCGTCCAGCCCACTCGTTCACGAGGGGCACTGCGCACCTACTTACGGGCAGGTCGACTAGCCGTTCCAGTAGCGTTGCTTGACTTCCCGATACCCTGCCATCTTCTCCTCCCCCATCCGCTTGCTCGCGCTCACCATCATGGCCCAGCGCGGGTTCTTCGCCAGTTCGTCGGCGTGTTTGTCGATCCAGGTCCAGTAGAGGGCGTCCCAGATTTCGGCCCAGTTCGGGGCGTCGCCGTCCGCGCCTTCCTTGCCGGTCCAGTCGGACATTTTGCGGATGTAGTTGGAGCCTGAGAAGTAGGGTTTGGTCGTGATCAGGCCGCCGTCGGCGTGCTGGCTCATGGCGTAGGCGTTGGGGACCATGACCCAGTCGTAGGCGTCGACGAACATTTCCATGAACCAGCGGTAGATGTCGTCCGGGTCGATCTCGCACAGGAACATGAAGCCGCCGAGCACCATCAGGCGCTCGATATGGTGGCAATAGCCGGTCTCCAGAATGCGGTGGATCGTGTCGTCGATGGGGCCGATGCCGGTGGTGCCGTCGTAGAATGAGTCGGGCAGGGGGCGGGTGTGGTTCCAGTGGTTGCCGTTGCGCATCTCCACGCCGAGGTCTTCGTAGGTGGCGTGGATGAACTCGCGCCAGCCGATGATCTGGCGCAGAAAACCCTCGACCGAATTGACCGGCACGTCGTGCTTCTTCGCAAAGGCCAGCGTCTCGTTGACCACCTGCCGGGGGGTCAGCAGGCCGCAGTTCAGCATGGGCGTCAGCACCGAGTGCCACAGCCAGCTTTCGCCGCGCAGGATCGCGTCCTCGTAGTCGCCGAACAGGTGGAAGCGTTCGTGCAGGAAGGTGTCGAGCCATTCGGCTGCGCCTTCGTGGTCGATGGGGTATTGGGGGCTGGCGCAGGAGCCGGGATTGTCGGGGAAGGTCTGTTCCACCCATTCCCGTGCCGCGACTTCCGTGGGCGTCGCATTGCGGGGGGCGATGAAGGGTATGTCGTCGCGCTTGGATTTCGGCACGGCCTTGCGGTTTTCGTGGTCGAAGGACCATTTGCCGCCCACGGGCTTGCCGTCGGCGTCCATCAGAATGTCCAGCCGCTTGCGCTGCCAGGCGTAGAAGTCGGCCATGAACCAGCGCTTGCTGCCGTCGCGGTATTCGCGGTTGAGCTGCGGCGTGTTGAGGAAGGCGGGGGTGTCGAAGGTTTCCAGTTCGACGGCCGGCCTTTTCGCAGGCGGCGGTCAGGCGCTTTTCCAGCGTGAAATCGTGCAGGTGCGCGACGGTGATGCGGGTCGTGCCGCCCTTGGCGAGGTCCGCCACGGTGCGGGCGAGCAGCTGGTGTCGTGCTCGTATTCGACGTGATCGACGCGCATGCCCTGCCTTTCGCAACCGCTCCGCATAGGCCGCCATCGTCGCACGGTGGTAGGCGAGTTTCAGCTTGTGAAAGCGGGCCGGGTATTGCGGGTCGCCGAAGAACAGCGGCTCTTCGACGAGCAGCACGCGTTCTGGTTTTTGGCTTGGGTTTTCCTCCAGCGCCGGATGCTCGGCGAACAGCTGGTGTGGGAAGATGAGGGCGGCTGTTGTCATGCGTCACCTGTGTCCTGTCGCGCCATCTTGCACCAGCGGTCCGATAGCCGCACATTGCGGGCAATTCCTTCCCTCGCGAGTCCGTTCCATGCCCGTCAACAACCGTATCGCCGACTTCCATTCCGAGATCACCGAATGGCGTCGGCATATCCATGAGAATCCGGGCCTGCTCTACGATGTTGAGCACACGGCGGGTTTCGTGGCGGACAAGCTGCGGGCCTTCGGAGCGGACGATGTGGTGGAAGGCATCGGGCGAACGGGCGTCGTCGCGGTCATCAAGGGACGCACGAACACTTCGGGCCGGGTGATCGGCATGCGAGCGGATATGGATGCGCTGCCGATACAGGAAAAGCGCGACCTGCCGCACAAGTCCAAGGTCGAAGGCAAGATGCATGCCTGCGGCCATGACGGGCACACGGCGATGCTGCTGGGGGCTGCAAAATATCTGGCGGAAACGCGCAATTTCGACGGCACGGCGGTGATGATCTTCCAGCCTGCCGAAGAGGGCGGCGCGGGCGGCAAGGCCATGTGCGACGATGGCATGATGGCCAAGTTCGGCGTGCAGGAAGTCTACGGTCTGCACAACATGCCGGGCCTGCCGGTGGGCGAGTTCGCCATCCGGTCCGGTGCGATCATGGCGGGCACGGACGAGTTCACCATCACCGTCAAAGGTCTCGGTGCCCACGCGGCCATGCCCCACGGGGGCAACGACCCGATCATCATCGCCACGCAGATGGTGCAGGCGTTGCAGTCCATCGTTTCGCGCAACGTGGACCCGCTTGCAGAACGCGGTGCTGACGGTCACGGCCATTCAGGCGGGCAAGGCCTATAACGTCATCCCGCAGGAGGCGAAGTTCTGGGGCACGATCCGGACACTGGACCGGGATGTGCGCGCGCTGGTGATGAAGCGGCTGGACGAGATCGTGAACGGCATCGCCGCCGCCTTCGGCGCGACGGTCGAGATCCAGCGATCAAGGAAGGGTATCCCGTCACCCATAACCACCCCGACGAGACCGGCTTCGCCGCCCGCGTGGCGCAGGACATCGTTGGCGATGCCCGCGTGAACGTCGATCAGGTGCCGGTGATGGGGGGCGAGGATTTCTCCTACATGCTGGAAGAGCGCCCCGGTGCCTTCATCTTCATGGGCAACGGCGACACCGCAGGCCTGCACCACGAGGAATACGACTTTAACGACGAGGCCATTCCGGTGGGCGCGAGCTATTGGGCGAAGATCGCCGAAACGGCCATGCCCGCCAATGGCTGATTACTCGCCGACGACTACATAACGCCCGACCAGCCGACCGGCTGTGTCGAAGCGGCGGATTTCGGTGCCGCCGTTTTCCAGCGTCAACGTCAGCGTCATGCCGGTATCGTCGGCGCTGGTCTCGGCGATTGTCGTTCCAGCAGGAATGGTGACGGCGACCGGCTCGCCGGAACCTGCAGCTGGCGCATCGCCCGCGTTCAAACGATAGACAATGGCGATCAGAACCGTCATGAGACCGACCATCATGATACCACCCGAGACAGCCAGCAGCCGCACCATCTTGCGGCGGATCGCCTCCACTTTCGGGTCGAGCGGTTCGTCGTCGGGAATTTCGGTCATGGAAAAGGCGCGCTGAGGAATGGCCAGTTCCGATAGCGAAGATGACGGCACGATGGAAGTGCCCGCCGACGAAGCGGCGATGGAAGTGCCCGCCCGCGAAGCGGCGATGGAAGTGCTCGAAGTCTCCCATTCCGGCGACGGCAAGCGGGTGGACAAGTTCATCTCCGCCAACGCGCCGGACGATCTGTCCCGCGCCCGGGTGCAGGCACTTGTGCGCGCTGGGCAGGTGACGATCAACGGGATCGTCCCACGCGGCACCAGCGTGAAGGTGGCGGCAGGGGACGTTGTGCGGTTCGCAATGCCGCAACCGGAGGAAGCTGCGCCCGAACCGCAGGACATTCCACTCGACGTGGTGTTCGAGGACGACGATCTGATCGTCATCAACAAGCCGCCGGGCATGGTGGTCCACCCGGCACCCGGCAACCGGGACGGCACGCTGGTCAACGCGCTGCTGCACCACTGCGCGGGGCAGCTGTCAGGCATTGGCGGGGTCAAGCGACCGGGCATCGTGCATCGGCTCGACAAGGACACGTCCGGCATCATGGTCGCTGCGAAAAGCTATCGCGCCCATGTGGACCTACAGGAACAGTTCGCCGACCACGGGCGAACGGGTCCGCTGGAACGCGCCTATCTGGCGCTGGTCTGGGGCGCGCCGCCTCGCATGAAAGGCACGATCACGACGCATATCGGACGCCATCCGACCCAGCGCACCGCGCAGGCTGTGGTGGATCCGAACCGTCCCGACGCAAAGCACGCAATCACACATTACGAGGTGTTGGAGCGGATCGGCGAGGACCGCAAATCGGGCGTGCCGCTGGCATCGCTCGTCGAGTGCCGGTTGGAAACGGGGAGGACGCATCAGATCCGCGTTCACATGACGCATATCGGCTGCCCGTTGTTGGGGGACCGGGAATATGGCCGGGAATTCGCCAGCAAGGGCACGGCGCTGGCCGAACCGGCGGCGTCGCTCTATGCGGCGCTGGGCCGACAGGCACTGCACGCGCGCCTGCTCGGTTTTCGCCATCCGACGAGCGGCGAGACGGTGCGGTTCGAGGCCGCGCTGCCCGATGATATGCAAACGCCTGATCGACGCTCTGAAGCGTCTGTAGGGCGGTCTCAGAACGGTTCGTTGATCGGCGGCCAGCGTTTCGACGAACTTCTGCGGAAAGTGAGGTGCAGCGGGGTCTTCAGGCCCATGTCTTCGGCGATGCGCCGCAGATAGGTGACGCAGGAATTGAGCGGACCATTCCAGTATCGCGTCACGCGCTTGCGCCGCTGGACGATGGCGACCGTGCGCAGGAACTCGTCGCGTGTCAGGTTGATGCGGTAGCGCGCCAGCAGATAGGCATCTTCGTCGTCGCCATCGCTCGGCCCGGTGCTTGCCAGAACCGGCACGAAATGGCCCGACGCTGTAGACGGCATTGCTGTCGGAGGCCGGGTGCAAGCCGGAAATCTCGATCGCACCGGGCTTCAGGTCGCCGTTCGGACAACCGTGGGACGCTGTTGTCGTCATCCAGCTTGCCGAAAGCGACCGAGGCATGGCCGTAGCTGAGAGCGTTGCGGGCGCGAAATTCGATGAAATAGGGCTTGTCCGGCGACAGGGCCGGCCTTTGCAGCCCGTCGGGAAAGGTGACGCGCGGCACGCTGCCGCTTGCCAAGCTGCCGGTATAGACGGACGCGAAGCTGCTGTTGGAGGCAAATTTGGACTGGCTGGCGCAACCGCTGACGGTTGCAAGCATGGCCAGAGCCATGAGGACAAGTTTGAAGGGCATGAAAATCCATCAGGGCGCGAACCGACACTGTGGGTCGGTTCGCGGGCGGCACTGTGCTGTTCGTGATGGAGCAAATACGCGGGAACTGTTCCGCGCAACGCAACTGCCATTCGATTGACGGAGATGTGTTTGGGCGCAAGACGAAAGGCGGACGGCTGAAACCGCCCGCTTCTCAGATAGGTCAGCCGGATACGATGACGGGCGACTTGCCTTTGCCTTTGCCGATGCTTTCGCAACCGGTGAGGGAAAAGAGGGCGACGACATGCCATTGCGGCGATGAAAATCTTCTTCATGTCGGTGGATCCTTGTTGGGTTAGATCGTAAGGCCGCCAACTCGGCGATACGGCCCGTTAGCCTCGCTAACTGTCTGAAAGTATTGTGAAAAAAGGGTGAACGGCGGCACCGTCTCGATACACTTTGAACGATTGCGACGCCCGACCGTTAACCGGTCGGTAAGCTTTGTGTTTCCCGTTTAGCCGCTTTGCTGCAGGCTTCTTCGTGCTCGGTCCGATCAAGGGGCCAATCGATCGAAAACCGGTAGCGAGGTGCTGACAACATGGCTCGATATGTCATCTTCGCATGCGTCTGTCGCTGCTGATGATCCTGCCCGCACAGGCGCGGCAGGTGGTGGACGCCAATATTCCACGGGGCACCATCCTCGTCGATACGAGCGACCGGCGGCTGTATTTCGGCCTCGGCAACGGGCAGGCGATCCGCTACGAGGTCGCCGTCGGGCGGGCCGGAAAGCAGTGGACCGGCCGGGCGCGCATCCGCTCCAAGCGGTGGAAGCCGGCATGGTCGCCGACCGCCGAGATCCGCCGCGACAACCCGAACATGCCCAACGTCATTCCAGCCGGTTCGCCGCGCAATCCGATGGGAATAGCGGCACTGGTTCTCAACCACGGACAGTACGCCATTCACGGCACGAACAACCCGAGCTCCATCGGGCGGCAGGCGTCCTATGGCTGCATCCGCATGCACAACCGCGATATCGCCGACCTCTACGACGGGTGCGCTGGCGCACGCCGGTCATCGTGCAGCGCTACGGCTGCGCTCGACCTAGTCGAGCAGCGGGCTCCACGCCGGGTCACTGGCGAAGTTGGGGGTCGTGACCTGCCGCTCGTTGCGGCCCGTCAGATCGATGGAATAGAGCTTCGGGCCACCGGTTGCACCGCGCGTTTCGCGGAAGAACATCAGCGTGCGCCCGTTGGGTGCCCAGGTCGGCCCCTCATTGTGATAGCCTTCGGTCAGGATACGCTCGCCGGACCCGTCCGGGCGCATGACGCCGATCAGGAAGTTGCCGCCGGACTGCTTCGTGAACGCGATGAGGTCGCCCCGGGGGCTCCAGACCGGGGTCGAGTAGGAGCCTGCACCGAAGGAAATGCGCGTGCCTTCGCCACCGGCTGCCGACATGACGTAGAGCGCCTGCCGTCCGCCCCGGTCGCTTTCGAACACGATCTGGCGACCGTCCGGCGAGTAGCTGGGGGAGGTGTCGATGGCGTTCGTCGAGGTCAGCCGCGTCGTGTTCCGCGACCGCAGGTCCATCGTGTAGATGTTGGCGTTGCCGTCCTGCTGGAGCGACAGCACGATGCGTTGCCCGTCCGGGGAGAACCGGGGTGCGAACGTCATGTTGGGGAAGTTGCCGACCGCTTCGCGCTGTCCTGTTTCGATCTGCAGCAGATAGACTCGGGGCTCGCCACCGGCGAAGGACATGTAGGTCACTTCCTGCCGCGAGGGCGAAAAGCGCGGCGTCAGCACGAGGTCCGACCCGTCCGTCAGGTAACGCAGGTTCGCACCGTCCTGGTCCATGATGGCGAGGCGTTTGCGGCGTTTGTCCTTCGGGCCATCCTCGGCCACGAACACGACGCGGGTGTCGAAATAGCCATCCTCACCCGTCAGCGCCTTGTAGATGGCGTCTGCGATGATGTGGCCGACACGGCGCACGTTGCCGGGATTGGTCGAATATTGCTGACCGATGATCTGCTCCGCACCGAATGTGTCCCACAGCCGAAACTCCGTGCGGAACCGTCCGCCGCCTTCCGCCACCACCTGACCGGTGACGAGGGCCGCGGCCTTGATCGACGTCCAGTTGGCGAAGTTCGGCGTCGCGTTGGAATCGGCGATCTGGTCGATGAACGAGGCCGGGTTCAGCACATCGAACAGGCCGGAGCGTTCCAGATCGGCGGATACGACGCTCGATATCTCGGCGGCGATGGTCTGGTCGCCCAGAAAGACCGGGATGGCGATCGGCAGGGGTTCGACATTGCCGCTGGTTATGTCGATTTCGATGCGCGCATGGGCGGGCGTCAGAGACAGCGAGAGCACGGCGAGAATTGCGAACAGAAAGGATTTCAAGGCGGTCATGGAGCGTCCGGAACTGTAGCGAGGGCTTGCGGGCTGGCCGCAAGCGAGGTTTGGGCGGGGTAGGGTCAGAAAGAGCCTAAAGCATGTCGGCGAGCGAGAAATTCACGGTCACGTCTGCCCAGGTTTCGTATTTCTCGGGGGGCAGCTTGTAGGGGGCACACCGCTGCACGGCGCGGCGCGCACCGCCCGCGAATGTGCGGTTGGTGGTGGCGTCGGAACCGCTGGCGGAGGCTTCGGGCCGCCCGTCGATCTCGCCGTTGCGGTTGAGGCGGAAGACGACTTTCGCGCGCAGGCTGGCGGCGTCGTCGGCACCGGCCAATGCACCGACGTTCCAGCATTTCTGGATCTGGCCGCGCAGGGCGTCGATCTCGGAGGCTGACATCTTCACCGCGTTGTTGGCCTTGGCCACACCTTGGGATGCGGGCTGTTCGCTGCGTTTCGCGCCACCGGCGGAGGGGGTCGCCTTGTCGAGCAGGGCGGTCTGCGTTTCCTTCGGCGGCTGGCGTGCTTCCACGAGCTTGGGCGGTTCAGGGCGCGGTTTGGGGGCGGCGACCTGTTCGGGCAGGTCGAGCTCGTCCTCTTCCGGCTCCGGTTCGGACTCCGCTTCGGCCTGTTCGGCAAGTGCCGCGATGTCTGTTCTGGGCTCTGCCGGCTCCGGTGGTTCCGGCTCGGGTCTCGCTTCGGGCGCCGGCGGTTCGGGAACCGGTTCCGGTTCCGGAGCGGGCTCGACGGGTTCGGGCTGCGCTTCAACCTGTTCCACCGGTGGCTCCGGCGTTGGTTCGGGCGCATCGGCTTCGACATCGCGAGCCGTTTCGCCCGGATTTTCAGCCGGCTCGGGCCGCGGCGGCGCGCGGGTGGGGGTCGGTGCGGGCGTGTCGGCAGGGGCTGCGTCGATGCTGCCTTCGATGGATTTCGTCAGTTCCTCGATGGGCACGATGTCCACCGGCATGGCGTCCACTTCCGGCACTTCCAGCGGACGTGGCGCGGCGATGGACACGACGGCCCATGTCAGGATGGCCAGATGGGCGGCACCCGAAATGAAGACACCCGGCTGGAAGCGGGACTCGCTCATGTCAGTTCGTCTGTTCCTGCAACGTCACCAGCCCGATGCGGTTGTAACCGGCGGCGTTCAGCGCCCCCATGATGCGCATGACCGTGCCGTAATCCGTCGCCCGGTCGCCGCGCACGTAGAGGCGTTCCTCGTAGCCGTTTTCCGCGATGGCCTGAAGTTTCGGGATCAGCTCCGCGATGGCGATCTCGTTGTCGGCCAGAAACACCTGGCCCCCCTCGCGCACGGAGATGGTGATCGGCTGGGTGTCGGAGTTCAGCGGCTTGGCCTGACTTTCCGGCAGGTCGATGGGAACGCCGACGGTCAGCAGCGGGGCGGCGACCATGAAGATGATCAGGAGCACCAGCATCACGTCGACGAACGGCGTGACGTTGATCTCGCTCATCATGGCGGACCTGCGGGAGCGTCTGCGCCGTCCGCCGGAAACGCCGGATGATCCCGTGCTCATGCCCATGGTGCTGCCCTCCTCCGCCTAGACGCCGGACTGTTTCTCGTCGATCTGCCGCGACAGGATCGAGGAGAACTCGTCGGCAAAGGCTTCCAGCCGACCGGCGATCTTGCCCGCATCGTTGGAAAACTTGTTGTAGGCCATGACGGCGGGAATGGCGGCCAGCAGCCCCAAGGCGGTTGCAAGCAGGGCTTCCGCGATGCCGGGGGCCACCACGGCGAGGTTCGTCGATTTGGACCCGGCAATGGCCTGAAAGGAGGTCATGATGCCGATGACGGTGCCGAACAGGCCGATGAAGGGGGCAGCGGACCCAAGCGTTGCAAGAAACGGAAGCCGCTTTTCCAGCTTCTCCATCTCGCGACCCAGCGCCACATCGAGGCTCTTGTCGATGCGGGTCTGCAAACCGATCGGGGAGCGGGCATTGCGCTCGAAGGAGCGCTTCCACTCCCCCATGGCCGCGACGAACAGCGCGCCCATGCCGGTGGCGGGTCGCGTGGAAAGGGTGCGGTAGAGTTCCTCGAGGTTCTGGCCGGACCAGAACACGTCCTCGAACTGGTCCATCTGCTTGCGCATCTTGGAAAAGGCGCGCCATTTGTCGAACATGATGCCCCAGCACCAGACCGAGGCGAGGATCAGCCCGATCATCACCAGTTTCACGATCAGCCCCGCTTCGAGAAACAACCCGATCAGTGAGGTGTCGACCGTAGCCTCGAGGCCCGAAGACTCGACGGCCTGCGCGAACGCCACCGTCTCGAAGAACGGCGCGGCGGCGAGGGCGAGTGCGGTCGCAGGAATGGGGCGACGGAAAATCATGGCAGGGTCCGGCGAGGGCAATGGGTCCGACAGGGTGCGTGCAAGCGTGCGCAGCCCCGTCGTCCTTTGGTGAAGACTTGGGTGAAAGCATGGCGCAGGCAGCAGTTTCGCGCTTGAACCGACGATGCCGTGTCGTGGTTAACCAATCGTTATGATGGCTGGACGCCCAGCGACTGCAGCAGCGGTTCCGGATAGCGGCGCGGTTTGCCGTCCGGCGACATCAGCACGACGGTTACGCGGGCTTCCACCAACACCGCCCCATCGCAGGCGATGTGCTGGTCGAAGGTCAGCCGCAGCCCCTTCAAGGTGCCCCGGTTGGTGGTGATGGTCAGCAGATCGTCGATCCGCGCCGGTGCCTTGTAGGCGATTTCCATGCGGTGAACGGCAAAGGCCAGCGGTTCGCCGTAGCAACCCCTGGCCATCTCGTTGTGGTGCACCCCGAGCAGGCGCACGTAGTCGGACCGACCGTGTTCGAGAAAATCGAGATAGCGCCCGTGATAGACCACGCCGGAGAAGTCCGTGTGCTCGAAATAGACCCGCGCTTCCAGCGTGTGGTGGCCGTCGTGGAGCGGTGCCTGCGATCATTCCCCATCCTCCTCGAACAGCCCGGCTTGTCGCGTCTCCAAACCACCGGGCACGGCCAGGCCCATATGGTCGAAGGCGCGGGGGGTGAGGATGCGGCCACGGGGGGTGCGCTGGATGAAGCCCTGCTGGATGAGGTAGGGTTCGATGATGTCCTCGATGGCGTCACGGGGTTCGGAGAGCGACGCGGCGATGGTCTCGATGCCGACCGGGACCGCCGCCGAAGTTTTCGCCGATGACGGTGAGGTAGCGCCGGTCCAACTCGTCGAGGCCGATGGCGTCGACGCCCAGTTGGCCGAGCGCGGTGTCGGCGATCGTGCGGTCGATGGCGTCGACCTTCGCCACCAGCGCGAAGTCGCGGACCCTGCGCAGCAGACGACCGGCGATGCGGGGCGTGCCGCGGCCACGACGTGCGATTTCCAGCGCGCCGTCGTCGGTGATGCCGATGCCGAAAATGCGCGCGCCACGACGCACGATCTTTTCCAGCTCCTCCACCGTGTAGAATTGCAGCCGGATCGGAATGCCGAACCGGTCGCGAAGCGGTGTGGTGAGCAGGCCGAGGCGGGTGGTGGCGGCGATGAGGGTGAAGCGGGCGAGGTCGATCTTGACCGACCGCGCCGCCGGGCCTTCGCCGATGATGAGATCGAGCTGAAAGTCCTCCATCGCGGGATAGAGGATTTCTTCCACCGCAGGCGACAGGCGGTGGATCTCGTCGATGAACAGCACGTCGCGCTCGTCGAGGTTGGTCAGCAGGGCCGCCAGATCGCCTGCCTTGGCGATCACCGGCCCGGAGGTGGAGCGGAAATTGACGCCCAGTTCCTTGGCCATGATCTGCGCCAGCGTCGTCTTGCCGAGGCCGGGCGGGCCGACGAACAGGACGTGGTCGAGGGGTTCGCCCCGCTGCTTGGCCGCTTCCACGAAGACGCCGAGATTGGAGCGCGCCTGTGCCTGACCCGTGAAATCCGCCAGCCGTTCGGGGCGGATGTTGGCATCGCGCATCATCGCCCTTCTTTTCGGCGTCGAGAATGCGGGTGTCACTCATGACGACAGTTCCCGCAGGCCGAGGCGGATGAGGGTGGCGCCGGGCGCGTCGTCACCGGCGGACTTCAGGGCGAGCGGAAACGGCGGCACTGGCCTGCTGGCTGGAATAGCCGAGATTGGTCAGGGCCGAGACGGCGTCCTGAACGGCGGAGCCCGCAACGCCCGCGCCGATTTCCTGTTGCAGGCCGAGCGTGCCGGTGGCGTCGGCGGAGAGGGCAGGGGCCTTGTCTTTCAGTTCGGCCACGATGCGCTGCGCCACCTTCGGCCCGACGCCGGGGGCGCGGGAAACCGTGGCCTTGTCCTGCAGGGCGATGGCTGAGGCGAGATCGCCCGGCGTCAACGTGCCGAGAATGGCAAGCGCGACCTTCGCGCCCACACCCTGCACGTTCTGCAGCAGGCGGAACCATTCGCGCTCCAGATCGGCGGAGAAGCCGAACAGCTTGATTTCGGTTTCGCGCACATGGGTTTCGATGGCCATGACCACCGCTTCACCGGTGCCGGGCAGGGTGCCGAGGGTGCGGCTGGAACAGTGAACCTGATAGCCGACGCCGTGGACGTCGATGATGATCCAGTCCTCGCCGATGGAATCGAGCGTGCCTTTGAGTTTGCCGATCATGACGCTAGCGCCTTCTGAATGCGCGCGTCTGCCGGGCCGCGATGGTGGGCGTGGCAGATGGCGATGGCGAGCGCGTCGGCGGCGTCGTCGCTGTCCCACGTCGCTTTCGGCAGCAACATGCCGACCATCACCTGTATCTGTTTCTTGTCGCCGTGGCCGACGCCGATCACGGCTTTCTTGACGGCGTTGGGGGCGTATTCCGCGACCGGCAGGCCGGCCAAAGCGGGGACGAGCAGGCAGATGCCGCGGGCCTGCCCGAGTTTGAGCGTGGCAGCGGCGTCCTTGTTGACGAAGGTGTTTTCGACCGCCGCTTCGGTCGGCGCGTGGCGGGCGATCACGTCCTGCAACCCGTGGTGCAACTGCGTCAGCCGCGTCGCCAGATCGGCTTTCGCGTCGGACTTGATGGTTCCTGCTTCCCGAAACGTCAGCCGCGAGCCGATGCTTTCCACGATGCCCCAGCCGGTAAAGCGCAGGCCGGGGTCGATTCCGAGAATGCGGACCGGGCTGTTCACTAGCTCGACAGCTTCGCCATCGTCTCGTCGTCGATGTCGAAATTGGCATAGACGTTCTGCACGTCGTCGTCGTCTTCCAGCGCGTCCATGAGTTTGAGCATCGTCGCGCCCTTGTCCTCGTCGATGGGCACCTGATTTTGCGGCTTCCAGATGACGTTGACGCTTTCGGCCTCGCCCAGTTTCTCCTCCAGCGCCTTGGCCACGTCGCCGAGGTCTTCGAAACCGGTGAGGATGGTGTGGCCGTCGCCCTCGTCGTCCATGTCGGACGTCACGTCTTCCGCACCCGCTTCGATGGCGGCTTCCATCACCTTGTCCTCGGAGCCTGCGGCGGCGGGATATTTGATCTCGCCCACCCGGTCGAACATGAAGCCGACGGAACCGGTCTCGCCCAGCTGGCCGCCGTTCTTGGTAAAGCACGCCCGCACATTGCTGGCGGTGCGGTTGCGGTTGTCCGACAGGGCTTCCACCACCACGGCCACGCCGCCGGGACCGTAGCCCTCGTAGCGGATTTCGAAATAGTCTTCGGAGTCCCCCGCACCGCCCTTGTCGACCGCGCGCTGGATATTGTCCTTGGGCATGGACACGCCCTTGGCGTTCTGGATGGCGAGACGCAGGCGCGGGTTTCCGTCCGGGTCCGGGCCGCCCATCTTGGAGGCGACGGTGATTTCCTTCGACAGTTTGGCGAACTGCTTGGAGCGCACGGCATCCTGCCGCCCCTTGCGGTGCATGATGTTCTTGAATTTGGAATGGCCTGCCACGGTGCGCCTCGGTCGTTCTGCGGTAATAGCGCGGCTTATAGGAACGGGGACGCGGAGCGTCCAGCGCAGTTAAGTCTGCCGCTCGACCGGCATGGCAGTTAGGGTGCGCACGTCCGATTCGCCTGGCCTTCTCCCTCCATGTCCGAACCTTCGCCCAGCAAGCACGATGTGCTGAAGTCCGTGTTCGGTTACGATGCGTTCCGTGCGGGGCAGGAGGAGGTGATCGACACGTTGCTGTCCGGCACGTCGGTGCTGGCCGTCATGCCGACGGGGGCTGGCAAATCGTTGTGCTTCCAGGTGCCCGCGCTGGTGATGGACGGGCTGACGATCGTGGTCTCGCCGCTGGTGGCGCTGATGCAGGATCAGGTCTCCGCCCTGCGGCTGGCAGGCGTGGCGGCGGACGCGATCAACTCCACGCAAGACCGGGACGAGAACGTGGCGGCCTGGAAGCGGGTGGCATCGGGCGAAACGCGCATTCTCTACATGGCGCCGGAGCGGCTGATGACGGAGCGGATGCTGGCGGCCATCTCCCGCCTGCCGGTCTCGCTCATCGCCATCGACGAGGCCCATTGCGTGTCCCAGTGGGGGCCATCGTTCCGGCCCGACTACGCCAATCTCGGCGACCTTTCGCGCCGGTTCCCCGACGTGCCGGTGGCTGCGATGACGGCGACGGCGGACGAGGAGACGCGCCGCGACATCGAAATCCAGCTGTTCAAGGGCAAGCACCGCACCTTCGTATCGGGCTTCGACCGGCCCAACATCACGCTGAACGTGACGCCGAAATCCGGCTGGAAGGACCAGTTGCTCGCCTATGTGGACGAGCGGCGGGGGCAGACCGGCATCGTCTATTGCCTGTCGCGCAAGAAGACGCAGGAGGTTGCGGAATTGCTGTGCGATGACGGCCACAACGCGCTTGCCTACCATGCCGGGCTGGCGCGGGAGGAACGCTCCGAACGGCAGGACCGGTTCGTGACGGAAGACGGGCTGATCGTCGCCGCGACGATCGCCTTCGGCATGGGCATCGACAAGCCGGACGTGCGGTTCGTGTTCCACACCGACCTGCCCGGTTCGGTGGAGGCCTACTATCAGGAAATCGGCCGCGCGGGGCGGGATGGCCAGCCTGCGGACGCGATGATGCTGTTCGGCCCCGGCGATATCCGCCTGCGCCGCCAGTTCATCGAACGGGCTGACGGCGACGAGGACCACCGGGCGCGGGAATCGGCACGACTCGCCTCGCTCATCGGCTATGCGGAGGCCAATACGTGCCGCCGCCAGACCTTGCTGGCCTATTTCGGCGAGACCACCGAACCCTGCGGCAACTGCGATGTCTGCGCCGACCCCGTCGCCCTGACCGACGGCACGGAGGAGGCGCTGCTCATCATGGAAGCGATCTTCGAGACGGGAGAACGCTACGGGCAATCGCACATCATCGACGTGCTGCGCGGGGCGGAGACGGAGAAGGTGCTGAAGGCCCGCCACCACAAGCTGGTCTCCCACGGCAAGGGGGAGCGGACGGCGAAGGCCGTGTGGCAATCGATCATCCGCCAGCTGGTGGCGATGGAGTATCTGGAGGTCGATACCGGCGGCTACAACAGCCTGCTGGTGAGCGAGAAAGGCAACGACCTCACCCGCGGGAAGGGGACGTTTTCCTATCGCGCGGTTCCCGCGGCCGGACTATCAGCCGATGGCCGGAGCCGAAAACCGACGCGCGCGCCCGCAAAGCCCGCCGCCGACCTGTCGACAAAGGACCGCGACCTGCTCGCCGGGCTGAAGCGCCTGCGGCTCGATCTGGCCAAGGAACGCTCGGTGCCCGCCTACGTGATCTTTCCCGACCGCACGCTGGAGGAAATCGCCCAGCAACGCCCGTCGTCTTCGGGCGAACTGGCCACGATCAAGGGTGTGGGCAAGACCAAACTGCGCGAATTCGGCGCGCAGTTTCTCGATACGGTGCGGGGCTTTACCTGAGCGCGGGTCGCACCGTTCAGCCGATCATCCCGGCCTGTTCGTAGGTGCTCGCCTTGGCGGGGGCGTCCATCACCTTGCCGTCGCGGGTTTCCTTGGCCTCGACCTTGGCAAGTTCCGCCTCGGCTTCCTCCAGCGCTTCGCGCGCCGCGCCCTGCTGGGCTTCGAGATCCTGAATCGACGTTTGCAGGTTCTCGCGGCGCAACCGCGCGGCCTTGGCAAATGTCGGGTAGGCAAAATGGCCGGGATCGTCGATGCCTGCCTTCTTTTCCTCATAGGCGATCTGCTTGTCGAGATCTTCGGCCATGCGGGTGAACTCACCACTCATGGTTCCGATCTGGGCAACCTGCCTGGCCTTTTCCTGAACTTGAAACTGCTTCAGGCGCAGCACACTCTCACGCGACTTCATACTCGATACTCCAAACAAGACGCATTTGCCGATGGTGGCCACAATGAACGCGCGACAGACACCGGGGCCGAAATACGCACGGCCTCGTCGTTCACGGTGGGGGACAATCGTTAAAAAAACGACAGTCGCGCCCCGGCCTTGCCAACGGTTGCGGGCGTTTGCGAAGCGTTCACCATCGTTCCTTACGGGCCACTTCATGGACCTTTCCAAAGTCTTTGCAGCTAACGGTTCGTTTACCTCGCTCGTTCATGGTGAATGCGTGCCCGATGGAATGCGTGGTGCGGCACGGGCATTCGCCGCCGAATGCGCCGCCATTTTTCGGACATAGAAATTAACGGGTTTGAGAGACGCAACCGGACGGAATTAATTCGTCGGTATTACAAAGGGTTGAAACAGAGGTTCTAAATTATTGTCCGCAGACTCTTGTGCGCGTCGGCAACGATTTGTTAACCATGTTCAAGCCAGTATCGCGTTCGATATACCGCCACCACGGTTTGGCCGGACAGGCCCGCACTTTTAGCGGGATGCCGGACCAGCTGCTCGAAGGGGAATGAAATGCGCGTACTGCTGATCGAAGACGATAGCGCCACCGCCCAGTCCATCGAACTGATGCTCAAGTCCGAGCAGTTCAATGTCTACACGACCGATCTGGGGGAAGAGGGTGTCGATCTCGGCAAGCTCTACGATTATGATATCATCCTGCTGGACCTGAACCTGCCGGACATGTCCGGATACGAGGTTCTGCGGACCTTGCGCCTGTCGAAGGTGAAAACGCCCGATCCTCATCCTGTCCGGCCTTGCCGGTATCGAGGACAAGGTGCGCGGTCTCGGTTTCGGTGCCGACGACTACATGACCAAGCCGTTCCACAAGGACGAACTGGTCGCCCGCATTCAGGCCATCGTGCGCCGCTCCAAGGGCCATGCGGAGTCGATCATCACCACCGGCGAACTGAAGGTCAATCTCGACGCCAAGACCGTGGAAGTCGGCGGCCAGCGGGTTCACCTCACCGGCAAGGAATACCAGATGCTGGAGCTGCTCTCGCTACGCAAGGGCACGACGCTGACGAAGGAAATGTTCCTCAACCATCTCTACGGCGGCATGGACGAGCCGGAACTGAAGATCATCGACGTCTTCATCTGCAAGCTGCGCAAGAAGCTGGCTTCCGCAACCGGCGGCACCAATTTCATCGAAACGGTCTGGGGCCGTGGCTATGTGCTGCGCGAACCGGAAGACGTGCAGCTGGCCAAAAGCGCCTAGGCGCTGCGAACCCTGCTACTATCGCGACGACAAGGCCCGGCTCAGTCCGGGCTTTTTCTTGTCTGCATCCAGGTCAGCCGCATCAAGGCAGGCAGCCAGGCTTGCAATGACCGGCGGCTCAGGCGGCGGCCTTCTTCACCTCGGTGCAGATATCGTCGACGACGTTGTTGACGAGCGTCGCATCATCGCCTTCCGCCATGACGCGGATCAGCGGTTCGGTGCCGGATTTGCGAATGACGACGCGGCCTGAATTGGCGAGGCGCTGGCGGGCGTCCTCGATGCACTTGACGACGGCCTCGTTTTCGAGCGGCTCGCCTTCTTCATAGCGCACGTTCTTCAGCACCTGAGGCACAGGGTCGAACCGTCGGCAGATGTCCGACACCCGTTTACCGCTGTTGCGCACCACCGCCAGAACCTGCAGCGCGGCCACGAGGCCATCCCCCGTGGTCGCATAGTCCGACAGCACCAGATGGCCGGACTGTTCGCCGCCGACATTGTAGCCGTTGCGTCGCATGTGTTCGACGACGTAGCGGTCGCCCACCGTGGTGCGGGCCAGCGACAGGTCGAGGGAATGGAGATAGCGTTCCAGGCCCAGATTGGACATGATCGTCGCCACGATGCCGTCGCCGCGCAGGCGTTGGGAGGCCTGCCAGGACTGGGCGACGACGGCCATCAGCTGGTCGCCATCGACGACCTGCGAGCGTTCGTCCACCACGATGACACGGTCTGCGTCGCCGTCCAGCGCGATGCCGATATCGGCGCGCACCTCGTTGACCTTGTTCTGCAGCGCCTTCGTGTGGGTGGAGCCACATTCGGCGTTGATGTTCGTGCCGTCCGGCGTGTTGCCGATGGTAACGACGTCGGCACCAAGTTCCCACAATGCCTGGGGCGCGACCTTGTAGGCAGCGCCGTTGGCACAATCGACCACGATGCGCAGGCCGTCGAGGGACATGTTGCGGGGCAGGCTGCGCTTGGCGGTCTCGATATAGCGGTCTTGAACGCCGTCCACCCGCGTGGCGCGCCCGATGGATTTGCCGGTCGCCAGACGGGAGGTCAGGTCGGTGTCGATCAGCTTCTCGATCTCGATCTCGTCTTCGTCGACCAGCTTGTAGCCATCCGCGCCGAACAGCTTGATGCCGTTGTCGTGGTAGGGGTTGTGCGATGCGGAAATCATCACGCCGATATCGGCGCGCATGGAGCGGGTCAGCATGGCAACGGCCGGGGTGGGGATGGGGCCGAGCAGGAAGACGTCCATCCCGGCAGCGGTGAAGCCCGCCACCAGCGCGTTCTCGATCATGTAGCCGGACAGGCGCGTGTCCTTGCCGATGACGACACGGTGCTTGTGGCGTCCGCGCTTGAACAGGGTGCCCGCCGCCATGCCGACCTTCATGGCGGTTTCCGCGGTCATGGGCGACTTGTTGGCGAACCCGCGAATGCCGTCCGTGCCGAAATAGTTGCGAGTCGTTTCGTTGCTCATGCTGCGTCCTGCTCGAAGTGCCTTTCGGCCCCTGTCCCGACGGGTCTAGCCGACAAAGTAATCGATCTCGTTACCGTCTGTCGGATAGGCAATAGCCGGAAACGGGGCGACTCGTCAGTCACATCATATGACAGGGTGTAGCAGGCTTCGAGAAACGGGCCGGCCAAGAGCGAAAACGGCGCGACCAGTGAAGGGCCGCGCCGTTGGTGGCGTCAGGACGGTTGGGGTTCCAGCCCGCCGGTGTCGGGCTCGTCGCCCTTGCGCGGTTTCGGCTTGGCTCCTGCCTTCGGCACCGCCGACCCGCGGGAAGGCGGTGTGTCGTCGCCCAGATCGCGCGACGGCGGCTTGCCGTCCATCAACTCGTCGATCTCCTTGCCCGACAGGGTTTCGTATTCGAGCAGGCCCTGCGCCAGCGCTTCCAGATCCTTCTTGCGCTTGGTCAGGATCTTCTTGGCGGTCGCCCAACCCTCGTCGATCAGGCGGCGAACCTCCTCATCGATCGTCTGGGCGGTTTCTTCCGACACGTTCTTGGATTGCGCCACGGAATGGCCGAGGAAGACTTCCTGCTGGTTCTCGCCATAGGCAACCTTGCCGAGCTTGTCGGAAAAGCCCCACTGGGTGACCATCGCGCGGGCCAGCTTGGTGGCCTGATCGATGTCGGACGACGCGCCGGAGGTGACGTTCTTCTTGCCGAAGATCAGTTCCTCCGCCACACGACCGGCCATCATGACGGCCAGACGGGACGTCATTTCCTCGTAGGACATGGAAATCTGGTCCCGTTCGGGCAACTGCATCACCATGCCCAGCGCGCGGCCACGGGGGATGATCGTGGCCTTGTGGACGGGGTGGGACGACGGCACGGAGATGGCGACCAGCGCGTGGCCTGCTTCGTGATAGGCCGTGTTGCGCTTTTCCTCTTCCGACATGACCATGGTGCGCCGTTCGGCACCCATCATCACCTTGTCCTTGGCGTCCTCGAACTCGGCAGCCGTCACCAACCGCTTTTCGCGGCGGGCGGCGAGCAGGGCTGCCTCGTTGACGAGGTTCATCAGGTCGGCACCGGAGAAACCGGGCGTGCCGCGGGCGATGACTTTCAGGTCGACGTTGGGCGCGAGCGGCACGTTCTTCACATGCACTTTCAGAATCGCTTCGCGGCCCATGATGTCCGGGTTGGACACGACGACCTGACGGTCAAAACGGCCCGGGCGCAGCAGGGCAGGGTCCAGCACGTCGGGACGGTTGGTGGCGGCGATCAGGATGATGCCTTCATTGGTCTCGAAGCCGTCCATTTCGACCAGCAACTGGTTGAGCGTCTGCTCGCGCTCGTCGTTGCCGCCGCCAAGACCGGCGCCACGATGGCGACCGACCGCGTCGATCTCGTCGATGAAGACGATGCAGGGGGCGTTCTTCTTGGCCTGCTCGAACATGTCGCGCACGCGGGATGCACCGACACCGACGAACATTTCCACGAAATCGGAACCCGAAATGGTGAAGAACGGCACGTTGGCCTCACCGGCCACAGCACGTGCAGTCAGCGTCTTACCGGTGCCGGGAGGGCCGACGAGCAGCACGCCGTGGGGCATCTTGCCGCCGAGGCGCTGGAACTTCTGCGGGATCGCGCAGGAAGTCGACGATCTCGATCAGGTCTTCCTTGGCTTCGTCGACGCCGGCCACATCGTCGAAGGTCACGCTTGCCCTCGATCTGCGTCATCAGCTTGGCCTTGGACTTGCCGAAACCCATCGCCTTGCCCTGACCGGACTGCATCTGGCGCATGATGAAGATCCACACGCCGATGAGCAGCAGCAGGGGCAGCCAGTTCAGGAACATGCCGGTGAAGGTGGAGCGACCATCGGTCAACGGCTTGGCCGTGATCTGCACGCCCTGCGCTTCCAGACGATTGACGAGATCGGGGTCGGAAGGTGCATAGGTCGAGAATCCGACGGACTGGTCGGTATAGGTTCCCGTCACCCGGTCACCCTGAATGGTGACGGCCTGCACGCGATTCTTTTCCACCGCTTCCAGGAACGAGGAATAGGCGATCTCGTTCGTGCGCGGATCGTTGCCGGCAGGCTGAAACATCTGGAACAGGGCCACGAGCAGCAGGGCGATGAGGCCCCACAAGGGCGAAGTTGCGGAAATTGGTGTTCATGGTTCACTTTCTCCCCGTCCGCTACACTGGACAGGTCCGGTGGATGGGCCGCGTCGCAACGCCCCTTGCTTCAGGCAAGATAGGCAGCGTCACGGCTGCTGCCAAGGGAACAATGCTGCGGCATCCTCAGCCGGTTAACCGGCGGCGGATGGCGAGGCGGGCCACAACGTGTCCAGCGCACGATGCACAGGCGCATGTCGAAGGCGGACATGTAGGCGAGGCCGCCATCCGCAGGCTGTCCTCTATGGCGCTTCTCCCGCTCGACGGTGATCGACCTTCCATCGAACGTGAGCAGGCAGCGTCCGGCGCAATACGCATCGCACCGCTCTGTCCCGCACCGCTGAAAGGAAAGGCTCCAGTTTCGCGGACGATACCGGATAGACGTTTTCGCCGACTCGCCGGACGATCGCGGCAAGGGCGGCATGCAGGACGGGCGCGGTTGCCGTGTCGTGACCGGTCAGAACGATCGTCCTGTCGATCGTCCGGGCGTGATTGTGCAGGTGGTCGCCGACTGCGGCGGAAAGCACCGCCCGACTGCGTCCGCACAGATGGGCGAAACGGGCGCGCTGTCCGGTGCCGATCGCGCACCCGGCCTCCAGTCGCCGACGGATGCGAACGCGTTCGAATGCGGTGTCGTCGTTCGTCGGATCGTCGCGCCAGCGATGCCCGTTCGCCGCCAGATAGGCGCGCAGTCTGCGCCGCGAGATGTGGAGCAGGGGCCGGAAGAGATCGACGCGGCGTCCGCCCTGCAGCAGACCCGTTCGCACGGCCATTCCGGCCAGCCCACCTGTGCCGCCTGACCGGGTGGCCCGCATGGTGATCGTTTCGGCCTGGTCGTCCCGCGTGTGGCCCAGCGCGATGCAGGTCGCCCCGATGCGGCACGCTTCGCCGTGCAGCAGCCGGTAGCGAGCGCCTCTGGCGGCGCTGGACGAGCGCCCGCAGGTCGTTTCGCGCCGCCACATCAGTGTTCGATGGGGCAGTGCAAGGCTGCGGCATATGTCGGCAACGAAGGCGGCTTCGTCGGCCGAGCCGTCGCGCAGGCCGTGGTCGACGGTTGCAACGCTGAGGCGGCAGCCGGACCGGTTGCCCCAGTCCGACAGCAGATGAAGCAGCGCCACGGAATCGCCCCCGCCGGACACGGCGATCAGAACATGCCGGTCGGGCGGCACGGGCAGGCCGTCGTTCTGAAAATGGTGGTCGAAGCGCAGCGTCGGTTCGGCGAAGGGGGGAGCCTCCCGATGCCAGTCGTATCGGTGGGTCACCCTAGATGCAGCGGGCCGCGGCCTGCTCGTCACGGATGCGGGGACCGAGGCGAGGCGCGGCGTCGGGATATTGCTTCAGCACCTCCGCATAGGTCGCGCAGGCGACTTCCCGCTGGTTCAGACCGGCCAGGGACAAAGCGAGACCGAGCAGATTGTCGGGGGCGGAGACGGCTTCCGGTGCGGTTCGGTGCGCGTCCAGATGAATCTGCGCGGCATCGTAGTAGCGCTTCTGCCAGAACAGCGCCTCGCCGAGAACGGCTTTGGTCTCGCCCGCCACGTCGCTTTCCGGCCAGGCCTGAACGCCCGCGCGGGCGGCCTGTTCGGCCCCGGGAAAATCGCGGGAGGCGAGCGCCTGCTGGGCGACCTGTAGAACCGCCTGCGGCGTGCCGCCGAAGATCGAAGCATCGACGGTTGCAATGGCGTCACCGTCCACCGGGCCGTCGAGCCCGTCCAGCACGCGCCCGGCTTCGTCGGACGGTGCGGCATCGACCACGTTGCCTTCGGCGTCGAAGATCAACGTGCCGAGCGCGCGGGGTTCAAGGTCCCGCTGGGCAAGGTCTTCGCCAGTGGTTTCGGCATCAGGCGAAACCTCCGCCACGGGTCGGTCCGAAACGGGGGCGTCGGCCAGCGCGTCGCCGGAGTTGCCCAAAGTGGTTTCAGACTTTCCCAGGCGGTCGGCGACCCCGCTGTCGGTTTCGGCAACATCCGTGGAACCGTCCGAAGGCGCAGCGCCCTGCCGGTCTTCCAGTTCCTGAAAGCGCAGCTCGTAGTCTTCCTGCTGACGGCGCAGGTTTTCCTGCGTCTCCAGTATCTGGAACGTCAGTTCCTCGATGCGACCGTTCAGCTGACGGATCTGCTCTTCCAACTCGTTGATCCGGTAGGACTGGTCGACCTGCGCCGGCACGACCAGGGACGGAATTGCAGGCCCGGCAGGCGCGGCGATTGCCGGAGCGGCCAGCGCCAGAGAAAGAACGGTGATGAGCGCGCGCATGAACGTCTCCCTAGGAGCCTGCGCCGCCGAGCACGGTGACGGCACGGCGGTTCTGGTTCAGCGAGTTGAGATCGGAGCCGACCGCGACCGGCCGTTCCTTACCGTAGGAAATGGTGCGGATGCTGCCACGGTTGATGCCGCGCGATGCGAGATAATCGCGGGTCGCTGCCGCGCGCCGGGCACCGAGCGCGATGTTGTATTCCCGCGTGCCGCGCTCGTCGGCATGGCCTTCGACCGTGATGGAATAGTTGGGGTACTGCGACAGCCACTGCGCCTGCTTGTCGAGCGTCGCCCGGGCGTCGCCGGTCAGCGAGCTGGAATCGGTTGTGAAGAAGACGCGGTCGCCGACATTCAGCGTGAAGTCCTGCTGCGAGCCCGGGGTCGCCGTACCGGCACCGTTGATGCCGAGCTGTGCGTTGTTGTCCGGCAGGGGCTGTTTCTTGGCGCAACCGGAGAAGATGGCGAGACAGGCGAGGGCGAGGATCGGCAGAAGGGATGAATGTAACGTGCGGCGCATGGCCGGACTCCTTGGAAACGCGAATTGAAGACGCGACAAACTGGTTCGGGGCGACAGGCCGCACAATGGCACGGACCGAATGTGCGGGGAAGTCCGCATGAAGCCAGCACCATGACGGCAAATGCGGCTACACATTGGCACACGGCGGATCGGCGGTGCGATAGCTGTTTCAAATCGCAATAGTCGCTTGCATGGCTGGCTGCCTTCGCTAGTCTCACCTTCCATGCCATCGAACGATCAGTCGTCTGAACCTGCCACGAACCGCCCGCCACGGGGAGAGGCGGTTCTGTCGGTCGAGGGGCTGACGACGACGTTCAAGACGTCCTCCGGTGACGTCCACGCCGTCAACGATGTCAGCTTCGCATTGAAGGCCGGCGAATTGCTGGGCGTCGTGGGCGAATCCGGTTCCGGCAAGTCGGTCACCATGATGTCGTGCCTGAAACTGCTGCCCATTCCGCCCGCGAACATTCGAGCCGGCAAGGCCCTGTTCAACGGTCGCGACCTGCTGGCGATGTCGGAAGACGAGTTGCGCGCGGTGCGCGGCGGCGACATCGGGTTCATCTTTCAGGACCCGATGACGTCGCTGAACCCGGTCTTCACGGTGGGCTTTCAGCTGATCGAACCGTTGAAACTGCATATGGGCCTGACCGGCAAGGCGGCGCGGGCGCGGGCGGCGGAATTGCTGGCGCTGGTGGGCATTCCGCAGCCGGATGCGCGGCTGGACGACTATCCGCACCAGTTTTCCGGCGGCATGCGCCAGCGGGTGATGATCGCCATCGCATTGGCCTGCGACCCGAAGGTGCTGTTTGCCGACGAGCCGACGACCGCGCTCGACGTGACGGTGCAGGCGCAGATCATCGAGCTGGTGAAGGACCTGCGCGAAAAGATGGGCACCGCCATCGTCTGGGTGACCCACGATCTCGGCGTCGTGGCGGGAATCGCGGACCGGGTGGCCGTCATGTATGGCGGGCAGATCGTGGAGATGGCCGATGTGGACCGGCTCTATGCCGACCCGCGCCATCCCTACACGAAGGCGCTGCTGGAAACGCTGCCGAACGCGGAACTGCACGAGGGCCGCGACGAGCGGTTGCGCTCGATCCCCGGGCAGGCCCCCAGCCTGCGCAAGCCTCTCCACGCCTGCCCGTTCGCGCCGCGCTGCGACCATGTCCACGCCCGCTGTTTGCAGGAAAACCCGCCGCTGTTCGATGCCGGGCCGGGACAACAATCGCGGTGCTGGCTGGAAGTCGAGAGCCGACGAGGCGGCCGCATGAGTGAAACGCTGCTGTCCATCGACGATCTGAAGATCCACTTTCCGATACACGCGGGGCTTCTGCGCCGCCGGGTCGGCGAGGTGAAGGCCGTCGATGGCATCACGTTCGACATCCACAAGGGCGAGACGCTTGGGCTGGTGGGCGAAAGCGGATGCGGCAAATCCACCGCCGGTCGCGCCGTGTTGCGGCTCTACGACCCGACGTCCGGTTCGGTGCGGTTCGAGGATACCGACATCGCGGACCTGTCCGACGACGCCATGCGCAAGATGCGCCCGCGCATGCAGATGATCTTTCAGGACCCGCAGGCCTGCCTCAACCCGCGTATGACGGTGGGTGCCATCGTGGCCGAGCCGCTTGTGGAGCATACGGAACTGGACAGCGACGCGCGGATTGCGCGGGTGCGGGAACTGCTCGATCAGGTGGGGCTCAACCCGGACTACGTGAACCGCTACCCGCACGAGTTTTCCGGCGGCCAGCGCCAGCGCATCGGTATCGCGCGGGCACTGGCGCTGGACCCGGATTTCATCGTCTGCGACGAGCCGATCGCCGCGCTGGACGTGTCGATCCAGGCGCAGGTGGTGAACCTGCTTGAGGATCTGCAGGCCGAGCGGGGGCTGACCTACCTGTTCATTTCCCACGACCTGTCGATGGTGCGCCACATCGCGTCGCGCGTTGCCGTCATGTATCTGGGCAAGATCATGGAACTGGCACCCGGTCGCCGATCTCTATGCCGACCCGCGCCATCCCTACACGAAGGCGCTCCTGTCCGCCGTGCCCATGGCGGACCCGACGGTGGAGGCCAAACGGGAGCGCACGATCCTGACCGGCGACGTGCCGAGCCCCGCCTCGCCGCCGCCGGGTTGCGTGTTCTGCACCCGCTGCCCGCTTCAAAAGGACATGAAGCAAGCGGGGCAGGACACAGAAAAATGCTTTACGGAGCCGCCGCAATGGCGTTCCATCCCATCTGGACGTGAAGAGGCTGGAGCGGACGAACGTTTCGTCGCCTGCCACTTCGCATGAAGGCGCGGTTCCCAAAAACCGCGCGATCCAGCCAACAAGCGGCGGGGCAACCGCCGCGACAACTCAGGAGAGAGCCTACATGAAGACTTTCAAAACACTGCTACTGGCGAGCGCCGCGATGGCGACCGTTACCGGCGCAGCGTTTGCCCAGGACGGCGAGCGCGGACGTGACGGTGAGGTCAAGATCATCTACTGGCAGGCGCCGTCGATCATGAACCCGTATCTTTCGGGCGGCACCAAGGACATCGAGGCGGCTTCGCTCGTGCTCGAACCGCTGGCCCGCTTCGACCAGAACGGCGAACTCGTGCCGTATCTGGCCGAATCGATCCCGACGCTCGAAAACGGCGGCATCAACGAGGATTCCACGCAGATCACGTGGAAGCTGAAAGACGGCATCATGTGGTCCGACGGCACGCCGGTCACGTCCGAAGACGTCAAGTTCACCTACGAGTATTGCACCGACCCCGCTGGCGGTTGCGCCCAGTCGGCCAAGTTCGACGGCATTGCATCGGTGGAAACGCCCGACGCCCAGACGGTCGTCGTGAACTACACCGAATCGAAATACGTGCCGTATTCCGCTTTCGTCGGCGGTCAGTCCCCGATCCTCCAGAAAGCCCAGTTCGCCGATTGCCTCGGTGCCAAGGCGCCCGAATGCACGGATGCCAACTTCTCGCCCGTCGGCACCGGCCCGTTCACGGTCACCGAGTTCAAGCCGAACGACGTCATCACCATGGCGGCCAACGAAAACTACCGCGACCCGAGCAAGCCTGCCTTCGCGACGCTGACCTTCAAGGGTGGCGGTGACGCTGCCGCTGCCGGCCGTGCGGTGATGGAAACGGGCGAGTTCGACTATGCGTGGAACCTGCAGCTTGCACCCGACGTGCTGGCACAGATGGCCGAAGGCGGCCAGGGCACGCCAATTTCCGCATTCGGCACGCTCGTCGAGCGCATCGAGATGAACATGACCGACCCGTCCCCGGACCTTCCCGAAGGCGAGCGGTCCACGGCCATGCACCCCCATCCGATCCTGTCGGACGAACGGGTTCGCCGCGCGCTGTCGATGGCTATCGACCGTCCGCTGCTGGTGGAAATCGGCTATGGGCAGGCCGGCCGCCCGACCTGCAACCTCGTGCCCGCGCCTGCCGCCTACGCATCCGACAACACGGATTGCCTGACGCAGGACATCGAGGGTGCCAAGGCGTTGCTGGATGAAGCGGGCTGGGTTCCCGGTGCCGATGGTATCCGCGAGAAGGACGGCGAGAAACTCGAACTGCTGTTCCAGACATCGACCAATGCGGTTCGTCAGGACTTCCAGGCGATCATCAAGCAGAACTGGCAGGAAATCGGCGTCGAAACCGAGTTGCGCAACATCGACGGTTCGGTCTTCTTCGGTGGCGATCCGGCATCCCCGGACACGTTCCAGAAGTTCTATGCGGACGTGGAAATGTACGCCAACAACTTCGATGGCACCGATCCGGAGCAGTACCTGACGCAGTATACCTGCGAAAAGGCACCGCGTCCGGAAACCGGCTGGCAGGGTGAGAACATCAACCGTTTTTGCTCGGAAGAGTATGACGCGATGGCCGCCGAACTCGGCCGCACCGGTGATCCCGCCGCCCGTCAGGAACTGGCCAAGAAGATGAACGACGCGCTCACGAAGGACTCCATGACCATCGTGCCGCTCGTCGACCGTGGCCGCGTGTCCGGCGCGTCCAACACTCTCGGCGGTGTGGTGCTGAACACGTGGGATTCCGAATTGTGGAATGTCGCGGACTGGTACCGCAAGGAAGCCGAATAAGGCTTCGCACTGGGAAGGGCGGTGGCTTCGGTCACCGCCCTTCTTCTTTCTCCAGACGGGAAATCTGACCTCATGGCGCCGGTGGCCACCCCATGCTGACCTACACGATCCGCCGTCTGGCGCTGGCCATTCCGACGCTGCTGTTCATCAGCTTCGTCATCTTCTTCATCGTAAAACTGTCGCCGTCCGACCCGACCGCGAACCTGCCGCTGACGATCCCGCCGGAAGTGCGCGAGCAGATCCGCGAAAGCCTTGGCTTCAACCAGCCCTTCATCGTCCAGTTCTTCCTGTGGCTGAAACAGCTTGTCGTCAACGAGCCCATGTACTGGATGAACCAGACCTTCGGCACGAGTTTCGAGGTTGGCCAACGCATCATTTCCTACCAGACCCGCTCGCCGGTCATGGACATCATCGTCCAGCGCATGCCGCAGACGCTGTGGGTGGTGGGCACAAGCTATATCGTGGGCATTCTCATTGCCGTGCCCATCGGCATCATCTCCGCCTACCGGCAGTATTCATGGTTCGACCAGGCCGGCACGTTCGTGTCGATGATCGGCTTTTCCGTGCCGCCGTTCTTTTCCGGCGTGCTGGTCATCGTCATCTTCTCCGTCCAGCTGGGCTGGCTGCCATCGATCTACGACACGACGCTGGTGGTCGATTCGTGGGACGCCTTCGTGGCAGCAGTTCAAGCAGATGATCATGCCGGTCATGGTGCTGGCCTTGCAGACCACCGCGCAGATTTCCCGCTTCCTGCGCGCCTCGATGCTGGACAATCTCAGCCAGGAATACGTCCGCACGGCCCGGGCCAAGGGGCTGAAGGAAAGCGTGGTCGTGCTGGTGCATGTGCTGCGCAATTCGATGATCCCCGTCATCACCGTCATCGCGCTCGGCGTGCCGGCCATCTTCGGCGGCGCGATCATCACCGAGCAGGTGTTCAAGGTGAACGGGCTGGGGCAGTTGCTCATCATCGCCATCCAGGGAGGCGACGTGCCCACGGTGCAGACGATCACCTTCATGTTCGCGGTGCTGATCGTGCTGGCCAACCTCATTGCCGACATTCTCTATGGCATCATGGACCCGAGGATCCGCTATGACTGATCCACGCGACGATCTACCACCCGGACCTGCGCGCAACCCGCGCGACGTGACCGACGGCGTGGCCGTCGCGGCGCCCATGCTGGGCGGTGCGCTGCCGCAGGTGGCGGTTTCGCGCGGCGAGATCGAGGCCGTGTTTCCCGACGCGGCACTCGGCGAGCAGCGCACATTCGCGGGCGACGTCTGGGCGCAGTTCAAGACCCACAAGGGCGCGCTGTTCGGCGCGATCGTGTTCCTGTCGATCCTCGCACTCGTGGCGATCGGCCCGTTCCTGTGGCCCATCGACCCGACCTTCGTGGATATCCGGTCGCGCAATCAGGGCTTTTCCTTCGCCCATCCTCTCGGCACGGACCAGCTTGGCCGCGATCTGTTCGCGCGGGTTCTGGCGGGCGGTCAGGTCTCCATGGCCGTGGGCATAACCGCGATGGTGCTGTCGCTGTTTCTCGGCACGCTGGTGGGTGTGCTGGCCGGGCTATTTCAAACGGCTCGACGGGCCGCTGATGCGCTTCACGGACCTGTTTCTCGCGCTCCCGCTGCTGCCATTGCTGCTGGTGATCGTCATGCTGTTTCGCGAGAGCCTCAGCGGTACGCTCGGACCGGAGGGCGGCATTTTCGTGCTGATGGTGTCCGCCATCGGCGCGACGTCGTGGATGCAGGCGGCGCGTATCGTGCGCGGCGACGTGCTGGCGCTGAAGGAGCGGGAGTTCGTGCTGGCGGCCAAGAGCATCGGCGCACCGTCGCGGCGCATCATCACGCGCCACGTGCTGCCCAACGTGCTGTCGCCGATCATGGTGTCGGCAACGCTTGGCATCGCCACCGCCATCATCACCGAAAGCGCCCTATCGTTCCTCGGTCTCGGCTTCCCGCCGGACTTCCCCACCTGGGGCCGGTTGCTGAACGATGCCGTGCCGTATCTGCAGCAATATCCGGGCCGCGTTCTGTGGCCCGGACTGGCGATCTCGCTGACGGTGCTTTCGATCAACTATATCGGCGACGGCCTGCGCGATGCGCTCGATCCCCGCCTGCGCGGTCGCTGAACGACCTGAAGGCCGCTAGCCCTTCAGGTGCTCTTCGATCTCATGGACCGGCAGGTTCGTGAGGTTCTTGTCGAGTTCGCCGATGACCTTGTCGGTCACTTCCATGTGCAATTCCTTGCGCATTTCGCCCAGCACCAGTGGCGCGGCGGCGATGACGATCTTGTCGAACTTGCCCTTGTGGGCCAGTTCGTACAGCTTTTCCGAAATATCCTTGGCGAACTGTTCCTTGTTCATCCGGTGCCAGTCGGTGTCCTCGACAGCCGAGCGGTGCTCGCCACCGCCGCCACCATTGCTGACGCGCCCGCGCCGGTTGGCAGCCTGTTCGCGGTTGGGCGGATTGTCCTGCTCCATCTCGCGGATGACTTCGAGGTTCACATATTCCTCGTCCCCCTCGTTGCGCAGGAACAGGGCTTTCTCGCTATCGGCGACGAGAACCCAGGCGTCGTGGGGAATGGTGAAACCGGACATGAAAGACCTCGTTTTGAAAATGTGATTGCCATGGAAACGTCGTGCCAATCGGCTTCGTTCCAAAAGCACGCGTGATGGCCGGGTTTCGTCTTTCGCCACGCGGTTTGGTCGCCTACAACCGGTGAAACCTTTGCGGAGAGACGGATCATGGACACCATTCCCCACTATATCGGCGGCAAACGGGTGGAGGGCGTCTCCGGCCGTTCGGCGGACGTGTTCAACCCCGCGACCGGGGAGGTTCAGGCCCGGGTGTCGCTGGCATCCGCCGACGAGTTGGACGCAGCGGTCGCCAACGCCGTCGCCGCCCAGCCTGCATGGGCCGCCATGAACCCGCAGAAACGCGCGCGCGTGATGATGGAGTTCGTGCGCCTGCTGCACCGCGACATGGACAAGCTGGCCGAGGCGCTGTCGCGCGAACACGGCAAGACGCGACCGGACGCCAAGGGCGACATCATCCGCGGGCTGGAAGTGGCCGAGTTCTGCATCGGTGCGCCGCATCTGCTGAAAGGCGAGTTCACCGAAGGGGCCGGGCCGGGCATCGACATCCACTCCATGCGCCAGCCGCTGGGCGTCGTGGCCGGCATCACGCCGTTCAACTTCCCGGCGATGATTCCCATGTGGAAGTTCTGCCCTGCCATCGTGTGCGGCAATGCCTTCATCCTCAAACCGTCCGAGCGTGACCCGTCCGTGCCGCTGATGCTGGCGGAACTGCTGAGCGAGGCCGGGTTGCCGGACGGTATTCTCAACGTCGTGCACGGCGACAAGGAAGCCGTGGACGGCATTCTGGACCATCCCGACATCATGGCCGTGGGCTTCGTCGGCTCCACGCCGATTGCCGAATATGTCTACACGCGGGCCTGTGCCAACGGGAAGCGGGCGCAATGCTTCGGCGGTGCCAAGAACCACATGATCATCATGCCTGACGCCGACATGGACCAGGCCGTCGATGCGCTGGTGGGCGCGGGTTACGGCGCTGCCGGTGAGCGGTGCATGGCGGTGTCCGTCGCCGTGCCGGTGGGCGAGGAAACCGCCGACCGGTTGATGGAGAAACTCACGCCCCGCGTCGAAAACCTCAAGATCGCGCCCTATACGGCAGGCGACGATGCCGATTTCGGGCCGCTGGTCACGAGGGAAGCCCGCGAGCGGGTGCTGGGTTACATCGAAAAAGGCGTCGAGGAAGGCGCGACGCTGGCCGTCGACGGGCGCGGCTTCACGATGCAGGGCTACGAGGACGGCTTCTTCGTCGGCGGCTGCCTGTTCGACAATGCCACGAAGGATATGACGATCTACAAGGAAGAGATTTTCGGACCCGTTCTCACCGTGGTGCGCGCGGGCGATTACGAGGAAGCCGTCGATCTTGCCATGACCCACGAATACGGCAACGGCGTCGCCATCTTCACCCGCGACGGGGACGCGGCACGGGATTTCTCCAGCCGCATCAATGTGGGCATGGTCGGCGTCAACGTGCCGATCCCCGTGCCGATCGCCTATTACACCTTCGGCGGCTGGAAGCGCTCCGGTTTCGGCGATCTGAACCAGCACGGGCCGGACGCCTTCCGGTTCTACACCCGCACGAAAACCATCACTTCGCGCTGGCCCTCCGGCATCAAGGAAGGGGCGGAGTTTTCCATCCCAACAATGGGCTAGCGCAGGCACCACTTATCCAACGTCGCCGAACTGCGCCAATACTTTCCGAAAACTCGGTTCGGGAAATGGCGCATGTTCGACGACGCATTGGTGAGGGAGATCACCCATATCGCCCGGCGGCTGGATGTGCCGCTGGCGGCTTTGCTGGCCGTCGCGGAGGTCGAGTCCGGCGGTCGTGTGCTGGCGAAGGTCGGGAGCAGGCGGGAACCGCTGATTCGGTTCGAGGGGCACTATTTCGACCGGTTGCTGACCGGCAAGAAGCGTGCCCGGGCCCGCAAGCTGGGACTGGCAAGCCCGAAAGCAGGGCGGGTAAAGAACCCGCGCGGGCAGGCCGCTCGCTGGGCGCTGCTCGATCGCGCGGTGGCTGTCGACAGGGTTGCGGCCTACTCCTCCGTCAGCTGGGGGGTGGGGCAGGTTATGGGGTCGCACTGGTCCTGGCTCGGCTACGGCAGTGTGGATGCACTGGTGGTCGTCGCCCGATCGGGGGTCGCGGGGCAGGTGGACCTGATGGCGCGCTACATCGAGAAGGCCGACCTGTGCGGCACGCTGCGAGCGGGTGATTTCCGCACCTTCGCGCGGCGCTACAATGGCCCGGGGTATGCTCGCAATCGATACGACACCCGCATGGCGGCGGCGTTTCGCCGGTGGGACGGCAAACTGGGCACGGGTCTGCCGAAGCCTGTTGCAAACGATGATACGGACCGCCCCATGCAGTTCGGTGCGCGGGGTGCCGACGTGCGCGCTCTGCAAAAGGCGTTGACCGCGCAGGGTTACGCGCTCGTCGCCGACGGCCTGTTCGGCATCAAGACCGACCGGGCACTGCGCCGGTTTCCAGCGGGGCGAGGAATCTGCCGGAAACGGGAACGGTGGGCTTCTCCGATGCCAGGTTGCTGCTGGGATGGAGCGCCGCATGGACGATCGCCCGACAGGACGGCACGGCGGGCCTGCGCCACCTTTCGGCAACAGCGGCGGCGTTCGTTGTGCAGGCCCGGCGCAGGACGCTTTCCATCATCCGCCGCTTGGCCTAATCCTTCGCGCAACCCCGGCATTGCCCGGCGATGGATGAGCGCGATGAAAAGCAGGCACGACCGCATGGACGAAATACTGGCGCTGGCGCCGGTCATTCCCGTCCTGAAATTTGATGACGAGGAGACCGCGGTCGCGGTCTGTCAGGCGCTGGTCGATGGCGGCCTGCCTGTGGTGGAGATCACCCTGCGAACGAGTGCGGCGCTGGACTGCATCCGCGCCGTGTCACGGCACGTGGAAGGGGCCATCGTCGGGTCCGGCACGGTTCTGACCAAGGAGATGGCGGAAGAAAGCGTCGAGATGGGCGCCCAGTTTCTCGTGTCCCCCGGCTCGACGGTCGGTTTGCTCGACAGCCAGCGCAAGGCGCACACGCCGTTGCTGCCGGGCGTTTCCACGCCCAGCGAAGCCATGGCGCTGCTGGCGGACGGCTACCGGACGGCCAAGTTCTTTCCGGCGGTGAACTCCGGTGGGATCGGACGGCTGAAAGCGTTCGGCTCGGTCTTTCCGGACCTGATGTTCTGTCCCACGGGCGGGCTGGATGCGGGCAAGGCGGTGGATTATCTCGCCTTGCCGAATGTCGTTTGCGTGGGCGGTTCGTGGCTCGCACCTGACAATCTTATCGTCGCGCGCGACTACGATGCCATCCGTGAACTGGCCGCAGAGGCAGCGGTTCTGGGAGCGTAATCGTGCGACTTTTCCTTGCAGCCTTGCTCCTTGCATGGGGTGCCCTGTCCGCACCCGCGCACGCCCGTGTGCTGGTCTTCGTGCCGGCCTCCATGACGGACGTGATGCACGCGCTGGCCGAGGCGCACGAGAGTGCGGGGGGCGATGAAGTCGTGTTGTCCATGGCGTCCACCTCCCAGCTTGCACGGCAGCTTGATGCGGGCGCACCGGCGGACGTTTTTCTGACGGCGGATGAAGCGTGGATGGACTGGGCGCTGGAGCGCGATCTGGTGCGGGCCGATACTGTCACGACGTTTGCGGGCAACACGCTCGTCGTTGCCGTTCGGCGCGAAGTGGAAAACTGGGCGGACGTGGATGCCATGCTGACCTCCGAACGCTTTGCGATGGCGGAGGAAGAGGCGGTGCCTGCCGGTAGATATGCCAGGGAAGCGCTCATCTCGCGCGGGCTTTGGGACGATGCGCAGGCGCAGGCCGTTCGCGCGGAGAATGTACGAACGACGTTGCGGCTGGTGGCGCGGGGCGAAGTGGATGCAGCACTCGTCTATCGCACCGACGTCAATATCGAACCCGCCACGCGGGTGGCGTTCACGTTCCCGCAAACGGACCACGCGCCGATCCGGTATTTCGCGGGGGTGACGCCGGATGCGGGTGAGACGGCGCAGGGTTTTATCGACTTTCTCGCCACGCCGGAAGCGCAGGCGATACTGGAAAGCCGCAGGCTTCACCCTGCCACCCTTCGACGACCCCGCATGATCGAGGCACTCTCCGACCCGGCAACGCTGGAGATCATCGGCCTGTCGTTGCGCGTGGCGGCACTGGCCATGCTGGTCGCCCTGCCGCTGGCCGTCGCCATGGGCGCGCTGCTGGCCAAGCCAAACTGGCGGGGCAAATCGCTGGTCTCCGCGCTCGTGCACATGCCCCTGGTCATGCCGCCGGTCGTCACCGGCTATGCGCTGCTTGTCCTGTTCGGCAAGCGCGGGGCCATCGGTGGCTGGCTGGACGAGATGGGTATTCAGATCGCCTTTTCATGGGTCGGTGCGGCGATCGCGGCGGGCGTCATGGCGTTCCCGCTGCTGGTTCGGCCCATCCGGCTGGGCTTCGAGAGCCAGGATCCCCGGTTGGGGCAGATGGCGGCCACGCTCGGCGCATCCCGCTGGCGGCGGTTCCGCACGGTGGCGCTGCCGCTGGCATGGCCGGGCTGCGTGGCCGGTCTGGTGCTGGGTTTCGCCAAGGCGCTGGGAGAGTTCGGTGCGACGATCACCTTCGTCGGCAACATTCCCGGCGAAACGCAAACTCTGTCGGTTGCCATCTACACGTTGCTGCAATCGCCCACCGGCGACGCGCGGGCGCTGACGCTGATCGGATTCGCCGTCGCGATCTCCTTCGTGGCCATGATCGGTTCGGAGTTCCTGACATCGTGGCTGCAACGGCGCGGGGATACCTGACGTGCTGACGATCGACATCGCGGGCACGGTCGGTACGTTTCCGATCGAGGCCAAGGTGGAAGGCGGCATGGGCGTCACCGCGCTCTACGGTCGGTCCGGGGCCGGGAAGTCATCCCTGCTGCGCGCGGTCGCCGGACTGTGGAAGCCGGACCGTGGGCGCATAGCGGTCGGGGAAACCGTGCTGTTCGACAGCGAGGCGGGCATCGACGTGCCGGTGCACAAGCGCAGGCTGGGCGTCGTGTTTCAGGCGCCGCTGCTGTTTCCCAATATGAGCGTCGAGCGCAACCTGCGCTACGCCTATGACGGCAAGGCCGACGATCTGTGGCGATCGACCTTGGCCATGCTCGACCTCGGTGCGTTGCTGAACCGCCGCCCACGCAACCTTTCCGGCGGCGAACAGCAACGGGTGGCGCTGGGCCGCGCGCTGCTGGCGCAGCCGCGCATTCTGCTGCTCGACGAGCCGATGACGGGGCTGGACGATTACCGCCGCGCGCAGGTCATGCCGTACCTTCAGGCAATCCGCGATACGACCAGCGTGCCGGTGCTCTATGTCAGCCACCACCGCGAGGAAATCGCGGACCTCGCCGATCTGGTGTTTCTGGTCGAGGGCGGTAGGGTGACCGCAGAGATGACGCCGTCGGAATTGTTGGACTACGATCTGGCGGGACGGGTGGCATGAAGCGCATGCTCGCCCTTGCAGTCGTGCTGCTCTTGGCTTCGCTGCAGCCGGCCTTGGCGACCTGCGACCCCGACGAGACCACCGTTCGCATCGCGCTTGGTCCCTCGCCGGAAACTGCGGTGAGAGACCGGGCGGCGCGCGGTCTGGCGGCGGCCATCGACAGCCAGCTGCAAGGGAGGGCGTGCGCCACCCTGCTTTCGGATGCAGACGCCTATTCGGGGGCCGCCGCACTCGACGCCCTCGGGCAGGTGGCCGATATGGCCCTGCCGGCAGTGTCCATCATCGCGCAACGGGTGCCCGCTTACCGCCTGTTCGACGTTCCCTTCGCCTTCCGCGATCTCGTCGGCGGTCGACCGGCTCGCGACCAGCCCGACGGCGGACGCGATGGCGGCGGCTGCAGCGGGACAGGGGTTGCGGCAGCTCGGCCTGTTCCATCAGGGCATGGACCAGATGGCCGCGATGAAGGACGTGGTCGTACCCGCAAACATTCTCGGCGCGAAGATCGCGGTGGACGGCTCCGCCTTCGGCACGCGGTGGATGGCGGAGGCAGGCGCACCGCCGCAAAGTTTCGATCGAAGCGAACTGACAGGTTGGCTGAAGGACCGGCGGGTGGACGCCGTTACCGGCCAGTGGCGCGCGATCGACACCCTGCGCCGTTCGGTGCCGTTTGCGGCAATTCTGGAAACCAACCACCGCTATACCGGCTACGTCGCGGTGGCCGATGCCGCCTGGTGGCGCGGTCTGGCACCGGACATCGCCCGCGACTTGGCCGCTCTCATCACGCGCGAGGCGGGGGAGGCGAACGCCTATGCCCGCGCGCAGGAAGCCCGGGCGCGAAATGCGGTGCTGCGTTCCGACATTCCGGTTCGCACGCTGACCCGCGCCCAGCGCGATCTGTGGCTGGAGCGACTGGCGGGCACGTGGCAGGAAGCTGGACAGGCGACCGGGTTCGACGATCTGTGGGACCGGCTGAAGGCGCTCGACACCTACCCCTGACGGTTACCGCCGGTGGCGGTCGAGAAAGCCTGCGAAGCGGTCCATGGCCCGGTCGATATTGTCCTGGGAGTTCGCGTAGCTCAGGCGGATATAGCCTTCGCCAAGGATGCCGAAATCCGGCCCCCCGATCGTGGCCACGCCCTCCTCTTCCAGCAGGGCGGACGCCAGCGGCTTGGCCTTCCAGCCGGTCTGCGCGATGTCCGGAAAGGCGTAGAACGCGCCTTTCGGCAAGTTGCACGTCACCCCCGGCAAGGCATTGGCGCGGTCCACGATCAGGCGGCGGCGGCTGTCGAAGGCGGCCATCATGTCCGCCACCGCGTCCTGCGGCCCGTCGATGGCGGCGATGCCCGCGAACTGCGTCGGCGCGTTGACGCAGGACCAGGCATTGACGGCCAGCTTGCGCACGGCATCGAACAGCGCATCTGGCCAGATCGACCAGCCCATGCGCCAGCCCGTCATGGCCCACGTCTTCGACCAGCCGTTGAGCACGATGAGCCGGTCGCGAATTTCGGGGAACGTGAGCAGGCTGGTATGCTCCACGCCGTCGTAGGTCATGGAATCATAGATCTCGTCGGACAGGATGGCGGCGCGGGGGAAGCGGTCCAGCGCCGCCACCAGCTTCGCGATCTCGGCCCGTGGGGTGACGCCGCCGGTGGGGTTGGCGGGGGAGTTGAGGATGACGAGGCGGGTCTTGTCGGTGAGCAATCCCGCTGCCTCGTCGCCGGAAAACGCGAAACCGTTTTCCGCGCGCACCGGCACCGGCACGGGCGTCGCCCCCGTGAACTCGATCATCGAACGATAGATGGGAAAGCCGGGATCGGGATAGAGGATTTCCGCCCCCGGTTCGCCCAGCATCAGGATGGCGGCGAACATCGTGACCTTGCCGCCGGGCATGATGCAGACCCGTTCCGGCGATACTTCCACGCCGGTCGTGGTGAGGGTTCGGCGCACCACGGCCTCGCGAAGCGCCAGCAAGCCCGTGGCCGGTGTGTAGCCATGATGGCCGTCGCGGATGGCCCTGATCGCAGCTTCCGCGATGTGGGGCGGGGTGGGGAAATCCGGCTGGCCGATGCCGAGATTGATGACATCCTTGCCCTGTGCGGAAAGTGCGGCAGCGCGGGCGAGCACGGCGAAGGCGTTTTCCTCGCCAATGCGGGTGAAGGCGTCTACAGGTGCGATCATGGGAACAACCGGCGGTTCTGGTTCGCGCCATGTGTCGGCGCGGACGGCCGTAGACGCAAGTGGGAGACCGTTACGATGGGCGCACGTCTGGAAGGCAAACGAGCGGTCGTGACGGCTGCGGGGCAGGGCATCGGGCGCGCCATCGCAGACATGTTTAACGAGGAGGGGGCGGAGGTAATCGCCACCGACATCGACGTGGCCGACCTGCCGGGCGGTCGGGTGCTGGATGTGACGGACACGAACGCGGTTCACGCCTTTGCCGCAGAGACCGGCGGTGTCGATATCTTGGCCAACGTCGCGGGCTTCGTGCACCACGGCACGGTGCTGGATTGCGACGATGCGGCGTGGGATTTCTCCTTCGATCTGAACGTGCGCTCCATGCACCGCATGATCCGCGCCTTCCTGCCCGCGATGATCGAACGAGCAGCAGAGCAGGGCACGAGTGGGTCGATCATCAACATGGCGTCGGGCGCTTCGTCGCTGAAGGGCGCGCCGAACCGCTATGTCTACGGCACCACGAAGGCCGCCGTCATCGGGCTGACCAAATCCGTCGCCGTCGACTTCATCCGTTCGGGCATTCGCTGCAACGCCATCTGCCCCGGCACCGTGCGTTCGCCGTCGTGGGAAGCGCGCGTCGAGGAACTGGGCCACGAGGTCGGCGGTGCGGACAAGGCGATGGAGATGTTCGTTTCCCGCCAGCCCATGGGGCGCGTTGGCGAAGCGCGGGAAATCGCGGCGCTGGCAACCTATCTGGCCGGCGACGAAAGCGCCTTCACCACCGGAACGGCGATTCCCATCGACGGCGGGTGGACGCTTTGAGGATCCTCGTCCTCGGCGCGGCAGGCATGCTGGGCCGCAAGCTGATCGAGCGTCTGTTGAGCGATGGCGGACTTGCGGGACGAACCGTGACGACCATCGACGCCTTCGACGTCGTGCGCACCGATTTCGGCGACGGGCGGGTCGCCGTTCACGCGGGCGATATTTCCGACCCGGCCACCGTGGACGCGCTGGTGGCGCTGGAGCCGGACGTCATCTTCCACCTCGCTGCCGTGGTATCCGGCGAGGCGGAGGCGGATGTCGAGAAGGGCTACCGGATCAATCTCGACGGGACGCAGAACCTGTTCGATGCAATCGTGGCCCGGCCCGACTGGTGCCCGCGCGTCGTCTTCGCCTCATCGCTCGCCGTCTACGGCGCGCCGTTTCCCGAGACCATTCCCGACCATTGGCACCTGACGCCGCGCACGTCCTACGGCACGCAGAAGGCCATCGGCGAATTGCTGCTGTCGGACTTTTCTCGGCGCGGGTTCATGGACGGGCTGGCGCTGCGGCTGCCGACGGTTTGCGTGCGGCCGGGCCTGCCCAATGCGGCGGCGTCGGGGTTCTTTTCCAGCATCATCCGCGAACCGCTCGTCGGTAAGGCGGCCAACCTGCCGGTGCCGGACAGCGTGGTGCACTGGTTCGCCAGTCCGCGCGCGACGATCGGCTTTCTCGCTCATGCGGCTGAACTGGATACGGCGAACGTCGGGACCGGACAGGGCGCTGATGATGCCGGGCTTGGCGGTCTCCATCGCGGAACAGCTCGACGCGCTGAAGCGGGTGGCCGGTGCAGGCGGCGGTCGATCTGGTTACGCGGAAGCCGGACGCAGCCGTGGCCGAGATCGTGGCCAACTGGCCGTCACGGTTCGAGGCGCAGCGAGCGCTGGAGCTTGGGTTCGTGCCGGATGAAAGTTTCGACGCGATCATCACCGCGCATATGGAGGATGAAGGGAATCAGCTCTTCGGTTCAGGCGCGACAGCCGGCTGAGCGATGACGATGGTCGGGCCGTGCAGGGCCTGCGCGTCGGCATCCGGGGTCGGCAAGGGCACGGTCGCGCCGACGAGAAAGCCCGCCAGTGCCGCACCGCTCCACAATCCCGTCCAGATGCCTGTTGCCGTCATGCTCATCGTGATGCTGTCCGTTCCCTGCTGTTGCGGAAATGCCCGCACCGTCATTTTCCGGTAAGAAGCGTTAACGTGACGTTAAGAGCGCCCACGCTTCTCGTATGGACAGAGAGTATCGCGAAAGGTGACGGTTTTTAGACGGTGCCTGCGCCGGCGTTCAGACGGCTGCGACCGAGCCACGCACCTTCAGGGTCGGCGGGATGATCCCGTTGGCCGGATCGACGGGGCGTCCGGCGAGCTTTTCGTAAAGCGCGTGCGCAGCGCGGCGGCCGATCTCGGCATGGCCGTCGTCCACGGTCGTCAACGGGGGGGATGAGAAGCTCGCTTCCAGAATGTCGTCGTAGCCGGTGACGGATATGTCCTTGCCCGGCTCCAGCCCGTGGCTGCGCAGCCCGTGCATGACGCCGAGCGCCAGCGTGTCGGAACAGCAGGCGATGGCCGTGGGTCGGCCGGTCTTCAATATCTCGCCCACCGCCTCGAACCCGGCCTGACGGCTATAGGGCGCCTCGATATCGGGACGCGACGGCATGGCAAGACCGGCATCGGTAAAGGCGCGTGCGAAACCCGCCCGACGGGCGCGCCCGGTCGACGTCATGCGCGTGCCGCCGAGCAGGGCGATGTCGCGGTGGCCGTTCTCGATCAGATGGGCGGTGACGGCTGCGAAGCCGGTTTCATCGTCGCCCATGAAGGCGGGCACGTCGGTGCCATCCACGGTGCGGGCGACGAGCGTGACCGGCAGGCCGCTGGCCTCGATCTGTGCAATGTCCTGCGCCGTGGTGCCGACGGAGGGGGACATGATGACGCCGTCGGCGCCGAACTGCTGCAAGGTGCCGATGAACGCCTCCTGCTTCTCCAGATCGTCGTCGTGGTTGCACAGCAGGAATGTCTGCCGGTACGCGTCGAGTTCGGTCTCTATGGCGCGCAGCATCTCGGCGAAGAACGGGTTCACCACATCGCGCACGATGAGACCGACGATATCGGACCGCTGGGTGCGCAGGCTGGCGGCACGGCGGTCGTAGACGTAACCCAGTTCCTTGGCGCGGGCCTGCACCCGCTCCCCCGTGGCGGTGGCGACCAGCGGCGAGTTGCGCAGGGCGAGCGACACCGTGGCGGTGGACACGCCGAGATCGGCTGCGATGGCGGCAAGGGTTATCTTTTGCACCGGCGGTCCTTCGCCAAGATGTGTCGTGAACGATTTAAGCCGTTGCGAGCCGTCGGTGCAATTCGTTAGGGTCGGCCCAGTCGAATTGTGTGAAAGACCATCCCGTGCGCCTTTGGATCAAGACCCCGCTCGCCATTCTCGCCGACGGAGCGGAAGGGGGGGTTGTCGTCGAGGGCGGACGCATCGTGGAACTGGTGGCGCTGGGAGGAATCGAACCTCAGGTCGACCGGACGTTCGACGCCAGCCGCCATGTCGTCCTGCCGGGCCTCATCAACACGCACCACCACTTCTTTCAGACGCTTACGCGCGCCCATCCGGCGGCGATCAACAAGGAACTGTTTCCCGTGGCTGCAGGCGCTTTACCCGATCTGGGCGCGCAACGTGACGCCGGACGCTTTCCGCCTCGCCACCCGGCTGGCGCTGACCGAACTGCTGATGAGCGGCTGCACGACCGTGTCGGACCATCAATATCTGTTCCCCGATGGGCTGGAAGACGCCATGGACATTCAGGCCGAGGAGGCGGCGCGGCTGGGGATGCGGATGACCGTCACGCGCGGGTCCATGAGCCTGTCGGAAAAGGACGGTGGTCTGCCGCCGGACTCCATCGTGCAGGACGACGACACGATACTGGCCGATTGCGAGCGGGTCATCGGCAAGTATCACGATACGTCCGAAGGCTCGATGCTGCAGGTGGCGCTGGCCCCGTGCGCGCCGTTCACCGTCACCAAACGGCTGATGGTGGAGACGATGGAGCTGGCCCACACCCACGATTGCACCTGCCATACTCACTTGGGCGAGACGATAGACGAGGATGCCTATTGCCTCGAACATTTCGGCTGTCGTCCGGTGGATTACCTCGAAGAACTGGGCTGGATGAACAGCCGCACGTGGCTTGCCCACGGCATCCATTTCAACGACGACGAGGTGCGGCGGTTGGGGAGCGCGGGCGTCGGCGTGTGCCATTGCCCGACATCGAACATGACGCTCGGGTCCGGACAGTGCCGCACGAAGGAACTGGAAGCGGCAGGCTCGCCGGTGGGGCTTGGCGTGGACGGCTCGGCCTCCAACGACAATTCCAACCTGATGGAGTCCGTGCGTCACGCCCTGATGATCAACCGGCTGACCTACGACCCGGCGAGCATCACCCATCTCGACGCCTTCCGGTGGGCGACGGAAGGTTCCGCGCAGTGTCTCGGGCGCGACGATATCGGGAAGATTGCGGTGGGCAAGCAGGCGGATTTGTCGTTCTACACGCTGGACGAATTGCGCTTTTCCGGCGCGGGCGACCCGCTGGCGGCGCTGGTGCTGTGCGGTGCCCATTCTGCAGACAGGGTGATGGTGAAGGGCGAGTGGCGGGTGGAGGACGCGAACCCGGTCGGCATGGATATCGCACGGTTGCGCCGCGAGCACGGGGACGCGGCGAAGGCGTTTCTTGAAACGCTGTGACGGCAGGGGCGCTTGATGGTGTCAGCGATGCCACCATTGTCGTCGTGCCGCTGGGGGCGCACGAACAGCACGGGCCGCATCTGCCGTTCGAAACGGACACGCTGATTGCGGAAGGGGTATGCAAGCGGTTGGCTGCCGCGCTGCCGGACGCATCTGGATGTTCGCATTCTGCCTGCCGAACCTGTCGGCTATTCGCCGGAACATAGGGACTATGCTGGATCGAAGACGCTGACGTGGCAGGAAGCCATCGACCGCTGGACCGCGTATCGGCGAGGATTGTGCGGCGCGGGGTGTGCGCCGTATCGTGTTCATGAATGCCCACGGCGGCAACGTGCCCATCGTGCAGATCGTGTGTCAGGAACTGCGCGCGCAGCACGGGATGTTGGCAGTGGCGACGAAGTGGGATCGGTTCGTGAAAGGGTCGGGTATCGTTCCCGTTGACGAGGAAGCGTTCGGCGTTCACGGCGGTGCAATCGAAACCAGCGTCATGCTGGCGCTGCATCCGGCGTTGGTGACTATGGCCAAGGCGGATGATTTCGCGAACCTGCAAGCCCATCTGCCCGGCAAACACCTGCGCGCTTACGGCCCCCATTCTTTCGGCTGGATGGCGCAGGATTTGAACCCTGCGGGCGTGACGGGTCATGCGGCTTCGGCTTCGGTGGAGATGGGTGAGGCGTTGCTGGACGCAGCGGTTTCTGGCCTTGCGGAATTAATGGACGACGTCGCCCAGTTTCGATTTGGCCTTGTTGCGCGAGCCTCCCGCGTTATCTTGAACCGACATTCCGACCGGCTATCCGCACCATGACCGACACCATCCCCGTCACCGTTCTCACCGGCTACCTTGGCGCGGGCAAGACGACGCTGCTCAACCGCATTCTGACCGGTGACCACGGCAAGACGGTTCGCCGTCATCGTCAACGAGTTCGGCGAGATCGGTATCGACAACGACCTTATCGTGGAGAGCGATGAGGAAATCTACGAGATGAACAATGGCTGCGTGTGCTGCACCGTGCGGGGCGATCTGGTGCGGGTTGTGCAGGGGCTGCTGAAACGCAAGGGCCGGTTCGACGGCATTTTAGTGGAAACCACCGGCCTTGCCGACCCCGCGCCCGTCGCTCAGACCTTCTTCATGGACGAGGACGTGCGGGCCAAGGCGCGGCTCGACGCGGTGGTGGCCATGGTCGATTGCCGCCATTTCGCCGAGACACTGGCGCGGGCACCGGAGGCCGAGGATCAGGTCGCGTTTGCCGACGTCGTCGTGCTGAACAAGACCGATCTGGTGGACGCCGACGCGCTGGCAAAGGTCGAAGCCACGGTGCGCAAGATCAATTCCCATGCCGTCATTCACCACGCAGAGCGGGCAGGCATCGCGCTCGACGCCGTGCTGGACCGGGGCGCGTTCGATCTCGACCGCATTCTGGAAGACGATCCGCATTTTCTGCACAGTCACGCGCACGATCACGACCACGACCATGTTCACGATCACACATGCGCACCGGATTGCGGCCATGACCACCATAAACTGGATGCCGACACCCACGACACGACCGTCGAGTCCATTTCGCTGCGCGGCGGGGACATGAAGTCGGACCTGTTCTTCCCATGGATCAACAAGCTGACACAGATCGACGGGCCGGACATTCTGCGCCTGAAGGGTATCGTCGCGTTTGCGGGGGACGAGCAGCGCTATGTCGTTCAGGGCGTTCACATGATCGTCGAAGGGCACCATCAGCGCGACTGGAAAGAAAGCGAAGCCCGCGAAACGCGGCTCGTCTTCATCGGGCGGGGACTGGATAAGGAGAAGATCGAACGCACGTTCCGGGCGTGCGAAGTGCAGGCGCTCGCGGCCTGAGCGTGGCGACCGTCGCGCCCCATGATTTCGATGATCATGTCGAATGCGCGGCATTCGTCGGTGGCGAACCGTGCTTCGCCACCGTGCAAGGGGCGGTTCACTTCCCGGTAAGCGGCAGGACGGTCGAAGCGAATGACGGTTTGCTGGCGGCCATTCCCGCCTTGGATGGCAAGTCGCTGCTGACCGGGGGCGAGGACGGGCGCGTGATGCGCGTCACCTCCGACGGGGCCGAACTGGTGGCCGAGCAGAGCGGCAAATGGATCGACGTCGTCGCCGCCGGACCGAACGGGGCGGTTGGCTTTCGCCTCGGGCCGTACGGCATGGCTGGTGGCGAACGGCACGAGTGAAGGAGTTCGCCCACGACCGTGCCGTCGAGGGGTTGGCCTTCATGCCGAAAGGTCTGCGGCTGGCCTGCGCGCGCTATAACGGCGTCTCGCTCCATTGGGGTGCGGGCGGCAAACCGTCGGCGCTGGATTGGGACGGTGCGCATATCGCGGTCACCGTCTCGCCGGACGGGCGCTATGTGGTAACGGGTATGGCGGAAAACGCGCTGCACGGCTGGCGGCTGGACGCGAAACGCGCGCAGGACGCCCATATGCGAATGAGTGGCTATCCGGCCAAGCCGAAAAGCCTGTCGTGGTCGGCGAAGGGCAAGTGGCTCGCGTCATCCGGTGCGCCGGCGGCGATCTGCTGGCCGTTCGGCGGCAAGGAGGGTCCGCAGGGCAAGGCTCCGAAGGAACTCGGCACGCGGGGCGATGCGATAGTGGTGCAGGTCGCCTGCCATCCGGTCGCGGATGTTGTCGGCATCGGCTATTCGGACGGCATGGTGATGGCGGTGAAGATCGAGGACGGTGCGGAGCATGTGCTGCGGCGCGCCGGCAAGGGGGCGGTCTCGAGCCTGAACTGGGACGCGAAGGGCGACCGGCTGGTCTTCGGCACGGAAGCGGGTGAAGCGGGCGTGGTGACGCTGTGAACGACGATCTGAACGCATGGTGCGACTATCCCGAAAGTCGGACGTGCATCGCGCCGAAGCCGGGCCGCTTGCCGGGCTGACGCTTGCGGTCAAAGACCTCTACGACGTGAAAGGCTATCCGTCCGGTTGGGGGCAGCCGACGCGACTGGCCAACACGCAACCGGCCACGGAAACGCAAGGCGCGGTGCAGAAACTGCTGGACGCGGGCGCCGTCTTCGCGGGCAAGAGCCAGTGTGACGAACTATGCTTCTCGCTGAACGGCGTGAACGCCCATTACGGCGCACCGGTCAATCCCGCTGCACCGGAGCGCATTACCGGCGGGTCATCGTCCGGGTCCGCCGCGCTGGTTGCCGGTGGCGTGGTGGATATCGCCACCGCGTCCGACACGGGCGGATCCGTGCGGGCACCGGCGTCCTATTGCGGGTTGATCGGGTTGCGGACGACCCACGGCGCGATCGCGCTCGACCGTACCATGCCGCTTGCGCCGGGGTTCGACGTGTTCGGCTGGTTCGCGAAGGATGCTGCGACCTATGCTGCGGTCGGCGACGTGCTGCTCCCGCCCGACAGTTCCGACACGCCGCTCGTCCCGTCCGCTCGCCTCCCCCGCGCTGGACGCCTGGTGCTGGGTGACGTGGAGTTCGAGACCCATGCCGCCAGTTGGCAGAGGCTTGCGAACCGTCTTCGACAGGGACCGCACCATCATCGATCTCGAGCTTCGATCTGGACGATGCCTACTGGGCGTTCCGGCGCTGTCAGGCCTATGAGGCGTGGCAGGCGTTGGGGCCGTGGATCGAGGAGGCGCAGCCCGATCTGGGCGCCGGCGTGCGCGAGCGCTTCGAGTTCGGGCGTTCGGTCACCGACCTCGAATACAAGCGCGAAAGCATCCTGCGCCACGACATTCTCGCCTATCTGGAAAATCGGCTTGGCGATGATGGCGTGCTCGTTCTGCCGACATCGCCATCCTGCGCGCCGCTGAAATCGTCGACCGACGACGAACTGGGTGCTTTCCGCGAACAGGCGTTGAAACTGCTGTGCCTGTCGGGGCTTTCCGGTCTGCCGCAGATCACCTTGCCCCTCGGCACCGTTCACGGCGCACCCATGGGCATCAGCCTGCTCGGCCCGCGCGGCAGCGACCGGCGGTTGATCGCGCTGGCACGGGCTGTGCTGGGCTAGAGCTCGATGGCCTCGCCATGGGGCGTGCGCGCGGCGGCTGCGTGCCATGCCCGTTCGCGCTCGGCGAGGGCGGTTCGGTCGGTCGCGCCCTTGGCCGTCATCAGGGTTTCCAGTGCGGCGAGCCAGTGGTGCCAGTAGCGGGAGCCCCAATCCTCCGGCGTGTCGGCAGGGTCCGTGTCCAGTTGGGCTGAAAGCACGGTGGCCCATTCGTCCCAGCCGAACGTGCCGCGTTCGTGCAGGGCGACGGTCATGGCGAAAGCCTGCGCCTGCCAGGGTTCGGCGAAGACCGGTTCGCCGTCCATCCCGGGAATGTCGAGTGGGATATTCGGCAATGCAGCGAGATCAGGACCATTCCTTTCAGGGTCTGGCAAGATAGGGCTCCCACAGGTCGAGGGTGACGCCGTCGTTCGCGTTGCGATCGTCGCCCCATAGTTCGGTTGCAGCGAAGCGGACCTGATAGAGCCAGTGCGGGTTTTCGCCCTCTCCATGGGCGTTGGTATCGGGAAACACGTGGTGACCCAGAACCTTGGTGATGAGCCCGTGCCGACCGCGCGCGTAACGGGGCAGGCGGGTGTGGCCGGTGGGATGGCGGTTGATCGTGCGGATGCTGTCACCAACGGCGTAGGCGGGTTGGGTCGCCGCGGGCGCGGTCTGCCGGTCCGCCCTTGCGCAGCAGGGGCTCGACCGTCTCCGGCGTCATGATGCGCGGCACGGGTTTGCCCTGTTCGCGCGCCGTCCCGTCGGCCAGTTCGTCGGCACGGATCATCCCCCGTTCCAGCAAGAGAGTTTCGAGCGCCTCGGTCCAGATGCGGTAGTAGGGAAAGCGCATGTAGTCGGCCGGCGGCAGGCTTTCGCGGGCGTGGCGGGACTGATCGATATTCCACTGCCCGCAGGCACCGATGGCGACGACCATCGCCAAAGCGCGCGCCTCCCATTCGGCGTGGAAGTTCGGCTCGTCGATCTCTTGCAGCACCTGGCCGAAGCCGTGCATGCCGCCGAGATCCTGCCCGCCGTTCACGTCAGGCGTCCCCACATTTCAAGCATCCTTGTCCATGAAGTTGCCGGGCTGAACCGGCAGGCCGGTGCCGATCATGGAATTGCGGGTGACGAGCTTGGCCAATGCCGCCTCGTCCCAGCCTTCCGTTTCAGCTGGCCGCATGGGCACGACCAGATAGCGGATCTCGGCCGTGGAATCGTGCACCTCGATGCCCACATCGTCGGACAGCGGCAGCCCGAAATCAGCCAGCACGCCCCGCGGGTCGATGACGGCGCGGGCACGGTAGGGCGGCGACTTGTACCATGTGGGCGGCAGGCCCAGCACGCTCCACGGGTAGCAGGAACACAGCGTGCAGACGACCATGTGGTGGGTGTCGGGTGTGTTGAAGACGGCCTCCATGTGTTCCCCCTGCCGGGAAACGTAACCGAGGGAATGGATGGCGGCGGTGGCGTCGCGCTTCAGCCAGTCGGCGAAATCCGGTTCCGCCCACGCCTTCGCCACCACGTGCGCCCCGTTCTGCGGGCCGATCCTGTGCTGGTAGGTCTCGATGATCGCATCGAGCGCGGCGGGGTCGATGTAGCCTTTTTCGGCCAGCAGGCTTTCCAGGGCACGGACGCGGGCGTCCATCTCACTGAGGTGGGAATGGTCGTCAAGGTGGTCGTGGCTGCTCATTCGGCGGCGACCGGCAGGGCGGTGCGGGCCTGCGCGAACTGGCGGGCGGCATTGCCGAAGGCGCGGAAGATGGCGACGGAGGCGTCGTCCTCGCGGTGGGTGTCGCGCGCCCAGTATTCCGGGTGCCATTGCACGCCGACGACGAAACCGGGGGCATCGCGCACGCTGACGGCCTCCACCGTGCCATCCGGCGCCCAGGCTTCCACGACGAGACGGTCCGGCACCCGGTCCAGCGCCTGGGTGTGCAGGGAATTGACGCGCACGGTGGTGCCATCCCCGAGAATGGAGGCCAGGCACGACCCGTCTTCCACCTTCAGCTCGTGGGCCAGTTCGAACCGCTCGTCGAGGGTGCCCTCCCACGGATAGCCGTGGCCTTCGATCTGTCTGTTTTTCTGGAATGCCGCCGTGATCGACCCGCCGAGCGCCACGTTCAGTTCCTGGACGCCGCGGCAGATGGCAAGCAGCGGCACGCCACGCTCGATGGCCGCGCGGATCAGCGGCAGGGTGGTGGCATCTCTCGCCATGTCGAACGGGCCATGATCGTCGGTCGGTTCCACGCCATAATGGGAGGGATGCACGTTGGAGCGTGAGCCGGTGACCAGCACGCCGTCCACGCGCTCCAGCAACGTGTCCAGGTCGAGCCTGTCGCCCAGCGCCGGTACGATGAGGGGCAGACAGCCCGCGCTGTCGACGGCGGCGTCCACATAGGGCGTCGGCGTGGCGTGCCAGTCGTAGGGATCGACGTGCTTTAAATCGGCGGTGACGGCAATGAGCGGGCGCATGGGCAACCTGTGGGTTCGATCGTGACCCCATCCTAGTGCCCGCAAGCCGGGGCGGCAACGTGTGGAACGGGGGCTTTCGAACGCCTGCAGGGCGCGGGCGCGACGAATGTTTCACTAGCCAATGGCGTCATGGCGATGCTAGGAAGCGACACCGCCCGGCCCGCCGTGCGCGGAAGAGGAGGTTTGCGCCATACTGGTCAGACATCCGCTGGGAGACGAAAAACCAATTCGGAGGAAGTCCATATGGACAGACGTTCATTTATCAAGAAAGCCGGCCTCGTCGGCACAGCCGGTGCAGCCGCAACGCTCGCCACGCCAGCCCTGTCGCAGGGCATGAAGGAGATGGCCATCGTCTCCACGTGGCCGCGCGACTTTCCGGGCCTCGGCCTGCCCGCGCAGCGCCTTGCAGAGCGCATCACGGAACTGACCGACGGCCGCATCACGACCAAATATTTCGCCGCCGGCGAGCGCGTCGGTGCGTTCGATGCCTTCGACGAAGTCGCTTCCGGCAACGCGCAGGCCTATGCCGGTGCCGACTATTACTGGAAGGGCAAGCATGCCGGTTGGTCCGCATTCACGGCCATCCCGTTCGGCCTGACCTACACGGAAATCGACGCGTGGATCAAATATGGCGGCGGTCAGGAACTGTGGGACGAGCTGGCAGCCGAATTCGGCCTGAAAAACTTCGCGATGGGTAACACCGGCGTGCAGATGGGCGGTTGGTTCAACAAGGAAATCAACTCCGCCGAAGACCTGAAGGGTCTGAAGATGCGTATTCCGGGCCAGGGCGGCGACGTCATGGCGAAACTCGGCGCTTCGCCCGTTTCCCTTCCCGGCGGCCAGATTTACGAAAACCTCGTATCCGGCGCGATCGATGCGACCGAATGGGTCGGCCCGTTCAACGACTATTTCATGAAGTTCTACGAAGCCGCGAAGTACTACTACTTCCCCGGCATGCACGAGCCGGGCGCACAGCTCGCCTTCGGCATGAACAAGGCTTTCTGGGACGGTCTGGAACCTGTCGATCAGGCGATCATCCAGGCCGCGTGTAACGAAGAAAACGCACGCACGATGGCGGAAACCAACGCCAATAACGGTGAATATCTCGCCAAGCTGATCAACGAAAACGGCGTCGAGCTGCGCGAATTCAACGACGATGTGTACGCATCCTTCGCCGAAGCTGCTCAGGAAGTGTTCGAGGAAGCCCGCGATCACTCGCCGCTGGCTGCCAAGATCATGGACGCGACCGCCGATGCCCGTCAGGAAATCGGTTCCTGGATGGCGAAGTCGGACATCGCCTATTCGATCAAGCGCAACGACGCGCTCGGCATCGAGTAATCACACTTGCGGCCCCGCCCTCCATCGGGCGGGGCCGTATCTTCTTTGCCAACCCGCGCTTGGGCCTGTCGGTCTGTCACGTGCCTGTTTGTAAAGAAGATCGGGCCATGGGTCAGCTTTTGCCGGAACGGGTCGGCGGGTATGGCGGCGGTCTTGACGCAGTCTCCGGGGGGAGACGTTGCCGCAGGGCACGAGCGTTCGGCGCTCCGATACGGCGGCAGTAAGAGGGGGGAATGACGTGAGCGATCCGAAAACGAGTGTTCTGCCCATGGGCCACCAGCCCGGCGATACGGTCGTGCATGCGGGAACCGGCACCGCCCATCCCGGCGACGCGACGACGTTCGCGGTGCGCGTCTTCGGCTGGGGCATGCTGATCCTGCTGGTCGTGTGGTTCGTCAACACGATCCTCAAACTGTCCTACGACTGGCCCGGTGCACTGGCGCTGTTCGATGGCGGTGGCGTGCTGTCGGCCATCGAAGCCGCGTCCTATCTCGCCGGTGCCGCGCTCGCCGTATGGATCGTGGGGCGGGACCGTACCGTGCCACTGCGGGCGGACGCGGCAACGATCAGCGACTTCAACCTGCTCATCGTGCGGGCCTGTTTCTTCATCGTCCTGTTCGTGGGCCTCGGCGATGCGATCATCTCTGCCCTGCGGGTGGAAAACGTGCTCGACAGCATCGTCGGCGACCAGCTGAACCGCGATCTGGGGCGGTCGCAGTTTCGCGGGCCATGGGTGCACGTGCCATTGGCCATTCTCGGCGTCGTCGCCGCGTTCTTTTTCCGCACCCTCGGGTTTCACTGGCTCACGCTGATGATCGTGGGCGCGGAACTTTTGATCGTCATCACCCGCTTCGTCTTCTCCTACGAGCAGGCGTTCATGGGCGATCTGGTGCGCTTCTGGTATGCCGCTTTGTTCCTGTTCGCTTCCGCATACACGCTGTTGCACGAGGGGCATGTGCGGGTGGACGTGTTCTATGCCGGCATGCGCAACCGCACGAAGGGTGGCGTCAACACGATCGGTACCCTGTTCCTCGGCATGGTGCTGTGCTGGACGATCCTCATCATCGGCTTCGGTGGAAGCAGTGCCATCGTCTACGGGTCGGTGACGAATTTCGAGGTCTCGCAGTCCGGCTTCGGGCTTTACGTCAAATATCTCATGGCCGCGTTTCTCGCCGTCTTCGCTGTGACCATGCTGGTGCAATTCGTCAGCTATCTCATGGAGTCGGTCGCAGACTATCGTGAGGAACCCGGCACGCGGCTCGACCGCGCCGACGCCGCAGCGCATTAAGGCCGGGGGGCCAAACGTACATGGAAATCGTCTTCCTCATTCTGTTGCTCGTTCTCATGGCAACGGCGCTCGGTTCCGGCTATCCGGTGGCCTTCGCCCTGCCGGGTTCGGCCATCCTGTCCATCGGTGCGGCGGCGTTGTGCGGCTGGCTGTTTGCCGGCGACATGGACGCCTATTTCGCCCAGGGCGGACCGTCGCAATGGCTGTCGGCTGGCGTGACGAACCTGCGCGGCATCTACTGGGAGGTCGAGCGGGACACGCTGATCGCCATTCCGCTGTTCATCTTCATGGGCATCATGCTGCAGCGGTCCAAGATCGCCGAAGACCTGCTGATGACGATGGCGAAACTGTTCGGCCCCGTGCCGGGCGGTCTCGGCATTTCCGTCGTGTTCGTCGGCGCGCTGCTGGCGGCGACGACCGGCATCGTGGGGGCGACCGTGGTGGCGATGGGTCTCATCTCTCTGCCCGCCATGCTGCGCAACAATTATTCGCCGGCCCTCTCCACCGGCACCATCGCAGCGTCCGGCACGCTGGGGCAGATCATCCCGCCGTCCATCGTGCTCATCATTCTGGCCGACCAGCTGGCGGCCGCCACCGATCAGGCCGGCACGACCCGCAAGGCGCTCTACACGGCGTCCACCGGCGAGTTGACCATGCCGTCTGCGTTCGGCGTCACGTCCACCTCGGCGGGGGAGATGTTCCTCGGTGCGCTGGTGCCCGGCCTCGTGCTGGTCGGGCTGTATATGCTCTACATTCTGGCCTACGCGCTGATCTTCCCGAAATCCGCACCCCCGGTGCGCAACGAGACCGGGCTGGACGCGGCGTTCTGGAAGCAGCTGGGCATCGTGCTCGTGCCGCCGCTGGCGCTGATCTTCCTCGTGCTCGGCTCCATTCTCGCCGGCGTGGCGACGGTGAACCAGGCTGGCTCCATCGGCGCCGCCGGTGCGCTGCTCATGGCCGGCTACAGGCTTCACGAAGGGCGCAAGGGTGCCTACACGCCTGCCTTGCTTGCGCTGGGCGCGGTCATCGTCATCGCGCTGATCGTCAACAACTTCAACACCAACATCAAGGCGTTCAACACGACCACGGACGCCATCGCGATCGCCTGCGCGGCCATCGCGGCTGCGGTGCTGGTGGGTGCACTCATCGTGTCCGGCATCCGCGCCTACCGGTTGCAGAACACCCTGACGGACGTGATGATCGAAACGTCCAAGGCCACGACCCTCGTCTTCATCATCCTGCTCGGCGCCGCCATGCTGACGGCGGCTTTCCGTGCCTTTGGGGGCGAAGAGCTGGTGCAGCATTTCCTCGAGGGCATTCCCGGCGGCTTCTGGGCGAAGTTCGCGGTGGTGATGCTCATCATGTTCATCCTCGGCTTCTTCCTCGACTTCATCGAGATCGCCGTGGTGATCGTGCCCATCATGGCGCCGATCCTGCTGGCGGACCCGTCCGCCAACGTCACCGCCGTGTGGCTGGGCGTGATGATCGGCCTGAACATCCAGACATCGTTCCTCACGCCGCCCTTCGGCTTCGCCCTGTTCTACCTGCGCGGCGTCGCGCCTGCCGTGGTGAAGACGCTCGACATGTACAAGGGCGTCATCGGCTTCATCGCCTTGCAGATCATCGCGCTCGGCATCGTGGCGAACTTCCCGTCGCTGGTGAACTACCTTCCCAACCGGATGCAGCTTCTGTCGGAAACCTCGCCACCGCCGCGCAATCCGCGCATCGAGTATTGCGTCGAAGACTATGTCTACGGCCAGTTCACCGAGGCCAACGGCCGTCTGCCCGCCGCCATCGCCAACATGCAGGGCGTGGACGCCTCGTTCCTGCCCGAGGCGCAGCAGGAAAACCTGACTGGTTCCTACGAGGCCGTGGACGCCGCGCGCGCCTCGCTCATCGCGTCGAAGGAAGCGGAACGGGTGGAGATGGTCGCGGCCGTCGACTACCGGCCTGACCATGTGTTCGTGCGCGGTCTGGAGCGAGATGCCCGTGTGTTCGATGCCCAGATTCAGCCGCTGGAACGACGGCAGTCCCGATTGCGCGGCGACGACAACGTGGAGGCTCGCGCCCGCGTGCAGGTGCTCATCGACGAGGCCATCGCTTCGCGCGATGCGCTGCTGGCGCAGATCCCCGAAAGCTGGCCGGAAACCCGGGCCGAGTTCGTCAAGCTGACGAAGGAGGTCGATAGGCTGCGGGCCGAGTACCGTCGTGCCGCCGATACGGCCTACGGCGATGTGCTGGCATTGAAGGAAGTGCTGGAAGGCAACGAGGCCTTCAACGCGCTTGCTGCGGGCTTCGATACCGTCGAGCAGTCGATCGCGAACCAGTCGTCGGATGAGGCGGAGGATGCGGTGCAGGCGTTCGAGAACGAGGTGCAGCGGGTCGACGGCACGTCGCGGATCAAGACCCAGCTGTCCCGGGCCCGCCGCGAGCTGCGAAAGAGCCGCCCCGATCTGGAGAAGGTGAACGAGAACATTACCCAGGCCCGCGCGCTCTACGCCGCGCAGGGGGAATGGCGTCAGCAGGTCACGCCGGAGTTCACCGCTGCGCTGGACCGTTACGAGGAAGCCATGCGCAACACGGTCGGCCTGCGCCAGCAGGAACGGCTGAACCGGGAGCAGGCACTGTTCGTGGCGTCATGCCAGTCGCACCACCGGGACATCTCGCTGAACTTCTAGTTCGGCGGAACCAACCGTGACGTATCGGAGCGCCGCGCGACGGCCCGCTTGACGGCGGGTCGTTGGCGACGGACACTGCATGGGCGAAGCGGGTTCGCTTCGCCTTGGCCAAGGACGTATGTTCAACCATCGCAGGGAGCGCCGCATCGTCATGACGACGACTGGATCGACGAAGACAGGGTTCAATTCCAATTCCAGCGAAGCGAGCGTCACTACAAACGTCAATCAACAGCCGGCCACCCCGCTCGTCGGCGACGAACACTCCGCCGGCTCCGGCATGCAGACGCCGCTGCAGGTTGTCGACCTTTCCGACAAATACGATCTCGACAAGCGGCATGTCTTCATCACCGGCACGCAGGCCGTCGTGCGGCTCGTGCAGATGCAGAAGGAGCGCGACCGCCGTGCCGACCTGAACACGGGTGGCTACGTGTCCGGCTATCGCGGCTCCCCCATCGGCGGGCTCGATATGGCCATGTGGAAGGAGCAGGCGAAGCTCAAGAAGAACGACATCGTCTTCGAGCCGGGTTTGAACGAAGACCTTGGCGGCCACCGCGTTATGGGGCACGCAACAGGCGGAAATGCGCGGCGAAGGCCGCTTCGATGGCGTCTTCGGCGTCTGGTACGGCAAGGGGCCGGGGGTAGACCGTTCCGGCGACGTGTTCCGCCACGCCAACCTGGCGGGCACTTCCAAACATGGCGGCGTGCTGCTGCTGATGGGGGACGACCACACGGCGGAATCGTCCACCACCGCGCACCAGAGCGAGTTCCACCTGCTCGACCTGAAAATCCCGATCCTGTCGCCCGCCGGTGTGCAGGAGATCATCGACTACGGCATTTTCGGCTTTGGGCTGTCCCGCTATGCCGGCGTCTGGGTCGGGATCAAATGCGTCAAGGACACGATCGAATCCACCGCCGTCATCGACGGGGCCGTTGACCGTCTGACGCTGCGCGAACCGCAGGTCGACAACCGGCCCGAGGACGGCCTCAACATCCGCCCCAATGACCCGATCCTGACGCAGGAAAAGCGGCTCCACGTGCACAAGCGCTACGCGGTGCAGGACTATGTGGCGGCCAACGACATCAACAAGGTCGTCATTTCCGGCGGTCCGAACGCCAAGGTCGGCGTCATCACGGCGGGCAAGTCTTATCTCGACGTGCGGCAGGCAATGGACGATCTGGGTATCGATGAGGTGCGGGCCAACGACCTCGGTCTGCGGGTCTACAAATGCGGCTGCGTCTGGCCACTCTCCCGGAGGGAGTTAAGAGATTTCGCCGAGGGGCTCGACCTCATCATCGTTGTGGAGGAAAAGCGTGAGCTGATCGAAGTCCAGCTGCGCGAAGAGCTGTACAGCGTTCCAAACCATCCGCGCCTTGTCGGCAAGAAGGATGAGAACGCCGAATGGCTGTTCCCCATCCATGGTGCGCTCGACTCCAACCAGATCGCGGTCGCCATCGGCGAGCGGCTGGCACGTTCTGCCAAGGACGGGGAACTGGCGGAGCGCACATCCGCCATCCGACAGGCGCAGGCGCGGCTGGAGGCGACGGAAGGGGTCGCCAATCGGGTGCCGTATTTCTGCGCCGGTTGCCCGCACAATTCGTCGACGAAAATCCCCGAAGGGTCGCGCGCCTATGCGGGTATCGGCTGCCACTATATGGTGCAGTGGATGGACCGGGGCACCGAGGGCTACACCCAGATGGGCGGCGAAGGCGTCAACTGGGTCGGCGAGCACCATTTCTCCAAGCGCGACCACGTGTTCCAGAACCTGGGCGACGGCACCTACAACCATTCCGGCTATCTCGCCATCCGCGCGGCGGCGGCGAGCAACGCCAACATCACCTACAAGATCCTGTTCAACGACGCTGTCGCCATGACCGGCGGGCAGCCGAACGAGGGTAATCTGACGCCATGGATCATCGCCGCGCAGGTGGCGGCGGAAGGGGCCAAACGCGTCGAGATCGTCACCGACGAGCCGGACAAGTATGACGGGATCGAATGGCCGAAGGGCACGAAGGTGCATCACCGCTCGGACCTGATGAAGGTGCAGCGGGAACTGGCCGAGGTGCCGGGCCTGACCGTCATGATCTACGACCAGACCTGCGCCAGCGAAAAGCGGCGTCGGCGGAAACGCGGACTATTCCCGGACCCGGATCGCCGCATCGTCATCAACGAGCAGGTCTGCGAGGGCTGTGGTGATTGCGGGCGCAAGTCCAACTGCGTCGCCATCGCGGCGGTGGAAACCGAGTTCGGCCGCAAGCGGCAGATCGACCAGAGCGCCTGCAACAAGGACTATTCGTGCGTCGAGGGGTTCTGCCCGTCTTTCGTCACCGTCCACGGCGGCAAGATGAAGAAGGGCGAGGGCGTTTCCGACGCCCAGCCGATGCCGTCGATTCCCATGCCCGATCTGCCGAAGCTTGACGGTTCCTACGGCATCATCATCACTGGCGTCGGCGGCACGGGCGTGGTCACGGTCGGGTGCCGTGCTCGGCATGGCGGCCCATCTGGAAGGCAAGGGCTCGGCCATCATCGACATGGCGGGTCTGGCGCAAAAGGGGGGCGAGGTCTCTTCCCACTTGCGCATCGCGCCCACGCCGAAGGACATCAAATCCATCCGCATCGCGGCGTCCGGGGCGGACCTCGTGCTGGGCTGCGATATGGTCACGGCCTCGACGCAGAAGGTGCTGGCGTCGATCCAGCCGGGCCGCACGCAGGTCATCATCAACGCGCATGAAAAGCTGTCGGGCGAATTCACCAGCAACGTCAATTTCTCCTTCCCCGTCCAGCGCATCATAAAGGTGCTGACGGAAGCGGCGGGCGAAGACATGACGCGGGTGGTGGAGGCCGAAGACCTTGCCGTGGCGCTGTTCGGCGATGCCATCGCATCGAACATGTTCATGCTCGGTTACGCGTTCCAGACGGGAGCGATCCCCGTCGGCCACGAGGCGCTGATGAAGGCCATCGAACTGAACGGCGTCGCCGTGCCCTTCAATCAGGCTGCGTTCGAATGGGGGCGCGTCGCCGCCCACGATCTTGCGCTGCTGCCCGAAGTGAAAGCTGCTGGCGAAGCGTTGCTCGACCACCGCGTCCTGTCGGAAACGAGCGGCCAGATGATCGAGCGCCGTATCGAGCGGCTGACCGCCTACCAGAATGCGCGTTATGCCAAGCGGTTTGCTGCGCGTATGAAGCGTATCGAGGCTCTCGGCAACGACGACCTGACGAAGGCCGTCGCGCAATATCTCTACAAGCTGATGGCGATCAAGGACGAGTACGAGGTCGCGCGGCTGTTCTCCAACGGGGTGTTCCAGACGCAGTTGGAGAGCCGGTTCGACAGTTGGGACAAGGTGGAATACCACCTCGCCCCGCCGCTGTTTTCCAAGCGCAACGAGAACGGCGAGCTTATCAAGAAAGCCTACGGCCCGTGGATGGCGAAAGCCTATACTTGGCTCGCCAAGGCCCGCTTCCTGCGCGGCACGCCGCTCAACATCTTCGGCTACACTGCGGAGCGCAAGATGGAGCAGGGGTTGCTGACGGAATACGAAACCGTGCTCGATACGATCGAACGCGATTACGATGCAGACCGCGCCGAGGCTGCCGTCAAACTCGCGTCCTATCCCGACCTCATCCGCGGTTTCGGCCATGTGAAAGAAGCCAATGTGGAGATCGCCCAGGCCGCCAAGATGGAGCGGCTGGCGGGGTTCAAGAACGCCGAAAAAGTGGAGTGGGTGGAAGCTGCGGAGTAGGGCGACCTATGGAAGTTTCAGACGGTACGAACCCTTTCAGCCTCCTGACGCGTTGCTATTGAAAGAAGCGTTCAGGACTTCGTCATGGCGGCCATCGGCAGCAGATCTTTGCGCAAGCTTATGGGATGCGGAGCGGTCGGAGCGACCATGCTCGCCTCGCCGGTTGCTTCGGCGTCCTTCATGGACGCCCTAGAAGGCTCATGGCGCGGTGCGGGTACGGCGCTGGTTGCGCCCGTGGGGAACATATCCGCCCGGTGCACGCTCGACGTTTCGATCACCGGCGGTCAATTCGCATTCGACGGAGTCTGTCGGAAAGGACCGTTCAGGCGGTCGTTGAGTTTGCAACTGACGTCGCGGGACGGCGTAACCTATTCCGGCACCTACGATGGAACGCGCGCAGGGGCGGCACGGCTGACCGGTCGGCGCGACGGCGACACGCTCTCGCTGACGATCACGTGGCCCAAGCCGGTGAACGGGGACCGAACCGCCACGCTGGTGCTCAAAAACCGGTCGGGTGGGAGATTGCAGCAGAGGGTGTTCGACATCGTGGACGGCTCGACCGTCGTCACGTCGGACTTCACCTTCACCCGCCGCTAGACGGCAACCGCTACCCTCGCAAACGCCGACGCCCCATCCTAGATTGTGCCCATGGCCGCACAGTTCCGCTATTCCGAGGATTCCTATCGCAGCACGGTGTTCGCCGCCGCTGGGCTGACGGCCATCGTCACCTTCCTGGTCTGGCTGTTCGCACGGCTGTCAGGGTCCACCCATGTGGTGCTGATAACCACCATTGCGGCGATCTGCTTCTTCACGTTCTGCTCGGCGGCGATGCTGTGGCGTTACTGGCGGGGGCAGGTGGTGCTGGCGGTCCGGCCGGACGGGCTATTCGACGCGCGGCACGGGACGCAGGCGCTGGCCTGGAATGACATTCGCCATATGGAGCTTGGGCGGGCCGAGAACGAGTTTCACCTCATCGTGCACGCCTGGCGGCGGGACGGGGGCACGCGGCAGGTGGAGTATGATCTTGCGCCGCTGGATGCGGATGTGGCGACGATCCTGAACGCGATCTCGGCCTACCGGCCCGTTGCCTTGGAAAGCGTCTGATGGCGTTCGTGGGCATCATCGGCATCGCCCTGCTGCTGGCGTTGACGCTCGGTCCGCAGTTGTGGATCAGGCAGCAGATGTCGAAGCACGGCGCCGAACGTCCCGATCTGCCGGGCACCGGCGGGGAACTGGCGCGGCATCTCGTCGAGCATTACGGGCTGGAAGGCGTCGGCGTCGAGGAGACCACGCTCGGCGACCACTACGACCCGGACGCGCGCATGGTGCGGCTGGGCGCGGATCATTACCACGGGCGCAGCATTGCGGCGGTCGCGGTGGCGGCGCACGAAGTGGGGCACGCCATTCAGGACGTGCGCGGCGAGCGCGGGCTGAAGCTGCGGCAGACGCTGGCGAAATTCGCCATGGTGACGGACAAGGCGGCGGGCATCTTCTTCGTCGCCGCACCGGTGCTTGCCGTGTTCGCCCGCACGCCGCTTGGCGTTCTTCGGGTTGCTGGCCATCGGCGTTGGGCTGCTCGGCGTGCGCCTGCTTGCCACCTTCGCCAGTCTGCCGACGGAGTTCGACGCCAGCTACGGCAAGGCGCTGCCGATTTTGAAAGAGGGCGGCTATCTATCCGAGGACGACCTGCCGGCGGCGCGATCCGTGCTGCGCGCTGCGGCTTGGACTTATGTAGCCTCCGCAGCCATGGGGCTGGTCAACCTGGCCCGTTGGGTCCGGCTGCTTCGGTAGACCATACGAAAACGGGGTGCCCGGCCAGCCGGACACCCCGTTCGAAACGTCTCGGCGAAACCGCCTATTTGACGGTCAGGCGACCGTCCACATCGTTCTTCACGCCGCCGCCATCGCGGATGAACACCATCACGGCATTGGCCATCAGGTCGGCGCTGTCGGCGTCGATGATGGTGCGGGTGGCGGGCAGCATGTCGTAGCCGTCACCGCCCCGGGCCATGAAATCGTTCGTCGCCAGCGTATAGGTCGCGGACGGGTCGAGCGCTTCGCCGCCGATCATCACGTTGCTGACGCGGCTGCCGGCTTCCTTGGACGTGTCGATCTCGGCAGTTATGCCCGACACGTGCAGGAACGAGCCTTCGGCTTCCGGCATGCCGCGATAGCCGTGTTCGAGCGCGGCCACGATCTGCGCGCCAGAGGCTTCCAGCAGCACGGTGCCGTTGCCGAAAGGCAGTTCGGTCAGCACGTCGCGGCGCGTCAGCACGTGGCCCGCGTCGTATTGAGTGTTGCCGCGAATGCCGCCACCGTTGGTGAAGGCGACGTCCGCGTCGACACTGGCGCGCATGGCGTCTGCCACGAGGCTGCCGAAGGCGTTCTCGCCGGTGCGCACGGAGATGCGGCGGGTGTCGAGCGGCACTTCGGAGGTGCCCAGTTCCACGTCGAGTTCTGCCGACAGAGTCGCTTCATACGCGTCCACCTTGGCCAGCACTTCGGCATCGGGTTCGACCTGCGCGGTGTCCTGAATGCGGAAGTTCGGCCACCAGTTGACACTGCGACCGCGTTCGCCGGTTTCCACCTCGAAGGACAGGTCCATCATGGTGACGTATTCGGCCTCCTCCTTCGATTCCACCAACGCCTTGCGGCCATCGTAATAGACAGACAGTACGTGGTCGTGGCCGGACAGGACGATGTCGACGTCGGTGCTGTTGATGAGATCGCGGTCCACGTCCTCTGCGATGTGCACCACGGCCACCACCACGTCGGCACCCTGTTCGCGCAGGGCGGCGGCGGTCGTCTTCGCGGTGTCGATCATCGGCAGGAAGGTTATGTTGCCGGGGGACGAGATGGTCGGTGTCGTATCGGTGGTCAGGCCCATGAAGCCGATCTTGAGGGTCTCCTCACCGGCGGCATATTCCTTCATGATCGTCTGCTCGAAACCCTCGATGGGTGCACCGTCCTGCAGGATGTTGGACGCGATTTTCGGGAACTGCCCCTCCTGCATCCGCTCGATGAAGACTTCCGGGCCGAAATCGAACTCGTGGTTGCCGGGGGCCAGCATGTCCGGCGGGGTCTGGTTGAGCAGGTCGACCATGTGCTCGCCCTTGTCGAAACCGGCGAGGATCGACGGGGACAGCAGATCGCCGGGGAAGACGAAGACGGTGTTGCCGCCTTTCGCGCGTTCCGCCTTCACGACGGAGGCGAGGCGGGCCACACCGCCACGACCATCATTGTCGGACATGGTGTCCATGTCGGATGCGGTGATGATGGTGACGTCGATCTGTTCGGCGAAGGCGGTGCCAAGGCCGACGACGCTGACGGATGCGGCAAGGGCTAGGGTGCGAAGCAGGGACATGGGGTCTCTCCGTGACGGGGCTGAGGAATTACTCTTGCCCCATCGTGACACGGCCATGACGGCCATGTCACCTGCCCGCAGAAGCTACGCCGTGCTTTTGTCGGCGCTGGCGATCTCGTGCTCCAGCGAGGCGACAAGATCGTTGGGCATGTTCATCGCGGCTGCAAGGGCGTCGAGATGGGCCTGTTCGGTCGGCTCGTCCGGGTCGATGGCGATGCGGGAGGCGACATAGAGGGCGCTGGCCTGTTCCATATCCCCGGCGGCCGCGGCGATGGTTTCCACCGAGGGCGGGGTGGACAGGGTGTCGAACAGCAGCGCCTTCTCGTCGCCCGCCAGAGGCATCTGTGCGACGGATTCGAAGATCTTGTTACGCTCGTCGCTGTCGATGTGGCCGTCGGCATTGGCGGCTGCGATCATGGCTTTCACCACCATCAGTTCGAACCGCACCGGGTCCGCACCGGCGTTCTGAGTGGCCCAGAAACCGTTGGGCGTGGGCGCGGCGAGGGCAGGCTGGCGATTGCGGCATCTGAACGCCGGGCTGGGCGGTCTGGGCTGTTGGGCACCGGCATTGGCCTGATATTTCTGGTAGGCCGAATGGGCCAGCGCGCCGAGCGCCGCCGCGCCGCCATAGCCGACGACACCGCCGCCCATCTTGCCGATCTTCTTGCGCATCTTCTTGTTGCCGACCAGCAGACCCAGCACGGAACCGGCTGCCATGCCGCCGCCGAAACCCTTCACACCGTCGGGAATGCCCTGCCCCATGCCACCGGGAATTGCCCCCTTGGCCTGGTTCAGCATCTGGCTGCCGGTGCCCATGGCGGTCTGTGCGCCCTGGCTGCCGAGCAGCTGGCCCAGAATGTTTTGGATGTTCATTGTCGGTCGTCTCCGTCAAACCCTGTTTGGCCACAGATGGGGAACCGAGCGGGCGTCACCAAGGGGCAGAAGTGCGAGTTGTGATAGTTTCACGCTATCGAGGCGCGGGGCCGACACGAAAAGACCGGCGGTGTGAGGGACACCGCCGGTCTGGACGTTCGTTCGCGCTTCGGATCAGTCCTGCCCGATCATTCTGCCTCGGTCAGTCCTGTCTGACGCGGGCGCGCTCCGGTTCATCGGAATGGAAACGGACCGTGCCGTAGAGAAGCGCTGCAACGATCGGGGAGGCTGCAAGGACGATGGCGAATTCGAAGATGGTCATGGCAGGTGCCTCCTAGACGGTCTGGTTGCTGGTGTCGGAAACGGGCGCTGACAGCATGCCTGCGGGCAGGCCGGTCGCCCGTTCCTGGTGGGCTTCGGTCGCGGTGGGAACCGTCACCGTCGTTCCCTCGGCAAGTGCCGTGGTGGACGCGAACGCGATTGGAGCCGCAAACAGGCCGGCGGCTAGAAGTGAAGTGAAGCGGCTCATGGTCGGTTTCTCCGTGGCGTTGGATCGGTGCGCGATGGTGCGCTTGCCCCCCATATGCGGTGCCGCGAGGAGTGGTTCCAATCGAACGTGAGCCGCAAAACGATAGGCGTTGCCTATCGAAGCAGAACGACCTCCGGCAGAACGGCACCCACCTGATCGCGCACGACCTTCACCATGTTCTCGAACAGAGCCGCGTTGGCCGACCGCTCGCGCCAGGCCATCGCGATCTGACGATGCAGGTTGGCCGCTTCGAGCCGTTTGACCGTCAGTTCGCCGCGGTTGCCGATTTCGGAGCGCACGTAGAGGGCGGGCAGGAACGCGATGCCGACCCCCATACCGACCATCAGGCGCAGCGTGTCGAGGCTCGTGCCCTCGTAGTCGCGCAGCAGTTCAGCCCCGAAATCCTCGCAGAGACCGGCGACCTTGTCGTGCAGGTGGTGCCCCGGTTCTATGGCCAACACCTTCTCCCCCTTCAGGTCGGACCGGGTGAGCGTTTCGCGCGCGGCGAGGGGGTGGTCGTTGGAACAGGCCACCAGCAGCGGTTCGCGAAACAGGGGCGCGATGGTCAGTTCGTCTTCCTGGATCGGCATGGGCGCGAAGATGACATCGTAGCGCCCCTCCCGCAGCCCGGCCTGCAGGGCATCGGGCTTCGCCTCGCGGACATAGAGTTTCAGGTCTGGGTAAAGGGTGTGCAGGTCGGGCACGACATGGGGCAGCAGGTAGGCACCCAGCGTCGGCGGAATGCCGAGGCGCACCGTGCCGTGGAAGCCGTGCTGCGAGGCCGATGCCAGATCGCGGATATCCTCCACCTCCGCCAGAATGCGCCGCGCGCGGGCTGCGATCTCCGAGCCCAACGGGGTCAGCGATACCGTCTTGGCGGAGCGGTCCACCAGCACCGCGCCCAGCGTGCGTTCGCATTCCTGTATCTGCGTGGAGAGCGTCGGCTGCGTGACGTTGCAGGCGGTGGCCGCGCGGCGAAAGTGGCGTTCGTCTTCCAGAGCGATGAGATAGGTCAGTTGGCGCAGGGTCGGCATGGGGCGGATGGTCCGGGTCAGGTGCGCCGAGAATGACGGCGAATGGCAAACGTGTCGATAGACGCACTCTATTGATCGCAACTACTGTCCGAATTGGTTCGCTTGGTCTATGGCACCATCTGACAACGCAATCCGCATTCCTGTGAGCCGACCATGTTCTCCTCTGCCGCCACCCGCATTCTCGATTTCGGCAAGAAGGAATCCTCACCGGGCATCGTGCTCATGCTGTCGGCTCTGCTGGCGTTGCTCGTCTCCAACTCCGCCCTCGCCTATCGCCTACGACTCGTTTCTGGCCGTGCCCATCGCCGTGCAGATCGGCGCGCTGGAAATCGCCAAGCCGCTGGTGCTGTGGGTCAACGATGGCCTGATGGCGATCTTCTTCTTTCTGGTCGGGCTGGAGATCAAGCGCGAGGTCGTGGTGGGCCAGCTGTCCAGCATGGACCGGGCCGCACTGCCGCTGATCGGCGCTGTGGGCGGCATGGCGATCCCCGCGCTGGTGTTCGTGGCGATCAACTGGAGCTACCCGGAAAACCTGAACGGCTGGGCCGTGCCGGCCGCGACCGACATCGCCTTCGCACTGGGCATTCTGGCGCTGATGGGTACCCGGGCACCGGCGGCGCTGAAACTGCTGCTGCTGGCCATCGCCATCATCGACGACCTCGGCGCGATCATCATCATCGCCGTGTTCTACACCGAGCAGATGTCCGTCTTCTCCCTGCTGTTCGGCGCGCTGGGCTTCGGGGTGCTGATGATGTTCAACCGCATGGGCATCACCCGCATGGGGCCGTATATCGTGGTCGGGCTCATCATCTGGGTGGCCGTGCTGAAATCCGGCGTCCACGCCACGCTGGCCGGTGTGATGATCGCCATGACGATCCCGATCTCCGGCAAGGACGCCGATGGCGAGACGATCACGCCGCTCGACACGATCGAACACGCGCTGGCACCGTGGGTCGCCTTCGCCGTGCTGCCGCTGTTCGCCTTCGCCAATGCCGGCGTGCCGCTGACAGGGCTGACGATCGCCGACGTGCTGGCACCCCTGCCGCTCGGCGTGGCAGCGGGCCTGTTCATCGGCAAGCAGATCGGCGTGTTCGGCTTCTCGCGGCTCGGCGTTGCGCTGGGCTGGTGCCGCTTGCCCGCTGGGCGTGACGTGGTTGCAGATCTACGGTGTCGCCTGCCTGACCGGTGTCGGCTTCACCATGAGCCTGTTCATCGGCACGCTGGCCTTCGACACGACCGAACAGCTGAACCAGGTGCGCCTCGGCGTGCTGACCGGCTCGACCCTGTCGGCCATCGCGGGCGTGCTGTGCCTCTACTTCTGCTCTTCGACGGCAGGCAAGGAGACGTTTGCCGAAGCCCATGATGCCGAGATGAAGAACCACTAGAAGCAGGTCGCAGGGAAGGCTGCCTGCGGCACCGCAACCGTTGACGGGGGCGGTGCGCTCGCCTTTTGTCGCGCCAGACCAGGACCGGACGGAAGACGACCATGCCCACCGATACGAAAGACAAACCGGCAACCGGCGGCATGTCCGGCGGCCTGTATCGAGCGTGACGTCTCGGCGGACGCTTTCCCGCCGGAGCACCCGCCCGTCGCCTTCGGCAAGGTGGGCGTGCTGCTCGTCAACCTCGGCACGCCGGACGGGCACGACAAGAAGAACATGCGCCGCTACCTGAAGGAGTTTCTCTCCGACAGGCGGGTTATCGAAACGCCCCGGGTGATCTGGTGGCCGCTGCTGAACGGCATCATCCTCAACACCCGGCCCAAGAAATCCGGCGCGCTCTACGCTTCCATCTGGAACGAGGAGCGCGACGAAAGCCCGTTGCGCACCTTCACCCGGTCGCAGGGCGACCAGCTGACGGAGCGGCTGGCGGGGCACGACCACGTGGTCGTCGACTGGGCCATGCGCTACGGCAATCCGTCCATCGCCTCGCGTATGGAAGCGTTGCAGGAACAGGGCTGCGAGCGCATTCTCGTCTTCCCGCTCTACCCGCAATATTCCGCGGCCACCACGGCCACCGTCAACGACAAGGCGTTCGAGGCGCTGATGAAGATGCGGTGGATGCCCGCGTTGCGCACCGTGCCGCCCTACCACGACGATCCGGCCTATATCGACGCGCTGGGGGACTCCATCCAGCGCCATCTCGACGGGCTGGATTTCGAGCCAGAACACATCGTGGCGTCTTACCACGGCATTCCCCAAAGCTATTTCCGCAAGGGCGACCCGTATCACTGCCACTGCCAGAAGACGTCACGCCTGCTGCGCGAGCGCATGGGCTGGAGCGAGGATTTCCTGCTCACCACCTTCCAGAGCCGCTTCGGCCCCGAAGAATGGTTGCAGCCCTACACCGACAAGACCGTCGAGCGGCTGGCGAAAGAGGGCGTCAAACGCATCTGCGTCGTCAACCCCGGCTTCGCGGCGGATTGCCTCGAAACGCTGGAAGAGATCGCCGGTGAGGTCTGCGAAGAGTTCGAGGACAATGGCGGCGAGCGGTTCTCGCATATTCCGTGCCTGAATGACGGGCCGGAGGGCATGGCGCTGATCGAGGCGGTGGTAAGAAGGGAATTGGGGGGGTGGGTTTGAGGCTGGTTAGAATGGAGTTTGGGGCTACCAGCTAATTTGTGTAAGCTCGCATTTTTTGAAGGGGGAACGCCTATGAGTGTTGGCGCGGAAAATCGCCCCACGATGTCGGTCAGTTCAGGCCAACGCCAAAGAAGGGCGCTGGCCTGTTCATGCACTCTCAGCTTTTGGTAACCTGGGTTTAGGAGGAAGCCTTTCAGCTTGGCGAACCTAAATGCTTCTTTCTCGGCACGATTTCGACTCAACCGTTTGTCGGCAGTAACAACAACCCATTCCTCGGTTGAAGCACCTAACGCTTCGATCCATTGTAAATCGCTACTATGCCTAGATAAGGCCAAGCCGCTGCTAGAAGCGTCCCTTAAATGCAGCGCATTACCGTCTTCGCTTGTTAGGTATCCGTTTATCGTTTCGGCCAAAACAGGCGATGTGCAATTGTCGAATAAAAATCTCACGCAGCCATCATTGTTTCGAATTTAATGGCTTTGCGGACGGATGATAAAGGAACGCGGAACGCGCGAGCTGCAGCCGCGACGGAGCCTTCTATCTTAGCAGCATTGGCCAACACACTTGTCGGAACATACTCTTTCTCGTCGACAGGCTGACCAAATGAACGCGTCGGATCAATTAGCACTCCGTCGGATATGCGCCATTGTGAGGGTTCCCCTTTCGAATTAAACGTAATTCCACGGAAGGACGGTTCAATAACGCGCTTTATGGCATATTGACTTTTAAGAATATCAACTATCGAGCTGTCTTCTTCATCTGAGAGCAAGAGAAAAACGTTTTTTCCGTCTGTTCGAAACGCGTTTGTTGATAGCGGTCGCTCATTGCCGTATTTTGAGGTCGCAATATGTATTGCGCGGCGTACTAGCTGAGCAGATAAGCCGGCTTGGATAAAGGCCGATACCACCCTCACTTCCATCAAGTCCCGGAAGCCTAGAAATACGTCATCCTCGATTTTGATCTGAGGGACCCATAATTTTTCGTATGTGCGCTCCCCAAGTGTATGCCCCTTTAACCAGCGACAAATCTTTGGGGCAGGAACGCCAGTCAATCTTTCAGCCTCTCTTGGAGAGTAGATTCCTATTCCAATCAACTGGTTGAGCACTTCGGCCTGTGTGGTTTGCATGACTTTAAAGTCGAGGTTTCCTAAGCTCAATTAAAGCGCGATCGGGCACTAAGTCCATGGAATCTTATCCACCCCCTCCCGCACCCTGCTACCCTGACCCCCTTCCCACGCAGGAACCGGCGGATCATGACCGTCATCTTCGCCGCGTGGGGGCGGTTGTCCTGTCGGGTGGGGTTAACGATCCATCCGGGGGGAGCGCGGGCTTCAGGGGTAAGATGCGGGTGAAACTCCCGTCCTCTCGTAATGAGGGGCTGTTCCGACACACTGGAACAGGTGGCTGCTCCGTTCGCGTGCCAGTGTCGAGGCTTGGTTCGATGAACCAATGCGGAGGCAGGGGTCGAGGCATGGTGAAAACCATGTCGGAGACGGCACGGGAAGCGAGGCGATCAGCGCAGAGCAACCGGGCGGGGCGTGGTGCGAGATCATCCACGCCGACAATACGGCATACGGTCTGGCATCACGTCCTGCCGGTTCACACGATCTTCAATCCGACGGCTCGCACCGTGCGGCGGTTTTGGTGTGTTCATTCCTCACCTAGACTCACATTTGTCATTCCCGCGAGCGGCGGGAATCCATCGTGTTGCGGAACGGAAGGTGAGGGCGTTCGGTGCGGTGCCGCAACCTCGGTCCGATGATCGTTAGTGGTTGGTAAGCCGAGAAATGGATTCCCGCTGCTGCGGGAATGACAGGTGGAGAGTGAAAGTCGAAAGAACACTCCACACGCCGTCATCCTCGGGCTTGACCCGGGGATCTGGAGCCTCTCGTTCTGCAGCGCCTCACCGGATCCTCGGGACAAGCCCGAGGATGACGATGGGGAAAGAATCTGCACTCGACCCGACCGGCTTCCCTACCGCCCGTCATACCCCATGCGCGTCGTCCAGACCGCCCGGAGTTTCTCGAACGACCAGATGACCGCCAGACCCACCGCGCAGCCGATCACCAGTTGCAGCCCGGTCTCCCAAACGATCGTCGGCACCGACGTATCGCTGCTCACGCCCTGCGCCGCGACGACGACGCCGATGACCGCCGCGTAGGCGAGCGCGGACGTGTAGGTCGTCATCGCCCCCACGAGCACGCCGAACAGGATGAAGAACGTGGTGGGAATTTCGCCATCGGTCGCCAGCCCCCAATAGGCACCACCGGCACCCGCCGCCGCGCCGATGAACATGGCCAGCACCCGCCACACGGTTGTCTTCACCGCCGCAACCGGTGGCGACGTGACGAGGAACGATGCCGCGATCACACCCGTGCTCGGGCTCGGCATGCCGAGCGCGCCGCACAGCAGGTCGATGATCGCCCAGCAGACGGAAAACTTCGCAGCCAGCCACCACCATTCGTGATGCTCCGCCTTTTCCGGCGGGCTGTAGCCGCCCGTCGTCTCGCGCGGGTCGTCTGACGGGTTGGTCATGGGAGGATGTCGGAGAGGGAGAGTGGCAGTAACGCGGAGCAGCGGCGTTTCGTTCGCGCAAATCGGTGCGGTAGAACCGTGCGCCGATCTGCTGCATAAGGAGGCGAACAGCTACAGGGCAGAGCACCTTCCCCATGACATTTACCATTTCCGACATCGTCGTCATCGCGCTGGTGGCGCTGCTCGTCATCGGGCTGGTCTCGATGGTGAAGATCGTGCCGCAAGGCTACAACTACACCGTGGAACGCCTGGGCCGTTACGACCGCACGCTGCTCGCCCGGCCTGTCGCTGCTCTGGCCGTTCTTCGAGAAGATCGGCGCAAAGCTCGACATGCGCGAACAGGTGCTCGACGTGCCAACGCAGGAGGTCATCACAAAGGACAACGCCACCTGCGAGGTCGATGGCGTCACGTTTTATCAGGTGCTGGATGCCGCCAAGGCCGCCTACGAGGTTTCCGGGCTGCAGAATGCGATCCTGAACCTCACCATGACGAACCTTCGCACCGTCATGGGGTCGATGGATCTGGACGAATTGCTGTCCAAGCGCGACGAGATCAACACCCGCATCCTGCATGTGGTGGACGATGCCGTGGCCCCCTGGGGCATCAAGATGACGCGCATCGAGATCAAGGACATCAACCCGCCCACCAATCTCGTCAACGCCATGGCGCGGCAGATGATGGCGGAGCGCGAAAAGCGCGCGCTGGTGCTGGAGGCCTCCGGCGAGCGGGAAGCCGCGATCCTGCGGGCGCAGGGGGAGAAGGAATCGCAGATACTGGAAGCCGAAGGCATGAAGGAAGCCGCGTTCCGCGAGGCCGAGGCGCGGGAACGCGCCGCCCAGGCCGAAGCGCAGGCGACGCGGGATGTGAGCGACGCAATCGGGGCAGGCAACAGCCAAGCCATCAACTATTTCGTGGCGCAAAAATATACCGAGGCGCTGAAGACCATCGGCTCAGCGCCGAACCAGAAGGTCATCATGATGCCGATGGAGGCTACCGCGCTGGTCGGGTCGCTGGCCGGTGTCGGCGAGATTGCCCGCGAGGTGTTCGGCGACGATGCCAGACCGACGAAACCGCGCCGCACCGTGCCCCGTGTCAGCGACGAGGGCTAGGCGATGCTGATCGAGTTCATCAACGGTCTCGGCGGCTGGTCGTGGTTCATCCTCGGCCTGCTTCTCCTCATCGGCGAGGTGTTGCTGCCGGGCACGATGCTGGTCTGGTTCGGGCTGTCGGCGATTGCTGTGGGGACGATCAGCGTCACGCCGTTTCTCGGTCTGGCATGGTGGACATGGCAGGCGCAGATCGTCGCCTTCGGCGTGCTGTCGCTCATGTTCGTGACCATCGGGCAGCGGTTCATGGCAAAGCGCGAGAAGGTCGAGGACGACGCCTCGCGCATGAACCGCCCGCTGGCCCGGCTCGTGGGGCGCGAAGCGGTGCTGGTGGAGCCCATCGACAACGGTTTTGGCCGCATCAAGCTGGGCGACACGACGTGGCGCGTGCGCGGTGCAGCCATGCCCGCCGGAGCGCGGGTGCGGGTAACCGGCGAGGAAGACGACACGCTTGTGGTCGAGGAAATTTAAGCCGCACCCAGACGCAACAGGTCGTGGAAGTGGACGATGCCGACGGGGCGTTCGTCGTCCAGCACGATAAGCGCCGAGATCGCACGCTTGTCGAGAATTGCGAGGGCTTCGGTCGCCAGCGTTTCCGGCCGCACCGTCTGTGGCGTGCGGGTCATCACCTCGTCCACCGTACGGCCCAGCAGGTCGGTGGCCAGATTGCGGGCCAGATCGCCGTCGGTGATGATGCCAGCCAGCCGTCCGTCGGTCTCCACGACACCGGTGCAGCCGAAACCCTTGCCGGAAATCTGCAGGATGGCATCCGTCATCAGCGCGCCGGTTGGCACGAGCGGCATGTCATCGCCGGAATGCATGATGTCGGCGATGCGTTTCAGCTGCGCTCCCAGCGAACCGCCGGGGTGGAGAACCGAGAAATTTTCCGCCGTGAAGCCGCGCGCTTCCAGCAGGGCGACGGCCAACGCGTCGCCGGTGGCGAGCTGCATCATGGACGACGTGGTGGGAGCCAGATTGTGCGGGCACGCCTCGCTTTCGCGCGGCAGCACCAGCACTACGTCGGCATGGCGGGCCAGCGTGGAGTGGGGAACGGAGGTCAGCGCGATGAGGGGAATGGCGAAGCGGCGGCAATAGTCCAGCGTGCCGTCGAGTTCCCGCGTCTCGCCCGACCACGAGATGGCGATCATCGCATCGTCCCGCGCGATCATGCCGAGGTCGCCGTGGTTGGCCTCGCTGGGATGGACGAAGAAAGCAGGCGTGCCGGTCGAGGCCAGGGTGGCCGCGATCTTGGCGGCGATGTGGCCGGACTTGCCCATCCCGGTGACGATCACACGACCGGAAATGGCACGGATCGTCGCGACGGCGTCGGCGAAAGGGACGGCCAGTTCGGCTTGCAGGGCCGCGGCGAGAGCATCCAGGCCGCGGCGTTCGGTGGCGATGGTCCGCAGAGCGGAGTGAACGGCGGAAGGCGGTGCGTCTGTCATTTTTCTCTAATAGCCAAACGGGCCGGATAAGGAAGCGTTAACCGCGTTCATTTACGGTTTGCTAACCCCCGTCTTCCTTTCGTGGCTGCCAACGAATGCACAAACTGCGTCTGCTCCTGCTGGCCGGAATCGGCGCACCGGCCCTGGTGGCGGCAACGCTTGCCCACGGGCAGGTTGTCGAACAGACGTTGCAGAGCCAAACGCCGCTGATCGACGAGAACCTGAACGGCATCGAGGATGCCGAGGAGGATGAACTCGACGCACCGGTCTTCTCGACCTCGCTGCAGGATGAGGAGCAACGCGAAGACGACCTGACGGAAACCGACCTGCCCGACGCCGCACAGGCGAGACCGACGCGCGCCGCCGCCCGTGCTCCGGTGGGCGGTAACCGCCGCGCGACCCGTTCGCAACGGGTCGGCATCGACCCCGCGACCGGGGCTCTGACGCCCCTGGCCAACCGTCCCGCCGAAGCCGTGCAGTCCGGCACGGTGGTCACGCCGGTGGACGACCCGTTCGCGCCAAGCGGCATAAGGCTCGGCACGTTCACGCTGTTCCCGACGGTGGAGCAAAGCATCGGCTACACGTCGAATGCCGACTTCACCGACGGAGGGGCCGGAGCCGCGTTCAGCCAGACGAACGTGACGGGCAACTTCATCTCCGACTGGTCCCGCCACCAGCTGCGCGGCGGCGTGTCCGGTGGTTACACGAATTTCTTCGACGAGCAGTTCGAAGATCTTCCCTTGGGCAACGCCAACGTCGAACTGCGGCTCGACGGCGGCAGCGACCTGACCGTCACCCTCGGCGGCACGGGTGACCTTCGCACCGAAAGCGCGGTGTCCGACGATATCAACCTGCCTGCGGGCACCGTCCTCGACGGACGTCCGATGGTGCAGCGCTACACCGGCTTTGCCGAGATCGCCAAAGGGGGCAGACGGCTGGTGCCCTCGCTGCGCGCCTCGTTCGACACGACGATGTACGGGGATGCCGACACTCTCGGAGGCGGTACGGTCGATCAGTCGGCGCGCAACAACACGTTGTATCTTGCAGCCCTCCGGCTGGGCTACGAAGTTTCCCCCGCCTGGCGTCCATTCGTGGAACTGGAAGGGGGCGTGCGGTCCTACAGCAGCAGTGCAGGCGTCGGCGGCAACACGCGCGACTCCATGCGCTACGCATTGCGCGGCGGGGCGGAGTTCGGGTCCGGCGACAAGCTCAACGGCGATATCGCCGTGGGCTACGCGGCGGAAGTGTTCGACGATGCGCAGCTGGAAACGCTGGACGGGCTGACGGTGGACGGGTCGATCAACTGGTCGCCCTACCGGTTCACCACGGTTACGGCCGCTGCGACGACGCAGTTCGTCCCGTCCACCAATCTGGGGGAGAGCGGGTCGGTCGTCTATGGCGGTTCGCTCGGCGTCACCCGTGCCATCCGCTCCAACCTGTCGCTGAACGCACAGGTGCAGGCTTCCATGCGCGACTATACCGGATCGGCGCGGGAAGACACGAGCTATGCGGCGCAGGTGGGTGCGGACTGGCAGATGAACCGGGGTGTCGCCCTGTTCGGAACGGCCGGCTACGAGGTGGTCGATTCGTCCGACCCGACAGCCAGCTACGAGGCCGCCACGGTGCGCGGCGGCCTGCGGCTCAGACGCTAGCGCTAGACGCCCAAGCGGCGTTTGAGCATGGCCCGCACGGTATCGCCGATCGCTTCGTTGTCGAGGGCGTAGGCGATGTTGGCCTCGATGAAGCCCTCCTTGGAGCCGCAATCGAAGGTTTCGCCGTCGAACTTGTAGCCGGAGAATGCCTGTTCGCCCATCAGGCGCAGCATGGCGTCGGTCAGCTGGATTTCGTTGCCCGCGCCGGCTTCCTGCGTCGCCAGCTTGTCGAAGATCTCCGGCTGCAGAATGTAGCGGCCCGAAATGATGAGGTTGGAAGGAGCATCTTCCGTCTTCGGCTTCTCGACCATCGAGGTGATGGAAAAGCCGTCCGGCGAAGCGGTATCGTCGCCCTCGCCAGGTGCCACGATACCGTAGGAGGAAACCTCGGACGGGTCGCATTCCTCCACCGCGATGATGTTGCCGCCGCGTTTTCCGTAAACGTCCATCATGCCCGCCATGCAGGCGCGCTGCGACTTCATGACCATATCGGGTAGCAGCAACGCGAAAGGCTCGTCGCCGATGATTTCGCGGGCGCACCACACGGCATGGCCGAGACCGAGGGGAGCCTGCTGACGGGTAAAGCTGGTGGTGCCGGCTTCCGGCTGGTTTTCGGCCAGCACGTCCAGCATGGCCTGCTTGTTGCGCGCTTCCAGCGTGGACTGAAGTTCAGGTTGAATGTCGAAATGGTCTTCGATCACATGCTTGTTGCGCCCCGTCACGAACACGAACTGCTCGATCCCGGCGGCCTTTGCCTCGTTGACCGCATATTGCACCACCGGCATGTCGACGACGGTCAGCATTTCCTTCGGCACGGCCTTGGAGGCTGGCAGGAAGCGGGTGCCGAGACCGGCAACGGGCATGACGGCTTTGCGGACGGGACGGGAAGTGGCGCTCATAGGAATCTCCGAAGATTTGCAAGTCTGGAACAAGGTTCGCCAGCCGTATTAGGGCCAAAAAGAAAACGGATAAGTTCGGCCGACGGACGGGTGGAAAACGTGGTTAACGCACTCTTAACACGTTTTGCGCCAATGATTGAGACGAAACCCGCCATGTTTGCCGACAGACGAGGCCCGATTTGACCAATATGCTGACCAGAACCATTCTTGCTGCCGCTCTCGCCCTGTCCTTCGGGATCGGGTTTGCAGGCCATGCCGAGGCATCGGCGGGCTTTCGCAAATGGGTCGGTGAATTCGAGGGGGTCGCTGCACGCAACGGGATCAAGCGGTCGACCTATCGTCGTGCCTTTGCGGGCATCGATTCTGCGGACCCGGAAGTGTTGGAGCTTGCGCGTTACCAGCCGGAGTTCAAGCAGAAGCTGTGGCAGTATTTCGACAGCCGTGTGAACGAGGAGTCGATCGCCATGGGTCAGATGATGGCCCAGAAACATGCCCGGACGCTGGCCGCCGTCGAGCGTAAATACGGGGTGTCCCGCAATATCATTCTTGCCATCTGGTCGATGGAATCCGGCTACGGTGCGGCGCTGGAAAAGCCCCGTGCGCTGCGCAGCGTCATCCGTTCGCTGGCGACGCTGGCCTATGCCGACAAGCGGCGGCGCAAGTTCGCGCGCAGCCAGTTGATCGGGGCGATGGAGATCCTCCAGTCCGGCAAGATCGGCACGGACGAATTGCGCGGTTCATGGGCCGGTGCCATGGGCCATACCCAGTTCATACCCACATCCTATCTGCTCTACCGACAGGATTTCGACGGTGACGGACGGCAGGATATCTGGAAGTCCATTCCCGATGCGCTGGCAACCGCCGCCAACCTGCTGAAGCGCAATGGCTGGAGAACCGGACAGACATGGGGCTACGAGGTCGTCGTGCCGTCGCGGGTCGCCAGCCAGGCCGGGAAGACACGCACGTTGGCCCAGTGGAGCAAGCAGGGCATCGACCGGGTCGCCGGGCGCAAATTGCCGAACAACAACACCCGCGCCGTGCTGAAATTTCCGGCCGGTAAGAACGGTCCGGCGTTTCTGATGATGAAGAACTTCTACACGATCAAGAACTACAACAATTCCGACAAATACGCCCTTGCCGTCGGCCACCTTGCGGACCAGATTGCCGGTTACGGTGACTTCAAGCAGCCGGTGCCGCGCCCGTTCCGCAGGCTCTCGCTGGACGAACGCATTGAATTGCAATCCATCCTGAAGCGCATGGGACTTTATAACAGTGACATCGACGGCAAGATCGGTTCGGGAACGCGTGATGCCATTCGCAAGGCGCAGATCAAACTCGGTCTCAACGTGGATGGCTACGGCAGCCCCGAGTTCCTCACCGCCCTGCGCCGCCGGGGATAGCGTTCGTTTCGCGCGGGGTTGGCTCGTTGCGACGCTGGCAATCGTCTTCCTTCTCGGGGGCATTTCCCTGTCTGGAACCGGCCTTACCGCCGGGATCGGCCCTGCCCATGCCCAGACAGCTGCCCAGGGTGAACGCAAGAGCCTGTTTCGCGCGATCTTCGGGCGTGACAAGGCGAAGCGAAAGGTCGTTCCAAAACGTCAGGCGGCTCCGAAACGCAGCGCACCGCGGCGCAAGGCCGTGCAACGTGCCAAACCGCGCAATGTGAAGCGTGCGCGAGCCGTTACCGCAAAGCCCGCGCCGACCGCGATCGAGAAGTCGGAGAATGCCCTGACGTTGCTTGTCGCAGGTGATTTCTACGCAAGCGGGCTGGTGGACGGGCTGGAGGTCGCGTTTGCGGACAATCCCGATCTGGTTATCGTCGACAGGTCGAACGGTTTGTCGGGTTTCGTGCGTACCGATATCATCGACTGGCCAAAAGTCATCGGCCCGATGGTCGAGGAGGTGAAGCCCGACTACCTGATCTTCATGGGCGGCTCCAACGACCGCCAGCTGCTGCGTGACGACGAGGGCGTGACCCATCAGAAACTGACCGACGGTTGGAAGGCGGCCTATCTTAAACGCATCGACAGCATGGGAGAAGCGTTGAAGGCGACGAACGTGCCGTTCACATGGGTCGGTCTGCCCTCGGTGCGGTTCGGCACCATGAGCCGCGACTTCATCTCGTTCAACGAATGGTATGGTGCGGCAGCAGCGAAGAGCCCCAGAGGCAAGTTCACGGATATCTGGGACGGTTTTGCCGATGCCGACGGCAACTACACCCGTTCAGGGCCGGATATCAGCGGGCAGATTACGTTGCTGCGGCGCAAGGACGGGATCAACATGACGAATGCCGGTGAACGGCGGTTGGCATTCTACGTCGAAAGCGACCTGCGCAAATTGCTGGAAGGCGTGCCCGTCGGCGGAGGTGGTAGTTTCATCAACGAGTTCGATGGACTGGCGGGGCAGGGGGCGCAGCAGCCGGCCTACGATCCTGTTGAAACGGGCCGGACGATCGTCATCGATCTCGACGATCCGGTGGCCGACGGGGGCGAGGTGCTGGCTGGCGAGACCGTTCTGGTCGGTGCTCCGATGGCCGATAGCGAAGCGGTTCCCGTGCCTCGCACAACCCCGGACGCCGCGCCGGTGCTGCAACGGGAAGGCCGGGTCGACGATTTTTCGTGGCCCCCGAAGGAGCCTGCCAACACCGTGCAACCGGCCCGTGCGGTGGCTGGAACGCCTGCACCGGCCGAAACGCTGAACCCTTAACGGGGCAGCGCGGTCTCGCCCATCAGGGCCTCGTCCACGGAGCGGGCAGCCTGACGGCCTTCGCGGATTGCCCAAACGACGAGGGACTGGCCCCGGCGCATGTCGCCTGCCACCCACACCTTGTCGTGACTCGTGCGATAGGCATTCGTATCGGCCAGCACGTTGTCGCGCCCGTCGAGATCGACGCCGAGATCGGTCAACATGCCTTCGACAACCGGCGAGACGAAGCCCATGGCAAGCAGCACCAGATCGGCCTTCAGCACGAACTCGGTGCCTTCGATCGGCTGGAACTTCTCGTCCACCTCGATGCAGTGCAGCGCCTTCACGTTGCCGTTGCCGTCGTCCTCGAAATGCTGGGTCATGACGGAGAAGGAGCGTTCCGCACCCTCTTCCTGAGACGAGGACGTGCGCATCTTCAGCGGCCAGTTCGGCCATGTCAGCAGTTTGTCTTCCTTCTCGGGCGGCGTCGGCATGATTTCCAGCTGCGTGACGGAAAGCGCGCGATGGCGGATGGAGGTGCCGATGCAATCGGACCCCGTATCGCCGCCGCCGATGACGACGACATGCTTGCCGCCTGCCATGATCGGCATGGCGTTGTCGTTATGCTCGTCGCCCACGCGCCGGTTCTGCTGGGGCAGGAAGTCCATGGCGAAATGGACGCCGTTCAGGTCGCGGCCCGGAATCGGCAGGTCGCGGGGCTTTTCAGCACCGCCGGACAGGATGACGGCGTCGTGGCCTTCGACGATCTCTTCGATCGACGTGTCGTGGCCCACATGAACGCCGGTGTGGAACGTCACGCCCTCGGCTTCCATCTGCTCGACGCGGCGGTCGATATGGGTTTTCTCCATCTTGAAGTCGGGAATGCCGTAGCGCATCAGCCCGCCGATCTTGCGGTTTTTCTCGTAGAGATGAACGTCGTGGCCGGCGCGGGCAAGCTGCTGGGAAGCCGCCATCCCGGCGGGGCCGGAACCGACGACGGCGACCGTCTTGCCGGTCTTCACGGGCGCAACCTGCGGCGTCACCCAGCCGTTCTCCCACGCCTTGTCGACGATGGCGCATTCGATGCTTTTGATCGTGACCGGGTTGTCGATGAGGTTCAACGTGCAGGACGCTTCGCAGGGGGCGGGGCAGATGCGGCCGGTGAACTCGGGAAAATTGTTGGTGGAGTGCAGGTTGCGGGACGCCTGTTCCCACTCGCCACGATAGACGAGGTCGTTCCAGTCCGGGATCTGGTTGTTGACCGGACAGCCCTTCACACCCTTCACGTCATGGCAGAACGGAATGCCGCAATCCATGCATCGGCTCGCCTGCTCGCGCAGGTTCGATTCCGGCAACGGGATCATGAACTCGTTGTAGTTGCGAATCCGGTCGCTGGCGGGCCGGTACTTGCGGTCCTGCCGGTCGATTTCGAGGAAGCCTGTAACTTTTCCCATATTTCGTCTCCTATTCGGCTGCCACGAGCGTGCCGCGCTGGGCCTCTTCGATCTCGCGCAGCGCACGGCGATATTCGGTCGGCATGACTTTCACGAATTTCGGGCGGTAGTCGTCCCAGTTGTCGAGTATCTGCGCGGCACGGGTCGAGCCGGTGTAGTTCTTGTGGTTGGTGATCATCTGGTGAAGGCGCTCGTCGTCGAAGCGCGTCATGTCGGATGAGACGTCCACCCGCCCGTGATGTTCGATATCGCCGCCGTGATGGTGTTCGGATTCCATCAGGTCGTCTTCTTCGGGCACCGGTTCCAGTTCGACCATGGCCAGGTTGCAGCGTTTGGCGAAGTTGCCTTCCTCGTCCAGCACGTAGGCGATGCCGCCGGACATGCCGGCTGCGAAGTTGCGACCCGTCTGGCCCAGAACGGCGATGACGCCGCCGGTCATGTATTCGCACCCGTGGTCACCGCAGCCTTCGACAACGGCGAGCGCGCCGGAATTGCGCACGCCGAAACGTTCGCCCGCCACGCCGCGGAAATAGCATTCGCCTTCGATGGCACCGTAGAGCACGGTGTTGCCGACGATGATCGAGTTTTCCGGCACGATCTGGTCCGCGGCGGCGGGCGGATAGACGATCAGCTTGCCGCCGGACAGGCCCTTGCCGACATAGTCGTTGGCCTCGCCTTCCACTTCCAGCGTCACACCCCGGGCGACCCAAGCGCCGAAGGCCTGGCCGGTAATGCCGGTGAACTTGATATGGATCGTGTCCTCATCGAGCCCCGCATGGCCGTAGCGTTTGGCGACCTCGCCGGACAGCATGGCACCGGTGGAACGGTTGTAATTGTGGATCGGCATCTCGATGCGCACCGGCTCACGGTTTTCCAGCGCTAGCTGCGCTTTTTCGATCAGCGTGCGGTCGAGAATGCTTTCCAGATGGTGTTCCTGCGTTTCCGTATGACGGATGCCGACATCCGGCCCCATGTCCGGGTCGTGGAACAGTTTGGAGAAGTCGAGGCCCTTGGCCTTCCAATGTTCAACGGCCTGCTTACGGTCCAGCACATCGATCTTGCCGACCATCTCCTCGAAGGTGCGGAAGCCCAGTTCGGCCATGATCTCGCGCACCTCTTCGGCGACGAAGAAGAAATAGTTGATGACGTGTTCCGGCTGGCCGACGAAGCGCTTGCGCAGAACAGGGTCTTGCGTGGCGACGCCGACGGGGCAGGTGTTGAGGTGGCATTTGCGCATCATGATGCAGCCCGCGGCGACCAGCGGCGCGGTGGCGAAACCGAACTCGTCGGCCCCCAATAGAGCGCCGACAATCACGTCGCGGCCCGTGCGCAAGCCACCGTCCACCTGCACGGCGATGCGCGAGCGCAGCTTGTTGCGCAGCAAGGTCTGGTGCGTTTCGGCCAGCCCCATTTCCCATGGCGACCCGCAATGCTTGATCGACGTGAGGGGCGAGGCGCCGGTTCCGCCCTCCATGCCGGAAATCGTCACATGGTCCGCGCGGGCCTTGGCGACGCCGGCGGCGACCGTGCCGACGCCGACTTCGGAGACCAGCTTGACGGAGATGTCTGCTGCCGGATTGACGTTCTTCAGGTCGTAGATGAGCTGGGCGAGATCTTCGATCGAATAGATATCGTGGTGCGGCGGCGGCGAGATGAGGCCCACGCCCGGCGTCGAATGGCGCACCTTGGCGATGACGGCATCGACCTTGTGGCCTGGCAGCTGGCCGCCTTCGCCGGGCTTGGCACCCTGGGCCATCTTGATCTGGATCATGTCGGAATTGACGAGATATTCCGTCGTCACACCGAAGCGGCCCGACGCGACCTGCTTGATGGCGGACCGGCGGTCGTCGGCAAAACGCTCCACTTCTTCTCCGCCTTCGCCGGTGTTCGACTTGCCGCCGATGGCGTTCATGGCGCGCGCGAGCGTCGTGTGGGCTTCCGTCGAGATGGAGCCATAGGACATGGCACCGGTGGAGAAGCGCTTGACGATGTCGGCAGCTGGTTCCACCTCGTCCAGCGGAATGGCAGTCGTTCCACGTTCCTCGGCATCGCGCAGGCGGAACAGGCCGCGAATGGTCAGCAGGCGTTCGGACTGTTCGTTGATGCTCTCGGCATAGGCGCGATATTTGTCCTGGCTGTTGCCGCGCACGGCGTGCTGCAGGTTCGTCACCTCATCCGATGTCCAGGCATGGGCTTCGCCGCGGGAGCGCAGGGCGTAGTCGCCGCCGATATCCAGCGTTTGTCGCAGGACGGGAATGTCGCCATAGGCTTCGCGGTGGCGCTCGAAGGTTTCCTTGGCGATCTCGTCGAGACCGACGCCCTCGATCTGCGTCGCCGTGCCGGTGAAATACTCGGCGATGAAGGCGGTCGACAGGCCGACCGCGTCGAAAATCTGCGCGCCGCAATAGGACTGGTATGTGGAGATACCCATCTTGGACATGACCTTGAGCAGGCCCTTGTCGATGGACTTGATGTAGCGGGTGACGACTTCCTCGTGGTCCACTTCCGGCGGGAAGTAGCCCTGCTCGTGCATCTCGGCCAGCGTTTCGAAAGCCAGATAGGGGTTGATCGCCTCGGCTCCGTAACCGGCCAGCACCGCGAAATGATGCACCTCGCGAGGTTCGGCAGATTCCACCACCAGCCCCACAGAAGTGCGCAGGCCTTTGCGAATGAGGTGATGGTGCACGGCGGCGGTGGCCAGAAGGGCAGGGGCTGCGATCCGGTCCGGGCCGAACTGGCGGTCGGACAGGACGATGATGTTGTCACCGGCGCGCACGACCCGCTCCGCCTTGTCGCACAGCCGTTCCAGATGCGGCCTTCAGCCCGTCCGCACCGCGCGAAGCAGCAAAGGTCGTGTCGAGCACGCGGGAGACGAACTGGTTGTCGCCGATATCGGAAATGTCCTTGATCTTCAGCAGGTCGGAATTGCGCAGGATAGGCTGGCGCACTTCGAGGCGCTTTTCGGTCTCACCCCGCTGCCCTTCGCCCTGCTTCGCATCGAACAGGTTCGGGCGCGGGCCGATGAAGGAGACCAGCGACATGACCGATTCCTCGCGGATCGGGTCGATGGGCGGGTTCGTGACCTGGGCGAAGTTCTGCTTGAAATAATTGTAGAGCAGCTTGGCCTTGTTCGACATGGCTGCAATGGGCGTGTCGGTGCCCATGGAGCCGAGCGCTTCCTGACCGGTGGTCGCCATCGGCGTCATCAGCACGCGCAGGTCTTCCTGGGTGTAGCCGAAGGCCTGCTGGCCATCGAGCAGCGCTTCGCCGGTGATGCGGCGCGGGCTTTCCTTGCGGCCCGGCAGGTCTTCCAGCACGATCTGGGTTTCATCCACCCACGTGCGGTAGGGATGTTCGGTGGCCAGACGTTCCTTGATCTCGTCGTCGGAAACGATCTCGCCGGCTTCCATGTCGATCAGCAGCATCTTGCCGGGCTGCAGACGCCATTTGCGAACGACTTTCGACTCGTCGATCGGTAGCGTTCCGGCTTCGGAGGCCAGCACCACGGTGTCGTCGTCCATCACGCAGTAACGGGCAGGGCGCAGGCCGTTGCGGTCCAGCGTCGCGCCGATCTGGCGGCCATCGGTGAAGGCCACGGCGGCAGGGCCGTCCCACGGCTCCATGAGAGCGGCGTGGTATTCGTAGAAGGCGCGGCGCTCCTCATCCATCAGCGGGTTGCCGGACCACGCTTCGGGGATCAGCATCATCATGGCGTGGGCCAGCGAATAGCCACCCTGCACGAGCAGTTCGAGCGCATTGTCGAAACAGGCCGTATCGGACTGGTCCTCGTATGAAATGGGCCACAGCTTGGCGATGTCGTCGCCGAAGACGGGGGACGACAGGGTGGCCTGCCGGGCGGCCATCCAGTTCACGTTGCCGCGTTTGGTGTTGATCTCGCCGTTATGGGCGACCATCCGGTAGGGGTGGGCCAGCCGCCAGGACGGGAATGTGTTGGTGGAAAAGCGCTGGTGGACGAGGGCAACCGCGGAGACGAAACGCTCATCGGACAGGTCGGTGTAGTATTTACCCAGCTGGTCGGCGAGCAGCATGCCCTTGTAGACGACCGTGCGGGACGACATGGACACGGGATAAACCGTATCGAGCCTGCCCAACTCGTCGATCAGGGCGTTGGAGATGACGCGGCGTGCCACGTAGAGCGCGCGCTCGAAGGCATCGCCAGCCTCGTTTTCGCCAAGCGCGAAGAACGCCTGCCAGGACGACGGTTCGGAGGCCATGATCTCGGGATCCTGGCTCAGGCTCGCATTGTCGACGGGTACCCTGCGCCAGCCCAGCACGGGGCAGCCTTCGTCTTCCGCGGCCGTCTGGATGACCGCCTTCGCCCGTTCCTGCATGTCCTCGTCCATCGGCAGGAAGAAGAAGCCGATGCCGTAGTCACCCGCCGGCGGCAGGGTGAAATCCACTTCGGCGGCGAAGAAATCGTGGGGGATCTGCACCAGCATTCCCGCCCCGTCACCCATGAGAGGGTCCGCACCCGTTGCACCACGGTGTTCCAGATTTTCCAGAATGCGAATGCCGTCTTCGACGATCTTGTGGGACTTCACACCCTTGATGTTGGCGACGAAACCCAAACCGCAGGCATCGTGTTCATTGGCCGGATCGTAGAGACCGGCAGCGCTGTCGCGCCGTACGAGTGTGCTGTTCGTCATGGCGTCGTCTCCCGCGACCCATCGCTCAATGGCGACGGCAGTGTGGTTTGGCGTGGTCCGGCATGGATACCGCAAGGTGCGGAGGCCGGCCATTGCGTTTATCGCGGCAGGTGATCGCATGCAAGATGGGTAAGTCTGACTGTCCTAGTTGGAGCGGTCCGTTCGCACAAGAAAAAGGGCGCGCCGTTTCGGACGCGCCCTTCGACGTGAAGCAAAGCTGGATCAGGCGGCTTTCTTGCCGGAGCCGCCAGCCTTGCCTTCGACCTTGGCCTCGATGCGCTTGGCGCCCTCGGCCTTGTCCGCGCCGATGGCGATCTTGCGCGCCTTCATGGCTTCGGGAATCTCGCGCACGAGATCGATGTGGAGCAGGCCGTTTTCCAGATGGGCAGACCGCACTTCCACATGGTCGGCCAGCTGGAAGCGGCGTTCGAAGTTGCGCGCGGCGATCCCGCGGAACAGCATGTCGCGCTCGCCTTCGGTTTCCTTCTGCTGGTTGCCCTTCACGAGCAGCATGTGCTCCTTGGCCTCGATATCCAGGTCATCCTCGGCGAAGCCGGCGACGGCCATGGAGATGCGGTAGGCGTTCTCGCCGGTGCGTTCGATATTGTAGGGCGGGTAGGCCGGTGCCGTCTGTTCCGGCTGTCCCACGTTGTCGAGCAGCGAGAAAAGGCGGTCGAAACCGACGGTGGAGCGATAAAGTGGTGAGAAGTCGACGTGTCGCATGATAAGTAACCTCTTGTTCGAGCGATACATTTACATCCGAGATCGAACGGGCGTAACGCCCTGTCCGGCCCGGCGCAGACCCGAGTTCGGCGTCCGCATCCATAATTTAGGTCTGGCCGAACCGCGTTCAAGACTGGTCGTTCGTTGCAGGAAACCGAGGCATGTTGCGTCGTCTGCCAAGGCGAACTAGCAAACGCCATGGCGTCCCCTACAAAAGACAGCGAAACCAGTTCTACAGCCGCGGCGGAAACCGAACCTTTCGTGCCGGCCGAAGTGCCGTTTCTGGTGGGAACGCCGACCAATCCGGTGCCCCCCGGCGGGCAGCCGGAGTGGGTCGTGACCCCCGACGGGACCCGGTTGCGGACGGCACGATGGCAAGCCGACAGGCAAGCCGGTGCCGGCAAGGGAACCGTCATCCTGCTCAACGGGCGCACCGAGTTCATCGAAAAATACTTCGAAACCATTACGGAACTGCGCGAACGCGGTTTCGGCGTGCTGGCCTTCGATTGGCGGGGGCAGGGCGCTTCGGCCCGCGCCATCAGCGACCGGAAGAAGGGGCACGTGGACCATTTCGATCAGTATCTGACCGATCTACAGACGGTGCTCGACACGATCGCGCTGCCGGAATGCCGACCGCCCTTCTTCATCCTCGCTCATTCCGCCGGCAGTCTCATCGCATTGCGTGCCGCCCCTGCGCTAGGCAACCGCATCGCACGGATGGTGCTTCTGGCACCTTTGCTGTCGCTGTCCAACCTGCCGGTGCGACAGTCCACGCTGCAGCGGGTGCTCGGCTTTCTCAGCTTCATCGGCCTCGGGCAGATCTCGTTCGGGGCGTGGCGGACCAAGACGGCGGCCCTGTTCGAGCGCAACCGCCTGACGTCCGACGAGGCGCGATTTTCCCGTAACCGGGGCATCATCGCCGAGCGGGAGGACCTGCTCGTCGGTCCGCCGACGATTTCATGGACCTTCGCGGCCTGTCGCGCCATGCAGCAGGTGCGTCAGCGCGGGTTCTCGCAAGCGATATCCATTCCCAATCTCATGGTCCTCGCCGGTCGTGACGAGGTCGTGGACGTGGCGGTCAACGAGGAATACGCCCAGCGCATGCGGACCGGCGGGTTCGTGACGATCGACGGCGCGCGGCACGAAATCCTGCAGGAACGGGATGCGGTGCGGGTGCAGTTCTGGGCCGCCTTCGACGCCTTCGTCCCGGGCGGAGACTAGGGTCTTAGACGGTCCAGCACCGCGTCGTGCAGGCGCGGGTTGGCAGTCGCGACAACCTGCCCGCCGCGCGAAGGATCGCCTCCGTCCCAACTCGTGAAGCAGCCTCCGGCCTGCCGCACCAGGGGAATGAGGCCCGCCACATCGTAGGACTGAACGCCTGTCTCGATAACGATGTCCACATGGCCGCAGGCCAGCATCATGAAGGCGTAACAGTCGCAGCCGTAACGCACGAGACGAGCCTCATCCTTCAACGTCATCCAGTGCCGGTCCTGCGGGCCGTCCAGCAGTTCCGGCATGGTTGTCATCAGCGTGGCGTCCGCGATGGCATCCGTCTGGCGGGTGCGGGTTTCGGCCCATGGCTGGAAACGGGTTTGCAGGCGGGTCGGGCCGCCGGGCAGCGCCATGCACCGTTCGCCGGTAAAGGGCTGGTCCATCACACCGGCGAGGGGAACGGCATTCTCGTAGAGACCGATCAGCGTGCCCCAGACGGGCAGACCGGAAATGAAGGCACGGGTGCCGTCGATCGGGTCGATGATCCAGCGATAGGCGGCGTCGGGCCGAACGGTGCCGTATTCCTCGCCCTCGATGGCGTGGTCGGGAAAGGCGCCTTCGATGACGGCGCGGATCGCCCGTTCGGCACCCTTGTCGGCTTCCGTCACCGGGTCGAAACCCTGGTCCAGCTTGTTGGCTATGCCGGTGCCGGTGCGAAACCGGGGCAACGTCTCCGCGGCAGCCGCATCGCAGGCTTCCTGCAACACCTGCTCGATCCGGTCGGCGGAAACGCTCATTCCGCGGCCAGGGGCAGGGACGCGAAGTCGCCGTCCGGCACCGATAGTACCCGCGCCATCACCGAACGAATGTCGGCCTTCAGGCGGGCGAAATGGTCGTTCGGGACTAGACGCTGCTCGTCGAGATAGAGCGCACGGTTGAACTCCAGCTGCACGGCATGCAGCCCCTTCGCAGGGCGTCCGTAATGTTCGGTGATGAATCCTCCCGCGTACGGCTTGTTGCGGGCGACGGTGTAGCCGAGATCGCTGAAGCACTGCATGATTTCCCGCACCACAGCGCCGTTGCAGGCCGTGCCGTAACGGTCTCCAACGATAATGTCGTGGCGCTCCCGCCCGTCGCCGCCCGCATGGCTTGGCATGGAGTGGCAGTCGATCAGCACCGCGTGGCCGAACGTCATCACCGTGTCTCCCATCATTCTGCGCAGGGCGTCGTGGTACGGCCGATAGACCGTATCGATGCGCAACAGCGCTTCCGACAGGGACGGTTTGCGGCGGTAGATCGGCATGTCTTCGGCAACGAGGCGCGGGATCGTGCCCAAACCGCCAGCCACGCGCAAGGATGTCGTGTTGGCATGGGCGGGCAGACGCTCGGCGAACAGTTTCGGGTCGAGCTCGAACGGTTCGCGGTTCACGTCGAGCCAGGCACGGGGGAAATGGGCCCGCAGCAACGGTGCGCCAAGGGGCACGACGTCGGCGAACAGCGCGTCCACCGCGACGTCTTCCGACCGGCGCAGTTCCAGCGACGGCAGGCGAGAGGCGTCTCGGAAGGATTGGGGGTAGGCGGTGCCGGAATGGGGAGAGTTGAAGACGTAGGGCACCCGTTGTTGTGCGGGAGCCGCCACGGAAAACGCAGGCTGGTCGGCAGCGGAAAATTCCGGGTGCGCTCGAAGCGGCAATGTGGTGACGGTCTGTCTCATAGGCAGCGAAGGTGCCACCGGGTTTGCAGGCTGTCGAGTGGCAAGAAGCCCGCAGCGCACGAGCGTGCCGTTAGGTCCATCTTTACCGGCTTGCTATTTGAGTGGACCCACGTGAAATTGCCCGCCGGATGGCGAAAACAGAGGTTCCACCGTACAGATGAACAAGATCCTGCTCGCTGAAGACGACAACGACATGCGCCGCTTTCTCGGCAAAGCCTTGGTCAATGCAGGCTACGAGGTCATTTCCTACGACAACGGCGCAAGTGCCTACGAGCGCCTGCGGGAAGAGCCGTTCACGCTGCTGCTGACCGATATCGTGATGCCGGAAATGGACGGGATCGAACTGGCGCGCCGGGCGACCGAACTCGACCCGGACCTGAAGGTCATGTTCATCACCGGCTTTGCAGCCGTCGCGCTCAATCCGGAATCAAAGGCACCGGAAAATGCCAAGGTGCTGTCGAAACCCTTCCACCTGCGCGACCTCGTCAACGAGGTGGAGAAGATGCTGGCCGCATAGCGGGTGGTGGACGCCCCACTTTCCACAAACAAATCTTGACCTGCGGTGCGGTGCATGGTGTATCCGCGCCATCCCGAACAGCGGCGGCGCTCGCCTCCGCTCCGTTCATGGCAACGGGCGATTAGCTCAGCGGGAGAGCACCTCGTTGACATCGAGGGGGTCACTGGTTCAATCCCAGTATCGCCCACCATCTCCACGGCGGACCGAACCCTGCGGGCACAGCGTGCCGAGGGCGGGGCCGCCGTTTTCGTTTCGAAAGTCCGCTACATGAAAGTTCAAGGCAACTCCCTGCGCCCCGGTCACATGATCGAGCACAAGGACCGCATCTGGCGTGTCGTGAAATATCAGGCGGCCTCTACCGGCAAATCCGGTGCCTATGCGCAGGTCGAGTTGAAGGACGTCGTTTCCGGGACCAAGCTGAACGAGCGGTTCCGCGCCTCAGAAAGCGTGGAAAAGGTGCGGCTGGAACAGCGCCCGGCGACGTATCTCTATCAGGAAGGCGACCAGTTCATCTTCATGGATTCCGAAAGCTACGAACAGACGCCGATCGAGAGCGAGATGCTGGGCGAGCAATCCGCCTATCTGACGGACGGCATGGAAGTGCAGATCGAGACCTACGAGGAAAAGCCGATGTCGGTCGCTTTACCATCGCAGATCGAGGCCGACGTGGTGGAAACCGCACCGGCCATGAAGGGCGCGACGGCGACGTCCTCCTACAAGCCCGCCACGCTGGATAACGGTGTGAAGATCATGGTGCCGGACTTCATCAAGGACGGTGACCGGATCGCGGTCGATACGACCGAATCGACCTATCTGAAACGGGTCTGACCGCTTCCATGGCGCGCCCCGAGAAGATCTTCGGCAAACATTCCGTCCGCGCCCTGTTTCTGGCGCGCCCCGGCGATGTGGAGAAGCTGGTGACGGCGGGTCGCGAAGAGTATCACGACGAGTTCCTGAAACTGGCGCGGGAGAACCAGATCCCCGTCGAGCACATGGACTGGCCGGCGTTTCGCAAACTGGGCGACTTTACCGAGGACGACAAACATCAGGGCGTGCTTGCCTTTGCCAAGCCTCGCGTCGCGCTGGGGGATCGTGACCTGAAGGCGCTGGACGAGGACGGGATCGTGCTGGTCTGCGACCAGATTTCCAACCCGCAGAACCTTGCCACGATCATCCGCGGTGCCGCCTTCTTCGGCGCCACCGGCGTGGTCGTGATGAAGAATCGGTCCGCCGACCTGTCCCCCACGGTCGTGCGCTACGCCGTGGGCGGGGCGGAGTTCGTGCGGGTCTTCACGGTCGCCAATCTGGCCCAGGCGCTGGAAGCGTTGAAGGCGAACGGGTTCTGGGTCTACGGCCTCGACGAACGGGGCGAAGCGACGCTGGCGCAGACGGATTTCGGCAAGCGCGCGGCGTTCGTCATCGGCGCCGAAGGCGAGGGGTTGCGTCCAAAGACGCGCAAGTTCTGCGATGCTCTGGTGCGCATTCCCGGTGGCCGACGCGGTGTCGAAAGCATCAATGCCGGCGTTGCCGCGACCGTGGCGCTGGCCGAGTTTACCCGGCTGCAAACCTGACGCCGTTCCGCGCCTTCTTTAGCCGTAGAGCGCTATCGCCGCCCCAGGGTCCGCTTGATATTGGCGATGACCTGCTGCTGGTAGCGTTCCGTCTTGTCCACGTTGAAATGGTTGACGCCAGCGCGCACGGACACGTCCACATTGTTGAGCCGTCCGCGAAAACCGCGTCCGGCCCTCACAGCTTCGCCCCAGCCGTCGCCGGTGAAATAATAGTTCGTCGCGCGGCGCACGTTGCTCGGAATGGAGTTCTGTTTCGTGGCCGCAAACGTGACGAGAAAGTCCACCCGAACACGCCTGCCTTGAAGGGCGGTGGCAATATCGACGGCTCGGTTCGCCCCCAGCGAATGCCCGACGAGAATGACCGGTGTTCGCCGCTTCGACCGCGTTGCGGCGATGATAACGTCGAGCGTTTCAGCCCAGTCGCTATGACTGACGACCGCGTTGGCAATGCCGACCTCGGCGAGTTTTGCGCCGATCTGGTCCATGCCCCGCGAGAAAACGCCGCCACCGCCGCCGCGCAGCAGGAAAACCTGCGGGGCCGATGCGGAGACGGTCTTCTGCGCTTGCCCGTTCGTGTCGACGCCCACGCGCGCACAACCGGCGACGACCAGCAGGAACAGCGTGAGGATGATGCCGGGCCGGGCGCGGAAGGAATGCATGTCGAACGGTCTGTCGGGGAGCGCGCGGCCTTCTTACCGGCGGTTGCAGATGGCTTACAAGTCGCAAAAGGCCGCGGTCGGTGAAAGCCCGGTTGCGTGGCCGATATGCGTCACGATCGGCGCAAGCCGGGCACGACGCGGGGCGTGCGGGCGCAGTAGGCATCGTATCGTTGCCCGAAATGTTTGCGCAGCATGGCCTCTTCCTTGCCAACGCGCAGGGCGTAGAGCAGCGCCACCGACACCAGACCGGCAAGCCCGGCCACCCAGTTGGGCACCAGCAGCGCCTGCGCGATACCCCATAGCCAGAACGAGGCATACATCGGGTGCCGGATGTGGCGGTAGAGCCCTTCCGTCACCAGTTCATGATCGTCACGCAGTTCCAGCGATACCGACCAGTTGCGCGCCAGCTGCTTGTGGCTCGCGCGAAACAGCAAGAGAAATCCGACGGCTGCCCCGACGCCGAAGACATACTGCATGATGTGCATCGGGTAGGTCGCGCCCTGCGGCCAGCCGGTGAGGAAGAAGAGTGAGGGAAAGACCACCAGCCCCACGATGGTGCCGCCGAGGAGAAGGCGTTCCTCCAGCGACTTGCGGTCCACCGCCACGCCCAGCCGCTTCGCCCGCCGCCGGTGGGGCCAGCGGATCGCGAGCCATCCGGCCAGCATGGCAAGCCAGGTCAGTCCTGCCACGTCGATACTCATGGTGTTTCTCCGGTCAGGCTGTCGGCATAGGCATCACGGTTTCGGGCGCGGTGCATAAGGGGGGCGGGACCGAAGCAGATTGCAGGAAAATCGTACCAGTAGCGCTTGGAGTTTCCGAAGACGAATTGATAGTGCATGCGGAAGAAATTGCCCTTCATGCGCTTGTAGGTTGCCGGGTCCACCATTGCCTTCATGCGAACCGCGTTGACGACCGGCTTGCCGTGCCCGCCCGCGCCCATGAGCGCTGCCGGGTCGGTCTTGTAGAAATTGATGATGTCGGGCAGCGCCTGATACTCGGCCCAATTCCAGGCCGGGTCGGCGACGAGGGCTGCAACATCGTCGCGGAACCATGACGCCTTAGGGTGCATACCGATCTTGAGCGCGGTGGACCCGACCGTCAGAATAGTGAGGGCAGGCAGGCTTGCGGTCTTGCCGAGCAGCGCCCGGACCCGGGCTGCCAGCGACAGGACAAGCCCGCCACCGGTGGAATGGCCCACGAAGACGATCTCGTCATAGCTGCCGCTGGCCGCCGCTTCGGCAGCGGTCTGCGCCACGCTGTCCAGTTTTATCTCGATGTCCGTCCGGGACCGGCGCACGAAATCGCGGCTGAAAGACCACAGGTCCATGAGGTGCAAGACGAAGGTGCGTGGAAACACAACAGCGGATCGCAGCCCAAAGAATAGCCCCGGCCAAAGCGACGCCGACCGCCACGTTCAACAGCGGCACGTCGATGGCATCGATGGCCAGCCAGCCCACGCCAGAGGCGAGGAGAATCGTCGAGCAGCAGCATGACCAGCGGATATAGAAAATAGAGCGCGAAACGCCATGCGTGGCGGAAGAATGCGAAGGCGGTTCCGCTCCCGAAATAGTCCGCCGCGGTGACGACGTAGCGTCCGATTCTCGTGTGAACCGGCTGCGCGAAATCCGTCAGCACGATGTCGTCGAGGGCCACGAAGTGAAAGTCCGTTTCGCAGGTCCAGCCGTCGCCCGCCGCCGCGTAGGACCGACGGGCAAGATGGGCGGTTTCGACGGTCGCGCCCACTGCGCTCGGCCTCGACGTTCCACAGCCCGGCGAAGCGCGCGGTTTCCCGGTCCAGCCGGGTGAAGAACGCCTCCGGCGACTTCGGGTCGTAGCCCCCGATATAGAAGACGGCGCGGCGGGCGACGGGGTGCGTGGAGGCTGTCACGGGGCTGGCATGGGAGGCGGGCAGGGCATGGCCATCCCTAATCCGCAACCGGACGCGCTATCAAGGCGCTACAGATTTGCGTCGCGCGCTCCGTCTTTCAGAAGCGCGAAGACGTAGGGCGCAAACGAACGCCAGCATTCGACCCGCCAGGCCTGCTTGCCGGTCCGCACGAGCAGGATTTCCGCCTTGCCGAACACGGTGCGGGCGCAGGAACCGACCGGAAATGCCGCGTCACGCAAATCGCGCGGGCAGCCGACGGCGAGAGCCTGTGCGGCCTGCGCGCCGGACAGGGTCCAGCCGGTGTTGCGGTGAGAAATATCGACGGCGGTGTAGGTCTTCGGCGGCGGTTTTCGGCATCAGGGCTCGCATCCGCCTTCGTGTCGATCACCATCCATTCATCCGGCCCGAGCATGAGTGCGGAACGCGACTTTTCGGACGTGGATGTGCCGATCGTGGTCGGCAGGGCGAAACCCAGCGTCTTCGCATAGGCTTTCGGCGCACCGCGCAGGGAAATGCGCGTGGCGGGCGGGCAGGGGGCGATGGCGACGCCGGTGGCGGCGAAGTCGTGGCCCGCATTAGGCAGGAGGCGGGCTGCTTTAGCCATTGGATGTCTCCCCGTTCAGACGGTCGTTCAGGCGTTCGTTGACGGGGTCGTAGAAGACCGAGCCGGTCACTTCCACCTCGATCGTCTCGTCTTCCATCGGCACGTGGAGCGTTTCGCCCATCCGCTCGAACCCGCCTTCGATCAGCGCCATGGCGATGGATTTGCCCAGGGTCGGCGACCAGTAGGACGAGGTGACGAAGCCGAGCATCTTCATGGGGATCGGCTGGTTCGGGTCGGCGACGATTTGCGCCCCTTCTTCCAGCACGACGTTCGGGTCTTTCGTTTTCAGCCCGACGAGCTGGCGGCGACCCTTGCTTCACGAGGTCTTCGCGCAGCAGGCCGCGCTTGCCGACGAAATCCGGCTTCGACTTGGCAATGGCCCAGGACAGGCCCGCATCGTGGGGCGTGACCGTGCCATCCGTGTCCTGCCCGACGATGATGTAGCCCTTTTCGGCGCGCAGAACGTGCATGGTTTCCGTGCCGTAGACGCAAGCACCCAGCCTTTCAGCCCGCGCCCAGACTTGCTCCCAGACGGAGCGACCGTAGTCGGCGGGCACGTTGATCTCGAAGCCCAGTTCGCCGGTGAACGAAATGCGGAACAGGCGGGCGGGCACGCCGCAGACATTGCATTCGACCACCGACATATGGGGAAACTTTTCGCCCGAAATGTCGGCACCGCTCACTAGCGGTTCGATGATCTCGCGGGCGCGGGGACCCTGCACGGCGATGGTGGCCCATTGCTCGGTCGTGGATGTCAGCGACACGTCGAGGTCGGGAAACTCGGTCTGGAGATAGTCTTCCATATGCACCATCACGCGCGGCGCACCGCCGGTTGTGGTGGTGACGTGGAAACGGGTGTCGGACAGTTTGCCGACCACGCCGTCGTCGTAGATGAACCCGTCCTCGCGCAGCATGATGCCGTATTTCGCGCGACCCGGTTTCAGCTTCGACCAGCCGTTGGTGTAGATGAATGTCCATGAAGGCGGCAGCGTCCGGCCCGCACACCTCGATCTTGCCCAGCGTCGAGGCGTCGAACACGCCCGCCACGTCGCGCACGGTGGCGCATTCGCGGGCGACGGCCGCGTGCATGTCTTCACCGGCTTGCGGGAAATACCACGCGCGCCGCCAGTGGGAGACCGGCTCGAAGACCGCGCCGTTTTCTTCGGCCCAACTGTCGATGGGCGTGCTTGCGTTCCGGGTCGAACAGCGGGCCTTTCGAGTTGGCCACCAGCGCACCGAAGGTCGTCGGCGTGTAGGGCGCGCGGAAGGTGGTGAGGCCGACTTCGGGCACCTGCTTGCCGAGCATGTCGGCAGCGATGGCCAGCCCGTGCATGTTCGACAACTTGCCCTGATCGGTCGCCATGCCGTTGGTGGTGTAGCGCTTCACATGCTCGATGGAGTGCATGCCCTCGCGCACGGCCTGGCGGATGTCCTTCGCCGTCACGTCGTTCTGGTAGTCGACGAATGCCTTCGACCGCGCTTTCGAGTTGGCAGTGGCGCAGGCGCCGATCATGCCGCCGGCGGTGGAGACATCGTCCTCGATTTTCGGTGCGTAGGAGCCGCCGGAGGCTTGGACGAATGTCTCGGCAAGGGTGTCGGCACCGTTGCACAGGCCGATGGAGCGGTTGTTCTGCGGGTTCACGCCGGGCAGAAAACGCTCGGTCTTCGCGTTCCATGCAGGCTTGCCGCGGGACTGGCTGTAGAGGTGCAAGCGACGGCGTCCAGCCGCCGGACATGAGCAGGGCATCGCATTCGATATCCTCCGCCTTGCCGCCCTTGTGGCTCTGCACGTTGATGCTGGCGACCCGCAAGATGCCCGTCGACGCGGGCGATGGATGCGCCGGTGATGACGCGAATGCCGAGGTCTTTCGCCTGATCGAGCAGGTCGCGCGTCCACGCTGTCCCGGTGGTCGACGATGACGGCGACTTCGCTGCCGCCTTCATACAGGTCGAAGGCCGCCGCGTAGGCCGTGTCGCAGGCGGTGAACACGCCGATGGTATGGCCGACTGCCGACGCCGTATTTGTTGAGATAGGTCTGCGCCGCACCGGCCAGCATGACGCCGGGGCGGTCGTTGCCGGGGAAGACGAGGGGCCGCTCGATGCCGCCCTGCGCGATGACGACTTCCCCGGCGCGCACCTGCCAGAGGCGTTCGCGGGGCAGGTCCGGGTCCGGCTGCGCCATGTGTTCGGTGATGCGTTCGGCCAGCGCCACCATGTTCTGCTGGAAATAGCCGAAGCCCGTTGTGCGGGGCAGGAGGGTGACGTTTGCGCGCTTCTTCAGGTCGGCGACCATCGCGGCTGCCCATTCCGGGCCCGGACTTGCCGTCTATGCGCGCGTCGGAGTCGGACAGCATCCAGCCGCCAAAGGTCGGGTTTTCGTCGCAGAGGATGACCGATTTGCCGTCCTTCGCCGCCGTCTGCGCTGCGACCAGACCGGCAGCACCGCCGCCGATCACCAGCACATCGCAATGGGCGAAGCGGTTGGTGTAGCGGTCCGGGTCTGGCTTCGGTTGGCGCGTCACCCAGGCCGGCGGCGCGGCGGATGAAGGGTTCGTAGACGTGATCCCACGCCTTCGGTGGCCACTTGAACGTCTTGTAGTAGAAGCCCGCCGAAAAGACCGGCGACATGACGTCGTTGACCGCGCCCACATCGAAATTGAGGCTCGGCCATGCGTTCTGGGATGTGGCGGTCAGCCCGTCATACAATTCCTGAACCGTGGCGCGGACGTTGGGCACGGTGCGGGCATTGCCGCGCGCGATGCCGACGAGGGCGTTGGGCTCTTCCACGCCTGCCGACAGGATGCCGCGCGGGCGGTGATACTTGAACGAGCGGCCCACCAGATGCACGCCGTTGGCGAGCAGGGCGGAGGCCAGCGTGTCGCCTTCGAGCCCTTCGTAAGAGCGGCCGTCGAAGGAAAACTCGACGACTTTGGAACGCGATAGCGAGCCGCGGCGCGACGCGATAGGGGTTGTTCAGCGGACGGGATTCACGCGGATGCGGTCTCGCTGACATCGTTCGTGTCCCGACGATCGCACCGCCGTCCTTGCGCCCTTCCGGCTGCGCGTCGAGCAGCGCCTTTACTTCGGCGTCAGACGGGCGCGGTTCGCCGGATGGATAGACCTTGAGAAACCTGTCCGTGACCGTGTCGCGGATGGCATTGAAGAACCGGTTGCAGCCGTGGGCATGACGCCACCGCTCCAGGTTCACGCCCTTCGGGTTGCCGCGCACGAAGAAATAGCCCTCGAAATCGTGGTCGGACATGGTGGCCATGTCGGCGGCCGCACGAGATGGGCCTCACCGGCATTGGTAAATTCCAGTTCGGGTAGGTCGGCGCGGCAGTAGGGGCAATGGATCAGAAGCATGGGTTCGTTCCTAATGCGCAACAGCGGCAGCTGCCGCCTCGTCGATCAACCGCCCGGTCCGAAACCTGTCCAGCGAAAACCCTGCATTGATCGCATGCGGCTCGTCTTTCGCAATCGTATGGGCGAACACGTGCGCGCTCCCGGGCGTGGCCTTAAAGCCGCCGGTGCCCCAGCCGCAATTCACGTAGAGATTCTTCACCGGCGTCTTGCTCAGGATCGGCGAACGGTCCGGCGTGACGTCCACGATGCCGCCCCAGGTGCGCAGCATCTTCATGCGGGAGAACATGGGGTAGAGTTCGCAGATGGCGTCCAGCGTGTGTTGCAGGATGTGCATGGAGCCGGTCTGGCTGTAGCTCAGATATTGGTCCGTGCCCGCGCCGATGACCAACTCGCCCTTGTCCGACTGCGAAATGTAGGCGTGGACGGCGTTAGACATGACGACGCAGGGGAAGCAGGGCTTGACCGGCTCGGAGACGAGCGCCTGTAGCGGGTATGATTCCAGCGGCATCCGCACGCCCGCCATTTCCATCAGCACCGACGTATGACCCGCCGCGACGATGCCGAGCTGTTTGGCACCGATTGGCCCTTTGCTGGTCTGCACCCCCGTCACCTCACCGGACGGAGCGCGGTCGATACCGGTCACTTCGCAATTTTGAATGATGTCCACGCCCATGGCCGACGCCTTGCGCGCATAGCCCCACGCGACCGCATCGTGGCGCGCCGTGCCGCCCTTACGTTGCAAGGCCGCCCCCATCACCGGATAGCGCGCAGATTTCGATATGTTGAGCGGCGGGCAGTATTCCTTCGCCTCGCGGGGCGTCAGCCACGTATTGTCGACGCCGTTCAGCCGGTTGGCGTGGACGTGGCGCTTGGCGGACTGCACGTCGTGGACGTTGTGGGCCAGCATCATCACGCCGCGCTGAGAGAACATGATGTTGTAGTCGAGTTCCTGGCTCAACGTCTCCCACAGCTTGAGCGAGTGGTTATAGAGCCCCGCCGATTCGTCGTAGAGATAATTGGAGCGGATGATGGTGGTGTTGCGGCCCGTATTGCCGCCGCCGAGCCAGCCCTTTTCCAGCACGGCGATGTTGCGAATGCCGTGCTCCTTGGCGAGATAGTAGGCCGTGCCGAGGCCGTGGCCGCCTGCGCCAACGATGATGACGTCGTAGCGCTTCTTCGGCTCGGGCGAGGACCACTGCTTTTCCCAGCCCTTGCCGCCGCGCAGGGCTTCGCGTGCCAGACGCAGGGCGTTCCAGTTCTGCATGGCAGGCTCCTAGTCAGGTCGGACAGTCGGGCGGGGCGGCATTTCGCCTTAACGATGCAATAGAGCTTTAGGAGCGGGGAGGTCAAAGGGGCGGGGACGGCTGCGACATTTGTTGACACGCAAGCGCCGCCGCCCTAGCTACGGACCAGATATTGCGCGCGCCCCACTTCGCGGTGGCGGTGCGTTTTGTTTTGAGACGGACCAGTGCCATGAAAGTCAAGAATTCGCTGCGCAGCCTGAAAGGCCGCCACCGCGCCAACCGCCTCGTGCGCCGCAAGGGCCGGGTCTACATCATCAACAAGGTGAACCCGCGCTTTAAGGCCCGTCAGGGCTAAGGCTGGCAGCTGCGACGCAGCCGCACAATCACGGATCGATGAATTGACGGGCATGGGGTGAAGCGGGCACGCTTCGTTCCATGCTTTATCGTGTTCTCATCGCAGTCGCTTTCCTGACGCCCTTCACCGCCGTTCAGGCGCAGTGAGTCAGCTGCCGGGCGTCGACGCGCCCGCGATGAAAAACCTGCCTTATGAAAACCGCGTCGACAACGGGCTGCAGGCCAGGGACCGCGGTTCCGACAACGGCGAACTGCGTCGCAGCGAGACGCCCGTTCCGGATGACGAAGCCATGCGCGACAAGGCACGCAAGGCGATCGAGGAAGCCTTGCGCGGCACGTCGCCGGACCTCGATATCGACATTGTCCCCGTACCGTCCGAGCAGCCGACCGCCCTGCCGCCGCCCAAGCCCGCGTTCGAACTGGCGGACGACCTCGACGGGCTGTTCGACCAGTTGAAGCGCACGGGCGACAAGCGCCGTGCGGAGCGTATTTCGCAACGCATCTGGCAGACGTGGCGGGAATCGGACAGCCGCAGCGTCGATCTGCTGACCCATTGGGCACGGGGCGCGACGACCAAGAAGGATTACGCGGTGGCCCTCGACCTGCTGAGCCAGGTCGTGAGCCTTCGTCCGAACTACGCGGAGGGCTGGAACCAGCGCGCCACGCTGCATTATGCGATGGGCAATCTGGACAAGTCCATCGCTGATATCGAGCGCACCCTGGCGCTGGAGCCGCGTCATTACGGTGCGCTGGCGGGACTCGGGGCGATTCTTCAGCGGTTGGGGCGTAAGGAAGCGGCGCTGGAAGCGTGGTATCGGGCGCTCTCCGTCTATCCAGCCATGGAGGGGGCGCAGAAGGCGGTGCTCGATCTGGAAGAGGATCTGGCGGGACGTGGTATCTAACCGGACTTTCGGAAACCGCGAGCCGGGCCGGTTCGTTGCTCCGAGAAGACGGATCTTCTAGTCCTCCGGTTATCTTCCGCGTTTTCCCAAGCAGGTGTTCTTGAAAATTCTCCTCTCGATCGTCGTGCTGATCGTGGTTGTCGGCGTGGGCCTGTTCGTGTGGACGCAGGTGGAAGCCGCGCGACTGGAGCGGCTATACCCGCCGACGGGTGCGTTCTTCGGTTCCGAAGGCGAGCGTACGCATTACGTCGATATTCCTGCGGGCGATGCTGGTCAGCCGACCGTGCTGTTCGTTCACGGGGCTTCCGGCAACTTGCTGGACCAGCGCATGGCCTTCGCCGACGCCATAGGTGGCAAGGCGCGGGCGCTGTTCGTCGATCGCCCGGGCTACGGATATTCGGAGCGCGGCGATGCCGATGATCCCGGCTAAGCAGGCGGCGCGGTATGCGGCGCTGCTGGACGATCTGGGCGTCGAACAAGATCGTTCTCGTCGGCCATTCGCTCGGCGCTGCGTCGGTCGCCGCATTTGCGGTTCTTTATCCGCAACGGGTGTCGGGCATCGTGTTCCTTGCGCCTGCCACCCATCCCTGGCCGGGCGGCGTGACGTGGTACTACGATCTGGCGGCTTTGCCCGTCATCGGCCCGCTGTTTGCCAACACGCTGGTGCTGCCGGTCGGGCGGCTTTCGGTGCGGGCCGGGGTGGAGGCGACGTTCGCGCCCAACGATGCACCGCAAACCTATGTCGAACAAACCGCCGTTCCGCTCATCCTCCGGCCACGCAGCTTCGCGGCCAATGCCGCCGACGTGGCCGGGCTCAACGACTTCGTGACAAAGTTCGCGCCTCGCTACCGGGAGATCGACAAGCCCGTCGTCGTCATTACCGGCGACAGGGACGACATCGTTGCGCCCAGCATCCATTCGGTCGGGCTCGAAGAGGCCATCGACGGGGCGGAACTGGTCGTGCTGCCGGGCGTCGGCCACAAGCCCGACTACGTGGCGACCGAGCGGGCGGTGGAGGCCATTCTGGCCGTGGCCAAGGGCGGGTAGCGCGACTTAGCTCGCCTTGGCGCCTTTGCCGTCCGTATCGACATAGGCGATACGCAGCATGTTGGTGGACCCCTTGGTCTTGAGGGGAACACCGCAGATGACGATGATGCGGTCGCCGGGGGCGGCCATGTCTTCGTCGGCCGCACGGCGACAGGCCTTGTCGACCACCTCACGCAGCTCGTTGGCTTCCGGCGTCGTGATGCACTTCGTGCCCCACAGCATGGTGAGCCGCCGGGCGGTGGCAGGCACGGGCGACAGCGCCAGAATGGGGGTTGCTGGGCGTGTGCGCGCCATGCGCAGGGCGGTGGAACCGGAAGCGGTGAAGCAGACGATGGCCTTCAGATCGAGGGTCGAAGCGATTTCGTTGGCGGCAAAGCAGATCGCGTCGGCGGCGGTGGCCTCCGCCTCCGGACGCTGCGCCGCAACGACGTCGAGATAGCCCTTGTCCTTCTCGATGGCCTCGGCAATCGAGTTCATCGTGGCGACTGCTTCCTCGGGGTAATCGCCAGCCGCCGATTCCGCTGACAACATGACGGCGTCGGCCCCTTCATAGACCGCGTTGGCCACATCGGAGACTTCGGCGCGCGTAGGGACCGGCGCGTGGATCATGCTTTCCAGCATCTGCGTGGCCACGACCACCGGCGTTCCGGCGCGGCGGCATTTGCGGACCATCTTCTTCTGGATCGACGGGACGAGTTCCAGCGGCATCTCCACACCGAGATCGCCACGGGCGACCATGATGGCGTCGGCCATGTCGATGATCTCGTCGAGACGTTCGACGGCCTGCGGCTTTTCGATCTTGGCAAGCAGGCCGACGCGGTTGCCGACGATCTTGCGCGCCTCGGCCAGATCGTCCGGGCGCTGAATGAACGAGAGCGCCACCCAGTCGACATCGGCTTCCAGAACCGCATCGAGGTCCGCCAGGTCCTTCTTCGTCAGCGCACCGGAGGCGAGTTCGGAATCGGGCAGGTTCACGCCCTTCTTGTCGGCAAGCCATGTGCCGGACTCGACCCGTGCGGTCGCCGTGCCCTTGCCGACCTCGGTGACCGTCAGCGCCACCTTGCCGTCGTTGACGAGCATCCGGTGGCCCGGCTGCATGGCGTCGAGAATTTCAGGATGGGGCAGGTGAACGCGGTCGGCATTGCCGGGTGCGGTGTCGGAATCGAAGGTTATCATGTCGCCGGGTTTGACCGTGACCTCGCCGCCCTGGAACTTGCCGAGCCGGTGTTTCGGCCCCTGGAGGTCGGCCATGATGCCGATGGGATAGCCGAGTTTCTGCTCCACGGCGCGGATGGCGGCGACGGTCTCGCGCATAACGTCATGGGAGGCGTGGCTCATGTTGACGCGGAAGACATCGGCCCCGGCGACGGCCAGCTTCTCGATCATCTCGGGCGAATTGGAAGACGGACCGAGGGTGGCCAGAATTTTCACGCGGCGGGTGCGGTTCATCTTTGTCAGTTCGTTTCCGGTTGCGAAGCGCCGGCGGACCGTGCCGGTGTGTCGGTGGTAAGGTTGGGGGTCGCGGCGTCATCGCCGACATCGGACGTGCGCTCGCCGCCGGAGCCGATATCCGACAGCCGAACCTGCCAGCTCGTCTGCTTGCCCGTATCGACCTCGAAGAAGCCGGTGCGGTCGTAACCGCGGGCAAAGCAGTCCTGCAGACCGGTGATCTTGAACTCCTTCGGTGAGGTGCACATGAACACCTTGCCCAGCCACCGCTCGCGGCCCGATGCGTCTTCCGCATTCAGATAGATGAAACGGGAGGTCAGGTCGCCCTCGATGATGACGGCGCAGGTTTCGCCGGGAATGCGCCACCAGCCTTCCGTGATCCACGTCACGTCGGTGCGGTAGCCCACCGCCACGCCGACCATGTCGGACGTATCGTTGCAGATGCGCAGATCGGCCCGTGCCGCAGTGGATGTAACGGCCGCGGCGAACAGCAATATGACCGGGAGGAACACGCGAAACAGCATGATGGAAGGCTTAAGCCATGGGCGATGGCTGTCAACGGATGGAAGTGGCTTATCCCGCCGCGGCAGCGGGGCGCGGGCGCGCAATCCAGATTCCCGCAAGGATGAGCAGCCCGCCGCCAGCCTGAACGAGCGTCAGGATTTCGGCGAAGACCAGCCAGGCGAAGATGGCGGCGGCCAGCGCCTCGATGAAGATGACCAGCGAGGAAAACGCCGCCGACAGCACACCCAGCGCGATGGCGAGCAAGCCCTGTCCGCCCGCATGGCTGATGAAACCGAGGGCCAGCAATGCGGCGATACCCGTGGCGGTCTGCGGGATGAAGGAATTGCCGGAGAGCAAGCGCGATGACCAGCAGCACGCCTGCGGTGATGAAGGTGGAGCGGAACGTCACCGTGCCGGCACGCGCCCTGCGCCGGGCTACGCGGATGGCGAGGAAGTAGAGGCCGAAGAACAGCGATGTGACGACGCCGTAGAGGTCGCCCCACAATCGTTCGGGAGCCACCTGCATGCTTTCCCCTATCAGGCACGCCGCACCCAGCAGGCACAGGCCAAGACCGACGAAGACCATCCGGCCGACCTTCTCGCCGATGAAGGCACCCGACAGCAGCGCCACCCAGACCGGCGCGAGGCAGGACATGAGCGTGGCGTTGGCGATGGTCGTGTTCATGATGGCGAGGTGCCAGAAGGTCAGATCGCCGGCAAAGAACAGCCCGGCCAGCAACGTGGCGCGGTCGAAGGCAAAGGCGCCGTCCGCCGGTCGTTCCCAGGCCAGCCAGAACCACAGGACAGGCAGGGCGAGGCCCGCGCGCCAGAAGGCGGATGCGAAGGGGCCGACTTCCGCCAGACGCACGAAGATCGGCGATACGCCCATGGCGATGGCGCCGGCGACCAGCGCCACGAAGGCGATGGATGGGCCGATTGCCGGCGGGGTGGCGGGAATGGCGGCGGGTCGCATGGGCGCTCCTTGAACCTGCACCGTGCCCGTGACAAGACGCGCCGATGCAGTCTCCCGCCTATCCTCCCTCACCGTCACCGGATGAATTGCCGTTCCAGACAATCGGGGCGGATGAAGATGCGAAACTCGTCATCCTGTGCGATCATGCCAGCGCCGCAGTGCCCGCGCGCTATGGCTCGCTCGGCCTGCCGAAGAGCGAGTTCGAGCGCCATATCGCCTACGATATCGGCGCGCGGGCGCTGGCGCTCGGTTTGCGCGAACGGCTGGGCGCGACGGCGGTGCTATCCACATTCTCTCGCCTGCTGGTGGACCCCAACAGGGGACCGGATGACCCGACCGTGCTGATGCGCCTGTCCGACGGCACGGTGGTGCCCGGCAACCATCCGATCGACGCCTGTGAAATCGCGCGCCGGATCGAGACGTATCATGCGGCCTATCATGGCGAGATCACACGGGTGCTGGACGCCTGCGCGGTCCCGCCGCTCATCTTTTCCATCCATTCCTTCACGCCCTCATGGAAGGGCGTGCCGCGCCCTTGGCACACCGCCGTGCTCTGGGACCACGATCCACGGCTGAACCTGCATGTTCTCGACGCGCTGAAGGCGGATGCTTCGCTTTTCGTGGGAGAAAACGAACCCTACGAGGGTGGGCTGGTGGGGGACACGATCTACCGCCACGCTACCACGCGCGGTCTCGCCCATTGTCTCATCGAGGTGCGTCAGGATCTGATTGCCGAACAGGCGGGGGTGGACGAATGGGTGGACCGTCTGGCCACCATTCTTGAACCCGCGCTCGACCGACCCGACATGCACGAAACACGTTTCTACGGCTCGCGCTTCGACGGCTCGGCCAAACCGGGAGGCCATTATGAGTGACGCCGACATCGATCCTGCAACGCGCATCGAACTGGAGGCCGCCGCCTTCCGTTCCCTCGTCGCCCACCTGCGCGAACGCACGGATGTGCAGAACATCGACATGATGAACCTGACCGGCATGTGCCGAAACTGCCTGTCGCGCTGGTACATGGAAGCGGCCAATGCCCGCGATATCGACCTCGACAAGGAGGGCGCGCGGGAAATCGTCTACGGAATGCCGTTTTCGGAATGGCGCGACAAATACCAGAACGAAGCCAGTGCGGAACAAAAGGCCGACTTTGCCAAATCCCACGGGTGATAGTTTTGAAGGTTGATCGGGCGCGCCACCTGCGCTTGAACCGGCGCTTCCCCGCAGCAGGACCGTTCGATTCACATGGCCGATGACATCACCACCGACTCCTCCCACGGCGTTGCCCGCGACCAGTTACGCACGATCATCGAACGGATCGAGCGGCTGGAAGAGGAAAAGAAGGCGCTGGCCGACGATATTCGCGATGTTTACGCCGAGGCCAAGGGCAACGGGTTCGACGTGAAGACGCTGCGGCAGGTGGTGCGGCTGCGCAAGGTCGAAGCGACAGAGCGGCAGGAGCAGGAGGCCATGCTGGATCTCTATCTCAGCGCGCTGGGCATGACCCCGCAAGAGCGACGAATAGGCCTATTCTCCGATAGCGATGCCTTCGCGGCGCGGGTCCGCTCCGCCGCGCAACCCGTTCGGCGTGATGGCGATGGCGTGAAGGCCGGACGTGAGCGCGCGGGTGTTCGTTTCGAAACCCATCGCCTGAAGCGGGGCTTCGAGCGCCATCGCGTCGGTGCCCTCTTCGATGTCGAACGTGCCGAACCGGTTGATGAGATGGGGTGCGGAAACGGCGGCCTGAACGTCCATGCCCCAGTCCAGAATGCCGATCAGCGATTGCGCTACATAGCCGATGATCCGGCTGCCACCGGGCGAGCCGATGACCAGCGTCGGTTTTCCGTCGCGCATAACGATCGTGGGCGCCATGGAGGACCGCGGGCGCTTGCCCGGTTCGACGCGGTTGGCGATCGGGCGGCCATCGGCGTGGGTGCGGAAGGAGAAGTCCGTCAGTTCGTTGTTGAGCAGGAAACCGCGCACCATCAGCCGCGAGCCGAATGCGTTCTCGATGGTCGTCGTCATGGAGATCGCGTTGCCCTGCGCGTCGACGATGGAAATGTGGGACGTGGAGGGCAGTTCCAGCGACTGATCGTCGGCCAGATCGAGCGCAGCGTGGTCCCATTCCGGCTCGCCGGCGACCGCTGTCGGCAAGCGCCGCATCGCCCGCCAGCAGCTTTCCGCGCGCTGCCAGATAATCCGGTTTCAGCAGCCCCTTTACGGGCACCGGCACGAAATCCGTGTCGGCCATGTAACGCCCCCGATCGGCGAAGGCGAGGCGGGAGGCATCGCCGATCAATCGCCACGCCTGCGGATCGTCCCGCCCCATGGCGGCCAGATCGTACTGTTCCAGCATGCCAAGAATGAGCCCGACCGTGAGCGCGCCAGAAGAGGGCGGGCCCATGCCGCACACGTCGTTGCCGCGATAGGGCAGGCAGACGGGCGCACGTTCCTTCACCGCGTAGTTGCGCAGATCTTCGGCTGCCAGCACGCCGGGATTGACGGCGTAGTCCTGGACCGTCTGCACGATGTCGCTTGCGATGGCACCGGTATAGAAGCTGTCCGACCCGCTTTTCGCCATGGCGCGCAAGCTGTTGGCGTAGGCCTCGTTGACGAGGATCGACCCTTCCGCAATGGGCTGGCCTTCCGGCAGGAAATAGGCGGCGGTCGCCTCGCTGCGCGCCAGACGTTCGGCGTCGGCGGCTACGAGGGCTGCAAGGCGCGGCGATACGGCAAACCCGTCTTCCGCCCGCTCGACGGCGGGTTCGAGCACCTGTTCCATTTCCAGCGTGCCGAACCTGCGGTTCAGAAGCTCCATCAGTTTCGGCGTTCCCGGCGTGCCGACCGAACGGCCACCGACGACGGCGTCGAAAAATTTCAACGGCTCGCCGTTCTCGTCCTGAAACAGGCGTGGCGTGGCGGCGAGCGGTGCCGTCTCGCGCGCATCCAGCGTCGTCAGATTGCCGGCGGCGGCGTCGAAATAGACGACGAACGCGCCGCCACCCAGGCCGGAGGATTGCGGTTCCACCAGCCCGAGCATGGCTTGCGCTGCCACCGCCGCATCCGCCGCCGTTCCACCATCGCGCAGCACACCGGCGGCCGCTTCGGCAGCGAGCGGGTTGGCGACGGAGACCATCCACGACGATGCTTCGACGGGCTTGCCCTCGTTCTTCGCCGCCAGACCAGTCGCGATTTCCGGTGCAACGCCATCGGCAGCCTGTTGCGCCAATGCGGGACCGGCGAACGCAAGGGCAAGCGCGGTAATGAGAAAGGGAAGGCGCATGGCGAAAAGTCCGAAGCGATTTGCCGAAGAGCGCAAGGGTGGCGCAGCCCCCGCCCGTTCACAAGCCATTAACCATGACGAAAACTTTACGCGCGCCGCTTTGGGGTAAATTCACCACTAACGACGATGGTTAAGGGGCCGACCGACTGCAGACCGAACCCGAGTTCTCGCCCATGCCTTCCATGCACGCCCTGACCACATCGAAACAGACGAACCTGCTTCGTGGCTCCCTGAAATGGGTGGTCGTGTTCTCGCTGGCGACGAACATCCTGATGGTCGTGCCGCCGCTGCACATGTTGCAGGTCTACGACCGGGCGCTGACGTCGCAATCGCTGGAAACGCTGATCTACATCACGCTGATCGCGCTGGCCGCCATGGTACTTTACGGCGTGGCCGAAACCGTGCGGGGCAAGCTCGCCCAGCGGGCATCGGCGCAATACACGGTGTCGGTCGCCGAGCCCTTGTTCGCGCGCCTGTCCGGCGGTGGATACGACGCTGCGGCGTCGGCATCCGCCTTGCGGGACTACAACGTGGTGCGCGGCTTTCTCGGCTCCCGCGCCATGCTCGGCCTGTTCGATCTGCCCTTCGTGCCGGCATTCATTCTGTTGATGTTCCTGCTGCACTGGTCGCTGGGGATGATAACCCTCGTCGGGCTCGGCGTGCTGGTGGGCATCGCGCTGGCCAACAAATGGTCGACCGCATCCAGTTCGGCGCAGGCGAAGCAGGCCGATGGGGCGGCATTGTCGTTCGCGCAGGCGGTGTTCATGCGCGGCGAAGACATCCGCGCCATGGGCCTGCTGCCCAATGTGATGACGCGCTGGGGCGGTGGCATGGCGGAATCGTTGCAGAAGGCGGATGATTCTGCCGCGACGGCCTCTGCCTGGTACGGCGCGTCGAAGAGCGCGCGCAAGATGTTGCAGATCGTCATCATGGCCTGGGGCGCGTGGCTGGTGATCGACGGGCAGATTTCCGGCGGCGTCATCTTTGCAGCCTCCATGATTTCCAGCCGTGCGCTGGCACCGGTGGAGCAGGTGATCGGCGGCTGGGAGCGCATCGCGCAGACCCGCACCGCGCACCGCTCGCTGGAAACGCTATTGGCTGCCGAAGATGCAGCCGACCCCATCCGCCTGCCGGACCCGCGCGGCGTGCTGTCCGCCGAGGGCATCACCTACGCACCGCAGGCCGGTCTTGCTCCTATTCTCGACGACGTGTCCGTCGACTGCCAATCCGGGGCAGATCCTCGCCATCGTCGGCCCGTCCGGCGCGGGCAAGAGCACTTTGGCGCGACTGCTGGTGGGTGCCGCACAGGCAAGCGCCGGTGTCGTGCGGCTGGATGGGGCGGAACGGTCGCAATGGCCGGACGATCAATGGGGCGACGCGGTCGGCTACGTGGCGCAGGAAATCGCGCTGTTTCCCGGCACGATCGGCGAGAATATCGCCCGCCTGTCGGCTGCTCCCGAACGAAGCGCAGGCTTGTGGCCGCCGCGCAGGCGACGGGCATTCACGACATGGTTCTGGCGCTGCCGCAGGGATACGCCACGGCCATCGGCCCGGAAGGCGTGCAGCTTTCCGGCGGGCAGAAGCAGCGTGTGGCGATGGCCCGCGCGCTCTACAGCGACCCGCGCGTGCTGGTGCTGGACGAGCCCAACGCCCATCTCGACCCCGCCGGTGAACAGGCGCTGATGGCGACGCTGGTGCGGGCGCGAAAGGCCGGTCGCACGGTGGTGCTCGTCACCCAGCGCCGCTCGGTGCTGCGCATCGCGGACCGGGTGGTGACGGTGCAGAACGCGAAGGTGGTCGAAACGCCGGTGGAAAGCTTCTTCCCGACGCGCCAGCAGGTGCAGGCACCGTCCATGACGACGCCCGAACCCGCACAGTCGAAATCGACCCGCGAAGAGGTGCAGGCATGAACACGCGCCAGACAAACGCCTCCGACTTGTCCTCCGACTGGCGCGACACCGTGCCGGTGTCACCGTCTTCGGTCGCGCGGGGCGGGCTGATATTCGTCTTCGGTTTTCTAGGCCTGTTCCTGCTGTGGGCAACCTTCTTTCCCCTGTCGTCGGCGGTCGTCGGGTTCGGCGAACTGGTGTCGGCGGGGGAAAACAAGCTGGTGCAGCACAAGAGCGGCGGTGTGGTGCGGTCCATCCGCGTTGCCGATGGTGCGCGGGTCGAGCAGGGCGACGTTCTGCTGGAACTCGACGATGCCGACGATCGCGCGTCGCTCACCCGCTTGCAGGCACGCCAGGCCACGCTGGAAGCCAAGCGTGCGCGCCTGACAGGGCAGACCGCATTCGGCTTGCGCGGCGCGCAGGACAAGTCGCGGCCATGGCCGAACTCGGCCTGCAACAGCAGCGGCAGGGGCAGGCCACCCAGCGCGGCCGTCGTGCCGCCGAGGCAGCCGCGCGTGCGCAGATTGCAAGCCTGCGGGAGGACCGCGACGGCCTGCTGGCGCAGATCGGCATCGGGCAGGAACTGCTCGATTCCACTCGCGGCGAACTCGCCCGCCTTCGCCCGTTGGCGCGGGACGGCTACATCGCCCGCAACCGGCTGACCGACCTGGAGCGCATCGCGCTGGAACGGGAGAACATGCTGTCGGACATGGATGCCCGCATCGCCTCGACCGCCGAAAAGATCGCCGAAGCCGAAGCCCGGCTGAACATGACGCTGGCGAAGGAACGGCAGGACGATTCCACCGAACTGACCGCCGTGCTCGGCGAGCTGGCGGAAATCTCCGACCAGATCGAAGCGGCGCGCATGTCGCTGGACGCCACGCAACTGCGCGCACCGGCTTCCGGCACCGTCACCGGGCTGGCCGCCCACACGCCCGGCGGCGTCATCGCCCCCGGTGCGGTGGTGGCGCAGATCGTGCCGGAAGGGTCGGCGCTGGAGGCGCAGTTCGACATGCCGCCCGCCAACGCCAACAGTGTGCACCCCGGCAACAAGGCGCGGGTGGTGGTAACGGCCTTCAACCGCCGCACCGTCGCGCCCATCGAGGGTGAGGTGAACTACGTCGCCGCCGACACCGTGATGGACGAAACCTCGGGCGTCGCGTCCTACCCGGTGCGGGTGTCGCTCGGCACCGACGTGCCGGACGGCCTGCGCGCGGGCATGACGGTGGAGGTCTATGCGCTGGGCGAATCCCGCACCTTCATGGGCTACGCGCTGCAACCGATCTTCGAGTCCTTCGGTCGCGCCTTCAACGAGATCTGACCGGTCGGGACGGGTGACAAATCCTGCCGTTCGCGACACATAAGTCAAAAGAACAGCAGGGCCCGAATCCATGCCGACCATCGCCACGACTCCCTTCGACGGCCAGAAACCGGGCACGTCCGGCCTGCGCAAGAAGGTCACCACCTTCCAGCAGCCGCATTATCTGGAGAATTTCGTCCAGTCGATCTTCGACAGTCTCGACGGGTTTGCGGGCAAGACGCTCGTGGTCGGCGGCGACGGGCGGTTCCACAACGATGTGGCGGTGCAGACGATCCTGAAGATGGCGGCGGCCAACGGGTTCGGGCGCGTCGTGGTCGGGCAGGGCGGTCTGCTGTCCACCCCCGCCGTCAGCCATCTCATCCGCAAGCGCGAAGCCTTCGGCGGCATCATCCTGTCGGCGTCGCACAATCCTGGCGGGCCGGATGGCGACTTCGGCATCAAGTACAACGGCGAAAATGGCGGTCCTGCCGTGGAAAGCCTGACGGCGAAGATGTTTGCGCGAAGCAAGGTGATCGACGCCTACCAGATCGCCGATGCCGAAGATGCGGATATCGACACGATCGGCGAAACGCGGCTCGGCAAGATGGTCGTGGAAGTCGTCGATCCCGTCGATGACTATGCCGAACTGATGGAGAGCCTGTTCGACTTCGGCGCGATCAAGGCGTTGTTCGACGGCGGTTTCCGCTTCACCTTCGACGCCATGCACGCCGTGACCGGACCTTACGCCCAGCGCCTGTTCAAGGAACGGTTCGGGGCGCAGGTCATCAACGGCAAGCCGTCGCCGACCTTCGGCGGGCACCACCCGGACCCGAACCTCGTTCATGCCAAGGAAATCTACGACATGGCGATGGCGGCGGACGGGCCGGACCTGTGCGCGGCGTCCGACGGGGATGGGGACCGCAATCTCATCATCGGCAAGGGTTTCTTCGTCACGCCATCGGATTCGCTCGCTGCCATTGCGGCCAACGCCCATCTCGCACCGGGCTACAAGGATGGGCTGACCGGCGTCGCCCGTTCCATGCCGACCAGTGCGGCTGTGGACCGGGTGGCGGAAGCCAAGGGCATGGCGGCATACGAAACGCCGACCGGCTGGAAGTTCTTCGGCAACCTGCTGGATGCGGGCTGGATTACCGTTTGCGGTGAGGAAAGCGCGGGCACCGGCTCCGACCACGTGCGCGAGAAGGACGGCATCTGGGCCGTGCTGATGTGGCTCAACATCCTCGCCGTCCGCAAGCAGAGCGTCGCCGACATCATGGCCGAGCACTACGCCACCTATGGCCGCAACTACTACGCCCGCCACGATTTCGAGGAGGTGGACGCGAAGGCTGCCGCCGACGTCATGGACGGCCTGCGCGGCAAGTTCGACACTGTAGCAGGCCGCGACACGCAGGCGGGCACCATCGCGCGGGCCGACGATTTCGCCTATTTCGACCCGATCGACGAGAGCACCTCCGACAATCAGGGCATCCGCATCTTCTTCGAGGATGGCTCGCGTATCGTCTATCGCCTGTCCGGCACGGGCACGGTGGGGGCGACGTTGCGGGTCTATATCGAGCGCTATGTCGGCACCGACGGTGACCTCGGTATGGACACGCCGGACGCGCTGGCGGACCTGATCGCCGTTTCGCGCGAGATCGCGTCCATCGAGCGCCATACCGGGCGCACCGAACCCGACGTGGTGACGTAGTGGCGCCACCGCTTCTGGCGCTGCGGGACATCCACCTCACCTTCGGCTCCACCCCGCTGCTGACGGGCGCGGATATCGCGGTGCACGAGCGGGAGCGGCTGTGTCTCGTGGGGCGCAACGGGTCCGGCAAATCCACGCTGCTGAAGATTGCCGCCGGGCAGGTGGAGCAGGACGAAGGCGAACGCTTCTTCCAGCCGGGCACGACCGTGCGCTACCTGCCGCAGGAGCCGGACTTTTCGGACTTCGCCACCGTGCGCGATTACGTGGAAGACGGTCTGGTGGAGGCCGATGATCCCTACCGCGCGCAGCTGTGCATGGAGGCGCTGGGGCTGACGGGCGACGAGCCGACCGGCAATCTGTCGGGCGGCGAAGCTCGGCGCGCGGCACTCGCGCGGGTGCTCGCACCGGAACCGGACATCCTGCTGCTGGACGAGCCGACCAACCATCTCGACCTGCCCGCCATCGCTTGGCTGGAAGAGGAACTGGCGCGGCTGCGCTCCGCCATCGTGCTCATCAGTCATGATCGGCGGTTTCTGGAAAACCTGTCGCGCAAGACGCTGTGGGTGGACCGGGGCGTCACGCGGCTGCTCGACAAGAGTTTTGCCGCCTTCGAAGACTGGCGCGACGAGACGCTGGCGCAGGAGGAGCTCGACGCCCACAAGCTCGACCGCAAGATTGTGCGGGAGGAGCATTGGGTGACCCACGGGGTCTCCGGCCGGCGCAAGCGCAACATGAAGCGGCTCGGCGACCTCGGCGATCTGCGCCAGCAACGGGCCGAACGGTTGAAGCCGCAGGGCACGGCGACGGTGTCGGTCGTGGCGGCCGAAACGTCCGGCAAGCTGGTGGCCAAGGTCGAGCAGGTCTCCAAGGCATATGGCGACCGCGTTCTCGTGGATGATTTTTCGTCCCGCATCGCACGGGGCGACCGGATCGGTATCGTCGGGCCGAACGGGGCGGGCAAGACGACGCTGCTCAACATCATCACCGGTCAGGCGGAGCCGGACAGCGGCACGGTGAAACTCGGCGCCAATATCGAAATGCTGGTGGTCGACCAGAAACGAATGGTGCTGGACCCGAACACCTCCGTCCGCGATACGCTGACCGGCGGCGGCACGGACGTCGTCGAAATCGGCGACCGCACCAAGCATGTGCTGGCCTATATGAAGGACTTTCTGTTCCTGCCGGAACAGGCGGGCACACCGACGCACGCGCTTTCCGGTGGCGAACGCGGGCGGTTGATGCTGGCCATGCGCTTGCGGCATCCGTCCAACCTGCTGGTGCTGGACGAGCCGACCAACGACCTCGATCTGGAAACGCTCGATCTGTTGCAGGAAACCATCGCCGACTACGAGGGCACTGTCCTGCTCGTCTCCCATGACCGCGATTTCCTCGACCGCATCTGCACATCCGTCATCGTCGCCGAAGGGGACGGTGTGTGGCGGGAATATGCGGGCGGCTGGACGGATATGCTGTCCCAGCGCGGCGCGGCGCCGTTTGCGGCGGTCGATGAACCGGCGGCGAAGGCGGTGACGCAGCCCCCCCACCGAACAAGCCGAAAGCGACCACCGCTAAACTCTCGTTCAAGGAACAACACGCCCTCGACACATTGCCCGCCGAGATGGCGAAGCACGAGGCGGATATCGCCAAGATCAACGCCGCCATGGCCGCGCCGGGGGCCTACGAGAAAGACCCGCGCCCGGTTCGACAAGATGGTCCGGTTGCTCGGGCAGACGCAGGCGAAGCTGGATGCGGCGGAGGAACGATGGCTGGAACTGGAAGAGAAGCGCGAGGCGCTGGAAGCCTAGAGTTCGAGGCAATGCTGACCGGCGGGCACCCGAATTCGCTCGGGCGTACGCTGGAAGTGGTGGAGGTGGTGCTCGCGGATCGAACCCGGTTCGCCGATCTCTACGACTGCTACTTCAGCGACGATGAGATCGTGCGCTTGCGCGTATCCAACGCCGTCAAGCGGGTGACGATCGAACACCCCGACTGGACGATGGGCGTAATGGACGGCCTGCAAAGCGAGGTTGCCGCCATCGATCAGCCCAGCACGCAGTGGACGCTGGCGTTGCTGTTCGACCTGACCCGGGATCGGTTGTCGGATGGACAGCATGAACGCGCGCTGGACATCATGAAGCGCAATCTGGCGCACCATGACGACTGGATCGTGCTGAACAATTCGATGAAGGTTCTGTCGAAATGGGCTACGGACGATGCCGAGTTGCGTGCATGGCTGCGCCCGCATCTGGAACGGCATCTGACCGACGCGCGAAAGTCCGTCGCGTCCAATGCCCGCAAGGGGCTTGCTATAATCGGAACGGATGAGGGCGGCGTGGTGGGTCGATCGGCCACGTGAACAACCTCACGCTCAGGCCTCCACTACGATCAAGAAGATTGTGCATCGTCGCCGTTACCGCCGTCTTGTAGCGGGCGAGGAGTCGCTCTCTTCATTGCAGAAGGCGTATCGACTTTGCCGTATCGTGCGTTAGTCTCGGTCATCCATGCCACCGGGTTCCCCATCCATGAAAATCTCCGAACGCGCCGAGTTCCGCTCCAAACCGAAGCCACTGCAATATGCGGAAACCGCGATGGTGTCGGAAGCCGTAGCGGATATGAGCCAGCGCAATTACGGTTCGGTCATCGTGACCGGAGCGGACGGGCGCATGTCCGGCATGTTCACCGAACGCGATATCATGAAGCGCGTCGTCAACGGAAAGCTGGACCCGGCGACGACGCCGCTCAAGGACGTGATGACCCGCGAGGTTCGGGTGGCTAAGGCCGACGATCAGGTCGGCGACTGGCTGCGCATCATGTCCAACGAACGCTTCCGCCGTCTGCCGGTGGTCAACGAGTCCGGCGACGTCATCGCCATCATGACCCAGGGGGACTTCGTGTCCTACACCTGGCCGGAATTGCTGTCGCAGATGCGCAGCGCCGCCAGCGAAAGCGTGCCGCAGAACTATCAGATTCACGTCATCATCGGCGCGATTCTGATCTATTCGATCGCTCTGATCTGGTTCCTCGGCAACTGAGCCGCCAGCCGGTCGCCAGCCGGTCGCCAGTCAGACGGAAGTCAGCCGCCCGTCACGCTCATATGTCTGCCGACGGCGGGGGCGGCTCCCGTTCGCTCGATGACGAAATCGTGGCCCTTCGGCTTGCGGCCGATCGCTTCGTCGATAGCGGTTGAGAGCAGATCGTCGCTTTCGCTGGCTCGAAGCGGCGCGCGCAGGTCGGCTGCATCCTCCTGGCCCAGGCACATGAACAGGGTGCCGGTGCAGGTGACGCGCACGCGGTTGCAGGATTCGCAGAAATTGTGGGTCATGGGGGTGATGAAGCCGAGCCTGCCGCCCGTTTCCGCCGACCTCCACGTAGCGCGCCGGTCCGCCCGTCTTGTGGGGTATCGGCGTCAGCGTGTGGGTCTCTTCCAGCCGCTGGCGAACGAGCGACAGGGGCAGATACTGGTCGGTGCGGTCCTCGGCGATCTCGCCGAGCGGCATGGTTTCGATCAAAGTCAGATCGAAACCCTCGCCATGGGCCCATTCCATCATCGATTGTATCTCGAACTCGTTGACGCCCTTCAGCGCGACCGCGTTGATCTTGACGGCGAGCCCGGCTTTGCGCGCGGCGTCGAGCCCTTCCATCACCTGACCGAGGCGGCCCCAGCGGGTGATGGCGGCGAACTTGTCAGCGTCCAGCGTGTCGATGGACACGTTGATGCGGCGCACACCGGCGGCGAAGAGACCTTCGGCATGGCGGGCGAGCTGCGAGCCGTTCGTCGTCAGCGTCAGCTCATCCAGCGCGCCGGACTTGAGATGACGGCCCAGCGACTCCACCAGTTGCATGATGCCCTTGCGCACGAGCGGTTCTCCGCCGGTCAGGCGCAGCTTGCGCACGCCCTTCGCGATGAAGGCTGAACACAGGCGGTCCAGTTCCTCCAGCGACAGCAGATCGCGCTTGGGCAGGAACGTCATGTCCTCTGCCATGCAATAGACGCAGCGGAAGTCGCACCGGTCCGTCACCGATACGCGCAGGTAATCCACCGTGCGGCCGAACGGGTCGATCATGGACGTTTGGGTGCGGGATGGGGGTATCGTGTTCATGGCACGCTTGTAGGCCGAGCGAAGCCGTGCGCCAACCACTAAGGGGAAGCGCGCGGAAGTGTGATTTGGCAGTGATGGCCCACGATGGTTTGCTCGATGCATCGCTTACGGGAAACCAACGCCATGCTTCGCCTTTCCATCGCCCTCGCCGCCGCCGTCGTAGTGTCCACTCCTGTGCTGGCCAAGGATGGCAGCGGGTCGTTTGCCAGCCATAAGAATTACACCGTCTCCGGCAAGGCGACCGTTTCCGGCAACGCACTCACGCTGTCCGACTTCCGCACATCACCGGGGCCGGATCTTTACGTCTATGTGGGCAATGGAGGGCCCTCGAAGCGGGTCGCCAAGTTGAAGGCCGACAGCGGCTCGCAATCCTACACCTTGCCGGCGGGCAACTGGACGACGGTCCACATCCACTGCAAGCGGTTCAATTCCACTTTCGCGACCGCGCGGATCGATTGAACCCCGTTCGTCCGGGAGCGAAATGCGGCGCGAGGCGTTGAACTGCGTTCGATACGAGGAAACGACGCCATGAAAACCCTGTTCACAGCTGTCGCCATCACGACCGGCGCATTCGCACTCACTGCCTGCAACACCACGCGCGACGATGCCGCGATCACGACGCCCGAACATTCGGAACTGTGCAAGCAGCGCGGCTTTCTGGTCGGCACGCTGAACCATCGAAACTGCATGCGTCGCCTTGCAGAGGGTGTGCCCGCCGTCTAGCGCGCCACCCCGTTGTGCGGTTGCGGCCGCTGGTGTTTGCGGCGCGTCAGGCTGCCCGTCAGCCCACCCAGCAACAGGGCGAGCAAGGCTCCGAACCCGCCCCACGTCGCACCCGCAACGGTTAGCGGCACGGCGGGCGCGAAGCTGTTCCATGCGCCTGCAACGAGCGACGGGTCGGGATAGGCGGCAACGATGGCCGGGCGCATGACGGGGTTTGCCGCGTCGAGTGCGGCGGCCTGTTCTTCCAGCTTCTCCAACCGTGTGAAGGTGGCGCGCATGGATTTTCCCCGGTCCTGCACCAGGGCTTCGGGCGAGCCTTCCATGGCGGACAGGGCACCGGACTGGTTCAGGCCCTGTCTGGTCGCATCGGCGTCGAAGGCGGAGCGCACCGCGCGCAGTTCATCCACCGCCCCGCCGATGCGCTGCAGATATTGCTGCGCGAACTCCGGTGCCTGCGATCCTGCCGCCCCACCGGCGGCGATGACCGCGACGAGCAGCGTCTTGCGAATGATACCCATGCTGTTCCCGCACCGAGACCGAGTTTGCCGAACCGTAGTCGGCGAATGTTAGGACGATGCTAACGATACCGGGGTCGGAACGCTAACGCTTGCGGCGCCGGTGGCTCTTCTGGCTGCGGGCGTGGAAGTCCGGCGGCTTGTTGGCGATCCATTTGATGAACGCGGCAAGGCGCGGGTGGGCGCGCAGCTTCTCCGGCGTGTCGAAGTCCCGCGCCAGTTCCGCCTCGGTCAGCGTGGCGTGAATTTCGTTGTGGCAGATCTGGTGCAGCAGGACGGTTGGCCCATGCGTGCCGCCTTTGAGTTTAGGCACGAGATGGTGAAGCGATTGTTTGGCGTGCGGCGGGATGGGGCGCTGGCAGAGCGGGCAGATAGCATCGCCTCCTAGCGGATCGTTCATTTTTCACAATCGCCAATCATATGAAAAACGGTATCAGCGTCATTTCTACGCGCGGCATCGTAAATGTTCCTGACAACACTTGGCGACAGTGACGCGCTTACCTCTTCCTGGGCATTCAACTGTTTGCCTCGCAGGAGTGTAATTCGAGCGTTTGCAAAGACAACAATTTCTTCAGCGAGTTTGATTGCAGGCGGGTCGTCGAGAAGGCGAACCCCAAATAATGGGTAGGTCGCATCTCTTGCAGCTAGTAAACTCTGAGCACTGGCAAGACCTTGTTCTAACAGTGGCCAGTCATCCAACGCCTCCATTTCCAAAGAACACACAGAGCGCCCGGTCGCCGTATGAAATTTTGATGCATTTTGCTGTATGCGATTTCGCGTTGCCATAACCAATCGTTGGCTGAAACCAGTTCCCACTTGTCTTTGTGCAAGATGGTGAAGGAACCGACTTTCAATCAAACTATGCGTTGGAATTAAAGGCGAGTGTGGAAACATGCGTCTATACAGCTTCTTGAACGTCTCGACAGTCGCTTCCTCCGCTGAACCCGTCCCCGCGCGGTCCTGCGCGAACAAAAATCGTTTTTCATTGCGAGTGAGTTTCAAGACGTTTGGAAGTGGATTGTCGGCATAAGACCAAATGACGTCGTCGGCTTTTGCGACGGCTGTATTTCCTGAAAAAATGAGTGCCGCACAGAACAGCACAAGAGCGCGTAGTAGAGGAAATTTGTCCAACCGTCGGTGCCCTTTGCGAGAATGGAGTTCCCCATACTTGTTTTGGAACGGACACTATGAGTCAAGCAGATGACCGGCCGTGCTACGATCTCAGGGAACTGAGAATCTCACAGGAGAACGCTATTCAACAGTTGAGGCCACGGGTGTTCCGAAAGCGGGAAACGATGAGGCTGAAGGAGCGCGAGATTGCGGATATTTATAACGACTTGGAACGTGCACAAGACGCTGCGAACGGGGTCGGCGCGCTCGGGACGTTTGGTGAAATGTCGAGACGACGGCTGACCGGAGCGTTTGGAGAGGAAGGGGGCGCTGTAGGAGCAGCACTACGGGTTAGTCAGCTTACGGAACGCCTTGAAGAAGCTCGGAGTGAGTTTGAGCGAATCAAGAATGAGTTGGAAGACGCCGAATGGGAACTCCACAATATCGAAAGGAACCTGCCCACGACTATAGCGGAAATGGAGCAACTGGGTTGTTCATCATAGGCGGTGCAATGCGACGTCTACTTGTGCCGCATCAACTGGCTACCGATTCCGCCCCCGCATCTGCTCCTCCAGCAACGCCACCAGCGCTTCCGCCGCCTTCGGAATGTTCGTGCCCGGGCCGAACACCTGTTTCACGCCCGCTTCCAGCAGCATGTCGTAGTCCTGCGACGGGATCACGCCGCCGCAGATGACGATCTTGTCGGCGGCGTCGCGTTTGGCGAGTTCGGCCAGCACCATGGGGGAGAGCGTCTTGTGACCGGCGGCGAGTGAGGAGATGCCGACCACGTCCACGTCCTCGGCCACGGCCAGGTCGGCGGCCTCGGCGGGGGTCTGGAACAGGGGGCCGACGGTAATGTCGAAGCCGAGGTCACCAAACGCCGTGGCGATGACTTTTGCGCCCCGGTCGTGGCCGTCCTGCCCCATTTTGGCGATCAGCACACGGGGCTTGCGGCCCAGCCGTTCGGCGAAATCTGCGATGGTCGTCTGCGCCTGCTCGAAGGCCGGGTCGTCATCGCCCCAGGCGTCGGCATAGACGCCCTCGATGGTGGCCACGTCGCCCACATGGCGGCCGAAGACGTTTTCCAGCGCCCATGAAATCTCGCCCACCGTGGCGCGGGCGCGGGCCGCTTCGACGGCGGCTTCCAGAATGTTGCCTTCGCCGGTGCGGGCGACTTCTTCCAATGCGGCGAGAGCATTGCGATGGGCGTCGGCGTCCCGGGTCTCGCGGATGCGGTTCAACCGTCTGATCTGAGAGTCGCGCACGGCGGCGTTGTCGATGTCGCGCACTTCCACCGGGTCCGTCGCGCCGGACGTATATTTGTTGACGCCCACGATCACGTCCTGCCCGGAATCCACGCGGGCCTGACGGGCGGCGGCGGCTTCCTCGATACGCGCTTTCGGCATGCCGTCGTTGACGGCCTTCGTCATGCCGCCCAGCGCCTCGACTTCCTCCATCAGCGCCCACGCCTCGTCGATCAGCGAGGCGGTGAGGCTTTCCACGTAGTAGGAACCGGCCAGCGGGTCGACCACGTTGGTCACGCCCGTTTCGTGCTGCAACATCAACTGCGTGTTTCGGGCGATGCGGGCGGCAAAGTCGGACGGCAGGGCGATTGCCTCGTCAAACGAGTTCGTGTGCAGGCTTTGCGTGCCGCCGAGCACCGCGGACATCGCCTCGTAGGCCGTGCGGACGATGTTGTTGTACGGGTCCTGCTCCTGCAGCGAGACGCCGGAGGTCTGGCAATGGGTGCGCAGCATGCGCGAACGGTCGTTGGCACCGAACTCGCGCATGATCCTGTCCCACAGGAAGCGGGCGGCGCGCAGCTTGGCAGCCTCCATGAAGAAGTTCATGCCGATGCAGAAGAAGAACGACAGCCGCCCCGCAAAGGCGTCCACGTCCATGCCCTTTGCGATGGCGGCGCGCACATAGTCGCGCCCGTCGGCAAGCGTGAAGGCCAGTTCCTGCACCAGCGTCGAGCCGGCCTCCTGCATGTGGTAGCCGGAGATGGAGATCGAGTTGTAGCGCGGCATTTCGCGCGCCGTGTATTCGATGATGTCGGCCACGATCCGCATCGAGGGTTCGGGCGGGTAGATGTAGGTGTTGCGGACCATGAACTCCTTGAGGATGTCGTTCTGGATGGTTCCGCTCAGCTGCGCGCGCGAAACGCCTTGCTCTTCACCGGCCACGATGAAGGAAGCGAGCACGGGGATGACCGCCCCGTTCATGGTCATGGAGACGGACATTTCGTCCAGCGGAATGCCGTCGAACAGCAGCTTCATGTCTTCCACGGAGTCGATGGCCACACCCGCCTTGCCGACATCGCCGACGACGCGGGGATGGTCGGAATCGTAGCCGCGATGGGTGGCCAGATCGAAGGCGACAGACAGGCCCTTCTGGCCCGCTTTCAGGTTGGCGCGGTAGAAGGTGTTGCTTTCCTCGGCGGTGGAGAAGCCCGCATACTGCCGGATGGTCCACGGCCGTCCCGCATACATCGTCGCCTTCGGTCCGCGGGTGTAAGGCGCGTGACCGGGAAGCGAGCCGGTATGGTCCAGCCCCTCCGTGTCGTCCGCCGTATAGACCGGCTTGACCGCGATGCCTTCCGGCGTCTGCCAGACGAGCGTTTCCGGGTCGCCGCCCTTCATCTCCGTCGACGCCAGATCGAGCCAGTCTCGGGGCATTGGGGTAGCGGGCTTGTCGGTCATGAAACGTCTCCTTGCACCGTGATTTAACGGTGCCGACCTGCGGGCGCAAACCGGTTTGCGTTAACCCTCTCTTCACCATTCGCTTGGGTGCCGCCCGCACCGATGGTTAAGAAAGTGTGAACGCTGCCATGTGGCGGCGAGGGACGCGGGGAGTGGCATTCGATGGAAGACAGTCGTCTGGGTCAGGGGCTGCGCAGCGTCGGCCTGTTCATTCTGCTCGTCGTGCTGGGGGACAGCGCGATGACGAGTGTCTCGGGGCCGGACGCCCGCAAGGCAACCTACCATTTCGCGAGCATCATCAAACTGCCGTCCGAAGAGACGACTGCCAGTACCCCACGGGTCGAGTTCTACGTCGTGAACCCCACGACCGGGATCATTCGAACTCCATGATGACGTCGTCCACCGCGAGGCTGTCGCCGGGAGTGGCGTTCAGCTTCGACACGACGCCCTTGCGCGGTGCGCGCAGGATGTTCTCCATCTTCATGGCCTCGACCGTCGCCACCGCCTGACCTTCCTCGACCGGGTCGCCTTCGGCCACCGAAATGCCGGTGATGAGACCCGGCATGGGGCACAGCAGCATGTTGGACGTATCGGGGGCGACCTTCTCGATCATGTGGTCGTAGAGGTCCGCCACACGTGGGCGTCATGACGTTGGCGGTGACGGTCGCCCCGCGGTGGCGCAGTTCGTAGCCGGCATCGGTCGGGCGCACCTTCACATGCATTGCCTCGCCGTCCACCTGCGCGGTGAACAGATGCTGGCCCGGCCGCCAGTCCGTCAGCACTTTCAGCTTGTCCTTCTTGCCGAACTTGACGGTGGCGCCCTCGTTCTTCGCTTTCAGCTTCAGCGCGTGGGAGGAGTGCTCACCACCCGCCTTCAAGGTAGACGACCCAATGCTTCCCGACCCGGCGCTTGTGGTTCGTCAGCGCGCCGGAAATGCGGGTGCGGCGCAGTTGGGCGATCATGTTCATCACCGCCGCGATGGCCGCCAACCGTCGTCTAATGTCGGCATCGGGTGCGACGCCTTCGAAGCCGTCGGGATATTCTTCCTCGATGAAAGCGGTCGTTATGTTGCCGGACACGAAGCGGGGATGGTCCATGACCGCGGCACAGAAAGGCAGATTGTGGCCGATGCCCTCGACCTCGAACGTGTCGAGCGCCACGCGCATCGTCTCCAGCGCCGCCGCCCGGTCCGGCCCCCACGCGCACAGCTTGGCGATCATGGGGTCGTAGAACATGGAAATCTCGCCACCCTCGTAGACGCCGGTGTCGTTGCGGATGACGGTGCCATCGTCGCGCTTGCCCTCCGCCGGGGGGCGATAGCGGGTGAGCCTGCCGATGGAGGGCAGGAAGGCACGGTACGGATCTTCGGCATAGAGGCGGCTTTCGATGGCCCAGCCGTTCAGCTTCACATCGCCCTGTTCGATTGCCAGCTCTTCGCCCGCCGCCACGCGGATCATCTGTTCGACGAGATCGATACCGGTGATGAGTTCGGTGACGGGGTGCTCCACCTGCAGGCGGGTGTTCATCTCGAGAAAGTAGAAGTTCCTGTCGCCATCGACGATGAACTCCACGGTGCCCGCGCTGGCGTAATCGACAGCCTTGGCGAGCGCAACGGCCTGCTCGCCCATGGCCTTGCGCGTGGCTTCATCGAGAAACGGCGACGGCGCTTCCTCGATCACCTTCTGGTTTCGGCGCTGGATCGAACATTCCCGCTCGCCCAGATAGATGCAGTTGCCGTGGGTATCGCCCAGCACCTGAATCTCGATGTGGCGCGGCTGGGTGACGAACTTCTCGATGAAGATGCGGTCGTCACCGAAGCTGGCCGCCGCTTCGTTCTTGGAAGACTGGAACCCTTCTCGGGCTTCCGCGTCGTTCCACGCGATGCGCATGCCCTTGCCGCCGCCCCCGGCGCTGGCCTTGATCATGACGGGATAACCGATGTCGCCCGCGATCCTTACCGCCTCGTCGGCATCGGCTATCAGGCCCATATGGCCCGGTACGGTGGAAACGCCGGCTTCCGCAGCCAGTTTCTTCGACGTGATCTTGTCGCCCATCGCCTCGATGGCACCCACGGGCGGGCCGATGAAGGCGACGCCTTCCTTCTCCAGTGCAGCGGCGAATTTCGGGTTCTCCGAAAGAAAGCCGTAGCCGGGATGGACCGCCTGCGCGCCGCTTTCGCGGACGGCGGCCATGATCCTGTCGATGACGATGTAGGATTCCGCGGCAGGAGACGGGCCGATATGGATGGCCTCGTCTGCCATCCGCACGTGCAACGCATTACGGTCCGCGTCGGAGTAGACCGCAACCGTCGCGATGCCCATCTTGCGCGCGGTCTTGATGACGCGGCAGGCGATCTCGCCACGGTTGGCGATCAGAATCTTGTCGAACATGCAGCATCCTCCCAGTCCCGTCTATCGTCAGGAAAGAATGGGAGGTCAACCGGACTAAACCCTGCTGGTGGTCCGAAGACTACCGGCAAGGGTCGGTCAACAGTTACAATAGTTGCTAGTCGCTTTCGGGAACTACGATGATGGTCTCGTCCGTCGTCGTCGGTCGGCACGGTGGTGGTTTCCACATCGTTGTCGAAGAGGCCAAGCAGCCATGCGAGAAGTGCAAGCAGGATGAGACCCCCGATCACATAGGCAATCCACTTGCTGGTGCCCGACGAGGACGCGGTCGTGGTGACTTTTGGGTCGCGGTAGTTCGGGTCGTTAGTGGCCATGGTTTGCTCCTGGAGAGTGGACATCAGTGAGTGCGCAACATGGCAGAACGGAATTGGTTCCGGCCCGGTATCCTGTCGCAAAGCGTTTGTTTCCAATCGGTTCCGTTTCGAGCCGCGGTCGACAGTCGCGGAACCCGATGGGCGGTCGGCTCGTTTGCAAGCCATCTGAAACCTACGGAGTAACGACCATGCAGAGAAACGTCACAGCCGTTTACCGCACCCACGCCACAGCCGAACTCGTCCAGCGCGAGCTGAAGGAACTTGGCTATTCGTCCATGTCGGTCAGCGTCATTCCCGACGGCGACCACAGCACCGACGCGTCTTACGACTACAAGGACGACCTCGACGACATCCACGACCTGCACCTGCCGGAAGACGATGTGCGCACCTATCAGAACGCCGTGCGGCGTGGTGACTACGTCGTCTCCGTCAACGTCGACGATGAGGATTACCTGTCCCGCGTTCAGGAGATCATGCGACGTCCGGAACAGGAAGCGTACATACTCGACGATGTCGATCGCGAGTTTGCCGGGGCGGACTACACGCCCTACGGTCGCACACGCCCGGCGAACTACGATGAGTCATGGATGGGCACGCGGGACGCAACGTCCGACGACCGCCACACGCGCCTGTATCAGCGTCGGCAGGCCATTCCGCACAATCTGTAGCGGACGAGGGACTATACGAGACGTAGCCGACGCCATCGCGGCGTCGGCTATTTCAACTTGCGCCTTGCCATCGTGCCGGCAAGGCCCACGGCGAAGCTGACGACGGCGCACAAAGCGAAGAAATACCCGAGCGGGACGAGCGAGAACGCCTCATCCACGAGGCCGCGCGCGCCTAGGGTGGGTCCGACAGCCTCGTAGCCGAGCCAGCAGCCGAGCGCCGCCAGCGCGGAAACCGCGCCGGCAATCCACCAGACGGGACTTGTTCTGGCGACCTTCACCGCAGCTTCACGGCGGTGCCGTTGATGGACACCATGAGCATCGAGCCGGTCTCCCCGATGGCTTCATAATCGATATCGATGCCGATGATGGCATCGGCACCGAGATCCCGTGCTTCCGCCATCATATCCTCCATCGCGTGGCCACGACCGGAGCGTAGGACCTTCTGGTAGCCACCGGCGCGACCGCCGACGAAGTCGCGCACCCCTGCGAACAGGTCGCGAAACACGTTGGCACCCAGTACCGCCTCGCCCGCAACGATGCCGAGGGTCTGCGCGACCTCGCGGCCGGGTATTTCGGGAGTGGTGGAGCAGGGCAGGTCTTCAGGGGCGGAGCCGAACATGGTGTTTCCTTCAGAGGCGTTTGGGTTGGATTGGGCGAACGTCAGACGGTCTGCGGAGCGTCTAGCCATGTTTGTGCGACGCTCACCTCGTGCGGCTCGAACGTTTCCATGACGAGATTGGGCGACAGCTTGCCTTGCACCTGCGAAGCCAGCTTGACCCAGCTTTCGCTGGCAACGACCGCGCAGCGGGTGAAGTTGGAGGCAACCGGCAGCAGCTTGGGCAGGCGCGTCATTTCCACGCCGATGGCAGCGATACTCGGCAGTTCGGCCTTCTCGGCGATGTAGAGCAGCTTGGCATCGCTCATCGGCTCGGCGAGGGTGAAGAACTCGTCCAGCATCACGCGCATCGTATCAGCGTCGATCTTGCCCTTCAGGCGGAAGGTCAGCTGGTCCGGCGTCGGCTTCGTCATCTCGTAGGCGGGATGGGTGGTCATGGCGATCTCCTTTCCCTGCTGAACGCGTGAGCGGGCATCCGGTTGGGTAGGACTGCCTATTTCTTCCAGTTTTCGGGATCGGCGGCTTCCGGGAACGAATACGCCGCCCGGTCCATATCCACCCGCAGCATGGCCTCGTAGCTTTCCGGGTCGAACGGCGTGTCCGCCGGGACGACCTCGCGGCCGAGCAACCAGCACAAACGGCCCGCATCGAGATTGCCGCGCTCGAAGGGTTCGGCACCGAAATGTTGAATTAGACAGGCGAGAAAGTTCGCGTCCGCCGCCCGGTCCTTCGGCTGGCGGTCGCGGTAGCGCTCCCGTTCGATCAGTTTCGGCGCGCCCTTCGGGTTCGGGCGGCGCACGGTGAACTGGTAGCCGGTGCCAGGCATGCCTGAGGGAAAGCCGCGATGTTTGTGCATGGGTGGGTCCGAAGCGATTGCCTGCACCTGCGTGGACGCAGGCTTTCTATGGTGGCACTATAACGATGTCCGACCGGCATGGGGAGGAGCGATAGTGGGCGAGAAGGCCGTCATCGAGAAAGTGTGGGATGAAGATGCACGCTCCGCCATGCGCGAGCAGCACAGGTGGTGGGTGCGGTCGATCATCATCGACATCGTCGTTGGCGCCCTCATCGGCACGGGGATCGCTCTGACGATCATCTACTTCGATATCGCCAATATCGGATCGCTGCTGATGCGATCCCAGCGCAGCTACGCGACGGCAGGGCTTTTCATTTACGGTTTCGCCCACCTGTTCGCCATGACGGTTTGCGGCAGCGGCATCTGGTTCCGCGCCACGCGGCAGCCGGACGAGAAGGGTTAGGCGCGCAGGGAAACGGGTAGTGCCACGGGACCGCGGACGGACAGGCCGGGTTTGTAGGTGACGGTCTCGGTCGCCAGCTCGATCGTTGCGAAGCGCGCCAGCAGCCTTTCGAAGACCACCTTCATGTTCAGCCGCGCCAGATGGTTGCCGAGGCACAGATGCGCGCCCTGACCGAAGGCGAGATGCCGGTTTGGCATGCGGCGGATGTCGAACGTGTCGGGGTTCTCGAACTGCGCGGGGTCTCGGTTGGCGGCACCGTAGAGCAGGCCGAACGTGGTGCCTGCGGGATAGGCGTGGTCGCGGATGGTGACCGGCTCCAGCGCGTGGCGGTGGAAGAAGGGCAGGGGGGATTCGAAGCGGAACATCTCCTGTATGGCGTTCGGCAGGAGAGAGGGGTCCGCGCGCAGATCAGCCATCGCCTGCGGGTGTTTCAGCAGCGTGTGCATGCCACTGCCCAGCACGTCAATGGTGGACCCGTGCCCCGCCATCAAGACCAGCATGCAGGTGGAGATGAACTCGTTGGGCGTGTAGTGGCCCGCGCGTTCGTCCGCGATCATCTTGGAGATGAGATCGTCTTGCGGAGCCTTCGCGCGGGCGGCCTTTAAGTCGGTGAGATAGTAGTAAAAATCCCGAGTCGCCGCTTCGGCACGGTCCTTCTTTTCCGCCGTGCGGTCCACGTCGAAGAACTGTACGACCTCCTCGGACCACTGCCGCAACTGCGGTGCATCTTCCGCCGGTGCGCCGAGCAGATGGCCGATGACGTGGCCGGGAATGTGGGCGGCGAAATCCGCGATGAAGTCGATGGTTTTGCGGTGCTGGAGATCGTCGAGCAGGCTGTCGACGTAGGCCGCGACCATGCTCTCCAGCGGCGCGACGGCGCGCGCGGTGAACTCCCCGAAGATCAGCTTGCGAAGACGGCGGTGAATGGCGCCATCGGAGTCCAGCAGCGAAAACTGAACCACCCGCTCGTGGTACGGCATGTCGTGCCAGTTCAGCGGAGCGCTGGAGGGTTTTGGCTTCGGCGGAAGATTGGTGGCCGTCGAGAGAGCGCACCATCGCAGGGTTTGTGGCGATGGCCGCGACGTCCTCGTACCGCGCCAGCATGTGCATGCCGGTGGTGGGGAAGAAGTGGGGGACGTCGAGGGCGCGCAGGGCGGCGTAGGTGGGGTATGGGTTCGCGGCGAAGGCGGGGGAGAGGGGGCGAGAGGATCATGCCGAATATTAACACCGTCCTCAGCTTTCAGAAGGATTGGATAACATCCAAATTTGCTGAGTGTGATGACTCGATTTCACTCCGAAAGGTTTTGAACTCACTAATGTCGTTCGCATCAAGACCCAGAAAGTCGAACTCTATGTTTGCAAGAATCGTCGTTACCTCGCTCATACCAATCATATAGCGCCTCAAGCCTTTCACCACTGACTAAGGCTGCGGTTGCATTGTTCGTCAGTAAGATGAGCAGAGTCGTGGAAGTAGCTTCTCTGGCTCGTAGAGGTATGCCGATGATAACCTGGACTCCAAGCCTGGTCCGTAAGCCCAGGGCCTGCCATCTCTTTTGATATTTCCGATTGTTCGAGACTAACTCTTGTTGACTGTAACGGTGTTAGATTCTGATCAGCGCCTCAAGAGTTAACTTGTAAGTCAGGCCAAAATGTCTCGATAATGTACTCGCGTTTGGTCGGGGGCTCCCAGCCCCGAGATGCTGCACACATCTCTAGCATCATCTTCCTACAATCGTCTTCGTGTATTGAAAACTCCTTGAAATTGAGCGAGTGCGGGAGCCTTGTAGCTCGCGGGGGTAACGTCCAATAGAGAGCCGCGAACAACTCGGGCTTCAATGACGGGATTTCGAAAGCGCTCCAGCTTCAAAAAGTATCCACGGCTTCTCAAACATTTGTCTGGTTCAAGGCGATATCAAGCCGAAATCCGTCTCGTTAAGCTGCTTGCGATAGTTCCAATGACCAGCGGGATCATTTCTGAATACGTTCGTCTGACTGGAAGACGCTACAACCGGGAAACCATGAGTCTAGTGTATTTTTCGAACTGGCTTTAGCCACCATTCTTTAGAGCGATTACCTGACCAAGAAGCAAAAACTCTCACAACGGCAAATTATCGTGCTTCTTCCACGGGTTCTGCAAATCCTTGCCGCGCAGCATCGCAAACGCGCGACACAACCGTTTCCGTGTCGCGTGAGGCATCACCACGTCGTCGATGAAGCCCTTTTCGGCGGCCACGAACGGGTTGGCGAAGCGGTCTTCGTATTCTTCCGTGCGCCGTGCGATCTCGTCGGCGTCGGCCCCGCGATACAGAATTTCCACCGCGCCCTTCGCGCCCATGACGGCGATTTCGGCTGTGGGCCAGGCGTAGTTCACGTCTCCGCGCAGATGTTTTGAGGCCATCACGTCATAGGCGCCACCGTAAGCCTTGCGCGTAATGAACGTCACCTTCGGTACCGTCGCCTCTCCATAGGCGTAGAGCAGTTTCGCGCCGTGCTTGATGACGCCGCCGAATTCCTGGCTCGTGCCGGGCAGGAAGCCGGGCACGTCCACCAGCGTCAGTAGCGGGATGGAGAACGCATCGCAGAACCGCACGAACCGCGCGGCCTTGCGGGATGAGGCGATGTCCAGCACCCCCGCCAGCACAAGCGGCTGGTTGGCGACCACGCCCACCGTCTGCCCCTCCAGCCGCATGAAGCCGGTGATGATGTTGGCGGCGTAGGCCGCCTGTATCTCGAAGAAGTCGCCCTCGTCGGCGACCTTCGAGATCACCTCGTGCATGTCGTAGGGCTGGTTCGGGTTGTCGGGGATGACCGTGTCGAGGCTCACGTCCATCCGGTCGGGGTCGTCGAAGAAGGGCCGCGTCGGCGCTTTTTCGCGGTTGTTGAGCGGCAGGAAATCGTAGAGGCGGCGGATCTGGCGGAGCGTGTCGATGTCGTTGTCGAAGGCACCGTCCGCGACCGGGCTTTTCGTCGTGTGCGTCTTCGCGCCGCCCAGTTCTTCGGCCGTCACGACCTCGTTGGTGACGGTTTTCACCACGTCCGGGCCCGTGACGAACATGTAGGACGTGTCGCGCACCATGAAGATGAAATCGGTCATGGCGGGCGAATAGACCGCGCCCCCTGCGCACGGCCCCATGATGACGGAAATCTGCGGCACGACGCCGGACGCCAGCGCGTTCATCTGGAACACGTCGGCATAACCGCCGAGCGAGGCCACGCCCTCCTGAATGCGCGCGCCGCCGGAATCGTTCAGGCCGATGATGGGCGCGCCGTTCTTCATGGCCATGTCCATGATCTTGCAGATTTTCTGCGCGTGGGTTTCCGATAGCGAGCCGCCGAAGACGGTGAAATCCTGCGCGAAGACATAGACTAGCCGCCCGTTGATCGTGCCCCAGCCGATCACCACACCGTCGCCTGCCGGTTTCGTCTCCGCCATGCCGAAGTCGGTGGCGCGGTGGGTGACGAACATGTCGTATTCCTCGAACGACCCTGCGTCACACAGCACGTCGATACGCTCTCGGGCGGTAAGTTTCCCCTTGGCATGCTGCGCGTCGACACGCTTCTGCCCGCCCCCCGCGCGCGCTTCGGCACGGCGGGTTTCGAGTTGTTCGATGATGGCGGTGGTCATGGCGTGCGTCTCCCCGGGGTGGTGGCGGAGACGGTAGCGGGGAGGGCGGGGGAATTCAATTTGGGAGATGGAGGCGTTCTACGAACGCTGCGACTCCGTGCGAAAATTTCCATACATTCAATTATGCGACTTTCATGAGAAGAAGCCGATATGACTGAGGATAGCCGCGCAGATTTCAAACGACTTCAAGGCAATTGGTCTCAAACATACCTTGAAGCCGATGGTGTTGCCGAACCTCCAGACGACGAACATTCTGCCGATGGTGCGATTTGCACGTTTGTTGGCTCCGAGTTCCGTGTAACCAAACCAGACGGCACGATATTGCTCAAAGGTGTTTTTAGCCTCGATGCTAACACCAATCCAAAATCTATTGACTGGGTGGATTCCATGGCGCAGACGCAGGGAAAACCCTGCCTTCCATCTACGAACTGACCAAAACGACATTTCGCTTTGTTGCCGCCGATGAAGGTCAACCTCGCCCAACGTCCTTCCATACGAAACTCGGTCTAACTATGCGCGAATTTGTTCGGGTCGGTTAGTAATTGTCGCAAAAACCATCCTTTTTGCAACGTCCTGATGAATGGCCGAGATGCGGACTTTGCTGCCATTAGCTGCAGGCTTCGTAAGGTCTGTATATGGTGATTGTGAGACCAACGTATTAGACCTATCGGTTTCAAAACCAACATGTGCATCGTTTCACCGCTGATATTTGACGAATGGCACGAGCGTTGCAATTCGGTCGTAGAGTCTTCGTGCCTTATGGTTCGTTTCCTGTGTAAGCCAGTAGACGGCGGGTGCTTCATCTATTTCCGCTTGCGCGTATACGGCCTCAATCAACTTCCGTCCAACGCCTTGGCCGCGAACGGACGTGTCCGCAAATAAATCTTGAAGATAGCATACACGCTCAATACGCCAGCAATGGAAGTGGTAGAGATAATGCAAGCCCAACTGCCTGCCCTTCAGCAATGGCTATAAAGCCCGAAGGAGTCCACGGGTCGTCCGAGAAGCAATCGTCCGAAAGTTGAATCATATACCGCTTCCGGTACACTGGACTCATAGAACTCAAGATACTTTGTCCAAAGCTCTCTCCATTGCGCTTCGTCTGCCTGCTCTAAGGGCCGGATTTCGATCGGTGTGTTGTTCATTTCGTCTCAGTCCCTTTTGCTACCATTACACCAGCATTCATTCGTAGCAAACGTTGCCCGCCGACTCTCGGGAATGCAGTGATTTGAGCGTGTCTGATGCGGGTATCAACACATTTTCCGCATGCAACGACGCTGAACTAATTCTAACCTTTTGAACACCTGAACCTGACATTTGCGCAGAGCGCAGCATTAGACAGTTTGGGCTCAGAGCGGAATTTCGCCTATCGTTTTGCGACATAGTTTTGCGAGATTAACCGATTGATATCGCTTGGTACGAACAACCGTTGCAAAAACTTCCTTTTCGGAACCGATTGCAAACTTATCCACCCCCTCCCGCCTCCTGCTACCCTGACCTCTTCGACGCAGGAACCGGCGGATCATTGTAGTGCGACAGATGAAACTTGAGCGTGGACAGATGAAGTCGCAGCAAGCCTGATGGGGCGGCTTCGAAGGGCGCTCGACCGCTGTTCGAACCAGTTTCAAAACGCCGCCTAGGCAGCCAGCAACTGGACCTGCGGCGTAGCGTCCGGAAGGCGCCCAAATGGGCTATGTGGTCGACCGCGCGGGTCAGGAGCTCAGCCCCAACGGGGCGAGGTCACGCCTCCACAGCGTGGAGGCATCATCACCCGGCTGGACGAGACAGGTTCCTGGACCTCATCGCCCGCGTCGAACTCGTTCCTCCAGCAACAGAACCTGCCGCGACCTGGTTGCCGCGATGGTGGCTTCGAGAGTGTTCCGGCCCTGGTGGCGGTAGAGGATGGACGACAGCCGATGGCCGGGCACGCTGTGCGCAACTGGCCTGGAAACCGGCAGTGGTGGCGCCGGGAATCAACCAGATCAACGCCGCCGCGGCCGCACGCTGATGTCGGCTCGCATCGCGAGCAAGCCGTGCAGCCAGGCGGCAGTTCGCCGCTGAGCGGGTCAGTGCCGACGGCCAGATCTCCACGATGTGCCCGGCCGACACCGCGTCCTTCAAACCTCTGTCGCTGAACCAGCGGAGCTGGACCATGAACGCAACCTCCATCCTCGACCTGGCATCCTTCAACTGACCGCAAGCCTGAACCGCTCGAAAATGCCCGACGAAAACCGCTGCTGGTCCTGTTCTTCCGCTTCGAGCCAGCGATGCCCGGCGAACTGGCTTCTGGCTGATCCACCAGATCGGGATAAACTTGTGTTCGATACGGGTCGCGGCGAGCGCAGCGCCAGGCCGGGGTGGATGTGGTGGAAGAATGCGGGCATGGCCAGCGCATGGCGGTCAGCGACGCCATGCCGTATTCACCATCGAGGAACCGTAAGCCGATGTGGCAACTTGCGACTCCGGCATGAGCAACGAGGCGGCAGGCGCGCGCCTACTTCACGCCCCGCCGGGTACTGAAACCGATATGGGCGCGGGCCGCCGATTGAAAACGCGGTGTAGTAGTCCGTGGCGATCATGCGCGGCAGTTTCAGATAGTGATCGTGCTCGAAAGGGAGGCGACAGCCAGCCGTCGATCTCTTCGATAGTGGACTGATCGGGGGGCGGCTTGGACATCGCCCCCTCCGGCGAACTGCCCGTCGCCGCACCAAGGCTCCAGCGGGCCGCAGCCATTCCGCCACACCGTAGTGGCACGCAGAGCTACCGCCTGTCCGCCGGTGCGCCGTGATGCCTTCGAACGCCATCGCGCAATGCGGCCGATCTGGCGATCGACGACGCTCGCGAAGTCGTCGATCACGACCTGGCCGCGGCGCGGCGCAACGATGCGCGCTAGGTCAAGCGGATCGTTCGCTGTTCGACAAAGGACTGACAGGGGCGAAGCCGAGCACTGCACGCCGCCGAGGCCGACGGCGGAGAAAGCGCCGGCGACTCATCGAAAGAACCGGTGGGCGCGATCGCGTCGATTATTGGAACATCCGCGGCCAGCAGTCCGGCATGTCGATCTTGTCGAGACCGAACACAGCCCTGCCGATCGACGTTTCGCCGGAGCCGGACGACGTACGGCAAGACCAATTCGCCACGGCTCGCCGAGCCATTCATCCGCACGGATCGGCAGATCGGCCGACATCCGGAAACGTTGGAATCGCCACGTCGAAAAGGGACCGTGTACGCTCGGCGTGGTAGCTCCTGGACGCCGGGCAGCGGGTTTTCGATCTCGACCCTCAGCACTACGACCCGCAGCTGCAGCCGTGCGGTTGAACGAGCGCTGCGAGAGACGCAAATATCGCCCGCTGAACGGCCTCGTCAGGACAGACGATGAGCAACGCCGTCTTGTTCGCGATAGCGGGGCTTGGCGGGTATGCCGGCAGATCGCGCGTGCGCGAGGCAGCTTCTTACCGGCAACCGCGTCGGATCTGGACTGTCTGGCATCGTGGCCCTCCTCTTCGCGCTCGTGGCACTCGGATTTGGTCGGACGGCCTGAACGTGTTAATCGCACTGCACCGGCGGCATGACTCTAGCGCGAACGTGGCTCGCGAGCAAGCTTCTTGAACAGCAGCGCCGAAGACGACGCGCAACGGATGTCTTTTCAAATCCTTCAAACCTCATCCGCGCATCCTCCGCGTGTCGTCTTGCGAGGCGATAGAGGGCGTGACGTTCGAGAAGCTGGCGTCTGGCGGGTCGGACCGAGAAGAATGAGCCGTGACTGGCCTGAGGTTGGTACGCCTGCCACCATCTTGGAGCCGACGATAAAGGGCTGACAGGTGTCAGCTGGTTGCCTCAACCGCAACGTTCAAGGCAAGCCCACATCTCGCTTGAACTGGCTTCGTAAAGCGACAAAACCGTGCTGTCATAGCCGATGTGACCGGTATGACGTTCGCTGTTCGAGCGAATACCGACGACATTCCCCAGGTCGGACGTTGCCTCATAGGCACTTTCCGTACGAGACCGCCACGGATCATCGTCATCTGGCCGTCCGGTTCGAAGCGCAACGTTACTTCGGAAGAGCACCAGGTTCCATGGAGCTGGCCGGGTTCGGCAGCGGAGGCGGAGCCGCTGAAATCGACAGGTGAGCAGCGAAATTGATAGGCGCATGGTATTTCCTCCTGTTACGGATGGGCATCGCAACTTGTCCGCTTCCGCCGCCCTCGCCACGCGTCGCGTTTCGACGTGAGCACCGAGCCGTCATCCTCCGGCACGATGGAATGGGGCGCGCTCTATGTCCGCCAGTCGAGGCGTCTGCATCGGCACCGAAGCGGACAGTTTCACCGGCGTACCGCCTACGGCCAGGCCGTGCCCGGCATGTCGTGGAGCGGTGCCGTATAGCGCCAGCGTTCACCGGCGGTTTCGCGTTGATCTTCGCCTCGCCCTCGCTAGCAGACGGTGGATCAACACTCAACGTGCGGCCTTGGCGGCCGTCTGGCCTCTGGCGCTTCAGTCGACCCTTGGCCGGGTCGAAGAACGGAGGATCGACCGTCTCGTGACGGTGCGCGGTTCCAGATCGATCTCGTAGCCATAGCCGGGCACGCGCTTGATCAGCAGCTCCGGCAACGCGGCACCGGACGGTGACGCGGCCCCGTGCGCGCACGATGATCATGCCCATTTGCGCTCGACGATCCGCCGACCCGTCAGCCAGATCGTGGCGAACCGACGGCGGACTGCCGTCAGCGCAGCCTGTACGGGATCGATCGCGGCGATGGCCGGGTCGATCCGCGCGGTGGTCTTCATGCGCCTGGCCAGATCTTCGAAGATCTTCCGCCGTGCGCAAAGCCGCCCTGCTGTCGTAGGTGCCGCTGTCCTGGTCCTTGGCGGCTCGACGAAATCTGCTGCCGGCAGACCAGGTGCATCTCATCGCCGATCCGGATCGCCACGCGCCGGTGGTCTTGTACGTACATTCCTTCTCAGGGTGGACCGAGCGCGCGCCGGGTTTCGTTCTCGATCTGCACCCGGATGAAATACCGCTCGCGGTGGCGGCGGGCGGTCGTAGGGCGGCGACCGGCGATGCGGACGATGGCCTTGTCGCCGTCGTAGCCTTCGTCGTCGGTGATATCGATGCCGTAGAACTTGCCGCCGAGCCGCCGACAGGTTCCCGACCGAGCGGTCCGTGATCGTGACCCTGGGTCGACGGACGGTCACAACCAGGGCCGCACGATATCGTCTTCGACCTCCGGCACCTCCGGCACGATCAACACGCGATCGGCAGGCACCAAAGCGCGGTTGGCGAGCAGGGCAGCGGCAAGGCCGGGATTGGCATCGAGCAGCGCCTCCACGGTCCCTTCGGCAGGCACCGGCCCGGCGGTCGGGCGGGTCGGCGCGCCGTAGATGGTCCCGGCGATCTGGTCGATTCGGCGCTCCGGTGCCGGGCGCGATCGCGTTTCTCGAAGGGGCTTTAACCGGTCATCGAAGCGCCCTCAAACCAGCACCAGCTCCAGCGAACAACTCCACCACCCGGCCAATGCCGGTGAACGGATGCAGGCTGGCTTCGGATATCCCGGTTGAGCGGATGACGACAGGGCCGACGAGGGAGCCGAAATAGTTCGGCCCCATCCGGAAATAGTTCACCACCCGCTGGCCGGAATGGTTCGCCAGCAGCAAAGCCACGGCATCCATGCCGTCGAACACTTGCGGCACGGTGCATGCCCGAAACTGATCAGTCGCTCGCCTTGTCCGGTCAGCTGATAGTCCATGCCCGCAAACGTCGCCTTGCCGGGCACACGGGTTTCCGACGTCGCTTCCAGTTCGCTGGCCGACAGGCCGTTGGGGCGGAGAATAGCGCGACCTATGGAGATGAGGGCCATTACTGGGGCATCCCGGTGTCAGACAGAGAGCTGGCGCGGGTGCCGGAGACGGCGTTAGCGCCTGCGGCACCGACCGACGCTCCTGCACGGCGGATATTGATGGTGGCGGTTGCCGTCACGTTTAGCTCGCGCTGGATCGCTTGCGCAATTTTTCGGGCTTCAGCCACGAGGAGGGCCCGATGGCCTGCATCCTGGTAAAGATAATCGCCCATGGCCGTTTGCGCGACCTGTGACGTGTCGGCCTTTAGACCGCCCTCGATATCGCGGCCGAGATCGAACCGGCCGGGGTCGACGTTCGGCCGGGGCGATTTGCGAACCGGGACGCGACTGTGGAACGGGGATGCGCTCGTCGCTGTCCGGCCGGAAGGTGGGTACCGAGCAGGTCCGTCCGGTCGGGATACTCGCGTCTCGCCGGGTACAATATGATTTGCCAGGATCGCTATCCGCTCGTCGGTCCACCGCTGCAACTCGGCTTCAAGTTCGGCAACACGCTGCCGGAAGAGGTTGGCGTCGCCCGGCTGCAGGGCGTTGCCGTCGAGCGGTTCTACATAGGTTTCAACATCCGACCGCGCCGCCGCCAAACGAGATTGGGTACTGGCTATCGTGGCGTCGAGATCGGCTCGTTTCGCAGCTTCTTCGCGTGCAGCGGTGCGTTGCTGTTCGGCCGTGCGGGCTGCAGCAGCAAGATCGGGGTCAACCATTTCGAGCATCAGGTTTTTGAGTGGCCGGTCAGGCCCTCCCGAAACCGTGCCGGCGTCCCGACCTACACGGGCCATGGCCGCTTCGTAGCGATCTTCTTTTTGGGCGGCGATATCCGCATTGGCATCATACTGATCGCGAAGGGTGCCTTCCGATCTGTCTGCCACTTCCTGCATGATACGTTGGAATTCCTGCGCGTGCTGGATCATGGGAAGGAGAAAAAGACCGGCCTGCTTGTCGCCGAACAGCTCCTTGATCTTGAACACGTCACCGCCGGTCAGACGCTGCACTTCTGCGACCATGTCGATGGCGAACGAGGATCCGCGTTCGTCGGCGCGTCGCTCGATGGGGCTGTAGATTGATCCCGTGTTCGTCTTTGAAGTTTTTCGCGGCATCTGGCGCGAAGATTTTCGTGAACCATTCGCTAGCGGTGCGAAGATACCTGCCAACCAATCGCCTACCTCGCTAGGAGACAGGCAGTTTGCCCATGGTATCAGCTCTTCAATTTCCACCCCGCCATTTGCTGCGCTAGTCGCCGGGATCGCCACAGAGCAGCCGTTCGCAGCCCAGGTAAGAAAACCCGCCAAGCCAAGGTAGCCGACGCACAATGAGACCATGACGCCAATTGTCCATCGGGCGGCGGGTGAAAGCTTTGGCTTAGACATGAAGATCGGCCTGTGGGAGCGGTAGTGCACCTACCGTAATTTCTTCGAAAGCGGCAAGCGTCGCCCCCGCCGTTTCCCCCAAACCCGATACCGCACCAACCACCAACCGGTCGTACCGCAGAACATGATGCCGCCGACGATCAGTCCCAGAGGATCGGTTCCGAACGCTGCGATGACGTCCAGGAACAGCTCCACATGGGCGTCGAGATCGAGGGCGGAATTGTCGTGGCGCTGGCACGCATCGGTCAGATCAATGCCAAGGACACGTTCCGGAAAGAACGTGCACTCGCCATCCCCGGCCATTTCTACCCGCTCTGTCAGCGATGGTTTACCCATCGGGCAGATCGTCCGGGATCAGCTGCGATTTAAGTGCGGCCGCCCGCTGGCGCAATTCCTCGACCGCCTCGCCTAGCAACTGTGGCGTGGCGAGCGCCGGGTCGAGCAGCCCTTCAGCGTCTTCGCGCAGATCGACGGCAGCGGCCACGAGGTCGTTGAACTGGCCCGCACGGTAAAGAACCCGCGACGCCTGATCCTCAACCGTGCGGCCTTTCCGAGCGGCGATCTTCACGAGCAGCGCTGTATCGTCCACGTTTCGCCCGCATCGACGCGCTTGGCTTCGCTTTCCTGCTTGCCCCACGATAGCCGCTCGGCATCGCTGTAGAGGCCCGTCACCCTGGCCGTGATCGCGTTGCCGGCAGCCATCGCTGCGCGGAACGCGAATTGGCGTGCTTCGGCCATGGACGATGGAACCGGCTTATTGTGCGTGATCGTTACCGGGCAGATGGTGCTCAACCCCATTGCAGGACAGCGGCCTGCAGTTCGATGTTGGCGTCGTTGGCGGTCTTCGATTGTAGCGCATCTGGTTGCCCGCAGGAGTGCCGGACAGGTCGATGTCGTTGGCCTTCGTAACGCTTGCTGCCCATCGGGCTTGGCGACGGCCACAAGAGTGGCATCCACCGACGTCGTGCCATCGTCGCGGGAGACGCGGGCGAGCAGGTCCGTGTTCGGCGTGATGGTTCCAGCGTCAACGTGCGTGGCCACGACGGTAAGGCGGGCGGTGTCGTAGGAGGCTTGGGCAGGGAACGGTTGCGAAACTAGGTTGACGTCAGCCGCAGGAATTTCAACGATAATAAATCGCAGTTCCTGGACATCTACCCTTACCGAGCCATCAACGGCTGTGACGTTCAGCCGATAATACTGGAAGGTTTTCTCTACCTGCGCGAGAAGCGCATGTTCTTTCTCCAACAGCGTGGCTCGTCCAGTTCGTTTGGTTCGTCTGCGTGTCGATAACAACGGACGAAGAACCGTCATTACTTCCTTGAAGGGTCCAGTTTTTCGGAGCGTAATGCGGGCTTTGTGCCGATATTACGTATCCGGATATGGCTGTGGGGCGCAGGAAGTTTACGTTGTAGCCATTGGGGAAAGGGGTCGTTAGCAAGCCAACCGTTAGACACTTGCTCACCATCGAACGCTTGGTAAGGGAATCCTGTGCTGTAAGTGTTGCTTGCCGAAGCCACATGACCAGCGGGTGCTGTATTAGACGTCATAAGCGGCAACGACGTAACGGCATCGATCTTTTTAATGCCCCCAGCGACTTTCGTGAAGGTGGATGCCTACGTTGATGTCCGTCTCGTCAACATAGTCGTCCGCAACTGCAGTAGCCGTTCCCGTCACCTTACCTTCCAGCGTGGCGAGTTTGATGAGGATGTCGCGGTAGTCGGGTTTTTCCGGCTCTGGAATGGCGGCAATGGCGTCGTCGACGTCGGTGCGGAGCGTGGCGAGGGCCGTGTCAGTGCTGTCCGCATTGGCCTGTAATGCTGCAAGGTTCGCCGCCAGCGCATTCTCCACCGCCGCCAGTGCGGCCTCCACTCCCGCCACACGCTGCAACACGTCGGTGGCCAGCGTTGCCTCTACCTGGTCGGTCAGCGCCTCGGCCTGCTGTTGCACGGCAATAAGCTGCGGCTCGATATTCTGCTGGATGACAGCAAGCGCCTGTGCGGCGCCCGCCGCGATGAAGGCGTCCGCCGTCACCTTGATGGCCTCGGCAGCTTCCAACCGTGCGTGGATGTCACCAAAGACACCCGTGAACAGGTCGTCCGAAAGGTTCAGTCCGCCTTCGAACGCATAGCCGTTATCGCGGCTGGGCTGTGTCAACGGCATCGCTTCCCTCCCTCTCGACCAGGCCGGTCAGCGCCTTGCCGGACAGCTCGTGTTTGTGGAGCGGCAACAGCTTGGCCCGGCCAATCTGCACCGGACGGGTCAACTTCACGACGTAGGCGCTTGTCGTCTCCATCGTATTTGGTCTTAGAGGGCATGGACGCTCACATTCTGCACGAAGGTTGGGTTGAATATCTGGGTCGTGTTGCTCTCGACCTTCAGGCGGGCCGATGTGGTGGCCGCACCCAGCGTGTAGGCGGGAGATCTGCGCCCCGGATAGGTTTCGAGGTCGATGGTGGTAATGTCCGGCTGCACGGTCACACCATCCACAATGATCGAAGGGCTGGCCGTGTGGATCGCATCGTCGAAGTCGTCGAACACCACATCGGTCTCGATCTCCGTAGTCGCCAGCCCGAAATCGATCCTGGCTGACTGCCGTCATGTCGTTGTTGAGCCGCCCGTAACGAACCCGTGCCACGCTATCCATGAGGATTGCAGGCATGAGATCGGTGGTGCCGACGAAGACAGCCCGCAATCGGCTGGTCTCCGGCGTGCCATCGAGCAGGTCGGCATAGACCGGATCGAACGGATACCAGACGGTCTCACCAGCGGGCATGTGCTCCCAGCTCAATTCTGTGCCTGCGGGCACCCAACCGGCGTGGAGAATGTCGATCTCCGTCATGCCGCCGGCGATGGACAATGGGGCCATCGACCGCGACACGGGTCGCGTTAAATTTCGCACCGTAGACGCGGCAGCAAAGTCTTCCGTTGGCGATCCCTGTGCCCCACGCGCCGTCTGTGCGCTCTAGAACAGCGACCCTTGAGCGAGCTTGACCGTCGGTGACGATCGGCAAGGCGTGGTTGCCCGTCGTCACCGTGAACCAAGCGTATCGCTTGCCCGCTTCCAGCAGGGACGGACGCACTTCAAAAGTATTCCAGCCGGTGGTGATATCGCCGTGAGGCACCGTCGTTTCAACGATCACGCTGTTGAAGTCCGGCTCCCGCCCTGGGTGCATTCGCACAGGCACAGGTGGATGTCTGCCGTGCCGGCGCGCGTGACTTTCAACGCCAGCGATGTCATCACCATTGGTTGGGAATTGAGCCAGGCTGTCCATAGACCGAACCGTTGATGCCGAGGTCTCGGTGACCTCGTCCCAGTAGGTTTTCTTGTAGCTGTAGGTTTGCTTTGAGCGCACCCGCAGGTGGTAGTGACCGACGCCGTGATCGCGGTTGGCGACACGGTTGGACCTGGAACGTCTCGCCACCCTTGTTGAATGTGGCACCCGCTTGCTTGCCCTGTGCGGACGCCCATTAGGTTTCCGCAGACGAGTTTCGACGGGCCGTAGGATGTTCGCCTGCGCGTGACAGTCCGCTTGACCGACGTGATCACCGTGTGGACCTGTTGCGAGATGTCCTTCGCGCCGTTGCTGCCGTCCACTTCCAGGCGGATCACGTCCTCGTGGTCGGGCATCATCACAGTTTGGCGTGTGCGAACGTCCGGGTTGGCCACGTCGTTGAGGGCCATCTGGTCATCGCGTTGCGACTGGTAGGCCGGGAAAGATTCCTCGAACACGCGGTCGACCATTCGGGATGCATCGACGTCCCATTCGTCGTAGAGCAACCCGGCATCATACCAGTAGGCGCGGGCCTCATCGGGCAGCAACAGCACGCGGCGGGTTTGGGCGTTGTCGCGCTGCATCTGCCTGATGATGTCGGACGCGGGATGTCCGTGATCTGACCGGCCATGGTAGTCACCGTCTCGATATCCTCGATCCGCTGGAACAGGTCGTCGACGCAGTTCCAGTGCCGTCAGACGGCCGTCGACCTCGTAGAGCGACTTCACCCGGCTGTCGTTGGTCGGCAGCACTTCCTGGAACGCCTGCCGTCGTCAGGCGGACGAAACAGATTGCGCAGTTGGTGTCGGCCACGTCGGCGCAGCGCCGGTGGCGGGGCGGATATCCCCTGCTGTACGGTGAACTCGACCACCCGTTCGGCCGGTTTGGGGTGCTGCGATCTGCACGATCTGCTCGGTCTCGGGGTCGTTCGACGTGTCGAAGGACCGCTCCTGCTGCACGATCTCGGTGTTGCCGCGCGCGAGGATGGCGACGAACTTCTCGTCACCCGGCGTGAACGGGAAGTAGGTTTGCAGGTTGATCGTCAGGCTCTCATCGAGCCCGAACACCTCGCTCGCCTCGTAGTAGCTGCCGGGCGCAATGGTAATCTCCTGCGCCGATGCGATGGCGACCGTAAAGCCTGCCCAGTGGTTCGGGTAGCCAGGGCCTCGCCGACGATCGCGCTCAGCGAGACGCGGCCAAGCGCGCCAATGGCGTCGAAGTCACGCTCGTCCGCCTGTTCGGCGTCGGCAAAGAGGACGGTCTCTCTCATAGGGCTATCCTGTCAATGAATGAATTGAGTTTGGGGCCGGGCTCTGCCGCCGTGCCCAGCACGGGACGGTCGGACAGTCGCAGCGGGCGACGGTGCGCATAGTCCACGGTGTATTGGGTGCTGGCCCCTTCGCCGCGACCATCGCTGCGTTTGCACGGCGGATCGGATCGAGGTCCGGACGATGGAAGAACGCCTCACCGATGAAGGAGCGACGCATGGCCATCGTGGCGCCTGCCCGTGCCGGCAAGGCGACCTTGACGAGATAGCGCCCGGTGAACGGCGGGTGCTGGATCGGGTCGCGCCCGACAAAACGCTGCCGAGAGAAGAACCGGCGCGGGCTGGCAATGCGGTCCACCACCGTTGCGTCCACGAGGGCGAGAAGCTGTTCAGCGAGTCGGTGCCGATGATCGATGCGTAGTCGGAAAGCCACCGCTTGGCGACGAGGCGTTTGCGAGCGTCAGGCCAGTCGTCATACCAGATATCGACGCTCTCCTTGCCGCCAGAAACGGCAGGAACTCCCGGGAGTGCGGTCGGCGTCCAGCGCCTGTGCGATTGGCACCGGCAGCGTGTCGGACATGGCGGCGGCCAGCGCCCGGGTAAGCGGCAGCGGCGCGTTTGCACTGAGTGCGGCAACGCTCATGACACCACCCGCGCGGAAACGGTGACGCCGGTGCAGACCGGCACCCGGTATGGGTCGGCAGCGATGTCGGCGGCTGGCGCGAGTGTGGTCGCGTCCACCACGCTGTCGCCCCGTGCGGATCCGGCGATGAAGTCGCGCACGACTTTCGCCCCCACCAATGTGAAAGCGTCCGTAACGGCTCGAATGCGGGTAGCGATCTCCGCTTCGACCACACCCGGAGCCGGTCCCTGCGGAATATCCACCACCTGCTCGACACTGTATTCCAGGCGGGTTGCCCGAAGGACGGCCGCGCCGGTCGCTTCCGGCACAACGTTGTCGGCCAGGCAGGCCACGCGCAAAATTGCCAGCTCGTCGTCGGTCAGATCGCGGCCGCCGGGTCCGCAGGCGATGATATCCACGTCGCCAAGCCGACCATGGACCTTTCGGCCTGCCGTAGAGACGTTGCCGATCTCCAGTTCCGGCAGCGCGGTATAGGCCTCGTAGAGAAAGCGCGAGCGGGATCCCGCAGCGCGCCCGTCGAAGGACAGCAAATAGCGAAACAGCAGCCGGTCATCGCGTTCCATCAGCGCCGGTTCGTCACCGGTCGCCGGGCGGATCACCAGCCGCTCGACATTCTGTCGGGCAACGACAGCATCGAGCGTCGTGCCGAACGCGTAAGGCGCCAGCACGGCCTTGATGGAGTCGTTGACATGGGCACGGTCAAGCCTGCGCCAGTGGGTGAAGGATTGCCCGGCAGCGATGGCCGGATTGGTATCGAGGTTCAGATCGTCGATCGACAGAAGGCTTGGATCGTCTTCTCGAAGGGCGTTCCAGGCGGCTTCGAAGCGCTCTCTAAACCCTGCGTTCATGGTTTCGACGGACAGGCGCTCGATCGCGTCCGGAAACGGCACGCGGGACAGATCGATGGTCGTCGCGTTGGCGGGGATCGAGGCAAGGCTCATGCGGCCAGACCCTGTGCGACGGACAGCCTGCCGGAGACGACCGGCACGATATCAATCCGCTGGCCGGGTTCGACCAGGTCGTAGTTCCCGAACCGGCCTTCCGGATAATAGGTGCCGCCGTGACGTAGGCCCCAGCACGCCGGTGCGCTGGATGCGTACGACCTGCAGGTCGGTCAACCGGTATTCCGGCTCGTGGGTGTGGGCGGCCGTGACCAGATCGTCATAGATGCCGAGCGCCAGTTCCGGCGTCATGTCTTCTGACAGGTGTCGCCGCAGGTCCGACCAAAGCCGAGCCGGTGAACCGCTCGCCCAGCCGCGTGCCCCAGATGATGGACAGCGCCTGCGCGATCACGGGCCAGCCGTGATCGGTTTTCCCGTCGCCCGTCGAATTCCGACTCTGTAGCGGATGGCGGCCATGGTCAGTCGGCGGGAGCATCTGGCGCGTCGTCTTCCGAGGCGACCGGCCCGTGGGCAGAAGCGCTCCGGTGTTGACACCGTGCGGACCCTGCTGGCGGTCAGCGTCAGTTGTCGTCTGCGTCGACCCGCACGCCGTTGTACCGGGGCCACTGGCCTTGGTGACGGCGATAAGTCGTCGGCGCGGCGTTTCGGGATCCGCTCGTCGAGATCCGCAGGCGCACGTCGTTCGGCTCCGGCACGGCGGGCGCGGCGGCATCAGTTTCGGCGCTCTGTTGACATCGGTGGTCGTGGCCTCGTCCGGTGCCGGTGTTTCGGTTTCGGTTCGGCTGGTTTGCGTTTCGTGCGTCGGCCATGCCGGCCTCCCTCTATGCGTAGACTTCGTCGGCGGACCCGACGGCGGCATCGCCAGCGGTGTCCCTGTCGCCCTTGCGGTGGATTTTCTTCGTGCCGTTGTTCAGACGGGTCTTGCCGTACGTGACGATTTCGCCGTCGCCGGTCTTGAACGCGATCGCCGTTGGTCAGCTTAGAAGCTCGTCCCTCAGTTCGATGCACGACGCGCCGAGCTCGATGAGGCCGTTGTCAGTCAGGTTGGACGGCGCTTCGTGATCGTCGTCATAGGTGCCCCAGATGGCTTTCGACTGCGCGCCGATCGTGCCGGACGGCGACAGCAGGCTCATCTGCTCGTTGTCGGCGGGCGTCGCGTGGATCTTGAAGGTGCCGGCGCCGGGCTGTTGCCACCGCACCGGCGGCGACAGGATATCATTGCCGTCTGCATCCTGGCCGAGAATCAGCCGCACCGTGCGCGCCTCGGCGTCCTGACTGCCGGGTTTGACCTTGCCGTCGAGCAGCACGTTGGCGATCCGCCGGTTGGCCTGGTCGACCTTCCGTCGCAGGTGCAATTCCGCGGGCCACCGCACGTTCGAACCCGCTCATCGAGTCGTCCGATCAGCGCCGCCAGTTCCGGTGGCAGTTCGCCGTCGACCAGGGTGAGCGTATCGTTGTTTCGTCCGGTTGCACCGGGCTCCGGGGCGAAGTACGACGGCCCTCGCAGGTCATCGATGGGGCCAGCGTCACGCGGAACAGACGTGGACCTTCGTAGGAGATGAGGAGAATATGGCTTGAACGCTGAACGCGGTGCTGAACGGCGCGGGCGAGACATGGCGCAAGGCCCAGACGCACGTACGCGTCGCATCCTGCAGGATGGTCAGCAGATGCAGGCCGATCGCCTGGGCGACGGCCTCGCGCGCTACGCGGCGCTTGGCCACCAGATCGACATAATTTTCGGCCACAACATAGGCAGACCAGTCGACGGTCACGTGGAACGTGCCGTCGAGCTCCTGGACCGATTGTGAGGTCCAGCCGACCATGACACCGGGCGCGGCCACCACGTCGCCTTTCAGCACGTCGGCGACGTCGAGTCTGCCGGGGTGTCGGACGGTGACACACCGGACGTCAGGCGTCGAACGTTTCGACGATGGCGGCACCGCAGGCGTCGACCCGGTTGTTTTCCAGCAGCTGCAGATGGAGCGGGTCTCGATCATTACGCCACCCCGAAGAAGTCGGTGATGACTTCGACCATTTCGGTCTCGTTGTCCGGGGACAGACCGACGAAGGGTCGCGCCGGGACCGTCACCTTCTTGGCGAACACCATCTGACCGCCGATCGAGAACGCGAGGCTGGCGGCCGCTTTCGGCTCGATGACCATGCCGTCCTGGTGGACGTTCGCATGCTCCCACGTCGCGCCCCATTCGGCGCTGGTGGCGTCCGCCGTCGAGCCGACGGAATTGAGCAGGTTGCGGCCAGTGTCGAAGAGCGTGGATGTGCCGGCTGCGTTTGGCGGCCATGCTTCACCGGACGGCGCGGTCTTTTCATCCGTGATACGCCGACGCGTCTGGCTTTCGCCGAGCGCGGCGAGGGTTTCCATCAGGGCCAACGGCTCGAATGCGAAGAACGGCGCGAGGGCTTCGAAAGCCTCGTTGAACCCCTCGTCGGTCAGCGTAATGCTCGAACTCATCTCAAATCCCCCGCAGGCGGCGGCGGGTGAAGATGCGGTCCGGCGCGTCGATCACCACCTCGTTGGGTGTGATCGTGCTGTCGGTCTCCGAACCGCCGGAACCGGCAGCGCCGCCTTCCAAGGTCAGTTCACCCTTGCCGGACGCGATGGCTTCCAGCCGCTTGATCGCGGCCTTGTACCGCTCCTCGATCCGCTCGGTGGACCGGGAGAAGGTCAGCGCGATGCGGTAGAGGGCGATATCGATCGTGTAGATCCGCAACGCATCGAGACTGTCCGCGTCTAGGCGCGACAGATCGTCGACAGAGTAGCGCGCCTTCAGGATCGTGCGCACTTCCGTCGACGCATCGTCGATCGCAGCCTCGATTCGGGCGTCGTCGCGAACGCCGGTCTGCTCGTCGGCAGCCAGCTTGATGAGTTCCGCCGGATGGCGGTCCTCGATCTGCTGGAGCGTGACGTAGCGTGCGGGCATGTATCTCGGGTCAGGTTGCGGATGGGTAAGAAGCCCGACCGGCCCGCATGACCGGTCGGCACTTCGTTCAGCGCCGTTCGGGGGGAAGGCACGCGGCGAGGGGTTAGTTTCGGGTGACGTCGTCCGGCCAGTCGGCGTCGACAGCTTCACTGGCAAAGAGCTCGCGGTGAATGTCCTGGTCGACCGAGCACGTTGGATCCGGCAGAACGTTTCTCGCCGTAGACGACGGCGGACGTGACGAGCTTGAAGTCCGCAGTTTGGCGTCCACGTCCGAGGCAATGCTGCTACGGTCGCGGGGCAACGGCCGTGCCGCGGTCGTTCGGGGCAGCGGCCGGTACCGGTGGTTGGGGAAGGCACCGCTGGTGGCGGCCCGCGTTGCGGCTGCTTGGCGTTCACCGTGGTGCGGCCTCTTGGCCGAGTTCCTGTCTTCGCTTCGGCAGCCGCACCGCGCCCGTCGGCAGCGGCTTTGCGGTCGTTTCGACGGCTGCCGGGCGTCGCCGGTTTGGCTTTGGTTTCGGGCTTGGGCGTCTGGGCCTTCTTTCGTTGCGGTCATTGGACAGTCTCCTGTTGTCTGGCGGGTGGTTCGAAGGGGCACCCGGAACCCGGCACACTGAAGGCCCGCCACTCGGATTGCGAGCGCGGGCCACTGGGAGGATTGAGGGAGCCGTCAGGCTGTCGCAGTCGCTCGGGCGGTACGCGGTCGGAGTGGTGGAGTCAGGCGCACCGGCTGCGAGGGTTACGTGTCGTCGACGGTGCGGCACTTCGCGTCGATGCAACCCCGTGAGGAGTCTCGCCGCGATCACCGCAGGCCGACATGTGCGACGGTCGATCGTTCTGGTTAGCGTCGCTGTCGGTCGGGAGCAGGAGGAACTGGATCGCATTGTCGGAATACGCACGTCCGCCGCCACCGTCTCCTCGACGTCAGCGCGTGCGCGCTCCTGCAGGCGATGAGGGCGAAGGTGGCAAAGGCAAGGAAGGCAGTTGTGATGGACTTCATGTCCGTCTCCTGTGGTTGCGTATCGGTATGATGAAGGCTGGTGGCGGCTGTTCCGGGGCGGTCTCTCAGCAGTGATGCCTTGGCACGTGCCCGCCCGCCGCTCCTTTTCGGGGATTCTTAGGCCGGCGTCATCGTGCCGGTGATCTGGACGCCCACCTCCTTGGCGGCGACGATCTCGTTCATCCGGCCGCCGACGCGGATGCGGAAGCCGCCATAGATGCCAATGTCGGGATCCTCGATCCGGCCCGAGACGCGCCCACCATATTCGGCGGTGAAGCCGAAAGTGACTTCGCCCATCGTCGAGCTGATCGTGGGGTCGACGTAGAGCGCCTGGATGCTGTCGCCCCAGACCCGCTGCAGATCGACGGTCTGTCCGGGACGCGCCACGTTGACGAAGCCTTCGCCGACGATGACCTCGCGGATTTCCAGCAGGCGGGCCAGCTCATCGCGGGTGATGATGCCGTTGTTGGTCAGGTTGCCGCGGATCGCGTTGACCAGAACCGGGTGGCCGGACAGGAACTGCCAGATCGCATGGCCCATCACGAGCGTGTTGGCGCGGTAGATCAGGGTCGCGTTGACCGCGTCCTTCAGCACCGTCATCGGATCGGACGTGTCGTACTGGTCGAAGCGGTCGCCGCCTGTCAGCGCGATTCGCCGCGTACCGGTATAGTTGAGGCCATTCTGCACCATCGCTGCGACGCGCACCTCGCGGCGCAGTTCCATGAGCTTCGCCAGCATCATGACCGCGTTCTGTTCGGGGTCGTAGGTCGAGCGGTTTTCGCGCCGCGCGCGGGCCGCTTCGGTGATGTCCGAGTGCGGGATGGGCGCATCGAGACCGTAGTCTTCGACGGAACCGTCGTTTTCGAGCCCTTCGAACGTCACCTGGTTGGGTTGGCCACGACGACCGACGAGGGTTTCGGGAAGGTAGACGCCTGCCCGAGCGGATATCGGTCCACTTGAACTGTTCACCGCCAACCGGGACGCGCGGCAGCACCTGGTCCGCGATGAGCGTGACGGCAGGGTTGGAATAGCCGATCGCGATCGCGGTAAGCGACGGATCGACGACGAAGGGGCGATTGGGGGCCATGTTACGGTCCTGTCAAAGAGCGGGCGCGGAGGCGCTTCATCCGCGTTGGTAAGAGTGCCGGGCAGATGAGCACTTCGAGGTGGTCGCCCGCCGCCGTCGGTCTGGGCGATGCCGAGCGTCCGGACGGTGGCTCCGGTGGCGGGGGCCGCCACGACGAGGTTGCCGTTGGCGTCGGACGTGAGGATGTCGCCGGCGTCAATGTCGCCACCGGCGATGCCTTCGCCCACCCCCCTGAATGATGTCGGCAGGTCCGCCAGCGGTCGCGCCAACTACGTCCTGAACGCCGGTGATCTTGTCCGTGGCGGACGTAGCCTGTGCCACTTGCCCTTCGACCGTTGAGAAGGCGACGATCTTGCGCGCGCCGATATCGGCGGACGCGGTGCGCGTCTTGATGAGCAGCGGCGTCATGCTTCACCGCCTTTCTGGCGGTCGGAGCCCGGAACGGAGACCTCGTTGACCGCCTGCGCGATGGAAATGTTGACGCCGGAGGCGGCCAGCTGCGCCTGGTGGGCGCGCGCCTTGTTCGCCAGCACGATCGGATTGGGGGCGTCGGCACTGTCCTCGACGGCCATGCCGTTAAGGCCGGACGCGCCGAGCTGCGCCGGGCGAGCGTTGATCAACGCCTTGACGGACTTCGACCCTTCCGCGTGGCCGCGATGGTTGCAAAATGCTCGCGCTCGGACGGCAGGATTTTCTTCGCCGTCAGCGCCTCTTCGAGCACGCTGTCGGCACTCGTCTTGGCGATGGCCGCCTGGAGGGCGGCAAGGTTGGCGGAGGTTTGTCAGGTCCTGAAGCGTGCGTCGTGAACGGCCTTGTCGACCTTGCCGTCGACAAGGGCGGTGATGGCAGAAAGGCACGCGGCCTCGCTGGCCTCGGGTCGGAGACCGAGGGCTTGTGCAACCTGTTTCATGGATGGCTCCGGTGAAGTGTTCGTGTGGTGGTGTGGCCGCCGGTGCCGGACGCCGACGCGACGGCGACCATGGGCGAGGCGGGCGTGGCGACGAGGGCGACGGAATGGATCCAGTTGACCTCGCCCTCGCGGAGTGCGTGACGCCGGCGAAAGGAAGCGGTGCGTGCGCGCGGTCAGCGCGGCGCGACCAGGCTCCAGCAATTCGAAATCACCGTACAGCCCGTCCGGTTCTGCGGTCAGGTTCGTCACCCAGCCGACCGCGTCCGCCCGCTCGCCAAGCGCACCCTTGATCGGGATGGCGTGGTCGATATCCAGCGGGATCGGAATGCCGTCTTTCACGTAACGGGCGGCGAGGTTTTCCGGGTTGAACGAAAACGCCCGTCCGTCACGCGCCTCGACCGCACCGCGTGGTGCGATCATCATCCGGCGCGTCGCCTTGCCGTCCACCGTGATGGCGTCGGCAGCAAGCGGCACGATGCAGGTTCCCACCGAGATGGCGGGCGAAGCGTCGAGAAGGGAGAATGCGGCGGGCGTGTTCATGAGCCAGCCTATGCCAGCAGAACAATCCGTACGGGGGGCTGACAGGTGTCAGCCATGGTGCAATTTCCGCAGATGGCGCGGACGGCGCTCCTGCCATCCGATAGACCAAACCGAAGCGCCCCGTCAAAAGCCTTCGAAGGGGTCTGTGCGCGCAGTTGCGTTCCAGACGCCACATTGTAGCATTCAAGTGTGAAAACGCGTCAGGGGCGAATTATGCGCGCAGTGAACTGGACCTTGGTGTTCTACCTCTTGCTGCCGGTTCCAGTTCAGGCCGATGACCTGTGGCTCTGGGATCGCCTCGGTCTCCCGATCGCATGGTCCGTTTGCAAAAGTGGTGCAGCAAAAGCGGAATGTGCGCGCAACAAGGTTACGTTTGAAGGCTGGATGAAGAATGCTGTGGACCGTGATCTCAACGGCCTGCGACTTGTTGCCAGTGTGTACGGACCAAACCTCGGTGAAGAGCGCGGGCCGCAGGACGAATACGCATGTGCGTTCAACACGGTCATCCTCTCAGCCAAACTCAATGGCACTGCGACGAGCGACTATAGGAACTGGATTGAGCGCTGCACCGTGCTGGATGCAAGTGCGCGTTCCAAGGCTTCCGAACTCGCCTACCGGCTTTCTGCATCGATCCTCCATCCGCGCTTCGATGTCGACACGCTGTTTCCCATGCTTTACCCAACCCGCGCTCAGCAAACGCCCAAACCGTAACCAGCGCTATCGTAGACGCCGCACGGCCGACGAAATTAAGTTGCCCCGCGTGTCCTCATTGGCAGCATCCAATGCGACAATCCGCAGATAGCCGTTTGCCGAGACGGCCACGGTGGCCCGCCATAGAACCCCGTCGATTTCACCGATCAGGGTCAGCTGGTTCTTCTGACCCATATCGTAGATCTCGGCGCTCGCCATGAAGTCCGGGATGGCAGCAATTGCCGACGCATCGATCTGCGGCTTGCCGTCCGGCGCTTTGTGCGCTGCGCGTTTGGTGCGCCCCGTTTCGTTGTCGAGAACGATAAGCGGCGAGCGGGCCGACAATGCGTTAGCCAGGTCCGCCTGGACGGCAACGGGAATGCGCACCTTCTGCGCCATCTCGGCAAGCGCGCGCGGCCCCGGCGTCTTCATCCAGCTGGTGACCGTGCGTGACACGTCGACCGGATCAGCCTTCAGCAGCTCCTGCTCGAACCGCCCGGCCAGCGTGTTGGCCCGCGCCAGTCCCGGGTTGGTGTGCCAGCCGGGGATCGATGCCCACGGGCACGGTGTCGATCTCGCCCGTGCGGTTGTTGGTGAAGCGGCGCGTCGGTACCGCCGGGCGCGTCTCGTTGTAGCGGATCGTGACCTTGCGTTTCTCGCCGGTCTTGCGGTCCACTTCCTCGAACGTCCGTTCGGTGCCCGAGCAACCGGTCCCGCTCCCGTGCCGAGATTTGGCGCACTGAACATTTGCAGCCCCAGCCGTTGGGTGGAAAGTGCGTCGACCAGAACGGATCGTCGATCGGCAGGATTGTGCCGACCCATGACAGATGCTCCGGGCGCGGGTCGCCGGACGCGGTGCGCACGTAGAGAAGATAGGGCAACCGCGCCTTCGTGCGCTGCATCCGCTCCCATTGGCCTGCGGCGCGTGCGGACCGCATGTTGGCCCAGAAGATCGTGTCGAGACGGCGGGACGATGTGAAGTCCACTGTGCGGGCGGGCAGCTTGCCGGTGGGGTCTTTGACCAGGCGCGGTTTGCCCCAGCCGTTCTTGACCAGGCGTTCCCGCATGGTGTTTTTCCACCGCTCCGGGGACCAGCTTTCCGCGATGGCGGCATCGAGCGTCTCGCGGAAGTCTGTGAGAAGTTCGGTTTCGACGGCCTTGGCGACGGTGAACGCCTGGGCGTGTTCCTCGCCCCAGACATCCTGCCAGCTGAAGGCGGGTCGCAACGCCTTGCTGCGGAAATAGTCCGTGACGTCCGCAAGTGTGGCAAACCCCTTGCTGGCGACCGGTCGTGTGCCGGGGGCACGAGCCATCTAGATGGTATCGTCCGCGCCGTCCGACACGTCGCCCAGACCGCGCGCCTTCGCCGTGGCTTTTGCCAGTTCGTCCGCCAGCGGCGTTCCGTCGATCGCAACCGCTTCGAACATGGCCCGGGCTTCCTCCAGCGATCCGGCACCGTCGAGAATTGCGGCCAGCGGAGACAGCAACGGATCTGTCAGCGCTGTCCAGTCCGAACCGGCATTGGCCAGGATGTCGTCCATCATCCTATCGGTGTCTACCGCATCGTTTGAAGTCTTCCCCGCAAGGTTGGCAGGTTTCGAAGGCGTCTTGACTGGCTCTTGAACGGGCTTTGAAGGGGCAACCAGCAACTCGGCATCCGGCCCCGGGTCGGACAGTCCGATGCGATCGCGCAACTCCCGCTGGTCGACGCGGAACCCGAGCGGGACCAACCGCGCCACGGCCTCCGTGAGCGACTTGACGTCTTCCGGTTTTGGGACGTTCAATTCGAGCGCCGGATAGACTTCCTGGACGCCGAAGTTCATGGCTACGAACGGCTCGATCACGTCGCGGTTGATGGTCTCCGCAAGATCCTCGCAATCGGCTTCCACGATATCGAGGCGCACGTCGTTGTGCACCTTGGCTTGCGCCATGGACGAGCCGTCGTCGGACGTCATGGTCTGGCCGAGGATCAGCTTCGATACTTGCTTGTCGGTATAGTCCAGCAGTTCGCCGAACACGGATGCACCGTGAGACCCTTCGACCTTGTGGAATTCGATGTCGGTTCCTTGAGGGACGATTGCCGCCGCATCGTTGGCGATGGCGCGCACGGCCATCATCAGGGACCGCTTGTCCTTGTCCGACGCTTGCTTACCGTAGCGACCAACCCGAAACGGAACACCGTAGATTTCCGAGAAGGCCGCCCAGTCCTTCAGGGCGAACGACTGGATCATGAACGCCCAGGTGGCAGCGCGCGCGAACCCGCGCCGGATCGGAATGCCTGCCTTCGATAGCGGGATGTGGACCACGTATTTCGCGTGATCGAGCGGAACGCCGTCGTATCCGATATCGTCGAGCAGCATCAGCCGTTCATGGGTGACCCGGTCGAAGGTGAAGAACCGCTGGTCGCGTCGCAGGAAAGCAACCGGCTGCAAAGCTTTCCGCTCGTATTCCCACATGACCTCGGAGACGGCGTAGCCCTTGGCGATACCATCCGTCGCCTCCGCCATCGCGCGGCGCAGCAACCGACCCTCCACCAGCTCATTTACCGCGTCGATGATCTTGGCCGGCACACCATCCGGCGTCGACACCGTACGCTCCACACCCTTGATCGCCAGTCGGCGCGTTTGCACCTGGCTGGCATAGTGCAGGTAGCGTTCCTCCATCTCTTCGGCCAACGTCAGATAGCGCCGGGCGTCACCTCGCGCAGCTTCCAGGAGGATGGCAGCGAGGTTCTCAGGTCCCATGCCCGACGCGACAGTGTCCTCGATAACCCGACGCCTCCCGAACTCTTGCGGCGCGGCGATCTCGCGCGACAGATCTGCGGTGGAAACGGGGTTACCGTATTGATCGACGATCTGGCCTACCATAGCCGTCGTCCTTCCTGTTCGTGGCTGGGGGCAAACGGCGAGATGGTTTCGCGGTTGTCGTCTTCGCTCGGATAGTCGAGCACCTGTTGACGGCTGGCGAACTTTGCCAGCATGCCCGCGATCGCGGCGTCGCCGTGGCGGTCCAGCCCATCTTCACCTTTGTACCTGGCATCGTCCGGCACCTTCTGAATGCCGTTTACGAAGGCGATCGCCTGATGGTCGCGCACGATATCCCGGTCGCGGGCGATCAGAATGGTTTCGTCTTCGATGCCGGATGTGTACGGCACCGCGTGTTCGCCGTACCAGGACTGCGACAGCTTCACCTCGAAGATGCTGTCGCCGAACTCCTGCGCGGTGACTTCCGCCAGATATTCACCGTTGCCGACCGCGTCGTAAGCACCGCCGGAAAAACGCGGCAACCTCTCGATGACGTACCAGTCGGTATCGCGCTGCTGATCGTAAGGAATGTTGTGCATCTCGATCACGAGAACCTCGCGCAGGATGAGATCGGTGCCTTCCTCGAACACGCGCATGATGGACTTGTCGCCCGAACGCGCGAAATCGCGACCGAAGATGTGGGCGCGTCGTCGGTCCAACGCCGCCAGTGGCAGCGCCAGATTGTCGAGCACCCATTGCTTTTGTCGCGCCTCGCGTTCGTGCCTGGGCTTTCCCTTAAATGCTTCGGGTTCGCTCCAGCGCAACACCGGACAATCCATGACTGCCACCCTGTCGATCGCCGCCCTGGTCAGCGCCGCGCCTTCCGCATCGGCGGGCACCGCATCGAGTTCCTGCCGCATCTGGTTCGTGCGCGTGCCGTAGGATTTGCGGATGGAGGCTTCCCAGTCGACGGCGTTGTCGAATGGCAGCTTGTCACCCCGGATGAACTTCACCCGCTCGAACAGCCCGTTGTCGATCGCAGCCTTGAACGGGAAGCGGTGTACCGAGAAGTTGTTCTGTCCGGCGCGTGCCTCGGTGATTAGTTCGTTGAACGGATTCAGTACTCCGTTATGGGTCGAGATCACCCGCACACGTCCGCCCCAGATCAGCAGCGCGTTCACCGCATCGATGACTTGCCGCACGTCGGAGTGAAAAGCCGCCTCGTCAATGCAGACGACGCCCTGCAGCCCGCGAATGTTGGCGGTGTTCGACGACAGTGCTTCGACCCGAAACCCAGACGCAAAGCGCACTCGAAACGCCGCAATGAACTTCGACGATCCGTCTTCCTGCGCGTCCTCGAACAGGAACTGTTCGACGGCGGCTGTGCTGCCTTGGATGGAGCGGGAAAAGTGCGCCACGTAGTCGATGAACTCGCGACCCTTGTCCTTCGTGTCGCCGATGTAGAAGTAATTCTCGCCGTTGGCGGCACTGGCGATCAGCGTGGCGTCCAACGCCTCGGCGTAGGTGATCCCGGTCCGGCGTCCTTTCTCGCAGGCCTTCAGCGGGCTGGTATCGTTCATCCAGTCGCGTTGGTGCTGCATCAGGATGCCGTCGGCCATCGGGTCGTGGTCACGCGGCAACTGGGCTCCGCGCGGCAGTTCCGCGGGCAGCTCGTCCGGGTCGCGCGACAGGAGCGGCGAGGCGTTCATCTACCGGCCCACCACCTTCTCGCGAATTTCCGCAGCCAGTTCGTCGGACAGACCCTGTTGTTTCGCAACGGTGTTGATGGCTTCGACCACCTTCTCGTCGACCTGTTTCTGCAACTTCGCCCGGCGGTCCGTAGAAATGTTCTGCGCCGAGACGAGCGCGCGCAGGGCCTCGGCCATCTCCTTGGCTTCCTTCGGTGCGAACACGCCGTCCTGCCGCAGGCGGATGATCTTCGCGATCACGACCTTGATGGTCTCCGCCAGCCAGACGGTCACAGCGTCCGTATCGCCCGGCTCCATCCGGTCGGTGATGGCGTTGGCCACTTCGCGCATGTCCGCATGGTCGCGCGCCTGTTCGGCCACGTGCAGCGCGTTGCGGTAGAACGCGGACCGGGAGATCGACGCAATGCCCTTGTCGGCCAGTCGGGCGTTGAATTCATCGAAGATAACGTTGCGCGGCTTGGCGCGTGCGGCAACTTCCTGCGCCGCCCACCGGATATCTTCATCCGCCTCTTCGGGCAGCATCTCGATCGAGTTCAACCGTCCCGAGCGCGCCGTGGTCTCCGCACCGGCCACCGGTTCAGTCGATCGGATCGAGGCTGGCGATACCGGGCACGTTTTGCCGGCCTTCGGCAACATCGAGGCCAGTTTTGTTCAAAAGCACGACGCGCCGATCTCCGTAGATCTGGACGCTGACGACCCCAGCCTCGTCCTGCAACCAGGCCAGTTGGGTGCGCAGATAGTCCAGGCTCTTTTTCGGGTAGCCGTTGAACGACAGCACGTTCAACAGCGCCCGGTCCTGCATGGAAAAGGTGTTTTCCTTTGCAAGCTCCGTCACGATGATCCGACGGATGTCCTGCTTCTCGAAAGTGGGGTAGCTATTTGGCACTGTGGCCCTCCGTCATCCTGTCGATCTTGTCTTCGGTTTCGCGCAAGCCGTCGGCCAGATTGTCGACCTTGTTCGACGCCTGGCGGACTTCGCTGGTCGTGTTCATCAGGAACCGCTGCAACGCGATAAGTCCGTTGTTGGACGCCTGCGACAGATCCAGCGTCCGCTGGATCATGCCGCGTTGCTCGGTCAGCTCGATACGCAGCGCGGACAGTTCGTCCCGGTCGACCTTCCGCGCCATGCGATCGTTGATACTGTCCACGGACCGGGTGATCTGGCGCAGGGCTTCTCCCTGGCTGGTTGCCAGCATCTCGAGAGATTCCACCCGTTGCTGTGTGGAGCGCCCAGCCCGGCGTTTATCGAACCAGCCCATCAGCCTTCTCCAACCAGCGCGTTTTCCATGTCCGGCACGCGAATATGTTCGGGCGCGACGCGACCTTCCTTCACGTCATGCAACAGCGACAGCAGCTGCCGGAGCTGGTTGCGTGTGGCTTCCGTGACGACGCGCAGGCGCATGACTTCGGAACGCAGTTTGGAGACTTCCTCGGTCTGCGCGACGAGCTGCACCATGACGTCCTTCGTCTGCTCGCGTTCCGCTTTCAGTTCGCTCATCAGGTCGTTGCGAAACGCGCTCTGGTCCTGCTCGAACTTCAGCAGACCAGCGAATTTCGACAGAAGGAACACGGCCATCAACGCGGCTGTTCCGACTGCACCGAGGGCGGCGGGATTGGCGAGCAGTTCTTCAATCATGGGAACGCCAGCGCAGGCCTGCGGTCCAGATCAGGCCGAGCGCGCAACCGATGGACACCGCGCTATAGACGAACACAACAGGGGACAGCGGGTCGTTCGGCGCAACCTGCAGAACGATCCCGAGCCAAACGGCCATCTGCGACCCGAATGCAAGAAAGCGCAACGGTGCAGCTCGACCGTATGAAAGGCCCAGAAATGTAAGCGTGGCCGCAGCGATCATCAGCCCCATCTCCGCGTCAGGCGCGACCATAAAGGTTTGATAGAGTGGATCGGCCCGCCGAGCTGGATCGAGGAAGAAGGCCAACGCTCTGCCGCCACAGGCGAGCAGCAGAACGAATTCGAAGATGCGCAGCGGTTCGCGAAACAGGTATGACAGCATCAATCCGCTCCGATCATCTTTTCATCGGACCGCCGCCACACATAGACACCGACAACGGTTGCCCACGTACCGAAGATCGCGCCGAGAAACCCGTAGAGTGGTTGCAAGGCGGTCAGCGTTTTCGCGTCGCCTTCCCATATCTTCATCCCGACGACGAACACGAGGAACGTCATCGAGCATGCGAACGCCATCCCGTTCAGCGGACGCCAAACACGATTGAGAAGTGACGAAGATTCCCGATCCTCATTAAGCGTCTGATGATAGGAGGTCATGACGAGTGCCATGGCTTCGGTATCACGCGCGAGATCGTCGTTTACCTGCCGGATGACCTGTTCGGCACGGGCGGGTTCCCGCTGCGCAGCTTCGGCAATCGCTTCGGAGTCTGGAGCGGTACCAAGACCATCAGCGACGGCATCGATCGCAGTACCGGCAATCTCGCCGAAACGGCCGCCGCGACGCTGTAGAACCTCTTTCAGGATTGGTGCGCCGAACTTGACGGCAAGCCCGGCAATGACGGTTGCTGCAGCACTCATCGGCTCATTCCCTCGACAAGAGCGAGCAGCACGAGCACACCGACCGCAACGACCAAAGCTACAACGCCGACGACCACCGCCTGCCAAGGCACGTGCAGGAAAAGCAGTGTGAAGGCCGATGATCCAACGATCACGGCCGCACCACACTGCAGGTAACCGCGAGCCGCACGATCGCCGGCGGTCTCATGTTCTCCCGGCGCATTGGTCAGTGCGAGTAAAACGACACCGATGAACAGGAGCGTGATCAGAAGACCGGTCACCATCACAGCTTCCTTCCAAACGTTCTGATCTCGTCGCGGTAGAACCATGCGAGATACACGCCGCCGATCACCAAAATGCCGAGGCCGCCATACAGCAACCAGTCTGGCGCTGACGCCAGCAGGCCTGTCTCGGCAGGTGCGGCGGCATCTGGAACCGTCGGTTGAGCTGCGACACCGGTCGCGCTCGTGGCACCAGCTGTGCCCGTCAGACCCACGGCCTCGCGTTTGCCGTTGGCAATACGTACCAGCTTCGCACGCGTGGCCGGACCCAGAATGCCGTCGACCACAAGCCCGTTCTTGGCTTGGAACTTCCGCACCGCAGCTTCCGTGCGCGGCCCCCACTTACCGTCCACCGCGCCGAACGTGTGCCCGGCCGCCTTCAGCAGCCCCTGATCCTGCTTGAGCGTTGCGGAATATGTCAGAACGGAGGCATCGCCTGCGTTACCGAACCGAACGGCGGACCCGACATGGCCATAGTCACCCCTGACCAGCAGATCGGCTTCCTCGCCACGTCGGCGGACCAGACCGGCAAGGCGGCGTCCACGGGCCGTGACGGCGGTCTTGCGAAGACGCGCGCCTGCGGCTTTGTGCCGACCTTCCCTGTACAATTTGGCCCATGACCACTTGAGCGATCCCGGACCGCAGTTGAACGACACCGATCTCCCGGCATCGATCGGGTGGACGGCGTTCGGGTGCCCGAGGGCCTTTGGAACGCCGACACCGTACTCGTTCTCCAAGGCCGCCGTGAGCAGCTTGGCGTTTTCTTCGCGGGTGATGGTATCGCCCCGCCGCAGCGTGCGACCACGAGTTTTGAGCCAGTAGTCACGCGCCGTCTTCGACCGCATGGTGAAGCCGGTGCCGATCGTCAGGATACCGACCGGATCAGGATAGGCGCGGGACACGAAGCCTTCGTGCCGGACGATGAATGCGGTGCCAAGTGCGGACATGGAGAACGGTTTCCGATGCAAATCGAGCAGCTTGTGAAGGCTGCTCACGATCGGGATAACCGTAAGGTTTGAGGCTTCGGCCTAGGGGCTGACAACTGTCAGCCTCGGATGGGCTACCCGACGCTAATCGAACAGGTCGGGGTGGTCGTCTTGGTCTCGCGCCTTTGCGTTGTAGCGAAACCCGGTGCGCTCCACCACTCCCGCGCGGCGGCTGGCTTCACGCACGGACAGGCCACGGGATCGCAGCTGGTGAAACCGCCTGCGCGCCTGTGCCATCGTCCCCGTTGGACCCTTGGGAATGATGACGCCCTTCATGCCCATCTCGCAATCCGATGCGCCAAGCGTCCGGAAGTTATCGCAGATTGCTGCAGCCCGGCGAAACCCTACCAGGGCGACCAGCCAGTGTCCTTCATGCGCCCGCGCAGGATATGGACCCGGGTGCCGCCGACATGATCGGCGATGATCAGAGCCGCTTCGATGTCGGTAATCTCGGCGATCTCGCCGAGAAGGCCGGGAAGGTCGCCAAAGGACTCGCTCATCGCTCATCCCGCATGGTGGCCGTCAGGCTGGCATGGCTGACCGTCATGTCCTTTGACAGCGTTGTGACGGCCCATCCGCGCTTGATGATGAACCGCGCACCGTCAAACCGCACGCACGGCGCACCCGCTTCGATCCCGCTGGCGCATGCGGCCGCTATGGCCTGGCGGAACGCTTCGACGTCGATATCGCAATGGCGCTGCAGATAGCGCAGCACGGCATGGTCGGTAACGGGTACAGACGGCCCTTTCCGCACGGTCTTGGACGGACGCTTCACAGCCGGTTGGGGATTGCGTCGCCGGGCCATCATGCAGTCACCCGTATTGCTTCACGCACCCGCCGGCACGCTACCTCGAAATACGCTCGGTCGATTTCGATTCCGGTGAACGTGCGTCCTGCCTTGATGGCCGCGATCGCCGTCGTGCCGCTCCCCATGAACGGGTCGCAGATCGTGGTCCCCGCGACGTTGCCGATGATCTTGTCCATGACGTCCACAGGCTTGATCGTCGGATGGTCGAGGCCAGAGCGATCGCTGCTGGCAACGATGTAGCGCGCCTTGTCAGTTATCGAACCGACCGGTGCAAACCCCTTCTGCCAGGCATGCACGTAGAACTCAGTGTCCGGCAGGTAGTGCTTGTTCGCCACCGGCATCGGGTTCGTCTTGTGCCAGGCAAGAACGGCCTGTCGGTGGAACCCTTCGCGCAACCGGCCCTGCAGGTGCCAGAGCTGGTCGTTGTGACAGAAGCACACGATCGCACCAGCGTAGCGCCACGACAGGATTGTCATGTCGAACCCGAGGTCGAGATCGGACGCTGCGATCTGATCCATCTTCGGGCGGGCATTGCGAAATGCCCCGCCGCCGCTCGTCTTGAACCGATAGGGCGGGTCCGTCACGATCGCATCGAACGCGCCGAGCGTTGGCAGTACGGCGTAGGCGTTGCCGAGGATGAGGCGGTGCGGGCCGATCTGTTCGATGTGGTGGGTGGTTTCGGTCATTGGAGACCGAGCTCCTCAAGTACACCGTCGAGTCCCGGCCGGTCTATCTTCGCCAGTGATCGAGGCTTTGATCTCCGACCAAACACGGTCGTAGTCGTTAGCGTAGAGGCCGCAGAGTTTCGGGCGGTTGGCTCGTCTCGCCTTTCTCCATCCCGCGCGCAGTCGTTTGGCTTCGTTGCGCAGGTGAACCGGCACCATCCGCCAGTGCTTGCCGCAGATAATCTCTTCGGCGATGCCATCATCCGGCCATGAACGTCCGCAGCCGGAAACGAGGCAACTCGTCCGCCCTGGTTGGCCTGCGAGCGACGCCACTATTCCATCATCCTGTAGCTGCAACCGGACACCGTGCATGCCATCCGCAGATGGCCCTTCGAGCCGACGAGACTGGCGCGGATCAGACCGGCAGGATGGTCGGGGCACACGCGCGTCAACTGGAACAGTTTCCGTTCCTCCATCTCGCGTTTTATGTCGTTGGCGAGCGTGACAGTGGCATCCATGCGTTCGACGACGCTTGGCGTTCGATGTCGACGCGGTTGGAACAGCCGCTTCCGCATCTTTCGCTGCCCGTTCGGCCTTCACGTGTTCCATGGCGACGAGTATTTCGGGCCTGTGGCGCTCGAGCCATTTCAGCGACTTCACAACCGCCGCCAGCACCTCGTTCTCGTAGCGCACGGCCTTGTCGGTCGACGCAGCTCGGCGCTTTGCGAAGTCCTCGACGGTGGAGATCTGCAAGCCGATCGAATACTGGCCCATCACATGGCCTCGTCGGGCAGCGCAGGATTGAAGTTCGGCAAGGATGGCGCGACTACGTAAGCGCGCTCTTCATCCGTCGGCGTCCACTGTGCCTCGAAGTTCCGACGCGTTGTCGTGCACTGATCCATCGCTGCATTTAAACTACGGTAGACCGACCTTTCTCGTTCCGCCGCTCCATAACGAGCATATTCATCACGGTAGCGCGGCAGTGTTTCTTCAAAGTGCCTCTCTGCCTCGCGCCAGCGGTCGAGCGCATCCGCCCGCTCGGCGGACCGCGTGATCCTTCGAACGCAGGGCGACATCAAGAGTGCGTGGCTGATTTGCAGCTCCGCCATCATGCCGACGCCCCCGGCTCGAACATATCGACAGTCTCCGGGCAGCGCGGCACGGTTGGAAGTTCATTGCAGAACAACACGCATGTTGGTTGACCGTCGATGTAGCGCCACTCCCTCGGATAGCCGTCCTCATCGGGATACATGGAAAGCGACGCACCTAGGATCGGACACGGCTCGCCATCAACATCCAGTCGGGCGCAGAGGTGGCAGTAATGATCCATGAAGATGTCGCCCTCGGTCCCGTTGGACGGACGATAGAGTTCCACACCCTCCATCACGCAGCCTTCCGATTTGAGACCGAAAGCTCTCGAACAGACTTGCCGAACGCGTTCATCACCGCGATCCAGTCGCCGGTTGGGCTGGCAGCGTTGACGGCCTCACGAAACGCCGGAACGAATCGGGTCGTGCCGCAAGCTCCGGCTGCAGTTTGCGGAACTGCGCGCGCGCAATCTTGAAGCCGGGCTGCTTTTCGACGGGTGCCTGGAACCGGTGTTCCGACCAGTCGACGCCACCGTCGCGCTCCATCCACTTCTTGAGAGCCTCGACGGCTTTGGCAGCGTCCGCCGCATCGCGCAGCCAGTTCAGGTGCTGGATGCCGGTCTGGCGTTCGACGAAGGCGATCAGCGCCTTGTCGTCACGGTTGCGCACCAGGCCGAGGTTCCACGCACCGATCCACAACGCCTGCAGCTTCTTCGCATACGGCCCTGTGAGAGGCTTTCGAGCGCCCTTCGAAACACCGTCATGAACGCCGGATAGAGCCGCTCCAGCTCGTTGGCCGCAACGGTGCGCTGCGCGCCTGTCATGGCCTTCGTCGAACGCGGCAGCTCAAGCCGTTCGTAGATGTCCCGCGCGTCATCTTCCGACAATACCAGTTCTCGATCGGATGGTTTGGAGCGCGCGGATCGTGGTCATGCTCTTCCCGCCGGCAGCGTGCTGTTGGTGCACGTCGCCATTCTTCGGCAGTAGCGTTCTGAAATCATCATCGATATCGTTGCAGAACGCCGACGCGCGGATTTTCAGGTCCCTGGCGATCAGCGCAAAAGCGTTGCCTGTCGTCTGCAATCCACTATCGGACGCAGTGACATCAATACGGACTTCGACCCCGGATGCAGGGCGCCAACGAGGAAGGTTGTGAACGCTGCTACAGACCCAGCCGAGACGTCGAAGACCTCGATTTCATTCGGTGCGATAGCCATCACGCTCGCTTCGACGAGGGCGACTGGTTCGATCGCCCGCTTCGCGCCGCCTCCGCACGGCCCAGCGCTCGTAGTACTGCGCATCCTTATAGCTCTGCTCGGCACCGGCCTTGTTTCGGCCAGCTTGCTTCGTCATCGAACTGCGCGGAAGTGGGCGCGCCATCTTCGGTCAGGATGGCCATCACGCCGCCTCCTTCGCCAGATCGCCGTCGAACGGTTCGATGATGAAATCCTCGCCTCGCTGCCGATGACAGACCAGGGCACTCGTCGGCGATTGGCGCGGATGCTTCCGACGGCCTCCTTGTCGAGCGTTCGTTTGACGTGAAGAAACCGGTTTCCCGTGATTCTCCGCAACCACGCCACGACTGCGGCCGACGCCCGCGGCGTACCGAGGGTGGACGGAACCGCCACGAGCACCGTCCCGTTGTTCAGTTGGCGGTTTGGTCTTGCCCCCGCCCGTCAGAGCATCGCGGTTCGGTGCACACCAGCGCCTCGATGCCCGACCGCAGGTTCTTGATGCGGAACCTGACCGGCGCGCGCCTGCACCTCGAACCGCTCCTTTACGGCTGCCAGCTCTTCCTTCATCGCCAGTCTCGATACGGGCCAGTTCGCGTTGCTCGACACCGAGGCTGCGCACCATGGCGTCCATCATCGTCGCGCGATTGCGGAACGGATAGGTTTCGTGTTGCTGTCTTGGGATTTGATGGTCATTGTGCTGCTCCTCGTTGTGCGAGAGCGGACCGGCCCGGTGCCGGATCGCCCATGATGTTCGGGTGGAAAGGTCGTTCGGTGGATTTGATCGCGCGATACGCGCCTGGCACCGGACGCCAGCGACGGGGTCGGTGAACCTTCGGTTCTCCGGCGGCTCGACACGTGCTTTCTCGACGCGGTCCTCCCGCTCGTGGCGTTCCCGATGGTCTTGGATGGCGATCGCCGCATTCTTCAGCCGGGCTCCGAACAGGCCCGTCTCTTCGATCGCGCAATCCAGCACGATCTCCAGCTGACCGATCGACAGGCCGGACACGAGGCAGGCGTTGGGCATGGTTTCACCCAGCACGATCGCACCGATCGCGGTGCGCGCTGTTCGTAGGAAACGCGGGCCATCATCGCTGCCCCCGCGTATTGTTCGATGGATCGCCAACCCTGTGATGATCGAGGAAGTAGACGTTGCCCACCTCCACGCCGTCGATCGACGCCGCGATGGCAGCGGCGGTCGGCGGCAGGTTCAGCGGGTCGGTGACTTGGCCTTCGAGGTCGTGGGCACCGTCCACCAACTGGTCGAGGCGTTCGAGGATCAGGTCGCCGGTCCGTTGCGATATGACGACGTCGCTTTCACCCACGCCATACTTGCGGAACAGGGCGCGCAGCCGATGGATTTCGTCGGAGAGAAACACGGTCATGCTGCCTTCCCCTTCGAGGATAGGGCGGCGTTCGCCATGAGGTCCGAAACGAACTGTTTTACCGTCAGGTCGCGATGCTCGTCGGATGCTTTCAGCAGCATCTCCAGCAGGTTCGCCTGCGCGCCCACTTCCAGATTGAGAATGGCGCGAGCGTTGCGCTCCTGTGCAGTGAGTTCCGCAACGCGACGTCGCACGGTCACGATCAGGTCGAGCGCAGTTCCGGCATCCTTTGGTGAAAACCGTGTGCCGACATTGCTTGCCGCTGCCGCTTTGAACGGCAGTTCGAGATGCTGCAGCACGGTGTCCAGTGACGGTGTTTGTGGTGCGTTCATGTCGCATCCTCCGGCGTCCGGTTCGACCAGGCGCGGCGCAGATCGTCGGCGTCAGGCTCACGGTTGTTGCCACTCGACGTCATCCAGGCCAGCTGCATCGTCTTGCTGATTTGACCGAGAGCGCCGCCCTTCATTCCGATCGCGCGCAAGACATCACGCATGGCAGGTTCGCGCACGTTCCACGCGTCCATGAGTAGTTCGGCATCTTCGGGGTACGGCTGGCGCAGGTTGACCCGCAGGCCGACCCGGCGCTTCAAGCTGCCAGTCGGCGTCGTCGCTGTCCTTTGCCCGACTGGCGAACCGTGTCTGAACAGACGAGTTGCCGACCAGCGCGAGGCCGCACTTCGCCTTGTCGAGGAACCAGCGGAGCTGGTTTACCTGTGCGTCGGATAGCTGTTGCGCCTCATCGACGATGATGAGCGGCATACGTCCGTTGCGCTTGACCTTCTCGGCGATCGCCACGTCCATCTTCGCCGAATTGAGCGGCGGGATGTCCATGATGCGACACAGCTCCTGCATGAGCGCGTGTACGCTCCGCAGTTGCGGTCGCATCGTTACGTTGTAAACGTGCGGCGTGACGGCCGTGTAGTGATCGCAGGTGAAGGTCTTGCCCATGCCCGGAGCCAGCACGATCGTCACCATCTCCGGCGCGCTTTGAGCGTATCGGAGCGCGCGGATCACCTGCATTGCGGTCTTGGTTTGCACGAAGCCCGGTTCGGCGGGAATCCCTCTGCCGATCTCCGCAGCATCCCGCACCTGTGTCAGCCATTGACGAACGCGCGTCGTGTAGCCGTCGATGTCTCCGGCATAGTTGCCACTATACCATTGCGAGAATGTGCCATCCGGGATGCCCGCGCGACGACCGGCTTCCGTCTTGCCCCAACCGTTCGCCGTCGCCAGCTCGCGAACCTCTTTTGTCGTGTTCATCCAACGTGAGAGCGCATCCCCGTCGATGTCCGGTTGGGCCTTTGGTAAGCCCCATATTGCGTTTGCAGCTTTCGCCATCTATCGTCTCCTTCGTGGGGCAGCTTTCAGCGGTGCCCGTTTCAATGACCCGGTTGCGATTGCCGTCGCTGCCGGGTTTTTGTTTCTCAATCGCCAGCCTTCCGGGCTGGGAACGCGAGCACATCGCCCGTGCCCATCTGGTCGAGGGCGCGGTCGAAACTGGAAAAGTCGTCATCGGTAAATCCGCCACCGGCAGCTGCGCGGCGCTTGGCAGGCGCGCCGGTCGGCAGACGCTCCACGTTCGAGCGCTCCGGTTTCGTGGTCTTGGAAGGTCGGGGTGTGACCCCGATCAGCTCGTCGATCGACATGCGATCGGTCGCGTCGAGAAGAGCGCGGTTTGCCTTCAGGTATGCCTGCTGATTGCGGGCAGAGGCGCGCGCTGCTTCCACGTCGTCGAACCCGACGGCCGCAATGCAGTCGGCCTCGCAAAGATACGCGCCGCTCGGCAGATAGACGTGGATGGAACCATGTAGCGCATCCGGGTCGAACCGGACCGGTCATGGTCTCACCGCGATGGTCGGCGAGCGCCGGGTGGTGAAACCGGTTACCGTAGAGAACCATCTCGCCGGTATGGGTGCGAACCTTCTGGCTTTCCGCTGCAAGCAGCCACAGGCGCGTTTGCTCCAGCGTCGGGCACTTCACCAGCGTCGTCGGTAACGCCATGCTTTCGTTGAACGTCGCAAGATAACTGCGCCCTGCGGCGGTCTCGGTGCGACGTCCTTCACGGGCATTGAAGAACGCAATTTCGTCGGCAACGAGCTGCCGGAACTGGGCGATCGGAACAGCTTTCGAACCGTAGTTTTCCGGCTTGGCGGTGACGTTTGGTCCGGTATAGGCACCCTCGCAGATCGGATGCTTTGCAATCCGTTCGGATATTTCACGCCATGCCCGCTCGATGGGCTTCGCGCGACCGTTATAAGGCAGCGTCCAGTGGACGTTTACGCCGAGGCTGGGCAGCAGGCCTTGCGGATCCTCCTTGCGGACTTTGAACCGGAACCGGTTTGGCACACGGCCTGTGATCCCCTTGGCGGCGAACGCACGACCATTGTCGAGGTAGATGTGTTCCGGGATCCCGTAGTCGCGGACCATGTCACCGATGGCCAGGCGGACGATGTGCCAGTTTTCTGACCGATCCACACGGGTGGAGACGAACAGACCGGAGCAGAGGTCTTGAATGCCGACCAGCATTGGGCGTGTTACCGTGCCGTCTTCGAACTCGACGAAAACATTGCATTGGTGGCCGTCCATGTTGACGGCTTCCATTGCGTGGAAGTGTGCACGACTACGGCGCGGCGTAGGTGTCTTCTGCTTGACCGCCTCGGCTCCTTTGCGCGCCAGCATGATCGTATCCGAAGGCACCTTCGTCCCGAAGCCGCCGCTGCAGTGTCTTGAGCGATGGGATCGGAGCCCACTTCTGATCGGCAGCCCGCCGAAGTAGGCGCTCGTAACAGGCCGTAAACGGAGGCCTGTGCAGGGCGGAGATAATCACCCATAAAATGTCGCCATGCTTCGGGGTTGCGACGATCGGCTTTCGACGGACGGCCTTTCTGACCGGACGCCAACGCGGCAGCCCAATCGCAGCGGTCGAGCCCGTCGCATTTGCGTTTCCAGTTGAACAGGGTTGTGGTCGACACCTTGGCGCGGCGGGCGATGATCGCCATGCAGCTCTGCTTCGTGTAGCCACCGCCGCGATAAAGTGTGTCGGCCTCGATCAGCAACGCCGCGCGCTTTTGGCATTGGTCTTTCTGGACGTCGGTTTGCTCCTCGAATGCCCCCAGATGATCTTGCGGCGGCGTTCGAGCGGGCTGGTCCGGTTGTCGTTGACCGGCGACGCCTCGCCATCGGATTGGCCAGCCTTAGCCAAAAGGCGCATTTGTGCATCGTTTGGCAGCGCATGCAGGTGGTATTCCCAGCCACCACCGCGACCGGGCGCTTTCCGGGCAAGTGTCGGCTTCAAGCGCCACTGCTCCTTCTCGATGACCATACCCAAACCACGCTCGGTTTCTGGCAACAGCGGAGAACGGGCCGATACGATCTGCTTTGGTGTGAACCAGAGGTCGGGCTTCATGCCGCGTCCTCCGGTGCAGTCGTGCGTGCCAGTCGGCCGATCTCGAGGTCGATTGCATTGATCTGGCGCTGTAGCGCTTCGCGTTTCCGCGCTGCCTTGGCGAGTTCTAGCATCCCCTCGCTGGAGCCGACTGTGACCGTCACCCCCATGTCTTTGGCGATGAACGGCAGTAGCCAGTGCGCGCCGGTCGCATGCACGAAGGCACAGAACCGCTTGAGCGAGATGTTGTGGGTGTCTTTCGCGGGCGAGATATAGGCGTCCAGCATGTGCTTGGAGATCTCGCCATCGTCGATCAGACGCGACATGCGGAACGCGATCTCGTGACGGTCGATACCGCACTCGGCTGCGGCCTTTTTCATCGCGTAGCAAAGCTGCAGGTCGAACCCCGCCCAGCTGGCAGCTTCAGCCAGAATGCGCGCATCGCTCGACTGGTGGTCGAGCATGTCCATCTGGCGGGTATCGGGCGTGGTACGGGTCATCGCGCCATCTCCGCCGCCAAAGCGGCCCGGGCGGCGGGTGACGTCCGCAGGCGTTCCTTCCGTCCGACGATCTGACCGATGATTGCCAGCTTGGCGTCGTAGTTGCGCCGCAGCTGTGCGTAGCGGTCCTGCCGCCGTTCGTCGTTCATCTGCCGCTGGATATGCAGAACCTCACGCCGAAGTGGCGACGACACCAGCACGGTGCATTCCAGGCAGAACGGATATTTCCGTCCGGCATGGTTGCCGCAGCAGGGGGTGAGGCAGGTGTTGGACACTATGCGGTCCAGCCGCTGATCTGCTCGATAAATGCTGTTCGAGCAGCCTTTGAAGACCGGTCAAACAGGTCTTGAAGGGCTTTTACTTCAATCTCCACGCTGCGCTCTGGCACTGCGCGGGGGCTCAGCCCCGCGACAACGTCGGAAACCTTCGCCTTCGTCGTGTAGGCAGTTTCGGCAACTTGCCGTTGCTGCTCGACTGGCAATGCTGCGATTTTGGAAAGCTGGGAGGCATTGCGCGCGGCATCCGTGCCGCGCAGCATGGTTACGGCGTCCGGATCGAGGTCGTTTGCGAGTTTTACCTGTCGAGCAATAGAGCGCACAGACAGGCCGGTACGCTCGGCTTCAGCATCGGTAAATTTCAAGATGCCAAATTTGGCATCTTGATCCGCCAGCCGGTCTCCACGCTCTTGATAGAGCGATGACTTGCGATCGCCCCCGTGCACCGTTTCCGGATAAAGGCGCTCGTGAAGCTCTTTCTTGCGCCGCAGGAACAGCGCCCGGTCGAGTGCCGACAGGTCATGCCGCGCCAGGTTCTCGTCGAGTTCGATTTCCTTCGCCTGGTCTGCCGTCATCTTGCGACTGATGGCGTCGATTTCGCTCCATTCGAGCAGCCATGCGGCTTGCAAGCGGTGGAGCCCGACAACCAGCGTGAACGGTTTTTCGCCGTTCGGCGTCGGGCGAAGGATGATAGGCTGAACCTGTCCTTGTTCGGCCATCGACAGCGCGATCTTTTTGACCTCGGACGCATCGTCGGGGCGCTCCCGGTCCCCGAGCGCGATATCCGTCAGCTTGATCTTCCGGACGTCAGACATGACCGCCCTCCCTTTCGAGTTCGGCTGTCTCTTCCAGCTCGTTGGCAATGTGCGTGTGGTAGATGTCGAGCAGTTCGCGGAACGGCTCGGATTGTGCCGACCAGCTTCCGACCGTCAGCACCGCGTAGCGGACGGTGGACTTGTCGCGCTGGAACTGACGTGCGGTGGCCATGGTCCCGCAGGAGAAGTCGTTGGCCATGAGATACATGGCGATCATGCGAACCTGCGCGGTGCCGCCTTCCTCGCGTTTTGGCGACAGCAACATGGCGCGCGAGACGTTTGGGTTCAGCTCCAGCGTCACGTCGACGACTGTCTCGAAGACGATATCGGGACGATCGATGGCAAACGGCGCGCTCATGAAAAGGCACCGAGCTTGTGAAGAAGGAACGCCACGATGGTGACGATCCAGCAACCGGCACAGATGGCGGCAAAGAACGCGTTATTCGGGGGCGGGGTGTGGACAGGCATCATGTCAAAGCCGCCGTGCGCTTTTGACCTTGGACTCTTCCGCTGCGGGTGCGAAAGTTCTTCTTGGGTTGCGGAGAAAGCCGCACACCGTCCCGGTCGAACCGGTGGGGCCATAATTCCTGCGCGGTTTTTCCGAGAGCTTTGGCGATCGCTTCTTCCGCTCCCTTATCGGGATCGGTAGCCGCATCGGCACAACGATTGTCGCGAAACCCGTTCGCGCGGTCGATGTTGGCGTATGTCAGCTTCTTCTCGACGAGAAGGCGGCGGATATTCGCCACGGCTCTGCGGTGTGATTGCAGCATTCGTATTCCCGTTCACCGGAGGCTGGCAGGCCTCTTTTTTGGAGCAAATCACTCCGTGTTCTCGGATTAAGGATACGCAATAAATTGTAGAGGTCAACAATAGGTTGGCGTTCATAGTTCGGCACCGTCAAATAAATTACGGTTTTTGCGTAATGTATTGATTGTGTTTGCGTAATTGACTGGCGATGGTAAAATCAACGAACAATGAAGTCTCTTCCGAAAAAGTTTTCAATTTCGACGTGGCTGGAGCAATTCGCGAATCAGCGGCCAAACTTGGAAGCCAAGATCGAGCGGCGGAGGTGATGGGCGTTTCGCTTGGAACGGTTGGTAACTACGTGAACCGCCGAACGTCACCTCGCGTCGAAGAACTTGCACGCCTGGCAGACGCGGTTGGCCTGTCGCTTGCTCGTCTACTCGGAGGCAGCGAAACTGCAGGCGAGGATGGAAAAGACCTTGTCACGGTCCCCCAGATCGACGTGAAAGCGAGTGCGGGGCACGGTGAACTCGTGATCTATGAGGACGTTAAACACCGGCTTGCCTTCAACAAGACGTGGCTGCGTCAGTTCGTTCAAGATGTTGATGCCGTTAGAGTTTTAGAAGCGGACGGCAATTCCATGTTGCGGAATAAGGAGACCGGGATCGCCCACGGTGATCTTCTCATGGTCGATACGTCCGTCACGCGCGCAGTCGACAACATGATCTACGTTTTTCGCTTCTACGACAGGCTTTTCGTCAAGCGCCTTATTCGAAAGGTCGACGGCTCGGTAATCGTCCGCTCTGACAACGAGAACTTCGAAGACGAAATCGTGCCCGCTGATCAGGCCAACGAAATCATCGTTTGCGGACTAGTATTCTGGCATGGCGGCGAGGCCCGGTGAGCGGCTTTCAAAACGCCTTCAAAGTCTCGAGGACAGGAACGGGCCAGGGGGCGGGTTTCAGCGTATTTGGCGGGTTCCGTCCACCCACTCCACTTTCATCTGTCCGAGGGGCCGAGCGCAGTGAAGCTACCGGTTACCGACGAACCCCTTGCGATCTAACGACTTTCCACCTGATCCCGTCTAATCCCACCTAATCCCGCCCACTACAGTTTAATCTGTCCCCTTACAATCATGACCGTCATCTTCGCCGCGTGGGGGCGGTTGTCCTGTCGGGTCGGTTTAACGAACCAGCCGGGGGGAGCGCGGGCTTCAGGGGTAAGACGCGGGCGAAACTCCCGTCCTCGTGCAAACGAGGCTTAGGTGGCTGCTCCGTTCGTGTGCCAGATGTCGAGATATGGCGAAAGCCATGTCGGAGACGGCACGGGAAGCGAGGCGACCAGCGCAGAGCAACCGGGCGGGGCGTGGTGCGAGATCGCACACGCCGACACTACGGCATACGGTCTGGCATCACGTCCCGCCGGTTCACGTCCTTACCCTGTCGGCGGCTTGCACCGTACGACGGCTTTCGCTCGTCTGGTCTATACAAACCTCGTCATCCTCGGGCACAGTCCCGAGGATCTGGAACGCTTCGACTCGCAGCGTCCAACCGGATCCCCGGGTCAAGCCCGAGGATGACGACGGAGAGGGGAAGGGCGCTAGACGGAACAAGGCGATGGTTGAGCGTGACGACCGCACCCCTTTCGGCCACCCGCAATCTCCCCTAATCTGGCTCCAACCAAGGAGCCTGCCATGCTGACCGACCCGCGCACCAATACGGTGATCCCCGACGACGCTGCCGCCACCCCTGAGACAGCGCGCGCGAAACCGCCGCGGCTGGAATGGGACGATCCGTTTCTGCTGGAGGACCAGCTGACGGAGGACGAACGCGCCATCCGCGATGCGGCGCGCAGCTATTGCGACGACGGGTTGGCGACGCGGGTGCTGGAGGCGAACCGGCACGAGCGGTTCGACCGGGAGATCATGACGGAGATGGGCGCGCTCGGCCTGCTCGGCTCCACCATCCCTGAGCAATATGGCGGGGCGGGCGCGAATTACGTGTCCTATGGGTTGGTGGCGCGGGAAGTGGAGCGCGTGGATTCCGGCTACCGCTCGGCCATGTCGGTGCAGTCGTCCCTCGTGATGCACCCGATCTTCGCTTACGGCTCGGAAAAGCAGCGCGAAAAGTTTCTGCCGAAACTGGCGAGCGGCGAGTGGGTCGGCTGTTTTGGATTGACCGAACCGGACCACGGGTCCGACCCGGGCGGAATGCTGACACGGACGAAACAGGTCGATGGCGGCTTCCGCGTGTCGGGGGCGAAGAACTGGATCACCAATTCGCCGATAGCGGATGTGGCGGTCGTCTGGGCGAAGTCCGACGCGCACGATGGTGCAATCCGCGGCTTCATTCTGGAGCGGGGGATGGACGGGCTGGAAACGCCGAAGATCGAGGGTAAATTTTCCCTGCGTGCCTCCATCACCGGCATGATCCAGATGGACGACGTGTTCGTGCCGGAGGAAAATCTGCTGCCGAACGTCTCCGGTCTCGCCGGCCCGTTCGGGTGCCTGAACCGCGCCCGCTACGGCATATCGTGGGGCGCGATGGGGGCTGCGGAATTCTGCTGGCACGCCGCGCGCAGCTATACGATGGAACGCAAGCAGTTCGGGCGGCCATTGGCGCAGACGCAGCTGATCCAGAAGAAGCTGGCCGACATGCAGACGGAAATTTCGCTCGGTTTGCAAGGATCGCTGCGGCTCGGGCGGTTGATGGACGAACACCGCGCGCCTGCCGAACTCATTTCGCTGATGAAGCGCAACAATTGCGGCAAGGCGCTGGATGTGGCGCGGCAATCGCGGGACATGCACGGCGGCAACGGCGTGAGCGATGAATATGGGGTCATCCGCCACGTCATGAATCTCGAAGCGGTGAACACCTACGAGGGCACCCACGATGTCCACGCCCTCATTCTGGGCCGTGTACAGACCGGGCTTCAGGCTTTCATGTAGCCGCTTCCCCGACCCAGATCGCACGAAAGTCGTTGACGTTCGTGCGGGTGGGGCCGGTCTCGATCGTGTCGCCTAAGGCGCGGAACAGGGTGGCGCTATCGTGCCCGTCGAGCATGGCTTGCGGGTCGAGGCCAAGCTCCCGTGCCCGCGCTAACATGTCGGGTGCGATCGTGGCACCGGCGATGCTTTCCGCGCCGTCGATGCCGTCGGTGTCAGCAGCAAGCGCGAAGATGCCGGGCGCGCCGTCGAGTTCGATGGCCAGCGCCAGCAGATATTCCGTGTTGCGCCCACCGCGCCCCACGGCGTCACCGGGCTTCACGGTCACGGTCGTCTCACCGCCGGAAAGAATGAGGCAGGGCTTGCCGTGTGCGCCGTGTTCGAGGGCCAGCCGGGCATGGGCACGACCGACCTGGCGGGCTTCGCCCTCGATATCGGCGCCGAGGGATATGACGGCGTGACCATCGCGCTCCGCCCACCGCACCATCGCGGCCAACATATCCGCCGGTCGGGACACGAGCGTAGACTGGGCCGTTTGAAACACCGGATGGTCCGGCGAGGGAACGTCGCTTTCGGGGGTGTCCAGATGGAGGCGAACCGCGCCTGACACATCGATGCCGTAGGATGACAGAATGGCTTCCACCTCGTCGCGACCGGCGTGTTCAGGGATCGTCGGGCCAGAAGCGATGGTGCCGAGATCGTCGCCCGGTACGTCGGATATCGCCAGCGTGACCACCCGGGCAGGGTATGCGGCGACGGCCAGACGCCCGCCCTTGATGGCGGACAGGCGCTTGCGGACCATGTTCATGGCGGTGATCGGCGCGCCGGAATGAAGCAGGGCACGGTTGACGACGGCCTTATTGGCCAACGTCAGACCCATTGCGGGCAGGGCGAGCAGGGACGAGCCGCCGCCGGAGACGAGAAAGAGAAGCAGATCATCGGCATTCAGGGTTTTGGCTTGGGCCAAAACGCGACGGGCGGCGATCTCGCCGCGTCCGTCGGGCACGGGATGGGCGGCCTCGATGACCTCCACCCGACTGCACACCTTGCCATGGCCATATGGGCAAAGCGCGATACCCACCAGCGGCACGTCCGGCCAGGCGACTTCCACCGCATGGGCCATGCTGGCCGCGGCCTTGCCGGCAGCGATGAGCAGCACGCGTCCGGCGGGCAACTCGGGAAGGTGGCTCGCTACGCAATGCGCCGGGTCGGCACTGGCTACTGCCGTGTCGAACAGTCCGCGCAGATAGGGGGTAGGATCTCGCGTCATCACTCTTGCCGTCTCTGCAACCGTCCGCCATTCCAATAAGCTGCCCGCGAGGAAATGCCCATGTTCCCAACCAATTCCGACGACACACCAACGCCGACCGAAATCCGTCTGTCGCAGGACAAGCGCACGCTGACCGTGGCTTTCGACAATGGCGAACGGTTTGCGCTGGCCGCCGAACTGCTGCGGGTGGAAAGTCCTTCCGCCGAAGTGCAGGGCCACGACCCTAGCCAGAAAACGATCGTGCCCGGCAAGCGCGCGGTGGAGATCATGAAGATCGAGCCGGTGGGCAATTATGCCGTGCGACTGGTGTTCGACGACATGCACGAAACCGGTATTTTCTCATGGAGCGTGCTGCACCGGCTGGGACGGAACGCGGACGAGCTGTGGGCAGACTACGAAGCCGCCTTGGCGGCGCGCGGCCTGTCTCGCTAGAAAGCGACCATGGCCAAGCTGTATTTCAACTATTCGGCGATGAATGCGGGCAAAAGTACCGTGTTGTTGCAGGCGTCCCACAATTACCGCGAGCGGGGGATGGACACGTTGCTGCTGACGGCCAGGCTCGACAACCGAGCTGGTGTCGGCACGATCGGTTCCCGCATCGGGCTGGAGGCACAGGCGCGGACTTTTTCGGAAAATGACGATCTGGGCGCGCAGATCGCGGAAGTCCACGGCGAAAAACCTTTGGCCTGCGTGCTGGTGGACGAGGCGCAGTTTCTGACCGAACAGCAGGTCTGGCAACTGGCACGGGTCGCGGATCGCCGCGGCGTGCCCGTCATGTGCTTCGGCCTGCGTACCGATTTCCAGGGCAAGCTGTTTCCCGGCTCCGCCACATTGCTGGCCATTGCGGACACCTTACGGGAAATTCGCACGATCTGCTGGTGCGGTCGCAAGGCCACGATGGTGGTGCGCCTCGACGGGGATGGGAAGATCCTCGAGGAAGGGGCACAGGTCGCCATCGGTGGTGAGGAAAGCTACACTTCCCTGTGCCGACGCCATTGGGACGACCGGGATATCGGCCCTCGTTCGCAGCTTCGACTAAAGGTGTAAAAGTTTGGCCGGAAACCAATTTGCCGTTAACCATTCATTAACTTAGACAACCTAAGGTTGCATTTACCGATCGAGTGGTCATACGGCTCGCTGGGACGGTGGGAACGGGAACCCCCTTCATTCTGGTTCCCGGTATCCGGTTCGCTTGCGAACCCTATGAGGCATTCAGGATCACACCGCCCGATCCTGCCCTTGAAACTGTCGCGCAGGTGGAACCTACCCCCCTCCACCTGTGCGATTTTCACCTTGTGCGCCTCCGCCGTTGGCGCTACGCAAACGCTATGAACAGCATTGCTCACACGACAGTCTGGTGGCGCGCCGCGTAGCGGTGGGTCACTCCAGTTTAGTGTGGATGACAAGCCGCTTCGCCCCTTCGGCGCAGGCGGCTTTTTCGTAAGGGCCGTTTCCCGAAGGCGAAGCCGGACGGGAGACCAAGCCGATGGACGACAGCATTTCATACCGCACCGAAGGCAGCGTATCGGTGGAACGCAACAGCGTGCCCACACCCTACGACAACGCGGTCTCCAGCTACGTCGATCGACTGGATACGCGGCGCGGTGCGGTGTTTTCTTCGAACTATGAATATCCCGGTCGCTACACCCGCTGGGACACGGCCATCATCGACCCGCCGCTCGGCATTGCCTCGAACGGGCGGAAAGTCTGGCTGGAAGCCTACAATGCGCGGGGCGTGGTCCTGCTCGACGGAATCGACACCGCACTGGCTGGTCACGACCATATCGACAGCAGCGCCCGGTTGGGACGACGGCTCGATCTGGCCATCAAGCAGCCGGAGGGTGTCGCCAGCGAGGAGATGCGCTCGCGGGTGCCGACCGTATTTTCCGTTCTGCGTGCCGTCGTCGATCTGTTCCGGTCCGACGCCGACCCGTCGCTGGCGCTCTACGGTGCGTTCGGCTACGACCTCGCGTTTCAGTTCGACCCTATTACTTTGAACCTCGCCCGCCCGGACGATCAGCGGGACATGGTGCTGTATCTGCCGGACGAAATACTCGTCGTGGATCACCACGCCGCGAAGGCATGGCTGCAACGCTACGAGTTCACGATCGGCGATGCGACGACCAGGGGGCTGGAACGGGGCGGCGAAGAGGTACCCTTCGTTCCGGCCACGCACGAGCCGGGAAGGGGGGACCACGCGCCGGGGGAATATGCGGCCCTGGTGGAGCGTGCGAAGGAGAAGTTCGTGCGGGGAGACCTGTTCGAGGTCGTGCCCGGACAGGTCTTTACCGAGCGCTGCGACAGCCCGCCATCGGCCATCTCCAAGCGGTTGAAACAGATCAATCCCAGCCCCTATTCGTTCTTTATAAATCTGGGTGCAGGCGAATATCTGGTAGGCGCAAGCCCGGAAATGTTCGTACGCGTCCAGGGCCGGCGGGTCGAAACCTGCCCGATCTCGGGCACGATCAAACGCGGGGGCGACCCGATCGAGGACAGCGAGCAAATCCTCAAATTGCTCAATTCCAAGAAGGACGAGAGCGAATTGACGATGTGCTCGGACGTCGACCGCAACGACAAGTCGCGGGTCTGCGAACCGGGGAGCGTCAAGGTGATCGGCCGCCGGCAGATCGAGATGTATTCGCGCCTCATACACACGGTCGACCACATCGAGGGCCGGTTGCGCGAGGACATGGATGCGTTCGACGCCTTCCTGTCCCATGCCTGGGCGGTAACGGTGACGGGTGCGCCGAAGCTGTGGGCCATGCGGTTCATCGAGGCCAACGAGCGAAGCCCCCGCGCCTGGTACGGCGGCGCGGTCGGCATGGTCGGCTTCAACGGCGATATGAATACCGGCCTGACGCTGCGCACCGTTCGGGTGAAGGACGGCATAGCGGAAGTGCGGGCCGGGGCGACCTTGTTGTTCGACAGTGATCCCCAGGAAGAGGAAGCGGAAACCGAGCTGAAGGCGTCCGCGATGCTGGCTGCAATTCGAGGCACAGCCGCCGACACTGCAGCGGGTGAAAGCGCAGCTGCGAAAGTGGGCGCGGGCGTTCGCATCCTGCTTGTCGACCACGAGGACTCGTTCGTTCACACGCTGGCCAACTATTTTCGCCAGACGGGTGCAGACGTGACGACCGTTCGCTCACCGGTGGCAGAACAGGTTTTCGACGCGGTGGCTCCTCATCTTCTCGTCATGTCGCCGGGACCGGGCAGTCCAGCGGACTTTGACTGCGCCGCAACGATCGCGATGGCCAATGCGCGCAGCCTTCCGGTATTCGGCGTGTGCCTCGGCTTGCAGGCTATGGTGGATGCGGCCGGTGGAGCGCTACGACAGCTGGATGTGCCGATGCACGGCAAGCCGTCGCGCATCTCGACGCAGGGCAATTCCATCGTCTTTTCCGGCTTGCCCGATCAACTGACGGTTGGGCGTTACCATTCGCTGCATGCCGACCCGGCCACCCTGCCCGCAGGGTTCCGGGTGACGGCGGAGACCGGGGACGGGGTCATCATGGGGATCGAGCATGAAACCCTGCCCATGGCCGCAGTGCAGTTCCACCCCGAAAGCATCATGTCGTTGGGGCAAGATGCGGGCCAGCGGATGATCGACAACGTGATCGCGCATCTGGCCATTCGCTAGACTGGCAACGGGGCGCAAGCCGATGGAAGGTAAAGCGGAATGCTGACGGATGCCGACGTTATCGAACTGACGACCTTTCGCCGGGAGCTTCACCGCTGGCCGGAAGTCTCTGGCGAGGAAGCGAAGACAGCAGCGACCATCGTGGCAGCCCTGCAGGATTTGAAGCCCACCCGAACCGTTACCGGCCTGGGCGGGCATGGGGTGGCGGCAGTTTTCGACAGCGGTGTCGAAGGGCCGACCGTGTTGTTTCGCGCCGAACTCGACGCCCTACCGATCGTGGAACGTCACGACATTCCGTGGGCGTCGCGGGTGCCGGGCAAAAGCCATGTCTGTGGCCATGACGGGCATATGACGATCCTGCTGGGGCTGGGGCGCATGGTCTCGCGGGCTCCGGTCGCCAAGGGGCGGGTGGTGCTGATGTTTCAGCCTGCCGAGGAGGATGGCAGCGGCGCGCGCGCGGTCGTGGCCGATCCGCGGTTTCGCGAGATCGCGCCGGACTGGGCGTTCGCCATTCACGTCGAACCGGGTGTCACGTTCGGAACGGTCTCGACCTGCGCCGGGCTCATCAACTGCGCCTCGAAAGGACTTAAAATCGGTCTGCATGGCAAGACCGCTCATGCGGCGGACCCGGACGATGGCGTGTCGCCTGCGGAGGCCATCGCGGCGCTGGTGCCCGCACTCAACGGTCTTGCTCGGGGCAATGAACTGGACGCGGACTTTCGGCTCGCGACGATCACCCATCTTCAAATGGGCGAACCCACGTTCGGGATCGCGCCGGGCGACGCGGAAATCTACGTCACGTTGCGAACGGCGAGTGATGACGAGATGGTCGGTCTGGAGGTTGAAACGCGGTCGATGGTCGAAGCCGTTGCCCTGGAAGCCGGGTTGACGGTGACGTTCGACGTGGCGGACGATTTCGCCGCGTCCGTCAACGACGCGGATGCTCATGCTGTCGCCCTCTCGGCCATGGACGCCATCGGCGTACCCCACAGCATTGCGGGCGTGCCCATGCGCGCCTCGGAAGACTTTGGCGTGTTCGGGTGGGGTGCGAAGGCCGCCATGCTGTGCCTTGGACCGGGCGAGGACCACGCGGCCCTTCACAACCCGGACTACGACTTCCCCGACGATCTGACACCTATTGGAAGCGCAATCTTCGAGCGTATCGCACGCGATCTTCTGGGAACCGCCTAGTCGCCTTCGAACTCGATCAACGTGCGCACCGGCACGCCGAGGGCCTCGATGCGCTTGCGACCGCCCAGACCCGGCAGGTCTATGACGAAGCAGGCCGCCACGACGTCGGCGCCGAGTTCCTTCAAAAGCTTGACGGCGGCCTCCGCCGTTCCGCCCGTGGCGATGAGATCGTCTACCAGCAGAACCTTGTCGCCGGGGGTGATGGAGTCGCGGTGCATCTCCATTTCGTCGATACCGTATTCGAGACTGTAGGCGATCTGCACGGTTTCACCCGGCAGCTTGCCCTTCTTGCGCACGGGCACGAATCCGGCGGTCAGCTGGTGGGCGATCGCGCCGCCGAGAATGAACCCGCGGGCCTCGATACCGGCGATGCTCGTCAGACCAATGCCGATGTATGGGTGGACCAGCGCGTCCACGGCACGGCGGAATGCGCGTGGGTTTTGCAGCAGGCTGGTGATGTCGCGGAACACGATGCCCGGTTTGGGATAGTCGTGGATCGCACGAATGGCACCGGCGAGTTCTTCGGTAAGATTGGTGTCCATCACCTGCTCCTGAACGAAACGGCCCGCCTGACTGCGTCATGCAATCGGGCGGGCCGAAGTCAATGTCGATAGAGGTCGGCGACTAGTGAGGCACGCCGGACCAGACCCGTTTCTTTGTGAAGTACAGCAGCCCGCCGAACAGCAGCAGGAAGAGGACGACGACGAAGCCGCGACGCTTCCGGTCGTCCAGTCCAGGTTCTGCCGCCCACATGAGGAAGGCGGAGACGTCCTGCGAATACTGGCTGACCGTCTCGGGGGAACCGTCGGTATATTCCACGGACCCTTCGTAAAGAGGCTGCGCCATGGCCAGTGCGGTGCCGTTGATGAAGTACGGGTTGTAATAGAGACCATCGAGAACCTCGACGCCTTCGGGCGGTTCTTCGTAACCGGTCAGCAGCGAATAGATGTAGTCCGGCCCGCTTTCGGCATACATCGTGAAGATGTCGAAGATGAAGGTGGGGAAACCGCGCTCGACGTGACGCGCCTTGGCGAGCAGGGACATGTCCGGCGGCAATGCGCCGCCGTTCGCCGCTGCCGCTTCCTTATCGTTGGCATAGGGGTCGGCGAAATAATCGGTTGCTATGGCGGCCCGGGTGAACATTTCGCCGTCTTCGTTCGGCCCGTCTTCGACCTCGTATTCGGCGGCATAGTTTTTGATCTGGTCGTCGCTGAAGCCGAGGTCTTCCAGGTTGCGATAGGCGATCAGGCCCATGGCGTGGCAACCCTTGCAGACTTCGGTGTAGACCTTGAGGCCGCGCTGAAGCTGGCCGATGTCCCAATGGCCGAACGGACCGGCGAAGGACCAGTCGACTTCCTTGGGCTTCTTCTTGGGATAGGACGCAGCATCGGACGAGCCAGCGGACAGCGCACCGAAAGCGCCGACGCACAGTGTCAGCACCAGTGCGCGGGCTATGTGCGCCGCCATGCGGCTTGCGGAAGCGCCGGTCGTGAAGAATGAGAATTTGGTCATACGAAATGTCTTCCAGTTTGCCGACGCTGCGGAACTCGGGACGCCGCCCGAAATGGGCGACGTTGTTTTACCCATGTCGGGCATTCGAGGATTGGCGGAGCCTGCCATTAACCCTTGGTTTGCGGCTCGGCGGTCGATCCGGCCATGTGGGGCGCACCGGCCGAAGCTGCTTTGTTGGTGACCGCATCCATAATCGAAGCCGGTCGCGGCAACGGTTTCTCGATCCAGCCCATCAGCGGCATGACGATAAGGAAGTGTGCGAAATAGGCGAAGGTCGAAACCTTCGTAAGGGGCACCCAGATGCCTTCCGCAGGGCGCGAACCCAGATAGCCGAGGAAGATGGCGTTGACGATGAAGATCCAGAAAAAGATCTTGTAGACCGGACGGTAGTTGGTGGACCGCACGTCCGACGTATCGAGCCATGGCAGGAAGAACAGCACCGCGATGGCGCCGAACATCGCCAGCACGCCGCCCAGTTTGGAATCGATCAGAACGATGTCCGTGAAGGGAATGCCGATGTTGAAGTCCACCGCCCGCAACACGCCGTAGAACGGCAGCAGATACCATTCCGGCACGATATGGGCCGGCGTCACCAGCGGGTTGGCCTCGATGTAGTTGTCCGCGTGGCCGAGATAGTCCGGCAGGAAGAACACGAAATATGCCATCAGCGCAAAGAACAGCACGAGGGCCAGCGCGTCCTTGATCGTGGCATAGGGGGTGAAGGGAATGACATCCTGCTTGGATTTCACTTCCACACCCGTCGGGTTCGTCTGGCCGGTGACGTGCAGCGCCCAGACGTGGAGGATCACGATGCCCAGGATCATGAAGGGCAGCAGGTAATGCAGGGAGAAGAAGCGGTTCAGCGTGGCGTTGCCGACCGAATAACCGCCCAACAGATACTCCCGCACCGTATCGCCTACCAGCGGAATGGCGGTGAAGAAGTTGGTTATGACCTGCGCGCCCCAATAGGACATCTGGCCCCATGGCAACACGTAACCCATGAAGGCGGTGGCCATCATCAGCAGATAGATGATCACGCCGAGGATCCACAGAACCTCGCGCGGTGCCTTGTAGGAACCGTAATACATGCCGCGGAAAATGTGCATGTAGACGGCCAGGAAGAAAAACGACGCGCCCACGGCATGCCACGACTGCATGAGCGAGCCATAGTTCACATCGCGCCGCAGCAGCTGCACGCTGGCGAAGGCGTCGTCGACGCTGCCAGTGTAGTGCATGGCAATGACGATGCCGGTGATGATCTGCGAGATCAGCATCACGGCCAGGATCCCGCCGAACGTGTACATGGCGTTCAGATTGCGAGGGATCGGGTACGACACGAAGGAATCATGCATCAGGCGGGCGATCGGAAGCCGATCGTCCATCCATTTGCCGACACCGGATGTGGGATTGTAGGTGGAGTGTCCGCTCATGAGGTTATGCTCCTGCTTGGTCGGTGCCGATGATGAGGGTCGTGTCACCGGAGAAGGTGAACGGTGGCAGAGGAAGGTTCGTGGCGGCCGGACCTTTGGTCACGCGGCCCGTCACGTCGAAGATCGAACCGTGGCAGGGACATGCCCACCCTTCGAGGCCCACATCCACCTGCGTGGGGACGCAGCCCAGATGGGTGCAGTTGGCCGCCATAACAGCCCACTTGCCCGCCGCATCGGCGGTGTCGCCCGCATCGGGCGAGATTGGAGCGGGCGCGATGCCCGGCCCGGCGGTGCGCGCGTTCAGGGGCGCATAATCGCGGAAGATCGACTGGTCGGCTTCTTGCGCCAGCACCATTTCCTCGTCCGTCAGGTGGCGCACGAAATAGGGCGCGCCGCGCCAGACGACGGTGACGACCTGGCCTTGCTCGATGGCGGATACGTCAATTTCGACGGGCGCACCGGCGGCTTGCTCGCGCTCGTTGGGTGCAAGCTGGGACAGTAGCGGCCAGACAATGCCGCCCACGGCAATCGCGCCCACGGCGCCCGTTGCCAGATACAGGAAGTCGCGGCGTTCGTGGTCATGAACACCGTCCTCCTTCGGATCGGCCACTGGGTTGTCCACGGATGTGGTGATCGGATGTTTCGTGTCGTCCATGAGGCGTGCCTATATCGTCGCTGTTTCCCGCCCCGCAGACCGCATGGACTGACCGGACTTAAAGTTTGGTGGAGAAGTATTGCCTTGCAAGTGGAGGCAAGGTGCCGCTGCACGACCGCAATCTAGCCCACCGGTCGGTTTGTTTCAATTGCGCCAAATAGCGCCGATGTCCAGTGGTGGACCGGTCTCACGACGCTTTGTCGCAAGAAATATGGGGGTCCACCGATCTTCACAGGCGGACGGTTACGGCACCATCCATCGTGCAGACGACTGCGTCGGACTGGTTCGTCGCCGTCGTCTCGCTCATCATCATGCCCCAGCCGGGCCGTTTGGGGGTGGTGCGCTTGCCGGTGATGGCGTTGGCGAAATGGATCGTGTCGCCGGGATAGACCGGTTGTCGCCAGCGCAGGTTGCGGATGCCGGGGGAGGGGCCGAACACGATGGCGGGTTCGTCCACTCCCGTCAGGCGGGCTAGTTCGCTGTGGCGGCGGGCGACGTTCAGGCGCATCCAGATACTGACGATGTGCCAGCCGGACGCGCAGAGTGCTCCGAACAGGCTTTCCTTCGCTGCGTCCTCGTCGAGGTGAAACCGCTGCGGGTCGAACTGTTCGGCGAAGGCGATGATCTCGTCGCGCCCGAACGTGTGGGTGCCGAGATCGACGACCATCCCGGCTTCGGCCCGTTCGAAAAAACCGCTCACGAGACCCGCACCATGCCCATGCCTTCCACGTCTATCACCCGCTCGCCGTTCTGGTTGTCGAGATGGTAGGCGAAGTCCACCAGTCCGAGATTGTCGTTGCTCTTCGACCGACGCCGGCCGACGACGGAGCAAGCGCCGACCAGCGTGTCCCCCGGCCGCACCGGCAAGCGCCAGTGGATGCTATCAAGCCCTGCCGACCCGAGCGAGGCCGTATCAAGCAGGTAGGCGTCGCACATCATCCGCATGAGGATGGAACACGTGTGCCAGCCGGATGCGATCAGACCGCCCGTCATTTCGGTTTCCGGCGCATCGGCATCGAGGTGGAAAGGTTGGGGGTCGAACTGTTCGGCGAACGCGATGATTTCCTGCGCCGTGATGGTGCGCGGGCCGATCTCGAAAGAACGTCCGATCGGGAAGTCGTCGAAGAACAGCACGTCAAGCGCCTCCCAGAACGAAGGTGAAATAGGCGGGGACGGCCAGGTAGGCCACGAACAGAAGCGCCAGCGCACCGCGCACCCACCATGCACGGAATCGTCGCCACAATACAACGCATAACGCCAGCCCCAGCGCCGCCTCGAACAACGCGAATATCCCGCCGTAATGGTTGCGGTCCCAGTAGGAGACCGGCGACTGGAACGTCCAGTCCGAGACTGGCCAGAGGTGCCGATGGGCATCGGCCACGTGGACGGGAAAGTCACCGGCCAGATGGGTGAAGGCTGCCAGCGCGAAAAGCGTCAGGACCAGACCGATCCGGAAGGCGGCGGGTACCGCGCGCAGGAGCACGAAGCCAATGAAGAGCAACGCGCCGTAGATGAAGACGGAATTGCCCGCCGCCACCCACTCGCTCCACGGCGGGTTCCAATAGATCTCGTCCCACACCCGCCGTTCGGGAATGCCTGCCAGCTTGGACCAGACGAACAGCGCGTAGATGGCGGCATCCGGAACGAACGAACCGAGCAGAACAGCGGTGTTTCGCAGCGGCTTGCCCGGCTTGGCCAAAAACGCGGACGCCACCAGAACGTGGGTCTGGCTCATCATTGCGTAACGCTCAAAGGGTTACCTTGCGCTCGATTTCACGTTTCTCGTAGTCGCGCTGGGTGTCGACCATGTAGTCGCGTTGCAGAGGTGCTGCGTCCCGGGTGCGGGACAGCTGCATGTGGAAGACGAGCTGCGAGCCCGTGCGGAACATGGCTTCGGCGGAGATGAGATAGAACTCCCACATGCGCGCGAAGCGTTCGTCATACATGGCCTCGACTTCGGCGCGGTTCGACTGGAACCGCTGCTCCCAGTGTTTCAGCGTCTCGGCATAATGCACGCGCAAAAACTCCAGATCGAGGCACCAGAGCGAGTTCTTCTCCACGCTCTCGAACACTTCCGACAAGGCCGGGGAATAGGCGCCGGGGAAGATGTATTTGCGCATGAACTTCGACGCCATGCCGGGGGGCGACATGTGGCCGATGGAGTGGATTAGCGCCACGCCGTCGTCCGGCATGAGGTCGTTCAGCTTGGCGAAGAACTCGTCGTAGTGGGCGACGCCCACGTGCTCGAACATGCCGACGGAGACGATGCGGTCGAAGGTTTCGGTGACTTCGCGATAGTCCTGCAAGCGGAACTCGACGCGGTCGGACAGGCCCATCTTCGCAGCCCGCTCCGTCGCCAGCTTCTGCTGCTCGGTGGAGAGCGTCACGCCAACGACCTTCACGTCCTCCATCGATGCAAGATACAGCGCCATGTCGCCCCAACCGCAGCCGATATCCAGCACGGTCTGGCCGGGTTCCAGGTTCAGCTTGGCGGCGATGAGGCGCAGCTTGTTGCGCTGAGCCTGTTCCAACGACTCATTGTCGTTGTGGAAATAAGCGCAAGAATACAACATGTTGTCGTCAAGGAAGAGCTTGTAGAAATCGTTTCCCAGATCGTAATGGTGTGAGACGTTGCCCTGTGCCTCCCCCGTCTTGTTCGACTGCTGCTTGCGCCGCGTCATCATGGTGACGTTGCGGATCGCCTTCTGCAGCGGGTAGGCGGCGAGGTTCAGGCGGTTGATGGAGAACAGTTTGAGAAAGTCGCGCAAGGTCGCGCCTTCCTCGAACGTCATCGTGCCGTCCATGTAGCCTTCGGCGGCGGCAATTTCGGATTTGAAGACAAGATCGCGGTAAAGGCGTTTGTCGGACAGGCGCATCGTCACCCGCGGGTGCGGATCGTCTGCCGGTCCGGGTTCGCCTTGAAACGTGTGGCGTTTGCCATCCGCGTCAATGACATCGAGGCGGCCTTTCTTGATAAAGGCCTTCATCATGTGGGAGAGGGGAAACATGGGTGCAGCTCCGCAGGTGCGTTGCCGTCAGGCTAGCTTATTACGTGTTGAACTTGAACAGCATCACGTCGCCGTCCTGCACCACATATTCCTTGCCCTCATCGCGCGCCTTGCCCGCTTCCTTGGCGGGCACTTCGCCACCAAGACCGACGTAATCGGGGAACGCGATGGTCTGCGCGCGAATGAAGCCGCGCTCGAAATCCGTGTGGATGACCCCCGCCGCCCCGGGCGCTTTCGTGCCCTTGGTGATGGTCCAGGCGCGGGTCTCTTTCGGACCGGCGGTGAAATAGGTGATGAGGGCGAGCAGGTCGTAACCGGCGCGGATGAGGCGCGACAGACCGGATTCCTCCAGCCCGTTCATTTCGAGAAATTCGCCTTGTTCGTCTTCCAGCAGTTGGGCGATTTCCTCCTCGATGGCCGCGGAAATGACGACTGAGACCGCGCCCTGTTCGGCGGCCATCGCGGCCACCTTTTCCGACAGTGCATTGCCGGTGGCGGCATCTTCTTCGGCGACGTTCGACACGTATAACACGGGTTTGGCGGTGAGCAGGTTGAGGCCGTCCATGATCTTGCGATCTTCCGCGTCGAGGTCGGCAAGCAGCACGCGAACCGGCTTGCCGTCGTTCAAGACCTTGAGCGCTGCTTCCATCATAGGAAGCATGGCCAACGCTTCCTTGTCCTTCGAAGAGGCGATCTTTCGCGTGCGCTCGACACGGCGTTCGAGGCTTTCCAGGTCGGCGAGCATCAGTTCGGTGTCGATGGTTTCCACATCCGCGATCGGGTCCACGCGACCATCGACATGGGTGATATCATCGTCCTCGAAGCAGCGCAGCACGTGGGCCACGGCATCGACTTCACGAATGTTGGCGAGAAACTTGTTGCCCAACCCTTCGCCCTTCGACGCGCCGGCGACGAGGCCCGCGATATCGACGAAGGAAATGCGGGTCGGGATGATTTCCTTCGATTTGGCGATGCTGGCGATGTCCGTCAAACGCGGGTCTGGCACGGCGACCTCGCCGGTGTTCGGCTCGATGGTGCAGAACGGATAGTTCGCCGCCTGCGCGGAGGCCGTGCGGGTGAGCGCATTGAAAAGGGTGGACTTGCCGACATTGGGCAGGCCGACGATGCCGCATTTGAAACCCATCGGTTCAGTCCTTCTTTCCAAGCAATTTGGCCAGCATGTCCGCCATTGGGCCGGATTTGGGCACGGACGCCTTCGGCGCAGTGCTGCGCGCCTGCCGAATGTGGCTTTGTTTCTTCGCCGTCACTTGTCCCTTCGCACCGGACGGTTCGTTCGACTCCGTCCGAAGCGCAAGGCGGTTCATGAAACCGGCATCGTCGCCCTTGACCAGCAGTTCGACATTGCGCGCCGTTTCGTCGAGCAGCGGGTCCAGCCAGTCGCGGTCGGCCTTTGCGAAGTCGCCCAGCACATGCCCCGTCACCCGGTCCTTGTGGCCCGGGTGGCCGATGCCCATGCGGACGCGGCGATAGTCTTTCGACGGCATGTGCTGGTCTAGAGAGCGGATGCCATTGTGCCCGCCGGCCCCGCCGCCCGCCTTCACGCGCACTTTGCCGGGAATGAGATCGAGTTCGTCGTAGAACACGATCACATCTTTTGGGGTCACCTTGTAGAAGCGCATTGCTTCTCCCACCGCACGCCCACTCTCATTCATGAATGTCGTTGGTTTGACGAGCAGCACCTTCGCGTCGCCGATCGTGCCTTCGCTGATCATGGCCTGAAAGCGATGCTTCCAGGGCGAAAACCCTTCATGGCGGTGAATCGCGTCCACCGCCATGAAGCCGATATTGTGGCGCTGATGCTCGTGTTTGGCGCCCGGGTTACCGAGCCCTGCAAGGATGAGCATGAGCGTCTCCGTTCGAGTGGATCAGTCCTAATCCTTCAGGCCGTCCTCGCCTTCGCCCATGACCGAATCGTCGGACTGGTTGATGACTTCGGTTTCGATCGGCTCGTCGTCGGTTTCTTCCTCTTCCGCACGGGTCGTCTGAATCGTGGCAAGGGTGAAATCGCGGTCGCTGATCGTCGGCGCGACGCCTTCGGGCAGGGACACATCCGAAATGTTGATGCTGTCGCCTATTCCGAACGGGGTCAGATCGACCTCGAAGTGCTCGGGGATCGAATTGGCCGGGCAGTTCACCTCGACCGTGTAACGCACCACATTGAGCGTGCCGCCCTCTTTGAGGCCTTCGCATTCTTCCTCGTTCAGGAACTGAACCGGAATATCGACCGTCACGATGGTCTTGTTGGAAACGCGCAGCAGGTCGACATGCATCAGCGTGTCTTTCACCGGGTGCAGTTGGAAATCCTTCGGCAGCACCTTGTGGTTCGCGCCGTCTGCGGTGACGGTGAGGATGTTGGTCATGAAGCCGCCGCGGCGGATCATCAGCGTCGTTTCCTTGATGGGAAGCGCGATGGAGAGTGGGGCTTTCTTGTCGCCGTAGATCACGGCAGGCACCATTTCGTTGCGGCGCAGTTCACGTGCGGCCCCCTTGCCGCCCCGTTCGCGCAGCTGGGCCTCGAGCTTGTGGTCGTCGCTCATGGGTCGCTCCTGAAGAGTGTTGTCGGTTGTTTGAAGGTCGCCGGACAGTGCGTCCGCCTCAGCCATGCGCCAGCGCCATTTGCAGGCAACCGATGAAGCATGGGTCTGACCCGCGTTCCCTCCAGGGGTGTCGACGCGGTGGCGGCGCTATAGACCGCCCGCCGCGAAGCTGCAAGCGCTGTGGCTTCCGCAGCGCCTAATCGAACAGGCTGGAGACTGATTGTTCCATCGCCGTGCGGTTGATCGCTTCGCCGATCAGGTCTGCAATCGACATGACGCGGATGTTGTGGGCCGCCGTCACCGGTACGCTGGGTTCGATGGAATCGGTGATGACCAGTTCGCGCAGTTGGGAGGAAATGATGCGGGAAACCGCTCCGCCGGACAGAACTCCGTGGGATATGTAGGCGGTGACGCTGGTGGCACCTTCCGCCAGCAAGGCATCGGCGGCGTTGCACAGCGTACCGCCGGAATCGATGATGTCGTCCACCAGAATGCAATCGCGGCCCTGCACGTTGCCGATCACGTTCATGACCTTGCTCTCGCCCGGCTTGTCGCGACGCTTGTCGACAATGGCCAGCGGCGCGTTGACCCGGCTGGCTAAAGCGCGGGCGCGGACGACCCCGCCCACGTCGGGAGAGACAACCATCAGGTTGTCGACGTCGTAGTTTGCCCGCAGGTCGCGGCTCATGGTGGGCACCGCGTAGAGGTTGTCGGTGGGGATATCGAAGAAGCCCTGGATCTGCCCCGCGTGAAGGTCCAGTGTCAGCACCCGGTCGGCACCGGCTTCGGTGATGAGATTGGCCACGAGCTTGGCCGAGATGGGCGTGCGCGGACCGGGTTTGCGGTCCTGCCTTGCATAGCCGAAATAGGGGATCACCGCCGTGATGCGCCGTGCGGAAGAGCGCCGCGCCGCGTCGATCATGATGAGCAGTTCCATCAGATTGTCGTTGGCGGGATAGGATGTGGACTGGAGGATGAACGTATCCTCGCCGCGCACATTCTCATGGATTTCCACGAAAATTTCCTGATCGGCAAAGCGGCGCACGTCGATCTTGCCCAAAGAAATATCCAGGTAGTCGGCGACCGACTGGGACAGGATCTGGTTCGCATTTCCCGCAAACAGTTTCATGGGATGAGAGCGTCCATATCAGCCTGCGCGTTCGCGCATCCGGGGGCATCTTTGGCGATGTCTTATGGCGCGATGCCGCAGGGTGCAATCGCCGAATTGGCTTTCTACAGGACGATCATATCCAGCGGGTGCCGCGATAGGCATTCCGGCGCGCCCTCGGTCGTCAGGTATGTCTGGCCAAGGCACATGGCGGTGCCGGTGTCTGAATCCATGATGATCATATGCGCGAACAGGCTCATGTCCGGCGTGATAAGGTGGGGATTGGCGCGGTGCATCATGGGCCCGTCCATCCATGATGGTGCAAAGCGGGCACCGAGATTGTAGCCGCAGGCATTCAGCCGGTGGTTCGACAGCCCCAGATGGTCGAGGGCGTGGGCGTGAGCGTCGAACAGATCGCCAAAGGTGTTGCCGGCCACCATCTTCGCCTCCACCGCCAGCAAAGCCTCCTTCGCTCCGTCGAACAGGCGCTGGTGGTCGGGCTTGGGTTCGCCGACAATCAGCGTTCGCATCATGCAGGCGTGGTAGTTGGCAGCGACACCAGCCCATTCCAGCGTCACCTGATCGTTCTCGACTATGATGTTGCGGCCGGATTTGGTGCGGCAGAGAAGGGCGTCCTCACCCGCGCCAATGACGATGGGATTGCCGGGATAGTCGCCGCCATCGCGGAAGATGGACCCCTGCATGGCAGCCAGCACGTCGCCTTCGGAAACACCCGGTTTGATGGTCTCGATCGCCGCGTCCAGCGCTCGGTCGGCCTGCGCGGCTGCTTCGCGGATGAAGGTCTTTTCAGCCTCCGATTTCGTCTGGCGCAGGTCGTGGACGAGTGACGAGGCGTCAGTGAGTTCGCCGAAATTGTCGAGATTGTCTTCCAGCAGCCGGTACTGATAGGCGGTCAGGGCGTTCGTATCGAGCTCGACCCCGAAATTCGCGCCAAGCAGGTCTTTCTTCGACAGCAGTTCCCGCAGGTTGCGGGCCGGGTTCGTGTTGGCGCTGTCGATCCAGATGTGCACTTCCTCGATGTTGGAGGTGCGCTGCGCCTGACGCAAATCGGCGGACCGGGTCAGCAGGGTCGTGTGGCCGTCGGGCTGCACGACGAGACACTGGAAGAAGCGGTAGCCGAACGTGTCGAAGCCGGTCAGCCAGTACATGCTTTCCGGTGCGAACAGCAGCAGGCAGTCCAGCTTTTCCGCTTTCATCGCCGCCAATGTGCGGTTCATGCGGTCGGTGTATTCGGCGGGTTCGAACAGCATGGCGCAGGCTCCTTACGGGCAGACGATCGCGGACATCTGCCGACCGTAATCGGGTTCGTCGGCATGGGTCGTGCGACGGTACGAGAAGAAGTGTTCGGCATCCTCGTAGGTGCATACGGGGAGCGCGTAGGCTTTCACGCCAGCCGTCTCCAGCCGCCAGACGATATAGGCGGGCAGGTCGAACATGTGGTGGTCGTTCTTGCGGGATGGGGCGAAGAACCGGGCCGCGTCGGGATCGCGGTCGAGGAACGGTTGCGGAAAGTCTGGGCCGACTTCGTAGTGGGATGCGCTGATGGTGGGGCCGAGAACGGCGGTGATCGCTTCGCGTTTTGCCCCGAGCGAACACATCGTTTCGACGGTGCTTTCCAGTATGCCGCCCAACGCTCCCTTCCAGCCCGCATGGCATGCGCCGACCACGCCTGCCGCTTCGTCCGCCAGCAGGAGCGGTCCGCAATCGGCGGTGACGACGCCAACGGCTATACCCGACGTGGCGGTGACGATGCCGTCGGCCTGCGGTCGGTCCTTGCCGATGTGATCGTCGGCGATTACCACGTCGGCTGAGTGGACCTGGTACGGGGTTTGGATAGTGGAAACGCCAAGGGTTTCCGCCATATCCCCCCGGTTCTGTTCGACATTCTCGCGGGCGTCATCGGAACCGAGACCAGCGTTGCCCTTGGCGTAGAGGCCAGCGGAATGGCCCTTCTTGCGGGTGAAGAACGCGTGGGCGAACGGTTCCAGCTGCAGGCTTTCGATGAAGTCGGTTTTCAGCATCATCGGTACTCCGATACGATTTGGCACCAGCCTAGCGGTTCAGCCGAAGCCCGGCCAGCGATTGCCGAGACTTGCCGGTGCACCGAAGGCAAATGCCTTGAAAAGGCTGCCCATTCCACTTTCGCCCGCCAGCCGCTCGACCGACGCCGTGAGCTGTTCGCGCACATGCTGCGGCTTGTCTGCTCCGAGATTGCCTGCCCGTTCCAGCAGGCCGAGGGCAAGCAGGAACTCTCCTTGCGTAACCGGAGCCGGCACGGCGCAGCCTGCGTTTTGGGCAATGGCGACCAGCGGGGCGAAGTTGACGTGCACCGAAAGGTCCGCCTTGCCAGGGTCCGTCAACGGGTCGGCATAGGCATGATTGCGCACCGCCTGCAGCGTGTCGCCGAAGCCGGGCTGGAGCGAACCGTAGTCGATGAACAACGCGGCTCCAGTCTGGCGGGTGAGGCGTTCGGCCAGCGAGGCGACCAGCTTCTCGGCCTCGACGGCAGTTTCCAACACGGTGTTCGGGTCGAGCGAATGCGTCTTCGCCGATTGCGAAGCGGCCTTCGGTCGATCGTCTTCGCCATTTCGAACGGTAAAACCGAGGCGTTGACTGCCCTCATTTCCCACCAAACCGACCACACGCTGATGCCACGCATCATCGTGCCAGACCATCTGGTTCACGGGCAGGGCATCGAGCACCTCGTTTGCGATGACGACCGTCGGCATGTCCGGCAGACCGGCGACGTCGCTCAACCACGTTGCCTTTGCGCCCATCTTGCCGAGAGCGAGGCTCTGCTGTTCGGCCAGGACCGGGCTGATTTCGACGAGGTGCAGATCCATCGCTTCACGGAAGCCTGGCATGGCGCGGGAGACGCGCAGCAGGTCCGCCATCAGCGTGCCGCGACCGGGGCCGATCTCGACCAGCGCGAAGGGGGAGGGTGAACCCAGTGCCTGCCAGACTTCCATCACCCAGACGCCGACCATCTCGCCGAACATCTGGCTGACTTCCGGCGCGGTGATGAAGTCTCCGCCGCTGCGGTCTGCGCTCGCGCGCCCACCGATGGGATTGTTTGCGGTGTAGTAGCCGTGTTCCGGGTGGGTCAGGCAGAGGCGCATGTAGTCGGCCACTGGCATGGGGCCATCGACCGCTATGCGCCGGCGGATTTCCGCTTCAAGCGGGTTCATCTGGCGCGGGTACATTGCGGTAGGGAACGCGTTTGGACGCCGACACCATGCCCCAGGCACCGATGGCCAGCATGGGCAGCGACAGCACCATGCCCATCGTCAGCCAGCCGAAGGCGAGATAGCCCAGTTGGGGGTCCGGCACGCGGAAGAATTCGACGATGATGCGCGCCAGCCCGTAACCGAAGACCCAGGCTCCGCCGATGAAGCCGGGCGTGGCGAGTTTGCCGCTGCGGTAGATCAGCCAGCACAGGGCGGCGAACAGGACGATGCCTTCCAGCCCCGCTTCGTAGAGTTGGCTCGGATGGCGCGGTTCCGGGCCGCCGGTGGGGAAGACGAAGGCCCACGGCACGTCGGTGGTGCGGCCCCACAATTCGGAATTGATGAAGTTGGCCACACGCCCGAAGAACAGACCGAAGCACGAACCGGTCGCCACCACGTCGAGCAGGCTGAACGGACTGAAGCCGCGCGAACGGGCAAACAGCACCATCGCCACGATGGACCCCAGGGCGCCGCCGTGAAAACTCATGCCGCCATCCCAAATCGCAGGAATGGAAAGCGGATTGGAGAGGTAGAAACCGGCATTGTAGAACAGCACGTAGCCCAGCCGCCCGCCCGCGATGATGCCGATGACGATCCATGTCACCAGATCGTCGGCGTCGAGTTTCGTGATCGGCGAACCGTGCGGCTGCCAGAGGCGGGGCGTCGTGACCAGTTTGCGCACGAACCACCACGCCAGCAGGATGCCGACGACATAGGCCAGCCCGTACCAGTGCACGGCCAGAGGACCGAGGCTGATCGCGACCGGGTCGATTGCGGGAAAGGGCAGTGCGGCCTGAATGGGGGCGGTGAGGTCCATCCGCGTTCCATGCCTTCGGGTGCGCCGGTTCGCAATGGTGCAGTTGATGCGCCGGTGCTGCAATCCTAGTTATGGGCAAGTCACGCACCGCAAACAGGTTTGCCCATGTCCACGCCCCCCAACAGAATGCTCGACGAACTCGCCAAACTGATGACCGACGCCGCCGGTGTCGCTCAGGGCGCACGACGCGAGATGGAAACGGTCATGCGCTCTCAGGCCGAGCGGTTCATGGGGCAGATGGACCTCGTGCAGCGCGACGAGTTCGAAGCGGTGAAGGCCATGGTCGTTAAGGCGCGCCAGGAAAATGCCGATCTGCGCACCGAGATCGATGCGATGAAAACCGCGAAGCCAGCCGCGAAAAAGCCTGCCGCAAAGAAAGCGGCACCGAAGAAACCGGCTGCGTGATCGTCTGTCCACAGGTTGTCCACACGAAAGTTTGGCTCGCTTCAATGCGTGAAATGCGAGTCGTTTGAATCACTTGAATTGGAACGAGCCGCCGTCTGATTCTGCGAATCTGTGAAGCGTGGGCGAACCGGGCTTCGCGCGCGGGGCGTCGCGGATATGTTGAATCCATTGATTGATTCGATTTGGACGCCATCCATGTCCGGCTATGACTTTCCAACCGACGGCCGCAGCGACAACCCGCTCGATGCCGTGCAGGCGGTCGCCGATCTACAGGAATGGTCGTTCGACCGGTCCCATTGCGACGAGATCGCTATTCACGCCGAAGGCCACTGGACGAGCTACCGCATCGAGTTTTCCTGGGTCGAGCAGTTCGAGGCGCTGCATGTGGGATGCCGTTACGACATGAAGGTGCCCACCGCTCGGCAGACGGAAGCCATGCGGTTGATCGCGCTGGCCAATGGCGAAATGTTCTGTGGCCATTTCGACCTGCGGGTGGAGCAGGGCTTCGTGGAGTTTCGCCACGCCCTGCCGCTGGCCGGCGGAATGGAACTGGGCGAGGGGCAGGTGGAATATTTGGTGAACGCAGTGTTGAGTTCGTGCGAGCGATATTATCAGGCATTGCAACAAGTGGTCTGGACCGGCTGTTCGGCCAAAGCCGCACTCGACAATGTGCTTTTCGAAACGGTCGGTGAAGCATGAGCGCACCGTCGGTCCTGCTGGTCGGTGCGGGCAATATGGGCGGCGCGATGCTGCGCGGCTGGCTGGCGCAGGGGCATCCGCCGGGCCAGTTGGCCGTGCTGGACCCGCGTATGGATACCGGCTTGGCAGACGAGATCACGCAAGCCGGAGTTCGCCGGGTGGAACGGGCCGAACAGGCCGATGTGATCGTGGTGGCCGTGAAGCCGCAGGTCATCGGCGATGTCTTGCCGACGCTTGTGCCGGCGGTGGGAGAGAGCAGCGTGGTGGTGTCCATCGCCGCCGGCACGACGCTCGCGCAGCTCGCCGCGCCGTTTACCGACGGCACCGCATTGATTCGCGCCATGCCGAACACACCGGCGCAGGTGCGGCGGGGGGTGACGGTCTGCATCGGCAACAAGGCCCTGAGTAATGCGCAGCGTGGGCGGGTCTCGGACCTGATGTCTGCAATCGGGACGGTGGAATGGCTGGAGGACGAGGCGTTGATGGATGCGGTGACGGGGGTCAGCGGCTCCGGCCCGGCCTACGTGTTCCACATGATCGAGGCGTTGCAGGCGGCAGCGGTCGAGGCAGGCCTTCCTGACGATCTGGCAGCACGGCTGGCTCGGGCGACGGTCTGCGGCGCGGCGGAACTGGCGTATCGCTCCGAACTGCCCGCGGCGACGTTGCGCGAGAATGTGACGTCGCCGGGGGGAACGACTGCCGAAGGACTGGCGGTGCTGATGGAAGACCATGCGCTGTCGGACCTGATGACGCGCACGGTGGCTGCCGCCGCCAACAGATCCCGGGAGTTGTCACGATGAGCGACACGATATCCTTCGACGACTTTCTGGCTGTCGACATCCGGGTCGGCACCATCATCGAGGCCGAGCCGTTTCCGGAAGCGCGCAAGCCTGCAATCAAGATGGTGATCGATTTTGGCGATATGGGCACGCGTAAGTCGTCGGCGCAGATTACCGTGCACTACACGCCTGGAGGAGTTGATCGGGCGGCAGGTGATGGCGGTGGTCAACTTTCCGCCCGGCAGATCGGTCCGTTCATGTCGCAGGTGCTGACGCTCGGCTACGAGGACGAGAACGGTGCCGTCGTCCTGGCGCGGCCCGACAAGGGAGTGCCGAACGGTGCGAGGCTCATGTAGGTTTGCCACGCAATTCCTGCCGGGCCGATGCCACCGATACGATGACGATGGCCGCAAACAGCAGGCCGCAACCCGCATAGCCGATCAGGTCCAGCCGTTCGCCCAGCAGTACCGCGCCGCCAAGTGCAGCAAACAGGGCTTCCGACGACAGCAGTATCGCCGCCGTGGCGGGGGCCGAATATTGCTGGCAGACCGACATGATGGTGAAGGCCAGCGCGCCCGGCCAGCAGAGCGCTGCGTAAAGAAGTTCCGGCGCGGCGGCAGTGAGGGTGGCGAGCGAGACCGCCGGTTCGTAGCTCCAGCCGATGGCACGCACCACGACCAGTCCCGCCAGTCCCGCGACGCCGGCCACCGCGAACTGCCCCAGCGCAAGCGCGTAAGGCCTGCGATGGCGGCGCACGGACCAGTCCACCGCCAGCACGTGCAAGGCCGCGAAGACGGCGCTGACGAGGATGATCCAGTCGCCCCAGGTGAAGCGGTCCACACCGCCGCCGCCGAGCATCCAGATGCCGACGAATGCCAGTGCGGCGCAGGGCCAGATGATCGCAGGCTGTGCGACTTTCAGCGCGAGGAACGCGATGATCGGCACCAGGACGACGTAGAGGCCCGTTAGCATGCCCGCGTTGGTCACGCTCGTGGCGAGCAGGCCGATCTGTTGCAGGATCATCGCGGTGAAGAAGACCATGCCGGTGACGGCGATGGTTCCCAGATCACTGCGTGTTAGCGCAGGGCTGGGGGCTGCGGCGTTCGAGCCACAGGACCAGCGGAAGCACGGCGAGGGAGGCGATGACGAACCGCATGCCGACGAAGGTGAACGGGCCAATGTCGCGCATGGCCGTTTCCTGCGCGATGAACCCGCCGCCCCAAAGGAAACCGGCAAACAGCATGAGAAGGTTGGCTATCGGGCGGGGCATGGGCGAAGTTCGGAAGGGCGGCTGCGTGCGGTAGTAGCCTATCGAACGACCGGAAAGGAACCGCTCGTGCGGCGCGTCCATCAGATGTGAGCTGAAGCGTATCAGCCAACGAGAAAGGGATTGGACGCGCGTTCGCGTCCGATACTGCTGGCGGGGCCGTGGCCGCAGATGAACTGGGTCTCGTCGGGCCATTCCATCAGGACGGTCTTGATGGATTCGATCAATGTGGCGTGATCGCCCCCGGGCAGGTCGGTACGGCCAATGGAGCCGGAAAACAGAACGTCGCCGACATGGGCGAACTGCATGGCGCGGTTGTGGAAGACGACGTGACCGGGTGCGTGGCCGGGGCAGTGGGAGACCTCGAATGTGTGCTCGCCGATGGCGAGCGTTTCGCCCGCTTCCAGCCACCGGTCGGGCACCACGTTGCGCACCTTGCCATCGAGGCCGAACATGCGGGCCTGATCCTCCAACCGACCGAGCAGGGGCGCGTCGTCCTTGTGGGGGCCGATGATGTCGACGCCCCATTTGTCCTTCGCGTCCATCGCAGCAGCGGCATGATCGATGTGACCGTGGGTCAGCCAGATGGCCCCCACCGTGAAACCGGCCTCATCAACGGCGCTGACGATGCGGTCCAGATCACCGCCGGGGTCGATGACGACCCCGCGTTTCGTATCGTCGTCCCAGATCAGCGTGCAATTCTGCTGGAACGCCGTCACGGGCACTATGGCAATTTGCAGCTGGCCCATCAGGAGGGCGTCACTTCGGCCACGTAATCGTCCATCATCACCTTGGCGATGTGGCCTGGGGCGAAGTTGTAGGGGCCGATTTCGGACACCGGCGTCACTTCGGCAGCGGAACCGGTGATGAAGCATTCCTCGAAGTCGGCCATCTCGTCCGGCATGATCTTGCGTTCCACGACCTCGATGCCGCGCCGCTTGGCCAGTTCGATGACCGTCTGGCGGGTGATGCCGTCGAGGAAGCAATCGGGCGTGGGCGTATGCAGCACGCCGTCCTTGGTGAAGAACACGTTGGCTCCGGTCGCTTCGGCGACCTGCCCGCGATAGTCGAACATCAGCGCGTCGGCATAGCCCTTGGCCTCGGCTGCGTGTTTCGACAGCGTGCAGATCATGTAGAGGCCGGCCGCCTTCGACTTGCAGGGAATGGTATCGGGCGCGGGGCGTTTCCAGTCAGCGATGTCGAGGCGGATGCCCTTCATCTTCTGCTCAGGGTCGAAATAGGATGGCCAATCCCACACGGCGATGGCGACGTTGATGCGGTTGGCCTGCGCAGACACGCCCATCATCTCCGACCCGCGCCATGCGATCGGGCGCACATAGGCGTTGGACAGTCCCTGCAGACGCAAGGTCTCGCGGCAGGCGTCGTCTATTTCCTGCACCGAATAAGGTATCTCGAACCCGAGATATTCGGCGGACTTGTGCAGCCGTTCGGTGTGTTTCGTCAGGTGAAAGATTTCACCGCCATAGGCGCGTTCGCCCTCGAACACGGCGGAGGCGTAGTGCAGGCCATGGGTCAGCACGTGGACCTGCGCGTCGGCCCAATCCACGAATTCTCCGTTGTACCAAATTTTTCCGCTCATTTGGTCGAAGGGAACGCCGGCCATGGGCCCAACTCCTGATTTTGTGTCCCGGAATGTCCGGTTCGGTGATTTTATGGGACGCGGACCGTGTCTTGCCACATATTTTATGTCAAGATACCTGACATAATTTGCCGTCCCGAATGCGTGGTGGACCTATGGACGAAACCGGTGCGATTGTCGAAAGGCCGGAGGCGGAAGGCGATCTCGACCTTCAGATGGTCGAGTTGTTCTTCTTCGCCTACAGGGATTTCATTGCAGAGGCGGACGCCCTGCTGGCGCGATCCGGGTTCGGGCGAGCGCATCACCGGGTCCTGCACTTCGTCAACCACCATCCCGGCCTGCCGGTTGCCCGGGTGCTCGACATTCTCAAGATCACCAAACAGAGCCTCGGTCCGGTGCAGAAACAGCTCGTCGAGGCTGGCCTGCTGGCCCAGCGTGCCGGCGAGAAGGACCGGCGACAACGGCTGCTGTTCCCGACAAGGGCGGGCCGCGACCTGTCGTTGCAGCTGACCGAAATGCAGTCGCGCCGTATCCGGGTAGCGCTCTCGACCCTCGGATCGCGGGATCGCAAGGCCATCGAGGCGTTTCTGATGGGGATGGTGGACCCGGCGGAGCGGGCGATGGTGACAGGTCTGATGGAACGTGATTTCGGCTCATTCGGCGAGCAGGATGTCATCGCAAAAGACGAACGCGGGTAAGGCAATGGCGGTGAGCGGAACAGACGCGACGGGGCGAACCGGTTCCACCCCAAACGGCATGGCCGACGATGCCTTCCACATTCTCGTCGTGGACGACGATCGCCGCATCCGTTCGCTGCTGCAGAAATATCTTGCAGGCGAGGGCTACCGCGTATCGGTTGCCGGCGACGCCGCCGAAGCGCGACGGCAACTGGAAGGTCTCTCCTTCGATCTGCTGATCGTGGACGTGATGATGCCAGGGGAAACCGGCACCGCGTTCACCGCCGGTATCCGCGAGCGCCTCGACGTGCCCGTGCTGATGCTGACGGCGCTGGGTGAAACCGACGCGCGTATAAAGGGCCTACAAGCCGGGGCGGACGACTATCTCGCCAAGCCTTTCGACCCGCGCGAACTGGTGCTGCGTATGGAGGCCATCCTGCGCCGTACCGCGAGCGAGACGGTGCTGGACATGGAGCAGGTTCTGTTCGGCCCCTACACGTTCGCGATCGGTACGCGCGAACTCAAGTGCCGGGGCGAGGCCGTTCGGCTGACCGACAGGGAGCAGGACATCATGGCGCTCTTCGCCGCCAATGCCGGGCAGGTGGTGCCGCGGATGGACCTGATCGGCGAAGACACCGGCGGCAACGAGCGAACGGTGGACGTGCAGATCAACCGCCTGCGCCGCAAGATCGAACCGGACCCCGCCGACCCCACCTGGCTGCAGACGGTGCGCGGCGTGGGCTACAAGCTGCATATCGAATAGGCCGTGGCGATCGTTCCAGACCACGCGATGGAGGATGACGCGTCCCCGATGCAGGGGAGCACCGCACGCGCGCGTCGCAAAGGCGTCCGGCGGCGCAGGCTCGGGCAGATCGTCTCCGGCTGGATGCCGAAGGGGCTGTTTGCCCGTTCGCTCATCATCATCATCGCCCCGATGATCCTGTTGCAGACGATCGTCGCGTTCGTCTTCATGGAACGGCACTGGCAGTCGGTGACGGAACGGCTGTCGGCTGCCGTGGTCCGCGACATCGCGGGTGTCGTGGACGTCATCGAATCCTACCCGCAGGATGCCGATCTGGGGACGATCACCCGTATCGCGCAGGAACGGCTGGAATTGCAGATGCAGATCCTGCCGGATGCCACCCTGCCGCCCCCGGCACCGAAGCCGTTTTTCTCCATTCTCGACTCCGCCCTGTCGCGTCAGCTGGCCGACAAGGTCGGCAAGCCTTACTGGATCGACACGGTGGGCAATTCCAACCTGCTGGAAATCCGCATCAAGCTGAACGACGACGTCTTGCGGGTCTATGTGAAGCGCTCCCGGGCCTATGCCTCCAACACCCACATCTTCCTGCTGTGGATGGTGGGGGCGTCGATCGTCCTTCTCATCATCGCCATCCTGTTTCTGCGCAACCAGATACGCCCCATCCAGCGGCTGGCGGAAGCTGCCGAACGGTTCGGCAAGGGGCAGGAGTCGGATGACGACATGAAACCGCGCGGTGCTGCCGAGGTGCGACGGGCGACGCGCTCGTTCCTGGAAATGCGGGGACGGATAGAGCGGGCGCTGGAACAGCGCACCGCCATGCTGGCCGGCGTCAGCCACGACCTGCGCACTGTGCTGACCCGGTTCCGGTTGCAGTTGGCCATGTCCCCGCCAAGCGACGAGACACGGGACATGGTGGGCGACGTGGACGCGATGCAGTCCATGCTGGAGGGCTATCTCGATTTCGCCCGTGGCGATGCTGGCGAGGCGAGCGAGGCGGTCGACGTGCCGGGCATGTTGCGCCGGTTCGAGGGGCAGGCTTCCGGCGCGGGCAAGCAGTTCGCCTTCAAGTATGACGGCGAACCGACCGTCGACGTGCGCCCCGTCGCCTTCGGGCGGTTGATCGACAATCTCCTCACCAACGCCCTGCGCTACGCCGACAGCGTCGAGGTGCGGGCCTGGCGCGGGCGCAACGACCTCGTGCTGGAAGTGCACGACAACGGCCCCGGCATCGCCGAAGAGGATCGGGAGAGAGTGTTCGGCGCTTTCGTGCGTCTCGACACGGCGCGCAATCTCGACGAGACTGGCACGGGCCTCGGTCTGTCCATCGCCCGGGATATCGCCCACGGGCACGGGGGAGAGATCATCTTGTCCGAAAGCGATCTGGGCGGCCTGTGCGCGCGACTGGTGCTGCCCGTCTGAGCAGCGCGCCTAGCGGGAAACCTCGAAGGTGCGCAGGCGGTCGAGCCATCGTTCGATGCGGGCACGGTTCACGCCCAGATCGCTGCGTCCCAGTTGGCTGCGGCTGAAGACGGCCAGATAGGATGTGTCGCGCGGGCCGGGCAGAACCTCCACGGAGATGGTGTCCGGGAATTTCATGCGCGCGGTGTACTGGACGAAGCGCAGCTTCGTCGGGTCGCTTTCATCGTCCACCCGTTCCAGCCGCGGTTCCAGTTCGAGACTTTCCAGCAGCAAGGCGCGCAGCCGTTCCGGCGGAACGCCGTATTGCGGGCTGGCAAAGTCGATGGATTCAGGGTCGCAAAGGTCCGGCGGGCAAACGAGGGCTTCGTTGGACGGCTTGTCCTTGCGCAGGCCGGCAAACGTGACGGGACCGAGGTCGGACGGCCCGACGATGCTTGGCCAGATACGGTCCCAGCCGTAGCTCGTTGCCAGTGCAAACAGCACGATGAGCGCTGCGATGAAGCCGAAGAAGAAAGCCAGGATACGGGTCAACCAGATCATGATGCGGCTTAGAAGTGCCACGCGGTGCGGTCAACAGAAAGTCCGTGCCAGCCCGGGCCGCAAGTCGGGCGTTCCGGTCAGGCTTGAAGGGACGCCAGCCCCGTCAGAAATACCGCCATTACGCCGCCGAACAGCATGACCACGACCATAGCATAGCCGCGAACCCGCGCGTTCCGCTGGCGATCCAATTCTCCGCACCTGTCGAACAATTCGTCCATCGACCCACCTTCGCTCGATACGCTGCCTGCGACGGGCTCATTCATCGACATCACCTTGACCGAAACGCGGGGCGCATGTGGCGAAACGGGGATGAAGGATTACCGAAAGGTAAGATTGGCGGTATTGCGGGCGCGCGACGCCTTGCGATTGCCTGCGCCGGGCAATAGCTTGCGCCGCGCCGGCGATATCGTGCCGGTGACACGTCCCAACTTTACAGAAAGCATGTCCGCCATGGCCTTCCTCGCCGATATTCTCGACCGCGTTCAACCTTCCGCCACGATTGCGGTCAGCCAGAAAGCGCGGGAACTGAAAGCTGCCGGCATGGACGTCATCGGCCTTTCGGCAGGAGAGCCGGATTTCGATACGCCCGACAACATCAAGGAAGCCGCCAAGGCCGCCATCGACCGGGGCGAGACGAAATATACGCCCGTCGCCGGTATTCCCGAACTGCGACAGGCGATCGCCGCCAAGTTCAAGCGTGAGAACGGGCTCGACTACGATCCGGCGCAGGTCATCGTCGGTACCGGCGGCAAGCAGGTGCTGTTCAACGCCTTCATGGCCACGCTGAACGCGGGCGACGAGGTCATCATACCGCGGCCCTACTGGGTCAGCTATCCCGAAATGGTGGCGCTGTGCGGCGGGGAAAGCGTGTTCGTGGACACGACGGTGGAAACCGAGTTCAAGCTCACCCCCGAAGCGCTGGAAGCCGCCATCACGCCGCGCACCAAATGGTTCATGTTCAACTCGCCGTCCAACCCGTCCGGCGCGGCCTACAGCCACGACGAGCTGAAGGCCTTGACCGACGTGCTGCTGCGCCACGAGCATGTCTGGGTGCTGACAGACGACATGTACGAGCATCTGATCTACGGCGACTTCGAGTTCGCGACCCCCGTGCAGGTGGAACCGAAACTGAAGGACCGCACGTTGACCATGAACGGCGTGTCGAAAGCCTATGCCATGACGGGCTGGCGCATCGGCTATGCGGCGGGTCCGTTGCAGCTCATCAAGGCCATGGACATGGTGCAGGGACAGCAGACGTCCGGCCCTTCGTCGATCTCCCAATGGGCGGCCGTCGAGGCGCTGAACGGACCGCAGGACTATGTCGCCGAGAGCCGGAAGGTTTTCGAAGAACGGCGCGATCTCGTCGTCTCCATGCTGAACCAAGCCACGGGGCTGCATTGCCCGAAACCGGACGGCGCGTTCTACGTATTCCCATCCTGCGCCGGGCTGATGGGAAAGAAGACGCCCGACGGCAAAGTGCTGGAAACCGATGCCGATTTCGTCACGGCGCTGCTGGAAGCGGAAGGCGTTGCGGTCGTGCAGGGTTCTGCCTTCGGGCTCGGCCCGAACTTCCGCATTTCCTATGCCACATCGACAGAGGCGCTGACCGAAGCCTGCAATCGCATTCAGCGGTTCTGCGGAAGTTTGCGAAACTAGACGGGCACACCGAACTGCACGCACAAAAAAGCCGGGCTCGCGAGAGCCCGGCTCAAATGGGTGGATGCAGGATCTGGGAGGACAACCTGCACCCTGGTTCGACCGCAGGATCTGGGAGGAAAACCTGTGGTCTGGGTTGGTAGCAGGATCTGGGAGGAAAGCCTGCTACCTTCGGAAACGAGCGACTGGGAGGAGGTGCCGCTCAATTTCTTCCCTGCCAACCTGTGTCTTATGACGCGGTGCGGCAATCCCTTTTTTCGACATGGGAGCCCTGCGTCATTTGCATAGCTATTGTGCATGGCGCTAAAATCGCCAGCTCTTAGCCTGATCGGTAAGAAAGTCCCGGAAAGCGCCCAGCCGGGCCGAATTGCGCAGTTCGGAGGGGTAGGCGAAATACGTGTCGAAGCTCGGCACGTCGGTTTCTTCCATCACCTTGACCAGATCGGTGTCCTCGGCGATCGAATAGTCGGGCAACAGTGCAAGCCCTGCACCGCGCTGGACGGCGCGTTTGATGGCCAGGATGGAGTTGATCTTCAACACGGGTTCGCGACGTTGGCTGTGGGGCAGGCCGGCGGTCAGCATCCAGTTCACGTCGTCGAGATAATTCGGTGCCTCGCCGCCCCATACGATGATGCGATGATCGGACAGGTCCGATGCGCGTTTCGGCGCGCCGAAACGGTCGATATAGGCCTGCGATGCGTAGACGTGGAAATGCACGGTGAACAGCTTGCGCTGGATCAGGTCTTCCTGCTGCGGCTGGCGCAGACGAATTGCGCAGTCGGCCTCCCGCATGCCGATGTCGAGTTCGACGTTGGACAGTTTGAGGTCGACCTGTATCTCGGGATACAGGTCGATGAACTCGTGCATGCGGATGGCAAGCCAGGCGGAGCCGAGGCCGACCGTCGTGGTAACGCGTAGTGTGCCCTTGCGGGAGCCGCGAAAGTCCGTCAGCCGGCCGAGCGCCGTTTCGACCCGGTCTCGCATGTCGTTGGATGCGCGAAACAGAATTTCGCCCTGTTCGGTCAAAATCAGCCCGCGCGCATGGCGATGGAACAGCGGCGCGCCGGTTTCCGCCTCCAGCGCGCTGATCTGGCGACTGATGGCGGATTGCGACAGGTTCAGCGTCTCGGAGGCGTGGGTGAACGAGCCTGCCTGCGCAACGGCGTGGAAGATGCGCATCTTGTCCCAATCGACGGGCATGGCTCGGACTCGCGTTTCATCGGGGACACCCGCCTGTGTGGGTAGCACAAATGCCCTTGGCAAGGCGCGGCGGGTGCGATTGCCTCGTGCGAGCGATAGAAAACCTCTATTCCGCCGCCTGCAGAACCACTTCGCTTTCCAGCTCGGCGAGATATTTCTCCGCCTCCAGCGCCGCCATGCAACCCTGACCGGCTGCGGTGACCGCCTGTCGGTAGATGTCGTCCGTCACGTCGCCGGCGGCATAGACGCCGGGTATCTCGGTGGCGGTGGAATCGGGCGCGGTCCACAGATAGCCGCTGTCGCGTTGGCGCAGCTGGCCCTCGAACAGGGCGACCGCCGGAGCGTGGCCGATGGCGATAAAGATGCCGTGGGCGTCGATGCGCGACGTCTCGCCGGTCTTGCGGTTGAGCAGGGTGGCGCCATCGACCGATTTCATCAGCCCGTCCGAGCCGGTAATCTCGGTCAGTTCGGTGTCCCAGACGATGGTGACGTTGTCTTTCGCCATCAGGCGACGTTGCAATATCTGTTCGGCACGCAATTCGTCGCGGCGGTGCACCAGCGTCACGTGACCGGCGATGCCGGACAGGTAAAGGGCTTCCTCCACCGCCGTATTGCCGCCGCCGACGACGACGACGCGCTTGCCTTTGTAGAAGAACCCATCGCAGGTGGCGCAGGCGGAAACGCCGAAGCCCATGAAAGTCTGTTCGGACGGCAGGCCCAACCACTTCGCCTGCGCACCGGTGCAGATGACGACGCTGTCGGCGCTCCATGTCTGGCCGGTATCGGTTTCGAACCGGAAGGGGCGTTTCGACAGATCGGCCTTCGTAACGGTGTCGGTGACGATCTCGGTGCCGACATTCTTCGCCTGTGCCAGCATCTGCTCCATCATCCACGGGCCCTGCACGGCGTCGGCATAACCGGGGTAATTCTCCACATCTGTCGTGATGGTCAGCTGTCCGCCCTGCTGCATGCCTGCGATCAGCACCGGCTCCATCATGGCGCGGGCGGCATAGATTGCGGCCGTGTATCCGGCGGGGCCGGAGCCGATGATGAGCATTTTGACGTGACGGTTTTGCATGGCGATTGTCCTTTGGCTGCATCGAACCTAATGAGGCCATCGTTGCCACTCAAGACGGCCCTGCAATCCGGTCACAGGATTGTGCCGGATGGCCGGGCGTTCTATTGCGTGGCGCTGTCAGAAATGGAGAAGACGGACATGGTGAAAGCCGCTGACATGAAAGCATCCTTGTTGAGCGCGATCGGCAGTTGCGAGCGCAACGATAGCCCTTATCCGTGGTTTCTGCTCAGCGACTGCGTGCCCGATGCAGCCGTCGGCCCCCTGCGCGATCTGCCGTTTCCCGCCCCGGAACTCGGCGGCGTTTCCGGCACCCGCGAGGCGCACAACAAGTCGCGCAACTATTTCGATGTGGAGGCCCGCAGCCGCCACGATATCTGCGATGCCCTGGCCGTCGCGATGCAGGACGCAGAGGTGGTGGCGGCCATCGAGACGACCTTCGGTACCGATCTTTCCGATACCAATCTGCGTATCGAGTACGGCCAGGATACCGACGGCTTCTGGCTCGAACCGCACACGGATATCGGTGTGAAGAACTTCACCATGCTCATGTACCTGTCCGACGGTCCGGGCCACGACAAGCTTGGCACGTCGATCTATTCCGACCGTGACACCCACACCGGTGAAACCCCGTTCGCCCCAAATACGGCGATGGTGTTCATTCCTTCCGACGATACGTGGCACGGTTTCGAGGCACGGCCGATCGAGGGCGTGCGCAAGTCCATCATCATCAACTACGTAACGCCCGAATGGCGCGCGCGCGAGCAGCTGGCGTTCCCGGACGAGCCGGTGAAGGCAAGTTAGGCGAGGCGCTCTGCCTCTTCCACGATGATCGAGCCGATGAGGTGGCAATCGTCCACCGAAAATGACAGCGGCACGCGCATGTCGATGAGCCGAGCGAGAATGGCGCGCGTGTTCGGGAGATCCTGCTTCGGCGCGTAGGTCCATGAATCGTAGCGGCTGGTGAAGCCTGCCGGTTCGGCTGCCCCGAACCATTTCAGTTCCACGCCCCGCGCGGCGCAGGATGCGAGGAATGCCCGGATATTGTCTTCCGGCCAGTCCGGCGTGAAGAACTGAAAGGATGAGCCGACGCGCTCCGACTTCGGATGTTGGGCGGGAAGGGTGAGGCGGTTCGATGCGCCGACGGTTTGCACGAGGGCCTCGTGCCGTTCGGCCCACCGCGCAACGGACTTATCGAGGTTGGCGACCTGCGGACGCAGGATGGCCGCACGCAGGTTGTCGAGGCGCGCGGAGCAGTTGGGGCTTTCGAATTTCGCCGCCGCGTATGCCGCCTCGTCCGGCCCAGCCCCGTGGCGGGGGTAGAGCATGTAAGAGCCGGACATGATTGTCGCGCGCGCCATCAGGTCGGCATCGTCGCTGGTCAGGAACCCGCCCTCGCCTGAATTGATGTGCTTGTAGGTCTGCGCGGAGAAACATGCAGCATGGCCGAACGATCCGCTGCGTCTGCTACCGAAGGTGGACCCCATCGTGTGGGCACAATCCTCGATGACGGTCAGACCGTGCTCTGTCGCCAGCGCTACGAGCGCGTCCATGTCAACCATCTGCCCGCGCATGTGGGAGAGCATGAGAACCGACGCGCCTCTGGCCTTTGCCGCCAGATCGTCCAAATCGATGGTGAGGTCGCGCGTCGTTTCCACGAAGATCGGGACGCCGCCGACAGCGTGAATAGCTCCCGGTACGGGGGCGAGGGTGAAGGCGTTGGTAAGCACCCTGTCGCCCGGTTCTACGCCGCAGGCGCGCAGGGCAAGCTGCATGGCCTGCCCACCGGATGTGGTCGCCAGCGCGTATCGCGCACCCTGCCAGCGGGCGAACTCCGCCTCCAGCAGTGCCGCTTCGCTCTCTTCGCCGGGGGTCGTGTTGTAGCGGTGCAGACGCCCCGACCGCATGACGGCGACCGCCGCTGCGATGGCGTCCTCGTCGATGGGCTCCTGCTGGGTGAAGGATTTGGTGAAGCGGGGCGTGGTCATGGGCGCGATCATGCCACGGCCATCGGCTCTATGCGATGGCCCGTTTGATCCGCTCGGCAATTTCCGCGCTGGCGTCGATCCGTTTGCCCGCGAACGGATCGAGCGGGGCGGCGAGGGGCCGAACGGCATCTTCCGCTTCCATAGCGTCGAGAAACGCGTGCAGCTTCTTCTGCAGTTTCGGCGGCCGATAGACATGGACCGGTGCTCCGGTCGCGAGGGCTTCGGAAACCATGTTGTGGCTGTCGCCGGTGACGATGAGGCGGTCCGCAACGGCAAGTATGGCAAGGTAAGCGGACCCGTCCGGGTCGAACCATGCGTCCGGCAGCGCGGTCGCAACCGCGTCGCGCAGGATCGCGGGCGTGCGGCGGGACGTGGTGACGAGAACCGTGCCGCTTTCGCTCGTCACGGCCCTTGCCAGCAGTCCGGCGAAATCCGCACAGCTTTCGGCGGCCCATTTCACCGCCCCCGAATTGCCGCCGAGAACGATGCCGGTGACTGGCTCGGTCGGCGATGGAAAGGGTGCAGCCCGTCTCGCCGCTTCCAGCCGTTGCGACGTCAGCCCGTGGGGGGAGGTATGGGTGGCCAGCAACCGGCCATCGTCCCTAACCCTGTCGTGGACTGGCGCCCAGACGAAGTCCGCCTTGCGTCGCCCCAGCAGCCGAGGGTCTTTCAGGAACACGATCTTGGTGCCGGGAGACCGGGCACGGATGGTCGTGAGATAGGGAAGGGTGCGTCGGCCCGACGCGATGACCACGTCGGGGTAGGGCGGCGCGATCGGACTATCGGACTGGTCCGGTCGTTCGTTGGGCGCGACCGGCATCATTGGCAGCGGCAGGGCCCACATGCCCCGCGCGTTCACGGTGCGTTCGCTCACCGTTGCCGCACCGAGACGGTCGGCCACGCCCCGGCATTGGACGAGATCACCGATCTTGCCGTCGCTCAGAATCCAGACGGGCCCGATCGCAGCCACGTCAGACCTTCGGAATGTCGCCCTTGGTCGGCACGTTCCACCCGGCCTGCACGGCGGGACGGGCGGCGACGAGCTTGTACCAGCGCACGATGTTGGAGAATTTCTTGATGTCGATCTTCTGGTAGTCGAACGACGCCGCCCACGGGAAGATTGCCATATCGGCAATGGAATACTCGCTGCCCGCCACGAACTCGTTGTCCGCCAGCCGCTTGTCGAGCACGCCGTAAAGCCGCTTGGCTTCGTCGCCGTAGCGCTTCTCGGCGTAGAGGGATTTGCCGGGATTGAACTTGATGAAGTGGTTGGCCTGCCCGAGCATCGGTCCGAAACCGCCCATCTGCCACATCAGCCATTCGATGGCGGCCCAATGTTCCGTCGGGTCTTTTGGCAGGAACTTCCCGGTCTTGGTGGCGAGATAATAGAGGATCGCGCCGGATTCCATCATCGACACACCGGTCTCGTTGTCGACGATGGCGGGGATCTTGTTGTTCGGCGAAATCTTCAGGAAGTCCGGCGCGAACTGCTCGTCCTTCATGATGTTGATGGTGTGGAGCTTGTAGTCCAGCCCCATCTCATGCAGCCCGATGGACGCCTTCTTGCCGTTGGGCGTGCCGAATGTGTAAAGGTCGATCATGGGGTGCGTTCCTGATGAATGGTGCGCGCAATCTAGGCATCGCGCGCACCCATTTCACCCCTGTACGGTGCGAAAAGCGCCGCTCAGATATACTGAACCGAGACGACCTCATAGGATCGCGCGCCACCGGGGGCAGCCACCTCGACGGAGTCACCCTGTTCCTTGCCGATCAGCGCGCGGGCGATTGGAGAGGAAATGGAGATCTTGCCGGCCGATACGTCGGCCTCTTCGGCACCGACAAGCTGGTAGTGTTTTTCGACCTCGGTTTCCTCGTCGATCAGCTTCACCGTCGCACCGAACTTGATCGTGTCGCCGGACATTTTCGACACGTCGATCACTTCCGACCGGCCCAGCATATCCTCCAGTTCCGCGATGCGGCCCTCGTTGTGGCTCTGCTGTTCCTTGGCGGCGTGATATTCGGCGTTTTCCGACAGGTCGCCGTGGGCGCGGGCCTCGGAAATGGCCTCCACGATGCGGTGACGGTCGGTGCCCTGACGGCGTTTCAATTCTGCTTCGAGCGCCTGGTGACCGGCGATGGTCATGGGGACCTTTTGCATGATGCAGGCCTCCCTTTCTGTAAGTGCGTATAAATCAAAAAAGCCCCGAAACGCGGATGTTGCCGCCGGATCGGAGCCGTGGTCGCATCGAAATGCGTTGTCAGATTATATGGGTGGGAGATTCAGGGCGTCAAGGAGGGTGCGGATGTTCCCTACGCCACGAAATACTCCTGCAACGCCCGCACCTGCACCTCGCCGCCGTGCAGCGCCTCGATCGCATCGGCCGCCGCCAGCGCGCCGGCGACCGTCGTGTAGTACGGCACCTTGTTGAGCAGCGCGGCCTGCCGCAGCGAGCGTGAGTCCGACAGTGCCTTTGCCCCCGCCGTCGTGTTGAACACGAGGTCGATCTGGCGGTTGCGGATGGCGTCTTCGGCGTGGGGGCGGCCTTCCAGCACCTTGTTGATGCGGGTGGCCTCGATGCCCGCGTCTTGCAGCACGCGCAGCGTGCCGCCGGTGGCGACGATGTCGAAACCGATGGCGGCCAGCTTGCGGGCGGCGGGCACGACGCGCTCCTTGTCGTCGCCCTTGACCGAGATGAAGACGGTGCCCTCGCGGGGCAGGTCGACCGATGCGCCAAGCTGCGCCTTGGCGAAGGCCATCGGGAAGGCGCGGTCGAGGCCCATGACCTCGCCGGTGGAGCGCATTTCCGGGCCGAGCAGGGTGTCGACGCCATGGAAGCGGGCGAAGGGGAAGACGGCTTCCTTCACCGCGATGTGGCCGAGGTCGCGGGTTTTCGTGTTCGCGTCCCACACGTCCGCCAGTTTTGCGCCCGCCATCAGCCGCGCCGCGATGCGGGCGACCTGCACGCCGATGGCCTTGGCCACGAACGGCACGGTGCGGCTGGCGCGGGGGTTCACCTCCAGCACGTAGATGACGTCGTCCTTGATGGCGAACTGCACGTTCATCAGCCCGACCACGCCGAGGCGTTTGGCCAGCGCGATGGTCTGCGCCTCGATATTGGCGAGCATGCCATCGTCGAACGAACGGGTCGGCAGGGTGCAGGCGGAATCGCCGGAATGGATGCCGGCCTCCTCGATATGTTCCATGATGCCCGCGACGACGGCGTTGCCATCGGCGTCGCACAGGCAGTCCACGTCGACCTCGATGGCGTTGGTCAGATAGGTGTCGATCAGCACCGGCGTGTCGCCGGACACGACCACGGCTTCGGTAATGTATCGCTCGAACTGGGCGTCGTCGCGCACGATCTCCATCGCCCGACCGCCCAGCACGTAGGACGGGCGGATGACGACGGGGTAGCCGATGCGGGCGACGATGTCGCGCGCCTGTTCGGCGGAGCGGGCGATGCCGTTGATGGGCTGGAGCTGGTTCAACTCGTCGAGCAGATCCTTGAAGCGGTCGCGGTCTTCGGCCAGGTCGATGGCGTCGGACGGGGTGCCGAGAATGGGGATGCCTGCGGCTTCCAGATCGGCAGCCAGCTTCAGCGGCGTCTGCCCGCCGAACTGCACGATGACGCCGAGGAACTCGCCGTCCTGTTGTTCGGTGGCGATGATTTCCAGCACGTCCTCGGCGGTGAGGCTTTCGAAGTAGAGCCGGTCGGACGTGTCGTAGTCGGTGGATACCGTTTCCGGGTTGCAGTTGACCATGATGCTTTCGATGCCCGCATCGGCCAGCGCGAAGGCGGCGTGGCAGCAGCAATAGTCGAATTCGATGCCCTGTCCGATCCGGTTCGGCCCGCCGCCCAGGATCATCGCCTTGCGGCGGTTCGAGATGCCTGCTTCGGAGCGCACCGTGCACCGGCGAAGGGCGGTTCGTAGGTCGAGTACATGTAGGCGGTGGGGGAGGCGAATTCGGCGGCGCAGGTGTCGATGCGTTTGTAAACGGGGCGCACGTCGAGCGCGTGGCGGGCGGCGCGAATATCGGCTTCGGTCCCGTCCGTCAGCGCGGCGAGACGGGCGTCGGAAAAGCCCTGCGCCTTCAGGTTGCGCATGTTGGCTGCGTCCTGCGGCAGGCCGTGGGCGCGCACGCGTTCTTCCATGCGCGATGATGGCGGCCAGCTGGTCGAGAAACCACGGGTCGATGCGGCAGGACTGGTGAATGTCCTCAAGGCTCATGCCGAGACGGATGGCTTGCGCGACCTTGAGCAGCCGGTCGGGCTTGGGCGTGCCGAGGGCAGCGCGCAGGGCGTTGCGGTTTTCCTTCTCGTCGCCGTCTTTCGTCCAGCCGTCGATCCAGATTTCGTCGAGACCGGACAGGCCGGTTTCCAACCCGCGCAGGGCCTTTTGCAGGCTTTCGGCGAAGGAGCGTCCGATGGCCATGACCTCACCGACCGACTTCATGGACGTCGTGAGCGTGTCGGACGCGGCGGCGAATTTTTCGAAGGCGAAACGCGGGATTTTCGTCACCACGTAGTCGATGCTCGGCTCGAACGCGGCGGGGGTGGCGCCGCCGGTGATGTCGTTGTCCAACTCGTCCAGCGTGTAGCCGACAGCAAGGCGCGCGGCGACCTTGGCGATGGGGAAGCCGGTGGCTTTCGACGCCAAAGCCGAGGAGCGCGAGACGCGCGGGTTCATCTCGATGACGACCAGCCGGCCGTCCGCCGGGTTGACGGCGAACTGCACGTTGGAGCCGCCGGTCTCCACGCCGATCTCGCGCAGCACCGCGATGCTCGCGTTGCGCATGATCTGGTATTCCTTGTCCGTCAGCGTCAGCGCGGGCGCGACGGTGATGGAATCGCCGGTGTGGACGCCCATCGGGTCCACGTTTTCGATGGAACAGATGATGATGCAGTTGTCCGCCTTGTCGCGGACGACCTCCATCTCGTATTCCTTCCAGCCGAGAACGGATTCCTCGACGATGACCTCGTTGGTGGGGGAGGCGTCCACGCCGGTGAGCACGATGTCGTACAATTCCTCCAGCGTGTAGGCGATGCCGCCACCGAGGCCGCCCATGGTGAAGGACGGGCGGATGATGGCGGGCAGGCCGGAATGTTCGACGGCGGCCAGCGCCTGCATCTGCGCGGTCAGCCGGTGGCGTTCGATGCGCAGATGTTCGCCCGCGTCCCACGCCTTTTCCGTGCCGCCTTTGGCGGTGTGTTCGGCGTGGTCGGCTTCGAACTGCTTTTTCAAGTCGCTCGTGTTGACGAAGGACGATTTCGGCGTTGCAAGGCCGATATCCGTCATGGCCTGCCGGAACAGGTCGCGGTCCTCGGCCTTGTCGATGGCTTCCGCGCGGGCACCGATCATCTCGATACCGTGCTTGTTCCAGCACGCCCATCTTTTCCAGCGACAGCGCGGTGTTGAGCGCTGTCTGGCCGCCCATCGTGGGCAGCAGGACCAGCTTCTCGTCGGGATGTTCGGCGCGTTCCTTGGCGATGATGTGGGCCACGACATCCGGCGTGATCGGCTCGATATAGGTCGCGTCGGCCAGTTCCGGGTCGGTCATGATCGTGGCCGGGTTGGAATTGACCAGCACGATCCGGTAGCCCTCGTCGCGCAACGCCTTGCAGGCCTGGGTGCCGGAATAGTCGAACTCGCAGGCCTGCCCGATGACGATCGGCCCCGCACCGATGATGAGGACGGCGTCGATATCGGTGCGTTTGGGCATGGTCTGCTCGCATGATGGCCCATGCGGAAGCGCGGGTCGCTTCCGGTGGGCAGGCAAAGGGTCTGGCTAAAGGCGTTCTATAGGCAAGGGCGCGGGCGGGCGTAACCCCCGGCAGGCGGTTTGAACCGTTAATGCAGACCCATCTCACGCAGTTTCGGCGCATGTGTGCGGCTGACGGGCAGAACCGTGCCGTCCGACATGGTGACGCTGCGCTGACCCTTCGACGATCGACGGACGCCACATGGGCAAGAGCGACCCAGTGGGAGCGGTGGATCTGCAGGCCGTCCTCCGGCGGCATGGCGGCGATGGCGTCGGCCAGCCGCATGAGGACGAGTTCGGTACCCATGGTCGTCGTCACCTGCACGTAGTGGTCCTGCATCGTCATGTGGATGATCGGGCCGCGCTTGGCGACCGGCAGGCGTTCCAGCAGCGGGTTCGCGGACGGTGGTATCGCTCTCGACCTCGCCCGCATTTCAGAACGGGCGGGCGCAGCAGGTAGTGAACGGCAACGACCGCCATGGAAATCGCACCGCATTGTAGCGCGAGCACCCACAATGGTGGTGCATCGACGGGACTGAAGCCGACAACAAAGATATTGAGCGCGAGGATGATGGCGATGACCGGGAACGATGCCGCCAGTCCGCCGATCGCCCAACTCGGCAGTTCCGGTATTCCCTTGCGCGCCAATGAAATGGCGACGAACATGGAAACGAAGGTCGCGGGGAAATAGGTCGTCACGCAGATGGCGCTCCAATAGGCGAGCAGTTGCGGGAAGGTCAGCTCGTCTGACGTGCGAAAGGGGGCCGCGATTGCCAGCACGATCGCCACGGCCAGCAACACCCCCCAGAAGCGCGAGGTAACGGCCATCGTGTGCATTTCACGAAGCGCGAGTTGCAGCGGGGTGGCATCCGCGTATCGTCGTGGCCCGTTGGCGGAAGAGTGGTTGTCGGCGCTCATGGCACGACCCTAGCGTGGGCACCGATTTGATTGAAGACCGAAGGGCCGATTATGGATCGTCGTCTGGAACTCATGGCTGAACTCACGCCTGCCATCTGGGTGCATGTCATCGCAGCGTTCGTTGCGCTGATTCTCGGTGCGCTCGTGCTGTGGCGGCGTAAGGGGGACGAGCGTCATCGCTGGATGGGGCGTGTCTGGGTGGCCACGATGGTCGTGGTCGCGGTGTCGTCTTTCGGCATTTCGACGATTGGCATCATCGGCCCGTTCAGCCCGATCCACCTGCTATCGATCTACACGCTTTTTTCGCTGGCCACCGGCGTCGGGGTCTTGCTTTGGCCTTCGGCCAAGAGGTCGCGCCGAGCGCATCCATACCCACCGCATCACCATGCAGACGCTTTACGGGAGTGCGTTGCTGATTGCGGGCGGTTTCACGTTCCTGCCGCAGCGGTTTCTGGGTCGGATGACATTCGGAGAGACGATGCCGGTGCTGAACTATGCGATCGTCGCTGTGATGGTGATGGCGGGGCTCGTCCTGATCGCCCGTGCGTATTCTCAACCGATTGCGCGGGGAAACGAGGAAGGGCCTCGGACCGTCGTGCGTTAGCATATCGGTCGGAACCCATGACGGTGCGACACGTTGGCAATCCAGCAAACACCCCTATCATGCGGGCGTCGGCGGCCTGTCCGCCTAAACGGAGAATTGCCCATGCGTTGGCGCGGTCGTCGGGAAAGTTCCAATGTGCAGGATATCAGAGGCCGCAGTTCCGGACGGAGCGGTGGGTTTCGCATGCCCGGGAACGGGCGAGGCGGCGGGTTTCGGTTGCCCATCCCCGGCGGCAGGGCGCGTCGGGCGGGCGGGGGCCTGAGTTTCGGCACGATTGCCATACTCGTCATCGCATTCTTCGCCTTGCGCGCGTGCGGCATCGACCCACTCGCCATGCTCGGCGCTGGTGGACCGGCAACGACCGGCGGCTATACGCAATCGGCGCCTTCGGCATCGGATGCCGGACCGAACGACGAGATGAAGCAGTTCGTGGGCGTCGTGCTGGCCGAGACCGAGAACGTGTGGAACGGGGTGCTGGAACAGCAGGGCATCGACTACCCGGAGCCGGTGCTCGTGATGTTCAGCGACGCGGTGCGTTCTGCGTGCGGCAATGCCAGTTCGGCGAGCGGGCCATTCTACTGCCCCGCGGATTCCCGGATTTACCTCGACACCAGCTTCTTCACGACCCTGTCCCAACGGTTCGGGGCCTCCGGCGACTTTGCCCAGGCCTATGTGATCGCCCACGAAGTCGGCCACCATGTGCAGAACGTCATCGGTGTGCTGCCGAAGTTCAACCAGATGCGCGGGCAGATGAGCACTGAAGAGTCCAACGCCATGTCGGTGCGCGTCGAGCTTCAGGCCGATTGCTTCTCCGGTATCTGGGCGCATTATACGGACCAGAAAGGCCTGCTGGAAGCGGGCGACCTCGACGAGGCGCTGAACGCGGCGCAGCAGATCGGCGACGATACGATCCAGAAGCGCACGCAAGGGTATGTCGTGCCGGAAAGTTTCAGCCATGGCACGTCCGAACAGCGCACGGCGTGGTTCTATCGTGGCTACGAGACCGGTCGTTTGGCGGACTGCAATACGGAAGTCTTCGGCTAGGCGGCTTCCACGCTTTTGCGTTCATCGAGCATGTCGACGAACCGCTGGAACAGGTAGTGGCTGTCCTGCGGCCCGGGGGAGGCTTCGGGATGGTGCTGAACCGAAAAGACTGGCTTGCCGGTCAGGCGTAGCCCACAGTTCGTGCCGTCGAAGAGGCTGACATGGGTGGCCTCGACGCCATCCGGCAAAGTGGCGGCGTCGACCGCGAAGCCATGGTTCATGGAGACGATTTCGACCTTTCCTGTCGTGTGGTCCATGACCGGGTGGTTCGCGCCATGATGGCCCTGGTGCATTTTCAACGTCTTGCCACCGAGCGCGAGGGCGAGGATCTGGTGGCCGAGGCAGATGCCGAAGACGGGCAGGTCGGCTTCGATCAGGTCGCGGATGACGGGTACAGCGTAGGCACCGGTGGCCGCCGGGTCGCCCGGTCCGTTCGACAGGAAGATGCCGTCGGGTTTCAGCGCCAGAATGTCGGTGGCGGACGTGTCTGCGGGCACCACGGTGACCCGGCAACCGAGACCGGCGAACAGGCGCAGGATGTTGCGCTTCACGCCAAAATCGATGGCGACGACGTGGTGGGCCTCGTCTCCCCTCTCGCCGTAATTGGCCGAGATGTCCCACGGGGTCTGCGTCCACTCGGCCTGCACGTCGGCGGTGACGCCGGGCACGAGGTCGCGCCCTTCCAAGCCGCTCCAGTCCGCCGCCTGCCGCTTCAACGCCTCGATGTCGAACCTGCCGTCGGGGTCGTGGGCGATGACGGCGTTTGCGAGCCCCGTTTCGCGGATAATGGCCGTCAGCGCCCGGGTATCGACGTCGCACAGCGCGATGATGTTGCGCGCCTTCAGCCAGGCGTCGAAATGGCTGGCGGAACGGTAGTTCGAGGGCCCGGTGATCGGCTGGCGGAAGATGACACCTGCCACGCGTTCCGCCTTGTCCATGTCCAGCGTTTCGATGTCGTCCTCGTTCGTGCCGACATTGCCGATATGGGGGAAGGTGAAGGTGACGATCTGACCCGCATAGGATGGGTCCGTCAGCACTTCCTGATAGCCGGTCATGGCAGTGTTGAAGCAGACTTCCGCCACTGCGGTGCCGGTCGCGCCCGCACCACGGCCTTCGATCACCGTGCCGTCCGCCAGCACGAGCACGGCTGTGGCAGGCGTTTGCGTCCAGGGTTGAGGTCTGTCGGTCATCGGGCAACTCCTTGGGGCAACTCCCTGTGCGGCGAACAGGTGCTATGGCCGCCCACGTTTTGCAAGCCGGTTTACCACTTGCGCATGGCTGCCATGTGGTGCGGCTTGCTTGAAGTCGCGCACTGGTGCATCCATCTGCCCAACCAAGACGGGAGAGCAGGCGGACGCGGTTCGCTGGAAGCCCCCGAACGAGTGAAAACACACATTGCAAGCGGTTGATGCGGGTCTGGCCCGTGGAACCGATTCGATGTGGCGAAGAGGGAACGCAACATGCGCGCCGAACTGACCGAAGCCATGAAGACCGCCATGAAGGCCGGTGAAAAGCGCCGCGTGGGAACGCTGCGGCTCATCAATGCCGCCATCAAGGACCGGGACATTGCCGCCCGCGGGTCCGGCGGGGACCGTGTGGGCGACGACGATATTCTCGCCATTCTGGTGAAGATGATCAAGCAGCGCGAGGAAAGTGCTGCGATCTACGAGGAGCAGAGCCGGCTTGAACTGGCCAAGCAGGAGCGCGACGAGATCGAGATCATCCGCGACTTCCTGCCCCGCCAGATGGATGAGGCCGAAACCCGCGCCGCTTGCGCCGAAGTGGTGTCGGACGTGAACGCGGAAGGCCTGCGCGACATGGGCAAGTGCATGAACGCGCTGAAGGAACGCTACCCCGGCAAGCTGGATGCGGGGAAGGCAAGCAAGGTCGTGAAGGAAATGCTCGGCTGAGCACGGGTCTGTCCACAGCGTCCGCGGGTTTTATTTTCGACGCTGTTCAACCGCATCGAGCGGTATATATACCCTATGCGCTTCAGCCCGTCCTTTCTCGAAGAAGTCCGTGACCGCATTCCCATCGCCGACGTGGTGGGGCGGCGGGTGTCGTTCGACGCCAAGAAGTCGAACCCGTCCAAGGGCGACTATTGGGCGTGTTGCCCGTTTCACGGCGAAAAATCACCTTCGTTTCACTGCGAAAACCAGAAAGGCCGTTACCATTGCTTCGGTTGCGGGGCCTCCGGCGACCATTTCAAGTTTCTGACGGAGCTGGACGGCCTGTCGTTTCCCGAAGCGGTGGAACGTCTGGCGGACGAGGCCGGCATTGCCTTGCCCGCGCCGGACCCGCAGGCGGCAGCGAAGGAAAAGGAACGGGCATCCCTTTACGATGTGATGGAAATGGCGACCGCCTTCTTCCGTGCCCAGTTGCATGAAGCGGGCGGCGCACCGGCGCGGGCCTATCTGCGCGACCGGGGCTTGTCGGCCAATGTGCAGGAGACGTTCGCGCTCGGCTATGCGCCCTCCAGCCGGTCAGCGCTGAAGGAATATCTCGGGTCGAAAGGCGTGGAGAAGGATCAGATCGAGGCCTGTGGGCTGGTCGTCTTCGGGCCGGATATTCCAGTCTCCTACGACCGGTTCCGCGACCGCATCATGTTCCCGATCCACGACCCGCGCGGACGGGTGATCGCGTTCGGCGGACGGGCGCTTTCGCCGGACGTTCCGGCCAAGTATCTGAACTCGCCCGAAACCGATCTCTTTTCCAAGTCCAACGTGCTGTACAACTACGCCCGCGCGCAGAAAGGCCGTGGCGCGGGGCGGCAACGTGATCGTGGCGGAAGGCTACATGGACGTCATCGCGCTCCATGCCGCGGGGTTCGAGAACGCGGTTGCACCGCTCGGCACGGCGCTGACGGACCGCCAGCTGGAACTGGCCTGGAAGGTCGGCGGCGAGCCGGTGCTGTGCTTCGACGGCGACGAGGCGGGCGTGCGGGCGGCGGGTCGGTCGCTGGACTTGATATTGCCAAAATTGTCGAGCGACCGGTCGGCGAAGTTCGATCGAATTGCCCGAAGGGCTGGACCCGGACGATTTCATCAAGGACCGGGGGGCGGCTGCGCTGAAGGTGGTGATCGAAAACGCCATGCCCGCCAGCCATTACGTTCTTCATCGTCGCCTGCGCGGTGCACTGCTGGAAACGCCGGAGCAAAAGCTGGCGTTGGAGAAGACGGTGATCGGCGACATCGAGCGGATCGATGACAAGGCCATGGCGCACCACTTGCGCCAGTTCATGCGACCACAGTTAGCGGCAATTTTCTACCAAAGAGATGGGCAAGGCCCCACTTCCAGCACAATGGGTGACGCCAAGCGCGGCGTGAAGCTGAAGAACGGCTCGACGCTGCGTGAAACGCTGACGCTGGGCATATGTGTCGAGCATCCTGTCCTTTTGTCGACCTATATAGAAGAACTGATGCTGGTTGATTTCACCACCAAGAAATACGCCCTCTTTCAGCGCGAGTTGCAGAAGATTTTGGGCGATCTGGCCGACTTTACGGTCGCCGAAATCTACAGGAAGATAGATACGACTTTCTACGACGTTCTCGAAGACGTTCACGGCCATGCCCATGTGCCGGACGAGGAGGGTACCGTGCGGTTCTCGCTGGACCGCGGGCATCGCCTAAGAACTCTGTTTCCGATGCTGCGCTACGACCCGCCTTTTGAATTGATCGAAGAATTTCTCGTGCTGCTGTTCCGGCAGTGGGAGGAAAAGCGCATGGAAATCGAACTGGACGTCTCCTCCGCCGTCGATGATATGGAACGCTACCTGCTGCAGATCGAGGACTTGCGAAACCACCAGGCGGAAACCGCGCGGCGTGAAGCGGAACTGGACGAGCAGATGCGCGAACACGCGAAATATTATCGGGCGGAGAATGCCGGGTTCGGCGTGGCTGCCTAGCTTGCAGTTCCTAGCGATCGAAATGCCGAGCGAAGGCGGCAGAAAGCCACTTGATCACGCGCTTTTGCCTTTTCGCCCCACTTGAGTCATAGACCGCCCGTTCCCATGTCACACACGGGCCGCCGCGACGCATTGCCGTCCACAAGGCCCATTGGTCGAGAACCGCGACAGGGTTAATCGAACCTTAAATCAACCCGCCTGTATAATGGCGGGAACGAGATGTGCTGATTCGCACCGTCTACCCATGTTCGCGCGCCGAACGAGGGCAGGCCGGTTGCAGATCGCGGACGGGCCCAAGGGCCGATGCGCGAAACCGATGAGAAAGTGACTGTATGGCCACGAAGACCGCCACGAAGCCAGCCGCGAAGAAACCGCTGCCCGTCGATCCGGCGGAGCGGGCAGGCGACAAGCCCCTTCTCGACCTGAACAAGGATTCCGTCAAGAAGATGATCAAGGCCGCCAAGAAGCGCGGCTACGTCACCGTCGACGAGTTGAACGCCGTCATGCCGTCCGACGAGGTTTCGCCGGACCAGATCGAGGACACGATGTCGATGCTGTCGGAAATGGGCATCAACGTGGTGGAAGAGGAAGAGGCGGAGGAGCAGGTCGAGGAGGTTTCCTCCGAACTCGTCGAGACCGGCAAGAAGGCACTCGCCACCACCAAGAAGAAAGAGCCGACCGACCGCACCGACGACCCCGTGCGCATGTATCTGCGCGAGATGGGCAGCGTCGAGCTGCTGTCGCGCGAGGGCGAGATCGCCATTGCCAAGCGCATCGAGGCCGGTCGCGAGACGATGATCGCCGGGCCTGTGCGAAAGCCCGCTGACATTCCAGGCCATCATCATCTGGCGCGACGAGTTGCTGGAAGAAAACATCCTGCTGCGCGACATCATCGACCTGGAAGCCACCTATGCCGGGCCGGACGCGAAGCAGAACGTGCCGGTCAACCCCAACGCACCGGCCTCCGTCGCCGAAGCCGTGCGGCAGGGGTCCGGCGGCGAGCACTCGCCGGAAGCACTGGCGCGCAAGAAGCTGATCGCCGAGGGCAAGGATCCCGATACGGGCCGCCCCGCGCAGAAGCTCGACGGGCAGAAGGACGATGACGACGACGAGGATGACGAGGCCGCCCTGTCGCTGGCCGCGATGGAAGCGGAACTGCGCCCCAAAGTGCTGGAAATCTTCGATTCCATTGCAGACAACTACAAGAAGTTGCGCCGCCTGCAGGACACCTATGTCGAAAAGCGCATGGCCAACGAACGCCTGTCGCCCTCGCAGGATCGCCGCCTGAAAGCGCTGAAGGAAGAAATCATCGAGAGCGTGAAATCGCTCGAACTGAACACCAACCGCATCGAGGCGCTGGTCGAACAGCTTTACGACATCAACAAACGCCTCGTGCAGTCCGAAGGCCGCCTCATGCGCCTGGCGGAAAAGCACGGCGTGACGCGGGAAAACTTTCTGGAGGAATATCGCGGCTCCGAACTCGACCCGAACTGGATCCGCCGCATCGCCAATCTCGGCGCGAAGGGCTGGAAGGAGTTCAACAAGAAGGAAAAGACCGACATCCACGAATTGCGGGCCGACATCCAGATGCTGTCCCACGAGACGGGTCTGGAGACGTCCGAATTCCGCCGCATCGTGCACATGGTGCAGAAGGGCGAGCGGGAATCACGCGGTGCCAAGAAGGAAATGGTGGAGGCCAACCTGCGCCTCGTCATCTCCATCGCCAAGAAATACACCAACCGCGGGCTGCAATTCCTCGACCTCATTCAGGAAGGCAATATCGGCCTGATGAAGGCGGTCGACAAGTTCGAATATCGCCGCGGCTACAAGTTCTCTACCTACGCGACCTGGTGGATCAGGCAGGCCATCACCCGGTCCATCGCCGATCAGGCGCGGACCATCCGTATCCCGGTGCACATGATCGAGACGATCAACAAGATCGTGCGCACCTCGCGCCAGATGCTGCACGAGATCGGCCGCGAACCGACGCCGGAAGAGCTGTCGGAAAAGCTCGCCATGCCGCTGGAAAAAGTGCGCAAGGTGCTGAAAATCGCCAAGGAGCCGATTTCGCTCGAAACCCCGATCGGGGACGAGGAAGATTCGCATCTGGGCGATTTCATCGAGGACAAGAACGCCGTTCTTCCGATCGATTCCGCCATCCAGTCCAACCTGCGGGAAACGACGACGCGGGTGCTGGCTTCGCTGACACCGCGCGAGGAGCGGGTTCTGCGGATGCGCTTCGGCATCGGTATGAACACGGACCACACGCTGGAAGAGGTCGGCCAGCAGTTCAGCGTGACGCGCGAACGTATTCGCCAGATCGAGGCAAAGGCGCTGCGCAAGCTGAAGCACCCGAGCCGTTCGCGCAAACTGCGCTCGTTCCTGGATAGCTAGGATGGGGTTCTTCTCGAAACTGTTCGGCGGTGGGGGCGAAGCGAAACCGGAAGCCCCTGCCGCCGAGGCCATTCACGAAGGCTACACGATCACGGCCACGCCCATGAAGGACGGGGCGCAGTATCGGCTGCACGGCACCATCTCGAAGGGCGAGCAGTCCCACACCCTCATCCGGGCCGATACGTTCGGCTCGAAGGAAGACTGTGCCGCGGCGACGATCAACAAGGCCCGGCAGGTGATCGCCGAACAGGGCGACAGCCTGTTCCGTTGAAGCCGTGCCAGTTCGCTGAAATCAGGTCGATACGCGCGGACCGGGGCTGTACGAATTCACGGAAAGCGCTTCCGGCATTCGTGCGTTGAACAGGCGTCCAGGAAGGTCTGCTCACGCTGTTCGTGCGCCACACCTCTTGTTCGCTTCTGATCCAGGAAAACGCGGACCCGGATGTGCAGACGGATTTGCAGGCCTATTTTTCGCGACTGGCCCCGGCAGCTGACGATCCTGCCATGTCCTACCTGCGCCATCGCTCGGAAGGGCCGGATGATATGCCCGCCCACATTCGCGCGGCGTTGACCGCGACGAGCCTGTCGGTGCCGGTGAAGGACGGGCGTATGATGCTCGGTACGTGGCAGGGCATTTACCTGTTCGAACACCGCGACCGGCCGCATACACGCAAGATCGCGTTGCACATCGCGGCCTAGATGAACGCCTCGATGCGGGCGACGAGATCGTCCGGCACGTCCACGCCGTCAGCGGTTCGTTCGCGGGCAGCTGACACGTCGGGAACCGGGCAGGCGGGTGCCATCCTGCTCCGTCAATGCCTCGACCAACGCCGCGATCCGTTCGCCGAACGCGCCGCCCGACAAGGGGTCTGGATCGATGGCTATGAATGTCTGGCCCGTCATGGGCGGACCGCCAGCGGTTCCCGAGAACGGGCTGGCGTCCTTGCCGAGCATCGCGCCGGACAGGGCGGCGGCGAAGACTTCCACCATCAGGCCCGCACCGAAACCTTTCGCACCGCCGGACGCCACCATCGAGCCTTTTAGGGCGGCGGCGGCGTCGGTGGTGGGGTTGCCGTCCGCATCCAGCGCCCATCCCTCTTCGATCGCTTCACCTTCGCGATTGCGCAGCATGATCTCACTCTTGGCGATGGCCGAAGCGGACTGGTCGATGACGAAGGCGGGACCATCCTGCCCCGGTACTCCGAGCGCAAAAGGGTTCGTGCCGATAACCGGTTTCGACCCGCCGGTTGGGGCAATGGAGGCCGGCGCGTTGGTGAAGCAGAGCGCCAGCAGACCGGCTTCCGCAATACGCTCGGCGTGGTGGCCCAGCACACCGCAATTATAGCTGTTGAAAATGCTCATCACGCCGACGCCGTGTGAGCGTGCGGCGTCAACCATCGCCTCGAACCCGGCGTCGATCGCGGGGTGGGCAAAACCCGTACGAGCGTCCACCCGCACGAGCGCGGGTTTCGGCGTGGCGACCTGCGGTACGGCTTTGCCGTCGACCTTTCCGCAGGCCACGTGCTCGGCGTAGATCGGCACATACATCAGGCCGTGGGAGCGCACGCCGTCCCGTTCGGCCCGACGTGTGGAGCGGGCGACAGAACGGGCATTGGCTTCGCTTGCGCCCGTGCCCTGCAGCGCCTGCGCGGCGAGGTCTTCGATGGCGTCGAGTGTCATATGGGGCATGGTTCGTCCTCAATCGTTGTCGTTGGTGCCAGCTCCGGCATCGCTGCGGGTGGTGTCGTCGGTGGGCACGAGGATGCCCGTACCGATGGTTTTAAGTGCCATCCATGCCGTCCGGTTTACCCAAATGGGTTCGCTCGAGAACGGCTTTGGCGGCGCAGCGATCCGCCCTGCGCATTGGACGACGAACCGCGGCGATGGGATGCCCGAGAGTTCCTGTCGCTTGTCCAAGTTAAATTGCAGGCCGGTTTGTCTGGAACGAACCTGCGCCAGAGCGTCGGGGATCGCGGGCGGGCAGTCTGCCACCACGTCGTAGCCGCATTGGGCTAGATCCACGATGGTTGGTGCGTCGAGGATGGGGTGGGCTCCGTCATTGCGTGCGACGTCGCCTTCGATGACCCAACTGGAACGTTCGGTTGCACCGTCCAGCGTCTTCAATCCGTTGAGAAGTTCGGTGCAGGCGTCGAGACAGGCGCTGGCCATCCCCGCACAACCAAGCGCCACTTCGCGAGCAACACCCAGCGGAACACCGCTGGCGACCATTGCGGCGAGGGTCGTTTTTTCGACCTCGTTCAGCGATACGGCCAGGGCATTCTGCTCCCGCCAGTTGAGATCATCTATCCGTTGCCGGACAAGCGAGGGGGCAGCCACTTCAGCCGGTGCCGAATGCTGGCAAGAACCCATCGTCCGCATTTGCCACCGTCAGTTCGTCTGCGCATGGCGCTCCCTGGTAGAGCACGATGCGGGTCCACAGGTCCGAACGGGGGTCGAAGCGGGCGGCACCGAAGAAGGCCAGCTTGCAGCGTAGCAGGTCGATGGGGCGCACACCGTCCGCGACGAGATTATCGCGCACTTCGCCATAGGGGTGGCGGGCGACGGTCTGCACCCGCTGAACGGTGGCGCGGTGGGCCAGGTTGCGGGCAAGAAAGACGGCGACGGTTTCCCGGTCGTCGACCGCCCGCAAATCCGCGACGAGCGCCTGCACCCGGTGCGCAATGTCGTGGGGCATACGGCGGTGTTCCTCGCGAACGGCGGCCGCTGCGCCAAGGCGCGGCTCCAGCTTCTCCTCGCTGACATACCACGCCTTCGCCGAGGCTTCCGGTCGGTCGAGATCGAGATTGAGCGCCCATCCGTAGTGCTGGGCGATGGCGAGTTTTCAAATCCGCGATGGTCTGGCGCGGGTCGATATGGCCGTCGTGGTCTGCGCCCATGCAGTCGGCCAGCCCGTCGATCAGATCTCCGTGAGGTTCCAAGACCAGCGCGCCGACCAGTTCCTGCAGGCTTTCGCTGCCGGAAGCAGCACGGCGCATCAGGTGGTCCCATGGGTGGTTTACCGACAACGTCTTGTCGAACGCGGACCATTCCGAACGCAGGGCCTCGATGCGGGTCCGTTCGGTCGGGTCATCTACATGCCATTCGGCGAGATGACGGGTGGCGCGTTCGCACAGGGTTGCGAATGTTTCAGCCTTGTCCGTCGAGGGCAGCGCGCGGACCCGTGCCAAAGCCGTCTCCCGCACCAGTACCCAGTTGTTGAGCAGCACGGGATGGTTGACGAGAAACGGTGCCATGCCGAGCCCGGTGGAATTGCCGATGCCGAGCATGCGCCGAGCTGGCTTCGACAGCACTGCCGCTGCCGCGTTTCTGGCACGGGCCACATGTTCCACGAGGTCCAGCGTGAACTCGCGAATAAGGTAGACTGCCAGCATTTCGAGCCGGAAGGGTCGCGCGCCTGCCTTGCGGTCGGCCATGCCGAACTTGCCGTTGCCGTAGACCGCCGTGGTGCGCATCAGATAGCCGGTGGCCGCAAGCTTCTCGACGTCCGGTTGCAGCCCCGTGGCCAATGCGTTGGCGACATGGTCGAACAGGCGAACGGATTTGTTGGCGCGGGAGACGACCAGAATGCGGGAATCGTAGCGCCCGGCTTCCTGCACGGCGGCGTGCGCGCGCAGGTTGTCGATGTCGTTCGCGGTCGGCACGCCGTCGAACAGCACGAAGCAGGCGTCCCATGCGGTGGCGATCACCCGGTCCGTGCGGTTGCTCTCATCCAGCGGTGAAGTCCAGGCGATCAGTGTCAGGTCGCGGCCATCAAGGGCGATACGATAGGTTGCGTGGCCATAGCCCTCGGCGTCCCAGTTGCGTTCGTCGCGATGCACTCTCGATCCCTGTGCCGCCAGATCGCGCAGCAGCGAACGCAGAAACGACAGGCGGGTGGGAAACGACGCCCCCATGCGGGACAGGCGCATGACGTGGTCAGGCGAACGCAGTTCAGCCTGCGGGTAAAGGGGTAAGACGTCCTGCGCTTCGCTCATCGTGACTGCCTCCGGGCCGAACCCATCATCGTAGAACCGCAGCCAGTTGCCGCCCATGATGCCGTCGATTTCTTCCTGCGCAAAGCCGACGCCCGACAAACCTTCCCGGATGTTTGCGAAGTCGCGGTTGTCGCGAAACCAGTCCGGCTGGTCGGGAAAGCCTGCAGCGGTGGCACTGCCTTCGCCGTAATCCATCTGCTTCGACCAGCGCCCGTTGCGCATCCATTCGACAACGCCGTCGGGTTGGTCCTGGCACAAGTCGGAGCCGATCCCGAGATGGTCCGCCCCGTAGCGTTCCGCCGTGTCCGCGATCATCCGGCAGAACGACTCCACCGTGCAGTCCGTGCCGTCGGCTAGATGGTGGGGATAGATAGAAAAGCCGAGCATTCCGCCACGCTCTGTCAGCGCCCGCAAAACGGTGTCGGACTTGTTGCGCAGTGCGGGATGCCAGTCATGCGGATTGGCGTGGGTGATGGCGATGGGGCGGCTGGACATGTCGATGGCCTCCAGCGTCGAACGCTCCGCACTGTGGCTCATGTCGATGACCATGCCGACGCGGTTCATCTCCGCAATGGCCTGTCTGCCGAACCGCGTGATGCCGGGGTCTTCGGTTTCGTAGCAGCCCGTCGCGAGCAGGCTCTGGTTGTTGTAGGACAGCTGCATGAAGCGACCGCCAAGGCGGTGCAGCACCTCGATGAGGCCGATATCATCTTCCATCGGCGACGGGTTCTGGAAGCCGAAGATGATGGCCGTGCGGCTCTCACTCTGAGCCTTTCGGACATCGTCGCCGGTAAAACCCTGAATGATGAGGTCCGGGAAGCGTTCGAACCACCGGTTCCACGCGGTGATATTGCGAACGGTCTCGGCAAAAGTCTCGTGGTAGGCGATCGTGACATGAACGGCGTCTACCCCACCCACGCGCATTTGGCGGAAGATCGTTTCGGACCAGTTGGCGTATTGCAGGTTGTCGATCAGCGGTGCGTTCATGCTCGTCGTCTAGCACAGGGGTGGGATCCTCGCTAAGGTGAGAAAACGACATTTCAGGAACGTCCATGTCCAGAATAGCACTCGTCACCGGCGCTGGTTCCGGCATCGGCCGCAACACCGCGCTTGCTCTTTCCAAAGCCGGGTGGACCGTCATCGGCACCGGCAGACGGCAGGAGCCGCTCGACGAAACCGTGAGCATGGGCGCGAACCTGTCCGCGATCACCAGCGACGTGACGGACGAGGCGAGCATCGACGCGCTGTTTGCGCAGATCGAAAGCGCGCATGGGCGGCTGGACCTGCTGTTCAACAATGCCGGCAACAACGTCGCCCCGACCAATTTCGGTGACCTGACGCTGAAGCAGTTCCGGCATGTGGTCGACGTCAATCTGACGGGCGCGTTCCTCGTGGCGCAACGGGCATTCGCAATGATGCGGGACCAGTCGCCGAAGGGTGGGCGGATCATCAACAACGGGTCGATTTCCGCCACGGTGCCACGACCCGGTTCGGCACCCTACACGGCGTCGAAATTCGCCATCAGCGGTCTGACCCGCTCCATTGCACTCGACGGTCGCCAACACGACATCGCCTGTGGGCAGATCGACATCGGCAATGCGGCCTCCGACATGACGGAGGCCATGAAAAAGGGCGTTCCGCAAGCCGACGGGTCGATGAAGCCGGAACCGACGATGGACGTGGACCACGTGGCGCAAGCGATCGTGCACATGGCTTCGCTTCCGCTGGAAGCCAATGTACTGTCCATGAACGTCATGGCGACGAAGATGCCCTATGTCGGACGGGGATAGCTCTACCGGCCGTCCGGTCGCCGATATCTTCGCGCGGTCCGGTGCGGCATTCGGCACGTCCGGCCTGCGCGGGCTGGTCGACGATCTCGACGATGAAACATGCATCGCCTACGTGACGGCGTTCCTGGACTTTCTGAACCTGCCTGACGGAGGCCAGGTCTGGGTCGGACACGACCTGCGACCCTCTTCGCCTCGCATCTGTGCCGCCGTTCTCGCCGCAATCTCCGCCTCTTGGTTGCACCCCCGTTTTCTGCGGTGAGATACCGACCCCGGCACTGGCTCATGCGGCGCTATCACGGTCCGAACCCGCGATCATGGTCACTGGCAGCCACATCCCCTTCGACCGCAACGGCATCAAGTTCTATCGTCCCGACGGGGAGATGATGAAGGCCGACGAAGCGCCGATACTCGCCAGCAACGCGACGATGCCGGACGTGCGCATCGCAAACCTGCCCGCGACCGACACGACGGCGGCGCAGGCGTGGACCGACCGGTTCGTTTCCGCCTTTCCCGCCTTGTTGGACGGTTGGCGGGTGGGGCACTACCAACACAGCGCCGCCGGGCGCGATCTAATGTCCGACATTCTGACCGCCCTCGGGGCCGAAGTCGTCCAGTTGGGGCGCAGCGACACGTTCGTCCCCGTCGACACCGAAGCGGTCAGCGACGAAGACCGGGCGTTGGCGCTGGATTGGGTGCAGAAATATGGCCTCGATGCCCTGGTCACCACCGACGGTGACGGGGACCGGCCCTTGCTGGCGGACGAGAGGGGAACCTGGTTTCGGGGTGACGCGCTCGGTATTCTGGCCGGTCGTGCTCTTGGCGTGACATGCATGGTGACGCCGGTTTCATCGACCAGTGCGGTGGAAGGAAGCGGGTTCTTCGACCGGGTCGCGCGCACCAGAATAGGTTCGCCGCACGTCATAGCAGCCATGATGGACGAGCAGGGGAATGTCGCGGGCTTCGAGGCGAATGGCGGGTTCCTCACGGCATCCACGCTTGAAGGGAGCGGAGCCGCCCTGATGCCGCTGCCAACACGCGACGCCTTGCTGCCCATGCTTGCTGCAATTTCACTGGCACGGGCTGAAGGCTGTCCCCTGTCGGCCCTCCATGCCCTGCTGCCGGCACGCATCACGGCCAGCGACCGTCTCGAAGCCGTGGCACAAGCGACGTCGACCGAGTTGCTGAGCAAACTACGGCAGGAGTCAGCACATACGTTTTCCTACCATCCCGAAGGGCTTGCCGCGGTCGGTCGTGACGACACGGACGGGCATCGGATGACGTATCCTGACGGCATGATCGTCCACCTGCGCCCTTCCGGCAACGCGCCGGAACTGCGGGTCTACGTCGAAGCCGAAAGCGATGTGCGGGCACAAACGCTGCTGGCCCACGCACTGGGCGTTGCGATGCGGGAAACTGGTGGGTCTGGAGGGACTTGAACCCCCAACCAATCGGTTATGAGCCGACGGCTCTAACCAATTGAGCTACAGACCCGCCGGTGGTTCGCTAGCTTAGAAGATGGGTGACGGCAAGCGTGGTGTGTGGCTGCCATTCACCGGGTCGGCCACCAAGGAGCCGCAATCGGCGGGAAGGGATGGGGTTCCGACCTACTGGAGATGAACCCCATGCGTTTTCCAGCGCTCGCCGCCGTTGCAGTTGCCATGTCATTGTGCGGCCCGGCACTTGCAGAACAATCCGTTCCGACGATTTCGGTATCGGCCACCGGAACGTCCACCGTCGTGCCGGACATGGCGCAACTGTCGCTGTCCGTCGTGCGCGAGGCGCCAAGCGCGCGTGCCGCGCTGGACGCCAACAATGCGGCGATGGCGGAAGTTCTGGCAGCGATGAAGGATGCCGGGATCGCCGAACGTGATCTTCAGACCGAACAATTCAACATCCAGCCGCAATATCGGTACTTCCAACCGAACGAACGCGGCGTCGTGAAGCCGCCGGAAATAACCGGCTATCAGGTGACGAACGGTCTGACGGTCAGGGTGCGCGACCTCGCCAATGTGGGCGCGGTACTCGATCGCTCGGTGACGTTGGGCGTCAACAGTGGCGGTGGTATTGCTTTCACCACGTCCCAGCCGGAGGCCGCTCTGGGTCAAGCGCGGAGCAACGCTGTCGAGAAAGCGATGGCGCAGGCGCGCACGCTGACACAGACCGCCGATGTCGGTCTCGGTCGCATTCTCAATATCTCGGAACATGACGGCCAACAGCCGCCGATGCGGCCGATGGCCCGGATGGCCGAAGCCGCCTTAGCCAGCGATGGGGCCGTGCCCGTGGCGGCTGGCGAAGGCAGCTATTCCGTGACGGTGTCGATCACCTGGGAAATCGATCAGTAAGCCGAAGCAAGTCGGCCCGCCGCGCGGCCAACCATTCCCGGAAGATGGGGGAAGGGAAGGTTGTCCTGCGGCGGGCCATCCGGTCCAGCGCCTCGTTGAGGGGAACGAAGGCCGAACCGGAATGGGTGGACGGCTACCAGCTGCGAGCCCGCACGAAACGGACGGGACAGGACCGGTGGTGGCCGAAGCCTACGACAATGCGCTCACCGCGTTTGCGACCGGCAATGACGATGCCACGGTCTCCGACCCGGCGCACATAGGCACGACGGATGCCTCGGCGTTCGACCATGCGCAGTGCGCGCTGGGGCGAACAGGTCGCGCGACGCTCGCCGCGACGGAAATCCCGATGGCGGTAGCGATCCCGGTTCCAGCGCCCGTCGCTGCGGAACCCGCGGTCGCGGCGGTAGCGGTCGTCTCGTTTCGGGGAGCCGACGTGAAAGGTCAGCCCACCGTTGCCGATGGTCAACGAAGCGCGGTCGCCCGCTTGGGCCGCGACTGGAGACAGGCTGGCTGCGCCAAGGGCGATACCGGCAGCGATAAGGAGGGTTTTGAAGGGGGATGCCATGTTGGACCTCTTTCCTGCTTGGGCTGCCGGTTTGTCCGGACCCTTGTTGGTGATGCAGGAATAGGCCTGTCCGGCTGAACGGCGCTGGAACGGGCCGTTCATGGCAGGTTTAGAATGTCCGGACGTCTTCAGTCGTCGAAATCAAGGCATGTCTGCGGTTTCGGATAGGGGAGGTCGTCGCAGTCGACCATGCGCGGTTCTTCACTGCCGGCGGTCACGACGGCCCTGGTCCCGCGATAGGCCAGCTTCGTCGTGCCGACGGCGACCTTCGCCGCCCCGCCGACGGCGGTCGTTGCAACCTTTGCAGTCGTGCCGACCACCGCTCCCGTGACCAGCGCGGTGGCGCAGCCGCAAAGCGACGACGCCGCGATAAGCACGATCAGCAGGCGCATGGGGCGGCTCCGTGGGGCGAAACGTAGACCGCACATCACACGGTTCCGGTTAACGATCGCCTTCATCCGACTGCCCCATAATGGGCAGCGGCTCCTTGAAGGTGAGTGTGCGGTAGGGAAACGGGATTTCAAGCCCGGCATCGTCCAGTCCGCGTTTGACCGCCGTCACGACCTGATCGCGGGACGTGCGAATATCCACCGGCCTGGAACCGGTCCACCACGTCACTTCGAAATTGATGGATGAGTCGCCGAACTCCTGGGCGAAAATCTGGATCGGCTTGTCGTCCTGTTTCACCGTATCGCAGGATGCCACGGCCGAGCGAATGATATCGCGCGCCGCGTCGAGATCGACGTCGTAGGCAACGCCACAGATAATCGTGGTGCGACGGATGTCCTTGTCGGTGCGGATGGTCAGGGGGTTCTTGAACAGCATCGCGTTGGGAACGATGACCAGTTCGCCGTCGGTTTCTCGGATATGCGTCTCGCGGATGGAGATGTCCTCGACCCAACCCTCGATATCCTCGCATTCGATGAAGTCTCCAATGCGCATATCCTTGCGCAACAGGATGAAAACGCCGGCGAAGAAGTTCTCGAAGATGTCCTTGAAGGCGAACCCCACCGCCACGGTGCCGATGCCGAGACCCGCGATCATGCTGGACGGGGTCAGGTCCGGAAAGACCACGACGGCGGCAATCATCAGCCCGACGATCCACGTCATCAGTCCGGCCAGCATGCGCACGAAGCTGACGAGGCTGGGGCGCAGGTGAGCACGGTGGGCGAGGCGCACGGTAAGCGTCCGCATGGCCTTTGCCAGCAGCCACGTGAGGATGACGATAACGATGCCGACGACGATCTGCGGCACCATCTCCACGGTGCCGATCCACAACTCGTTGACCTGCTTGATCATGCGCGCGACTGGGTCGCCGATGCGCAGGGTTTCCGCCGTTTCCGAAGCAATGCGTCCGGCGGCTTGGCCCGTTGTTTCCAGGCCCGTCGTTTCCTCCTCCATCGTCGCGTTCCCTACAACACGGGATCGATGGTGCGGGCAGCCGTCGCGGTTTGCGTCGTGATGGCCGGATCGTCGATCTCGCGCTCCTTTTGCGCGAGCAATTTGCGTTGGTAGCGGCTTTGGACGATGTCCACCAACAACATGACGACCAGCACGAAGTAGAAGGTGGTCTTCGCCATCGGCTCCACCGCGTAGCCGAACAGTTTCAGGTGAGCCAGATGGCCACCCTCGGAGACGAGCATGATGCCGACGATGAACAGGATGAAAAGGCCGAGCACCTCGTACATGCGGTTCTTGGCGAGGAAATCCGACATGGTGTCCGCGAGGAACAGCATCATCAGACCCGAAATGACGATTGCCGTCGCCATGACGAGGAAGATGTCGGTCAGCGCCAGCGCCGAAAGGATGGAATCGAAGGAGAAGACGAGATTCATCAGCACGATCATGAAGACGACCGAACCTACCGACTTCGTGTTGCGCGCAGCCTCCCCGTGGGGGTCGTAGACCGCCAGCTTGTGCATGATCTCCTTCATGGCCGTGTAGATGATGAACGCGCCGCCGAACAGAACGATCAGGGAATGGCCGTTCACGTCGCCTTCCAGAATGCCGGTGAAGGGCAGGGCGAAGAGGGGATCCTGGAAATAGACGATGGCCTGGGTGACGACGAACAGCAGCACGATGCGCAGTGCGATGGCGAGCAGAATGCCCATGCGGCGCACACGCTGCCGGTGTTCGGGGGCGACCCGCTTCGATTCGATCGAGATGTACAGCAGGTTGTCGAAGCCCAGCACCGCTTGAAGCAGAATGAGCATCAGCAGCGTGAACAGATTTTCGAGTGTGAAGAGGTCCATGTCGTCCCGGTCTTTGGCGTGCAGCGGGATGAAACCGCGACGCAGCCCATCCGTTCCTGTAACATTCAGACAAACCTCTTGCACGGTGTTGCCCCATGACGAAACCCATTTGGAAAACTGCCTGGCTGACGGGCGCCAGTTCCGGCCTCGGCGAAGCCGCCGCCCGCCGGCTGGCCGAGGAGGGGGTGACCGTGTGTATTTCCGCCCGATCGGAAGACAAGTTGGCCGCGATAGCAGCCTCGTCACCCAATATCCACGCCTACGCGGCCGACGTGACGGACGCGCCGGTGCTGGCCGATCTGGCGGCGAAGATCGAGGCAGAGCACGGCCCTATCGATCTGGCACTGTTCTGCGCGGGGGCATGGTTCCCGTCGTCCATCACCGACATGAAGATCGACAATTTCCACAAGACGTTCGACGTGAACGTGAACGGCGTCGCCAACGGACTGGCCGCCGTGCTGCCGTCGATGATCGCGCGGGGGCAGGGGCATGTGTCGTGGATCTCGTCGGTGGCCGGCTATGGCGGACTGCCCAATTCGGCCAGCTACGGCGCGACGAAATCTGCGCTGATTTCGTTTGCCGAAAGCGTGAAGCCGGAACTCGAAGCGAAGGGTATCGACGTCACCGTCATAAACCCCGGTTTCGTGGAAACGGACCTGACGGCCAAGAACGACTTCCCAATGCCGTTCCTGATGAAGACGGACGAGGCCGGGGACAAGATGGTCGAAGGCCTGAAGCAGCGGAAGTTCGAGGTGGCGTTTCCCTGGCAGCTCGTCACGATCCTGAAGTTCCTGAACCTGCTGCCCTATCCGCTCTACTTCTGGTTCATCCGCAAGTTCATCATGCGGTAAAGGCGTTAGCCCCGCAGGATGCGGGGTTCCGGCGGGGCGGGGCGGGTCTTGAGTGTCAGCCCCTTGAACCACAGCTTCGCGGCTTCCCAGTGAATGCCGCCGACGATCTTGGCGGTCATGGCCGGGTAGGCGACGAACATCTTGAGCAGCGCGCCATCGGTCAGTGCGGTGGCTTGCCCGCGAAAATGGGTGCGAAGGATGGGCTGGCGGGTTTTCAACGCAACGCCGACGGTCAGGTCATCGGCCGGGCTGGTCACGTGGAACGTATAGTCGCCCTCCACATCGTTGAAGGGCGACACGTAGAAGGCCTTGGCGATCCCGTGGGTCCACGCTGTGCCGTGCTTCTCGCCTGCCTTCAAAACATAAGTGACGTCTTCACCGAAGGTGTTGCGCACTTCGTAGATCATCAGCAGCGGTTCGCCCGATGCGTCGAGGCACCAGTAGACGGTTAGCGGGTTGAAGGCGAAACCGAGAATGCGGGGGTAAAGAAGCACGACGCTGCGTGCGACCTGGTCCTGCAGGCCGGCATGGCGGACCTGCTCGGCGACGAACTGCGCAAGCGTTGTGCCATCCCGGTGGCCGTGGTCGCGCTGGCGCAGGCTGAACAGGTTGAACCGGTCTACGGAAAACAGGCGCAGGCGCTCGTCGATCTCGGAAACGCGGTCCACGTCCAGCAGCAGGGAGAAGACGCGGTAGCGCAGTTTGTGGGAAACCGGGTGCAGGCGTGCGTGGACGACTTCGCCGCGATAGATCGCTGCGTCCGTCGCTTCCTCCATCTTTACGCTCCTATTCGGCGGCTTCCGCCATCACGTTCACGGGTCCTACGTGGATACGCCCACTTTCGTTGGCAACCTTCCAGGGCCGACGGGTGCCGCCGAGTTGTTCGGCAACGGCCAGGCCGGACTGCAACCCGTCCTCATGGAACCCCGCCCCGAAATGTGCACCGCAGAACCATGTGCGGTTCACGCCTTGCAAGGACCACAGGTGGCGTTGCGCTTCCAGCGCCGCACTGTCGAAGATGGGGTGCTGGTATTCGTAGCGCCCGGCTTCGCCCTCGATTTGCATGTCGGCGGGCGGGTTGAGGGAGACGAAGACGTTTTCCTTCGTCGCAAGCTTTTGCAGCGAGTTCATCCAGTAGGTCAGCGCCGGTTCGGAACCACCGTCCGGTTCGACGTAGTTCCAGCTCGCCCATGCCATCTTGCGTTTGGGCATGAGGCGGGCGTCGCGATGCAGGACGGCGGTGTTGTCGGAATAGGCAAAGGTGCCGAGCAGGTTCGTCTCGTCGGCCGAAGGGTCGGCAAGCAGTGCCAGCGCTTCATCGGCATGGGTTGCGATGACGATATGGTCGTAACGCTCCCCGTTCACGCTCACCCCGCCCGCATCGCGCTTCACGGAGCGGATGAGTGTGCCCGTGCGGACGCGCATGTCGCCATCGGCCAGCAGGCGATCGTGGTAGACCTTGGAGCCACCGAGAACGGTGCTCCATTTCGGGCGGCCTTCGACCTGCAGCAGGCCGTGATTGGCGAAGAAGCGGATGAAGGCCTTGGCGGGGTAGTTCGTCATGTCGTCCGTGCGGGACGACCAGATGGCGGCGGCCATGGGCATCAGATGCCGGTCGGTGAAAGCGGCGCTGTAATCGTTCGCCGCCAGGTAATGCGCCAGCGTCATCTCGTCCGACAGGCCGGGTGCATCTTTCGGCGCTTCGCGGAAGAAGCGCAGAATGTCTTTCACCATGCGCCAGTGCGACAGGCGGAAGGCGTTGGTCGGCTGGGCCAGCATGCCGAAATAGGTGCCGCCGGAATATTCGTAGGACCCGCCTCCCAACGACGCCGCAAAACTCATCGTCGTGTCGTGGCTCGGCACGTCGAGATGGTCGAATAGAGCGACGAGGTTCGGGTAACTGACCGAGTTGTAGCAGATGAACCCGGTATCGACCGGCACATTCGTGCCGTCCACGTCCATCGTCACGGTGTTCGTGTGCCCGCCGGGCCGGTCGTTCGCTTCGTACAGCGTCACGTCATGGGTCTTGGACAGAAGCCAAGCTGCCGACGCGCCGGAAATGCCGGAGCCGATGACGGCGATACGGAGTGGGTGCATGGAGAACGCCGTGTCTGGTTCGGCCGAATGGTTGGCCTGTTTCCCCCATATACGGTAGGCGGGCAAGGGCGGTTTCGTGCGACCGATTGGAGGACGCCTCAGCGCCGACCCAGCATCCAGTTCAACTCGCGCCGCCAGTCCACCATGCGTATGGGGGTGCCGTGTTTGCCGGTATCGAACATGACGAAACGGGCGGGATAGCTGCCGTTGGCGTTCAGAATGCTTTGGAAAAACGCTTTCTGCCGGTCCGGCGCGAAAACCGTGTCGAACGTGCCGTGGCCGAAATAGACCGGCACGCGGCGCTGGTAGGCGGGGCTGCCGACAAAACTGTCCGACCAGTGGGAGCCGAGCAGGAACAGACCGTCGAGTATGGGCGCGATGGCGGGGTCGTCCGCCAGTTGCCAGCACACGCCGCCGCCCATGGAGCCGCAGGCGACGATAAGTTGCGTGTTGGGGCTTCGCGCCTTGCGATCACGGATCAGCATGGCGATATCGGCTGCCCCGCTCGCGCCGAAATCGGCGAATTCGGGCGTCAGAAGCAGCCCGTCATTGCGCACCATGAGGTTCTGCAAGCGGTTGAAATTGCCGCCGAACGTGTTGTCGTTGGCACCCTGAAAGCGATTGCCGCCCTGCCCGTAGAGATAGATGACCGTGACATTCGGGCTGCGCCGGTCGCCGATGGCGAACATCTTGCGCTCACCGGAAGCCGAACGATAGGTGCGTACCTTGCGAGACCAACGGGGTTTGCTGGAGACGTAGTCGCGCTTCACCTTGCGCAGCGGGATCTCATCGCGCTCGTAGATGTCGCGCTGCTTGTCGTAGGCGACCTTCAGGTAACGCCCGTCGTAGGCCTGCTCCTGCACCGCGGGGTAGGCGAACAGGGCGTCCTTGTAGGGCTTCAGTTCGAGAGCGACTGCGCTGGTGGCGGTCGTGACAAGGGCGACGAAAATAACAAGGAAGCGCATCAGACCAGCTTGGTGGCATTTGCTGGCGGAATCGTGGCGGTCCCGCGCGCTTTCATCTCGCGGTGGGCGATCCAGCTTGCCGCTCCGACGATGATCGCACCGCCCGCAATCACGAACGGGTCCACCGACTCGCCGAAGACGACGATGCCGAGGATGGACGCCCAGACGAGTTGCAGGAATGTTATGGGCTGGGTCACCGAAATGGGTGCCGCCGCCAGCGCCCGTGTCATGGCGTAGTGAGCAAAGGTAGCGATGATCGCGCAGGCGAAAAGCCAGATGTAGTCATCGACATCCGGTGTGCGCCAGTCGAGCAGGGCGATGGGCAGCAGGAACGCCGTGCAGCACAGGGTCAGCATGGCGACGATCGTGCCGCTGTCGGCGCGTCCCGTCAGCCCCTTGGTCATCAGGTACGAAATGGCAAACATGGGAGCGGCACCGAGCTGTGCGAACTGTCCGATGGAAACCTCCTGAAAGCCCGGACGCAGGATGACGAGCGCGCCAAGCAGGCCGATGACGACGCCCGCGACCCGGCGGGCTCTCAGTTTTTCTCCAAGGAAGATCGCAGCGCCGACGGTGACAAGAATGGGTGTGAGATAGCCGATGGCGGTAACCTCCGCGATTGGAATGCGGGCCATGGCGTAAAACCACAGCGTGACCCCGAAGGCATGGGCAAGGCCGCGCAAGGTGAAGAGCTTGATCAGATCGAGGGCAGGCGGGTTGCGGGCAAGTTTCAGGAAGGCGGGCGCCAGTATCAACAGCCCGAAAGCGTACCGGATGAAAGCGGACTGCCCCGCCGGCAGGTCCGACCCGAGATGGCGCACGATGCCGGTGATCCCGACGAAGGAAAGCGTGGACAGCACCATCCAGAAGATGCCTTGAGCCGTACCGGTGCGCGGTTCAGGGGTAAGCGCCGGGGCGGAAGGAGCAGGTTGTGCCGTCATCGACGGATCAGTCGCGTTGGGTGCTCCAGGTAGCGCTGGCGGGCAGGCTGGGCGGCGGGCAGGGGCGTCATGTTGGCGTAGGTCGGCGGTCGCAGCGCGGCGGCCGGGCAGCCTTCCCCCTGATCGCGCCAGAACGGGCTGTTCTGGGACATGGTGCATTTGGCCTGAAACGACCGACTGCCGATGGTCAAACACGTGATATCGCCAATCTGATACCGTCGACCTTGACGATCATCGCAAAAACAGGGGGCCGCACCGGGCATTTCCGTCCAGCCGGATGCCTGTTTCGGAAAAGTTTGCGCCGTTGTCGCGGACGATGGGGTGCCGGCCCTGTCCGCCGCGAAGGCAGTTGAGCAAAGAACGACCAGCAGGGATGCCAGTAGAGTTCGCATGGTGACAGCTTACACCCGTTGCCAACGAGCGCAAGCGGGCTACCGGTTCAGGCAAACCGGTCGTCCAGCCAAGCGATGAAAGCGCGGGTCGTTTCCGCGCGATTGATTTCGTTCAGACTTTCATGGCGCGTGTCGGGCAGGATCGTGGTTGTCATATCGGTCATTCCGGCACGGTCCATGCGCTCGGCAATATGGCTGACCGCCTTGCCGTTTTCCGTACAGGGATCGGCGGCGCCCGCGAGCAGATGCACGGGAAGAGATTTGGGCAGGCGTGCAAGGTTCGTGTCGCTCGCGCCGCGCCGCACCCCTTCCAGCACATCGAGCCACATGCCGGTGGTCACGGGAAAGCCGCAGAGCGGGTCGGCTACATAGGCATCCACCTCGGCCTCGTTACGGGACAGCCAGTCGAAGCCGGTTCGGTTCGGGGCGAACTGCTTGTTCCATGTATCGAAGGTAAGCGATTGTGCCACAGCGGACGGGGTGTCGGAGCCTTTGAATGCCTTCTGTACCCGCAACAGGCCCCGCAGGAGGGAAACCAGCGGCCCGTTTTCGACGCCACTGTTCCACACGGCCAGCGCGTCCCTCCCCTCCGGTTGGCGCATGGCGAGGTTCAGCGCGAGGATTGCGCCCATGGAGTGACCGAAGGTGATGAGGGGAATGCCGCGATGGCGCTCGCGGGCAAGCGTCTGCACGGCCTCGGCATCCGTGCAAAGCTTCTCCCAACCATCGCGCTGGCCGAAGTAACCGAGGGAGGTTTCCGCTGCGGAGGTTTTCCCGTGTCCGCGATGGTCCTGTGCGATGACCGCGTAACCGGCGCCTACCAAAGCGTCGGCGAACCGACCGTAGCGCGCGGCATGTTCGGCCATGCCGTGGTTGATGTGCACGATGGCTTGGGGTTGTTCCGGCGAAGCCGAATAAAGGGCCGCATTCGTGCCTGTCTTCAACTCCGTCCGGACGGGCGTCCAGTCGATGGGTTCGCGCATCGTTGTGTCTCCTGCAGGCACGGCGTTTGGCATGCCTACGCCTTGTTTCGCAAAGTCGCCACGGCTACATGGTGCCGACACATTCCATCCAGCGCGAGAAGCACCCGTCGCGCCGCATACCGAAGCGGAGGCACGCCCTATGGCACGCCAGTTCATCTACCACATGCAGGGTCTGACGAAGACCTATACCGGCGGCAAGAAAGTGCTCGATAACGTGCATCTGTCGTTTTACCCGGACGCCAAGATCGGCGTTCTCGGTCCGAACGGTGCGGGTAAATCCAGCCTGCTCAAGATCATGGCCGGCATCGACACCGAATGGCAGGGCGAGGCGTGGGTCGCGGATGGCGCGAAGGTCGGATATCTGGAGCAGGAGCCGCATCTTGATCCTGACAAGACGGTGCGGGAAAACGTGCTGGAGGGCGTGTCGGAAAAGACCGCCATCATCGACCGCTACAACGAGCTGATGATGAACTACTCCGAAGAGACCGCCGACGAGGGCGCGGCGCTTCAGGACCAGATCGACGCCGAGGGACTGTGGGATCTCGACGCCAAGATCGACATGGCGATGGATGCGCTGCGCTGCCCGCCAGCCGATGCCGACGTGGTGCCGCTTTCGGGCGGTGAACGCCGCCGCGTTGCGCTCTGCAAGCTGCTGCTGTCGGAACCGGACCTGCTGCTGCTTGACGAGCCGACCAACCATCTCGACGCCGAAACCGTCTCGTGGCTGGAGAAGCATCTGCGCGACTTCAAGGGTGCCGTGATGATCGTGACCCACGATCGCTACTTCCTCGACAACGTGACCGGGTGGATCCTCGAACTCGACCGCGGGAAGGGCATTCCCTACGAGGGCAACTACACGGCCTATCTGGAAAAGAAGGCCAAGCGCATGGTGCAGGAAGGCCGTGAGGAAGATTCGCGCATGCGCCAGCTGAACCGCGAGCGGGAATGGATGGGCAAGAGCCCCAAGGCGCGGCAGGCGAAGTCCAAGGCGCGCATCAACAAATATGAGGAGCTGCTGGAAAACGCCAACCAGCGCAAACCGTCCGATACGCAGATCGTCATCCCCATTGCCGAGCGTCTGGGCGGTGTGGTGATCGAGGCCGAAGGGCTATCGAAGGGTTACGGCGACCGACAGTTGATCGAGGACCTGAATTTCAAGCTGCCTGCGGGCGGGATCGTGGGTATCATCGGACCGAACGGGGCGGGTAAGTCGACCCTGTTCCGCATGATCACGGGGCAGGAAACGCCGGATACGGGGTCGATCAAGATCGGTGACACGGTCAAGATCGGTTATGTCGACCAGAGCCGGGACTCCCTCGATCCGGAAGCGACCGTCTGGGAAGAGATTTCCGGCGGGGCGGAAGTCATCAAGCTGGGCAAGCACGAGGTCAATTCGCGCGCCTATGTCGGCTCCTTCAACTTTCGCAAGGGCGACCAGCAGCAGAAGGTCGGCACGCTTTCGGGCGGACAGCGCAACCGGGTGCATCTGGCCAAGATGCTGAAGTCCGGTGCGAACGTTCTGCTGCTCGATGAGCCGACCAACGATCTCGACACCGAAACGCTGTCGGCGCTGGAAGACGCGCTGGAAGAGTTCGGCGGTTGCGCCGTCATCATCTCGCATGACCGCATGTTCCTCGACCGCCTCGCCACGCACATGCTGGCCTTCGAAGGCGACAGCCACGTGGAATGGTTCGAGGGCAACTTCGAGGATTACGAGAAGGACAAGATCAACCGGCTCGGCGACAACGCGCTGACCCCAAAGCGTATACACTTCAAGCCGCTGGGGCGGTAGTCCGAGCGGGTCATCACGAAGCAGTAGGCACCACGGACGACACACCGCGCATCACCGTCGTGATGCGCGGGTTGCTCGTTCCAGCTCGATCGGCGGTGCGCTTCAGCCAGCAGGTTCCAGCTTCAACAGGCGGGCACCGTCCTTGTCTTCCAGCACGTAGATCGCGCCATCCGGCCCCTGCTCGACTTCGCGAATGCGCTTGCCCCATGCATAGCGTTCGGCCTCCGTTGCGGTGCCATCGTCTGCAATGTCGACCCGCACGAGGGCTTGCGACGACAGCCCACCGAGGAGCGCGTCGCCTTTCCAGTCGGTGAACATATCGCCCTTGTAGATGACGAGACCGCTTGGCGAGATGGCGGGTACCCACGAGATGGCCGGGGCTTCGAAGGACGTATCGGTCGCGTGGTCGGGGATCGGAACGCCGGAATAATTGTCCCCGTCCGACACTTCGGGCCAGCCGTAATTCTTGCCGGGCTCGATCCGGTTCAGCTCGTCCCCATGCCGCGGGCCCATCTCCTGCGTCCACAACTGTCCCTCTGCGTCGAAATCTATACCGAGCAGGTTGCGGTGGCCGACGCTCCAGAACTGTTCTGCGATGCCGCCCTGACTGGCGTAGGGGTTATCGGACGGCACGGAACCGTCCATGTTCAGGCGAATGATCTTGCCGAGGTTGACGGCCATATCCTGCGCGGGTGTCTGTTTCTGACGGTCGCCGGAGGTGATGAAGAGAAACCCCTCGTGTTCCGTGCCCTGCGGTCCGAAAGCGATACGGTGGGAGAAGTGGCCTTCGCCGGGAACATGCGGTTCCTGCTCCCAGAGCTTCTTGATGTCTTCCAGCTTCGGAGCGCCGTCGGTCAGGTCGAGCCGCGCTTCGACCACTGCGGCACCGCGGGTGGCACCCTTGTCGAGGGTTTCGGCGTAGGAAATGAAGATCTTGCCGTCTTCGGCGAAGTTCGGGCCGGCGACCACGTCGCCCAGACCGCCCTGTCCGCCAACGGCGACCTCGAACATGTTTCCGACTTCGGTTTTGGTGCCGTCGGGCGTGACGTGGAACATCTTCCCGGGCTTGGTCGTCACCAGCATCGTCGCATCCGGCAGGAACGTCATCGCCCAGGGCTGATCGAACGTGGCAATCTCCGTCGCTTGCAACAGCGTTTCGTCCGTACCCCGAATGTCGAATGCGAGGGCGGAGGTGGTCAGAAGCGTAGCGGCCAGCGTGGTCGTGAAGCGTTTCATGGCATGGTTCCAGATGCGTTTGACGGGAAAACGAGCGGGCGGGACGGTGCGTTCCGGTGAGTCGATCACAAATGCTTGGGTAACCGACCTCAGTCCGTTTCAAGACCCCGTGGCGCACCCCATTGGCGCAGTTTTTCGTCGATTGCATCGGCTACGAAAAACCGTGCGCTGTCGTGGTCGTAACCGTCGTCGCGAAGGTCGTCATAGTCCGTGTAACGATGACGGATATGGGCGACGGTGGCCAGAAACGCACCGTCCACGGGTGCAAGATCGCGCATGTGCTTGCCGCGCGCCGCCTCGGCGATCGGTTCGAAATCAGCCAGGGGAGCGTGGGGGATGAGGGTGCGCAGAGCACTGTGTATCGCCTTCTGGCGCGGGGTGCTGGCCTTCATGCGGCCCCCGTTAGTTTCCGGTGCATCGCGCTCCCGTCTTGGCGTTTCAAACCGCTTCGCCCATAGAGATGGCCATCGTGCTAGCACGGATTTCGCAATCGGAGACAGGGCTTGTACGAACACGGGCAAAGGGGGCGCGATGCGCGGGACGCCACGGAACACGCGTCCTTCGATGACATGCTCGGCTGGCTTCGCGCCGGAGGCGAAGCGACGCGCCTGCGCCTGCTGGTGCTGCTCGACCGGCTGGACCTGACAGTCAGCGATCTGACCTCGATCCTGGGACAAAGTCAGCCGCGCGTATCCCGGCACCTCAAACTGCTGGTCGATGCAGGGCTGGTGCGCCGGTTTCAGGAAGGTGCATGGGCGTATTTCCGTACCGTCGATACCGGCCCCGCCCGTGGTCTGCTTACCCAGTGGCTCGGTGCGCTTTCCGACGATGATACCGACATGCAATCCGATCTGCTGGCACTGGAGCGCATCCGCAATCGACGGGCGCAGCAGGCGGCGGATTATTTCGCCAGCAATGCCGAACACTGGAATGCTATCCGCAATTTCCACGTGGCGGAGCACGACGTGGAAGCGGCGATGCTGGAGCTGGGGTTGGCTGCCGACCCGCACACGTTGCTCGATCTCGGCACGGGAACGGGGCGCATCCTGCAGCTGTTCGGCCCGCACGTGTCGCGAGGCGTGGGTCTGGATACCAGCCGGGACATGCTGTCGATTGCCCGCTCGGCACTTGAAACGCCGGATACGGCTCATCTCAACGTGCGCTACGGCGACGTCTACAGCGCCGACGCGGAGCGCGGTTTGCCGGCCGATACGCGGTTCGACCTGATCGTCCTGCACCAGGTGCTGCACTTTCTCGAAGACCCGCTCCTGGCCCTGCGCAATGCGAAGGGTTCGCTTGCCCGCGACGGGCATATGCTGATCGTGGACTTCGCGCCCCACGACGTGGAACTCATGCGCGAGCGACACGCCCATCGGCGGCTGGGCGTCAGCACCGCGCAATTGCTGCGCTGGTGCGAACTGGCGGGATTGATGGTCGTGGAAGAGCGGTCGCTGCCACCGCTGGAAGTCGGCAGTCTAACGGTCATGCTATGGCTTATCGAGCACAACGATGACGAAGGATTTCTGGCGGGCGACTAGGCTCCCTCGGCAATCAGGATCTCGATCCGATGGGCGGCCTGCAATGCGAGTGCGTCCCTGCCGAAGGGCGCGACGACCTGCAGACCGAGGGGCAGGCCGTTGTTTCCCGCGTATCCGGGCACGTTCACGCAGGGCAGGCCCAGCAGCGTCCAGAGGCGGTTGAAGCGGCTGTCTCCCGTCGTGCCCAGCGAAGCCGGTGCGGTGCCGGGGGCCGACGGCACGAGGAGCACGTCGCAATCTGCAAACAGGTCGGCACCGGCCTTGCGGGCAGCATTGGCGGTGCGCCGCGCTGCGTCGTAAGTCTCCGGCGACACCGTTCGGGCGGTCTGGAGATGGGCATGAAGCTGCGGGGAGAGGTCTTGCGGATGCCGGTCGAACTCGTCCGCCAGCGCCTGCGCGGCCTCGAAATCCTGTATCGGCGCATGAGCGGCATGGGCGGCTTCCACCCTAGGGACCGGCGCGATGTCCACGACCGCCGCACCTGCCGCACGGCACGCTTTCACACAATCATTGCGGGCATTGGCCATATCGGCGCTCATGCGGTCGTCCAACGTGGAGCGGTACAGGCCGATACGCAGCGGCGTTTGAACCTGCGATACGGCGAGCGGTCGTGCGGATACGATTTCGGCGAACATGGCACAATCGGCAACCGATTCGGCAAAGAAGCCGACCGTGTCGAGAGACCACGAGAAATGCTTCATGCCGATCGTCGGGAACAGGCGGAAGGACGGTTTGTAGCCCGCTACGCCGCAGAACGATGCCGGACGGATGACCGATCCACCCGTCTGGCTGCCGATGGCGGCCGGGAAGAATCCTGCCGCCACTCCGGCAGCGGAGCCGGATGAGGAGCCACCGGGCGTATGGCCGGTATCGTGAGGGTTGCGGGTGACGTTTGGCGTCATCCATGCGAACTCGGTGGTCACCGTCTTCCCGGCGATCGTGGCACCGCATTGGCGCAGGCGGGCGACGATGGAGGCGTCCGCCTTGGGCTGATGGTCCGCGTAGATCGACGAGCCATAGCGGGTCGGCATGTCGTGGGTGTCGAAGATATCTTTCACGCCCACGGAAATGCCCGCCAGCGGGCCTGCGCGGGCCGGTGCGCGGTCTTCACGGTGGGCGAAGACTTGCAGCGCACTTTCGAGAGCGTCGATGCGCGCCCGCTGCTCCGCCAGACATGCCGCCCGCTGTTCGGTCGATGCCGCCAGCAGATGCACGAGCGAGCTGGGGGCTACGGCCCTCAAGTGCGGCCTTCCAGAACCTCGACCCGTCGCCACAATGTCAGCGTGTAGGCGAACAGGTACCAGAATATGAACAGCTCCTGTATTTCTCCGGGGCGCAGCAATCCCAGTTCGGCTCGGATGAAAGCCGGCTGGACGTGGAGGAAGAAGTCGCTTGCCACCACCGCGACGGCCAACGGGACCAGCCACAGCGGCGGATAGAGAATATCGAATTGCCGCATGACGAGATGGGGCCGGTTCAGTATGAACCACGGGAAGATGATCCCCGATACACCGATGCCGACGATAAGGATGGCGCGAGGGATCTGGTCGAACCAGCCGGAAATATTGTGCAGGTTGGTCTCGCCCTGATCGTTCAGTTCACGCCAACCCTCCGGGGTGTTCCAGTTGAGAAACCATTGTCCCCAGCTGACTTCCTCGCCAGCGATGTAGAGGGAACCGAGAGCGATAGCGACGGTCCACACCATCAAGAGGAGATCGGAGCGCACCGTCCGCGTCAGCAGCATTCGCAGTGCCAGTAACGTCGTGGCGAGTGGAAGGAGGAAGCCGAGAAGTTCGAGCAGGCCGAATGGTTCCCGAACGATCCAGTAAGCCGTCCAGTCCGGCGCGAAGTGGGCGAGCAGGAGCAAGGCGGGAACGATCGCGGCCACGGCCAACGCCAGCAGCGCCATTGCGGCGTAGGAGCTTTCGGCGCGATAGGCGGCGGGGGTGGCGTTGAAGGAGGTATGCATGACCGTCGGATGGCATGGGGCGCAGGACGCCGTCTTATACACGTGCGGCGGATGCCTTCAACGGCGGCGCAGGAAACGTCCGTCGATCGCCAGCAGGCCGACGAGAATGAGGGCGAGGCCCATGCCATGTCGCAGGGCGATCTGTTCGCCCTGAAACACGATACCCAGCAGAATGGCCGATGGCGGGATGAGAAATGTGACGAGCGACACGTTCGTCGCGCCTGCCGATGCCAGGATGCGGAAGAACAGGATGTAGGCCAACGCGGTGCAGATGACGGCCAGGGCCACGGTCGCCGCCATCGCGGTCATTGACGGCATGGCGGCGTTCCATGGTGCCTCGAACAGCAGAAGTATCGGGAGCATGAGAATGGTGGAAGCCGTCAACTGGCCGCGGGCGGTCTCGACGGGCGGAACGGCTGCAAAACGCCGTCCGAAAATCGTGGCAACGCCGTAGGAGATCGTCGCCCCCAACACGGAAAGCTGCGCAAGCGCCGATGCCTGCAGGCCAGCAAATGCGGCTGTGCCGATGAGAACGGCCACTCCCGCGAAACCGGCGGCGATGCCGAACACCTTGCGGGGGTGCATCCGCTCGTCGGCCGTCGTCCAGTGTGCAATCAGAACGGTCCAGATTGGTGTCATCGCGTTGACGATCGCGGCCAGTCCGGCACCGATTTCCTGCTGCCCGTTAAAGATGAGGGCGAAGGGCACGATGTTGTTGAGCGTGCCCATGATTGCGAAATCCCGCCAGAGCCCCTTCGAATGACCTCCATACGTGTCGAAAAAACACCAGCGCGACGTTGAGTGTCACGGCCGCCAGTCCGACCCGCGCAAACACGAGGGTTAGCGGCGTAATTTCCTGCACCGCAATGCGCCCGAACAGGAACGAGCCGCCCCAGATCAGCGAAAGCAGCACAAGTGCTGCCCACGTGGCGACGTTCATGGTGGGCGCTCGGGCTGGTGCGGAAGGCATCCGCACCTCCTAGTGTGCCGCTACCCGTCCGACCACCCGAAAGGGCTTCGATGGAATGCCTATTCGCAGATGCGGTAGGGGTTCTTCTTGTCGGGTGCCATCCGACCGGTATCGAGATGCAGGTGGGTTGCGTGGGCGGCATTGGACCCGGGGCCGAGAACGGTCGTGAAGGTTCCGCAGGCGGCAACGCGCGTGGCCTGAAAGAAGGCGGCACGAGCAGTATTCATATCGTCCGGCGTGCGAACGGGAAGGGCGTCGCGTTCGTCGAAGACAAAGCCGATGATGTCGATGGCCTTGCCGAAGGAATGTTCCGACCATTTGTTGCTCGACGCGCTGACCCGGCGGCGGCACACGAAGCCCTGCCCGCTGCCAAGTTCGATCAGGGGCGCTCCGATATGGTGGCGGGCCAGGGGCTGGATCGTATCGTTGGTGAACCGTGCCAGCCGCAGGGCAAAGGGGCAGGACAGAAGCAGATTATCGGCAAACTTCACCGGGTAATCGCCCCGCGTCGACATCAGGATAACGGGATTGTCGATCACGCATGCCTCGTCGGCATCGATGGGTTGGTCGGAAACTTCGGCCCGCGCGATGGCCCGCAGTTCCTCCACGCAAGACGGTTCGCCGATGGACAGGGCGGTGGCCGGGTCTTCCGGGATCGGCGGCAAGGGTGCCGGTTCCGCCACTTTCGGTTCGTCGGTGGCTTCGCTGGAAGGGGCGGCCGCATCTTCGTCCAGCGGGTTCTCCAACGCACCGTCGGGCGCGGGTTCGGCAGGCAGGGTAGCGGCGTTGCCTGGACGCCGGTCCGGGGTCGGCACGTTTGGTCCAATACGCTCGAGCGTCCGTTCCACCGGCCCCTGCGCAAACGCAGCCGGATGGGGCGCGAGCGTGAGCAAGGGAAACGCAATCGCCACAAGACAGCGATGGGTTGTGAGGAACATAGGCAACATCGTCCGGTTTCTTCCTCTTCCTACAATGCAAGACCGTGCGAGGCGTTGCGCGGCTTGCGGGACCGTGCGCGCGGCAGTGAAATGGCGGCGCGGGTGCACTGCCCCTTCACCTTGAACGGAGGTTGCTCCGCAGGTCAGGTGTAGGCGCTGGAACCCTCGGTGACGCTGACGCCGCGCGCGATCGCACCGACCATGTCGTCCATGGTCACGGAACCCACGGGCACGCCCTTGTCCTGCACCACGCCGGACTGCGCCCGCGCATTGGTCAGCACCTGCAACGCTTCCTCGATGACCATCTTCCGGTCCAGGGTCGGGCCCGGCACCTTCGTCTCCGAATGCATGATCGACCCGATTTCCAGCACGCGACCGCGGTTGATGTCCTTGATGAAGTCGTTGACGTAGTCGTCCGCCGGGTTGAGTACGATATCCTGCGGACTGCCGGACTGTACCATCACACCGTCGCGCAGAATGGCGATGTTGTCACCGATGCGCAGGGCTTCGTCGAGATCGTGGGTGATGAAGATGATGGTCTTGTGCAGCTCTTCCTGCAGATCGAGCATGACGTTCTGCATATCCGTGCGGATGAGGGGGTCGAGAGCGGAGAATGCCTCGTCCATCAGCAGCACTTCGGCATCCGTGGCCAGTGCGCGGGCCAGGCCCACACGCTGCTGCATGCCACCGGACAGCTGAGCGGGGTAATGGTTCTCGAAGCCGGACAGGCCGACCCTGTCGATCCATTTCTGCGCCCGCTCCTTGGCTTCGGCCTCCGGGACGCCCTTGATGGTCAGGCCGTAGGCAGCGTTCTCGGCAACGACGCGGTGGGGCAGAAGGGCGAACTTCTGGAACACCATCGACGCCTTGGTGCGCCGGAACTCGCGCAGCTGCTTGTCGGACATGGCCAGCACGTCTTCGCCGTCGATGATGACCTCGCCCGCCGTCGGCTCGATGAGCCGGTTGATGTGGCGGATGAGCGTCGACTTGCCGGAACCGGACAGGCCCATGATGACCTGAACCGCCTTCTCCGGCATCTTCAGGTTGATGTTGTTGAGACCCAGCACGTGGCCGTGTTCGGCAAGCAGTTCCGGCTTGCCGACGCCGCTCTTGACCTTTTCCACCTGCGCCTTCGGGTCCGGCCCGAAGATCTTGTAGAGGTTCTTGATCTCGACTTTGGTTTTACGCAATTCAGACACCGTGGCCTCCTTCACGGTGCTTCTGCAGCCGCTTGCCGTAGGCCTGGGAGACCCGGTCGAAAATGATGGCGATGACGACGATAGCCATGCCGTTGAAGATGCCGAGCGCCAGATACTGGTTGTTCACCGCCCGCAGCACGGGGGTGCCGAGACCGGAACCGCCGATCAGGGCTGCGACCACCACCATGGACAGGGCCATCATGATTGTCTGGTTCACGCCGGCGAAGATGTTCGGCAGAGCCAGCGGTATCTGCACGTTGAACAGGCGCTGGAAATAGGCGGAGCCGAACGAGTTGGCCGCTTCCAGCACTTCCTTGTCCACCAGCCGGATGCCCAGGTTGGTGAGGCGGACGATGGGCGGGATGGCGTAGATGCAAACGGCCAGCAGGGCGGGGGCCTTGCCGATGCCGAGCAGCATGACCACCGGGATGAGATAGACGAAGGACGGAATGGTCTGCATCACGTCAAGAATGGGCGTGATGATTGACTGCAACCGGTCGGACCGCGCCATCAACACACCGAAGGGAATGCCGAGACCGATGCAGATGAGTGTGGCGACGGATACCATCGCCAGCGTCACCATCGTGTCCTCCCACATGCCGAGGATGCCGATGACGAGGAAGGCACCTGCGGTAAAGGCGGTCATTTTCCAGGAGCGCGATCCGAGCCAGGTGAGCCCGCACAGTGCAAGGATTACGATGGGCCATGGTGTGGACAGCAGAACGTTCTGGAACCACAGCAGGAACCATCTCAACGGCTCGAACATCGACTCGATGAACTCGCCGTTGGCGCGGGTAAAATCGAGAAAGGTCGAATCGATCGCCCGTCTGATATCCCTTAGTGCCTCGCGGCTCAGTTCCGGAAATTCCGTCAGTAACTCGAGCAAAACTCAGTCCCCTCATTCATAGCCCGCACGGTGCGGTCGTTCCCCAACTTACGAAAAAGCCCGCCGACAGCAACCTGTCGACGGGCTCTTTCACCGAGCCCGCATGAACTTCAGCGGGCTCTCTTCATGTTAGCTTGCCGCGAGGGCAGCTTTCACTTTCGTCGCGACGTCTTCGGAAACCCACGTCGTCCACACGTCTTCGTGCTTCTGCAGGAATTCGATCGTGGCGTCTTCGCCGGTCGCCTGCTCGTCGGTCATGAAGGCGAGCGTGGAGTTCATCACTTCACCGGGAATGACGCGCTTCTCGAGGTAATCGAGAGCCACGCCGCCCTTGTCCATGAACTCGGTGGTCACCACGGTGAACACTTCGGACTTGGTCCAGGACGTTTTCTGCGGATCGGCGCAATCCTGCTCGGCCAGCGCGATGCAACCGTCCCAGTTTTCCTTACCGGCATATTCGGCCTCGAACGGCAGCATGACCATGTTGTATTTGCCGATCATAGCCGTGGGTGCCCAGTAATAGCCGAACCATGGCTCGTCGCGCTCGGCAGCTTTCGCCATCGAACCGTCAAGACCGGCGGCGGAACCCGGGTCGACCAGTTTCCAGCCTTTGGCTTCCATGTCGAAGGCGCGGTACAGGTTCGCGTTCACCAGCTGGCAACCCCAGCCGGGAGGGCACGTCATGAATGCGCCTTTGGACGCGTCTTCCGCATCGGGGAACAGGTCGGGACGTTCGAGAATCTTCTCGACCGTATCGAGTTCGGGGTGCTTGGCTGCAAAGTCGGGGGTCACCCACCAGCCTTCGCCCAGACCCGTGATCGGACCTTCGACGGCGATCTTCATGCGGCCTTCTTCGACGGCAGCATCGAGCTGGTCGCGCACGGCGTTGACCCAAAGTTCACCGGCAACTTCCGGCGTACCTTTTTCATTCATGGCGGCGAAGATCTGCGTCGTTCCGCCCTGAATGAGCTCCACGTTGCAGCCGTAGCCGTTTTCGAGAATGAATTTGTCGAGGTTCGCCATCAGCTCACCCGAAGCCCAGTCGAACTCGGCGACGGTGATGTCACCGCAAGCGTCCTGCGCGAAGGCGGCCGGTGCGGACAAGGTGAGAGCAGCGGACGCTGCAAGTGCAAAAAGTGTCTTCTTCATATGTAGTCTCCCGTTAAGTCGGTAGATGGGCAGGTACGGAACCAACCGCATGTTGGTTCGCTCGTCCTGCACAAATGTCCCGGATGAGCTCCGGGATTGGGACCGCAGCATAAGGGTGTGGTGCCTCTTTGCAACAGTGGACGGGCAATTAATGCCGCCATCGTTACCATGTGTCGCGCTCGTTACATAAAGCGTCGCGAACAGGGTGTGTCTTGCATTTTCGCGCCGTTCGGCCTCATTTCGTCGTTGATTTGCCCCAACCGCCCGGTGTCGGAACCGTCAGAACGACGGCGTCGCCGGCTTCGACTTTCGTCTCGTCGCAATGGTCGAGCAGGTCCACCGAGCCGTTCGCGCGGCGTATTTCGGTACGCCCCACCTGCCCATCGCCGCCGCCTGCAAGCCCGCGCGGCGGCCGGTGGCGATGGGAGCCGAGAATGGCACAGGTCATGGGTTCGACAAAGCGCATGACGCGCCGTGTACCGTCCCCACCCGGACAAGCACCGGAGCCCCCCGAACCTTTCCGGATGGAGAACTCTTCCAGCACGACCGGATAGCGCATTTCGAGTATTTCGGGGTCCGTCAGGCGGGTATTGGTCATGTGCGTATGGACGCCATGAGCACCTGCAAACGCCGTGCCGTCGTTCATCCGGCCCGCTGGCGCGCCGGAGCAGATGGTCTCGTAATTCTGGTAGCGGTCGTTGCCGTAGGACAGATTGTTCATAGTCCCCTGCGCGTTGGCGAGCGCTCCCAGCGCCTCGAACAGGGCATTGGTAATATGTTGGGACGTTTCCGTATTGCCGGCGATCACCGCCGCCGGATAGGCCGGACGCAGCATGCACCCTTCCGGCACGATGATATCGAGCGGACGCAGGCAGCCGGCATTCATCGGGACCGACGCTTCCACCATCACGCGGAACACGTAGAGTACGGCGGCACGGGTGATCGGCAGCGGTGCGTTGAAGTTGTTGGCGCGCACCTCGCTGGTGCCGCTGAAGTCCACGCGCGCGCTGCGCTTTTCACGATCGACGCTGATGGCGACCTTGATCGTTTGCCCGGTGTCGGTCTCGTAACTGGCGGAGCAATCGGAAAGCCGGTCGATGACACGGCGCACGCTTTCCTCCGCGTGGTCCTGGATGTGCAGCGTGTAGGCGTCCACGGTCTCGCGCCCGAACTGGCCGACCATCCGGCGCAGTTCCGCGACGCCTTTCTCGTTTGCCGCCACCTGTGCGCGCAGGTCGGCCATGTTCTGGTCCGGGTTTCGGCAAGGGTAGGGATGGTCGGTCAGAACTGTCCGCATTTCCGTCTCGCGAAACGTGCCCCGGTCCATCAGCTTGAAATTGTCGATCAGCACGCCTTCCTCGTCCACATGGGTGGCGCGGGGCGTGGCGGAGCCGGGAGCCATGCCACCGACATCGGCGTGGTGGCCGCGTGAGGCGACGTAAAAGGCAATCTTTGCGTTCACGCTGTCGCCTTCGCTGCGCAAGCGCGCGGAACGGTCCGCGGCAGGCTCTTCGCCCGCTTCGCTCATAAAGACCGGCGTGACGACCGTAATGTCCGGCAGGTGGGTGCCGCCGTTGTAGGGTGCGTTCAGCACGAACACATCGCCGGGGTTCATGTGCGGGTTCTGCGCGATGATCGTCTGCACCGAGGAATCCATCGACCCCAGATGCACGGGCAGGTGCGGGGCGTTGGCCACCAGATCGCCCTGCGCGTTGAAGATTGCGCAAGAGAAGTCCAGCCGTTCCTTCATGTTGACGCTGTAGGACGTGTTCTGGAGCGTCACGCCCATCTGTTCGGCGATGGACATGAAGAGGTTGTTGAACACTTCCAGCAGCACCGGGTCCGCCTTTCCGTGGGTGCCGATGGCGGCCTGGCGGGGCAGGGGGTCGCGGCGGGTGAGGATGATATGGTCGAGAGCGTTGATCGCCGCCTCCCAACCCGCCTCGATGACGATCGTCTGGTGGTCCTCGATGATGAGGGCCGGGCCGTCGATACGATTGCCGGGCTTCAGAGCGGCGCGGGGGAATTGCGCAGCATCGTGGGTCTCGCCACCGGAGAAGAAGGATGCACGTCGGTCGGATGCCGGACTTGCTTCGTCGAGCGGATGTTCCACCTCCTGCGTCGGTGCGCCGCCGCCGACGGCTTCGACTTCCAACGCCTCCACGACGACCGGCCTGTCGAAGGCGAAGCCGAATTGCTGGCGGTGCGCCTCGTGGAACGCGGCGCGCATGGTGCCTTCATCGGCCAGTGTTACCGGGATAGCGGTGTCGGTGCCATCGTAGCGCAGATGTGCGCGGGCAAAAACGGTGATGGCTGAATCGCTTACGCCCTGTTGCGAAACGTCCGCACGAACCGTTTCTTCAAGTGTTGATTCAAGTTCGGCAAGCCGCTGCATCGCGGTCTCGTCCAACGGCACGATCAGCGCCTGTTCGGTGCTGGCGCGGATGTCGGCGAGGCCCATGCCGTAGGCCGAGAGGATTCCGGAATAGGGGTGAACCAGCACCGTCGTCATGCCGAGATTGTCGGCCACCGCACAGGCATGCTGGCCGCCCGCGCCGCCGAAGCATGTCAGTGCGTAGCGGGTGACATCGTAGCCGCGCTGGACGGAAATCTTGCGGATGGCATTGGCCATGTTGTCGACCGCGATGCGCAGGAACCCGTCCGCCGCTTCCTCGGGCGTCTGGTCCATATCGGCGGCCAGCGCCGCGAACTTTTCGCGCACCACGGCGACGTCGATCGGCTGGTCTTGCGTCGGGGCCAAAGATGGCAGGAAAATTCTCGGCGCGCAGTTTGCCGACCATGACGTTCGCGTCCGTCACCGTGAGCGGACCGCCGCGGCGATAGCATGCCGGGCCGGGGTCGGCACCGGCGCTGTCCGGGCCGACGGAGAAGCGGCTGCCGTCGTGGTGCAGGATCGACCCGCCACCGGCTGCCACCGTGTTGATGCGCATCATCGGTGCACGGATGCGAACGCCCGCGACTTCGGTCTCGAAGGCCCGTTCGTAGGCACCGTCGTAGTGGGACACGTCCGTCGATGTGCCGCCCATGTCGAAGCCGATGATGCGGGTGTGACCGGCCAGAGCCGCCGTTTCCACCGCCCCCACGACGCCACCTGCGGGCCCGGACAGGATAGCGTCCTTGCCCTGAAACATGTCCGCCGCCGTCAACCCGCCGGACGACTGCATGAACATCAAGCGTGCATCGCGCCCGAGTGCGCCTTCCACCTGCGCCACGTAGCGGCGCAGGATGGGTGACAGATAGGCGTCCACGACAGTCGTATCGCCACGGCCGATGACCTTGGCGAGCGCAGATACCTCGTGGCTGACGGAGACCTGCGCAAAGCCCATGTCACGGGCAATGGCAGCGGCTCGACTTTCGTGGTCGGGGAAAGCCCAGGAATGGAGGAACACGATGGCCACCGATGTGGTGCCGGTTTCCTGAATGGCCGCCAGTGCGGTGCGCACTTCCCGTTCGTCGAGCGACGTCTCCACCGTGCCGTCCGCCAGCATGCGTTCGTCGATCTCGGTGACGCTGGAATAGAGCTGTTCGGGCAGGACGATCTCCTTGGCGAAGATATCCGGTCTCGCCTGATAGCCGATCCTCAGCGCGTCGCCGTGACCCTTCGTGATAAGAAGCGCGGTCGCGTCGCCCTTGCGTTCGAGAAGTGCGTTGGTGGCCACGGTGGTGCCCATCTTGACCGTGCCGACGAGACCGGGGGGAATGGCAGCACCGGGCTCGACACCGAGCAGGCGGCGAATGCCCTCCACGGCTGCGTCAGCGTAGCTTTCAGGGTTTTCCGACAGCAGCTTGTAGGGGTGCAGCGATCCGTCCGGCGCACGGCCTATCAGGTCCGTGAATGTACCGCCCCGGTCGACCCAGAAATCCCACGTCGCCATTGAATTGTCCCTAAACCCGCTTGAAACTGTCCGTGCGGCGTGGCTAGCGTTTCCCACTTACTCCGCCAAGGACAATCTGCAGCATGGCCAGCCTACTCGACGGCTTACGCGCCGCGCTCTACGACTTCGACGAAGCCGCCTTGCGGGCCGAAGTGGACCGGCGTTTCGCGCCCGACGCTCCCATCCATCTGGCTCACCCGTTCGAGACCCTTTCCTCGCCCATGGCGCTGGTGGACGATGCGCTGCTGCCGCTGCAACGGGCCATGCCGGACATGGAGCGGCGCGATACGATCGTCATCGAGGGGACGGTCGAAGAGGGTGTGAATGCCGCGTCCCGCTGGATCGGGTGCTGCGGGTATTATACCGGCACGTTCGTCGCGCCGTTTCTCGACATACCGCCAACCGGCCATCAGGCGGCGATGCGGTTCAAGGAATTCTACCGGATCGAAGACGAGCGGGTCGTTGAGTTTCAGGCCCTGTGGGACATTCCCGAATTGATGATGCAGGCCGGCGCGTGGCCGATGGTGCCGTCCCTGGGGCGCGAATGGCAGGTGCCGGCCCCGGCAACGCAGGACGGGTTGGGGCCGCATGACGAGACCCGCTCATCCGCCGCGCATGATCTCGTATTTCGCATGCTGAAGGGGCTCGGAAACCACGCGACCGGCGGTGTGAAAGGCATGGCGCTGGAGGAGTCGTGGCACCCGAAGTTCAGCTGGTACGGCCCAGCCGGTATCGGCACGGGCCGCGGCATTTCCGGCTTCCGCAACTGGCACCAGATCCCGTTCATCAACGCCATGCCGGACCGCAACGGCGACCCGTTGAACGGGCATCTGTTCGCGCAGGGCAACTTTGTCGGGTTCACCGGGTGGCCGGGGATGCACATGACGATAAGCGAAGACGGCTGGCTCGGCATTCCGCCGGTGAACAAACCCATCACCATGCGGTCGCTGGATTTCTGGCGCTGCGAAAACGGGATGATCCGGGAAAACTGGGTGCTGGTGGATCTGTTGGATGTCTATGACCAGATCGGCGTCGACGTGCTGGGGCGGATGCGGGAGTTCAACAAGGCCCGTCGTCCGGCCTAGGCCGTCAACAGCAGACGGACCCGTTCGTCGATCCCGGCGAGCAGTGCTTCCCGGCCCTCTCCGCTGCGGGCGCGCACCGCTTGCGCCTGCATGAAATCGAGCAGAACACCGGCACGGGCGGCCGGGTCGAAGGACGCGGGCAGGTTTCCAGCATTCTTCTCTTCGCGAAAGCGCGTTTCCACAAGACCGAACGTCTTCTGCCCGTTCTCGCCAAGCCGCGCTTGAAGACAGGGGTTCGGACTGCCGACGATCTGCGCGCAGTTGGCGATGAAGCACCCCTTGGCACCACCCTCGCGGGTTTGCAGCATGGCCGCTTCCTGAAGGAAGAGGCGAACCGCATTTTCTATGTCGGGCTCGCCGAGAAAAGCCCGCATCGCCGCCCCACCGATGGTTGCGGCATATCGGTCCAACGCCCGCTCGAACAGCTGCTTCTTGCAACCGAACGTGGCGTAAAGGCTTGGACGGTTGATGCCCATGGCGGTTGTGAGATCATCAAGAGAAGTGCCGTCATAGCCCTTCAGCCAGAACGTCTCCATCGCGGCATCGAGTGCGGTCTGGGGATCGAAGGCCTTTCGCCGCCCGGATCGCCGCGGACCATCCTGGTCGGATTTATTTTGTATCATTCGGTATAAATCCCCTTGACGGTTGCGCCTGCACCTATTTTATATCGTTTGGTACAAATAACAAGGTTGCACATTCATGCCCCATATTCTCAAAGTCGATTCCTCCGCACGCCACGACAACTCGAAGTCCCGCCCGCTGACCGAACAGATCGCTCGCAAGCTGGCGGATGGCGGCACGATAACGGCCCGCGACGTGGCCGAGACCATACCGCATGTGTCCGAGCCATGGACGCAAGGTGCCTACATGGCCCCGGACGATCGCAATCCGGCGCAGGCCGGTGCGCTCGTGATATCCGATACGCTGGTGGACGAACTGGTCGCGGCCGATATTCTGGTCATCGGCGCACCGATCTACAATTTCGGCATGCCGGCGGCATTGAAGGCTTGGTTCGATCAGATTTGCCGGATGGGTCGGACGTTCAAGTATACCGATCAGGGTCCGAAGGGACTGCTGGAAGGCAAGAAGGCCTATATCGTCGTTACGTCCGGTGGCGTGCCGGTGGACAGCCCGATGGACTTCGCCACGCCCCATCTGCGCCACCTCATGGGGTTCATCGGTATTGAAGATGTGACGGTCGTCGAAGCCGCCGGTCTGATGGGCGACGAGGAAGCCGGGCTTGCCAAGGCGCAGTCGCAGATCGAAGCTATCGCCGCGTGAAACTGCCGAAACGGTTAGCGCCAATCCTGACAGCGCTGCTGCTGTCGGGCTTCATGTCGCTGATCGTGTCGTTCGTAGCCACCTTCAGCGCGGCGGATACGGGAACCTGGAGCGCGGCCCTGTGGGGTGGCGCGTGGTTGTCGTCCTGGCTCGTCGCCTTCCCCGCCGTACTCGTTGTCGCACCCATGGTGCGGCGACTGGTGGCCGCCGTTGTTCAGACGGACTGAATACGACGCGAAGAAAGCGCGTCGCCAAATCGTATCGGGCGGGTGTAGGGTGTCATCATGGCTTTATGGAGCGACATACGCGACCTTATCTCCCGCAACGGGACCGGTGCGTTCGCCGCAGTCTTCGAACGGGTGAAGGCGGCGTTCGTGGGCGACCCGCAAACGCGTCGCCGCGTCGCCTTCTCCGTCGCGTTGATCGCCCTGTCGGCCAAGATGGCCAAGGCGGACGGTGTGGTCAGTCCGTCGGAAGTCGACGCCTTCCGTGAGGTTTTCGAGGTGCCCGACGAGGAGATGGCTAATGTGGCCCGTCTCTACAATCTCGCCAAACAGGATGTGGCCGGGGCCGAAGCCTATGCGGCCCGGGTCCGCTCGCTTTTTCCAGGCAGCAGCGAAAGCGACGAGGCGGTGCTTGCCGATGTGCTGGATGCCCTGTTCCATATTGCCAAGGCCGACGGTGTGCTGCACCGGGACGAACTGGCGTTTCTGGAAGGCGTCGGGGGGGCATTCGGGTTCGACGCGCACCGCTTCGAGACCATCCGGCGGCGACATGGCGACGAGAACGGAACGAACCCCTATGCAGTACTTGAAGCTGACCCATCCTGGTCTTTCGAGCGGCTGAAGGCGCAGTATCGCAAACTCGCCACGGCCTGTCACCCGGACCGCATGATGGCCCGGGGCGTCCCGGCGGAATTCATCAGGCTGTCCAACGATCGGCTGGCCGAGGTGAACGACGCCTGGGCCATCATCGAAGGACGCCACAGGATGCTGCAGAACCGCCCCGCCGAAGTGATGGCCTAGACCGCTCATCATGTTCGAAGCCGATTCAGCACTGGTGGACCATGTCCGCCCAGCCATCAATTTCGGACCCCGTTCGGTTGATACGCAGATCGAGATACTGCTGTTGCATTATACCGGCATGGACAACGGGAAGGCGGCGGAAGACTGGCTCTGCTGCGCGGAAAGCGGTGTGTCGTGCCACTACATCGTCCACGAGGACGGCCGCGTCGTGCAGATGGTCGCGGAAGCCGACCGTGCCCACCATGCCGGTGCGGGAACATGGGCTGGACGCGGCGACGTCAATTCGCGCTCAATCGGTATCGAGATCGTGAACGACGGGCACAAGCCCGATACCGATCTGCCGCCGTTCCCCGCAGAACAGATGGGGGCGGTAGCGAGCCCTTTCCAGAGATATTCTGCGCAGGCATGGAATCGACAGTCACGGGGTGTTGGGCCACAGCGATACCGCGCCAGGGCGCAAGATCGATCCGGGAGAGGCGTTCGACTGGGAATGGCTGGCGCAGCAGGGTGTGGGCGTCATGCCCCCGTCAAGCGCTCAAGCTGGCGGCCGCTATCTCCAGCGAGGCGATTCGGGGCAGCCGGTGGAAGCGTTGCAGGCCATGCTCGCCCTGTTCGGCTATGGCGTGGAGGCGACCGGCACGTTCGACGTTGCGACCGAAATCGTCGTGACGGCCTTCCAGCGCCATTTCCGGCGGGAACTCGTCGATGGGGTCGCGGATGCCGCTACGATCGACGCACTTCACGCGTTGTTGCTGCAGCGTTGATCCTTGCTGAAAAAGGCCAGGCGGTGGACGAGAGTCCCGGTTATCGGTTAGGCAACCGGCAATGTCCGGAAGGAAGCCACGTGGAAAGATGGCGCTGGATCACGATCCCGCCACTTTCTCTCCGCAATGCGCCCTAAAGGTCGAATGTGAATATTCTGTAAGGGTGGACTGATTATGCGGCTTGCAAGGAAACGGTCGATACGAACATTCGTTCCCACCCTCGCTACGGTTTTTTCCGTCGCGGCCTTGCTCGGCGTCGCCGGCTGCCAGAGTGGCGGGACGGCAGTGTCGTCCTACAACGGTGCCCAGTTCGCCGACGCGATCCAGACCAGCCAGAAGAACTTCCGTGTCGACATACATGACAGGGACGCGCCGACCTATCGGCAGAAGAAGGTGAAGGCAGCAACGGTTCCGTTGCCCGATGCCCCAACCGAGCCCGCGCAGCCAGCCACGAAGACCGCATCCCTCGATCCCGATGCGGGCACCGCCCAGCCGACGGACGTCGAAGCCAAACCAGTCAGCAATCCTGTCCCCTCGAGCGAGGGTCCGACGATCGTCGCTGCATTGCGCAGCGAGCCCACGACTGCGCTCCCCGGTGTGGGCGACCCTTTCGCGCAGGTCGCAGGTGAGCGCGCCTTGCCATCGGCCAGACCTGACAAGGTGCCGAGCAAACGCGAAGTCAACGGTGCGGACATGCCTTTGCTGGCCCAAACCAGCACGGCGGCCCACAAACGGCGTGCGAAATACGCCCATCTCATCCGCAAGCATGCCAAGGCCCACGGGGTGCCGGTAAAGCTGGCCATGGCGGTCGTGCAGATCGAGAGCATGTACCGGCCCAACGCCGTCGGTTCGTCCGGTGAGATCGGCCTGATGCAGATCCTGCCCCGGACGGCTCGCTTCATCGGCTACAAGGGGCCGATGAAGGCGCTGCACGACCCGGACACCAACATCCGTTACGGTATGAAATATCTTGGCAAGGCACATCGTCTCGGTGGCGGTTCGACCTGCGGTACGATCCTGAAATACAATGCCGGCCACGGTGCCAAGAAGATGAATTCAGTCAGCCGTGAATATTGCCGCCGGGTGTCGCGCATCTTGCAGGAAACCTGACCGCGCTCGTTCGTTTGTAAAACCTTCAAAGACCCGTCGCGCAAAACGCGGCGGGTCTTTTGCTTTGACGGTGCCCGCCGCTTGCGCCAAGACCTGACGCGTCAGCCGACTGGACGGTCGCCCCCGACCTGCGCCGAAAGGTGGTGGGGGAGGAAAGTCCGGGCTCCACGGAAACACGGTGCCGGGTAACACCCGGCGGGGGCGACCCCAGGGACAGTGCAACAGAAAGCAGACCACCGCTTTGCCTCAAGGCAAGGCGGCAAGGGTGAAAGGGTGGGGTAAGAGCCCACCGCGGCTCCGGCAACGGAGACGGCACGGTAAACCCCACCGGGAGCAAGACCGAATAGGGACGCCATGTTGGCCCACAAGGCTGACCAGCCCGTTTCCGGGCGGGAGCGTCCGGGTAGGTCGCAGTGAGCGTTGCCGCAAGGTTGCGCCAAGACGAATGGCCGTCGCGTGTCGCAGAGATGCGGCCAGACAGAACCCGGCTTACAGGTCGGCTGACAATTTTCACCGCTTCGCCCCGATTGGCGGTCGGGCAACGGCGGCGGTAACCCTCCCTTAACACTCCCTGTTCAGGGTCCGTTTACATGTCCCGCATTCGTCCGGGACAGTTCGCGCGTGGCTGTGGCGCGCCGTGCGGCAGCCTTTGGTCGGATTGGGGACGCACGATTTCATGTACTGCGAGACTTTGCTGGACAGCCTCTCCCCCCACGTCGCGGAGCAATCGGGCATGAGCGCGGATGCTCCCCATATCCCTGTCATGCTGCCCGAAGTGCTGCGCGCACTCGCGCCAGGGGCAGGGGAGACGATCGTCGACGCGACGTTCGGCGCCGGCGGTTATACGCAGGGCTTTCTCGAACGCGGACGCCAACGTCATCGCATTCGACCGCGACCCTACGGCCATCGCCGCAGGGCAGGCGCTGGCTGCGGAAAGCGGCGGAAGGCTCCGCCTCGTCCACGCCCGTTTCGGCGAACTGGCCGACCATATCGACGAGCAGGTCGACGGTATCGTCGCCGATATCGGCGTGTCGTCCATGCAGATCGACCAACGCGAGCGCGGGCTTTTCATTCCAGAAGGACGGTCCCCTCGACATGCGCATGTCCGACGACGGGCCGACGGCGGCCGACGTGGTCAACCATGCCGACCGCTCGGACCTCGTTCGCATCATCGGCATTCTGGGCGAGGAACGGCAGGCGTCGCGCATCGCCGCGGAAATCTGCGCGGTGCGGGAGAAGCAGCCGTTCTCGACCACGCTGGAACTGGCCGGTCTCGTCGAACGGGTGGTCGGCAGACGGCAGAGCGATCGCATTCACCCGGCCACGCGCACGTTTCAGGGGCTGCGCATCTTCGTCAACCGCGAGCTTGAAGAACTGGCCGACCTGCTGCTTGCAGCCGAGACCGCCTTGCGTCCCGGCGGGCGGCTGGTGGTCGTGACGTTCCATTCGCTGGAAGACAGGCTGGTCAAACGGTTCTTCGTCGATCGCAGCGGCGGCGGCGGTGGCGGTTCGCGGCACCTGCCGCAGGTTGCAGCGATCATGCCGACATTCGATCTGACCAAGCGCGGTGCGATTTCGGCCAGCACCGGCGAGACTGCCGTCAATCCGCGCTCGCGTTCGGCCAAGCTGCGCTACGGCATCCGCACCGACGCACCGGCCCGCGCGCCGGACCGCGCTTTGTTCGGGCTTCCCCGCCTGCCGGACCCCCGTGACATAACAGTAGGAAGATGACGCCATGAGCCGGTTGACCGACGCGTTGTTCATCGCAGCCGCCATTGGCGGTGCGGTGTGGACCTATCAGATCAAGCATGACGCGGACATCGCCGCAAAGGCGCTGGCATCGTTGCACAAGCAGATTCGGGCCGAGGATCGCAAGATGACGCTGCTGGAAGCCGATTGGGCGATCGTGACGGCGCCGGACCGGTTGCGGGCGGTGGTCGCCGCCCACGGCGATCAGCTCGCGCTGGAACTGCTCGATACGAACCAACTGGCAACGCTGGACGACCTTCCCCCAAGACGGCCTGTGCCGGAGGTCGAAGAAGTGCTGGCGAATGGCGAAGTCGACCGCGGATTGGCGACCGGCAGTATCGCCGACCTTCTCAAACGTTCGGAGCGCCTGCAATGACCGCTCTTGCAACCTTCAAGCGTCTGATGACCTCCCACCCGGCGCTGAAACCGGCGGTGCCGAATGCACGGTTGGCGGTGGACGGTACACGGCAGCGGTTGGCCCTGATCGTCTGCGCCATCGTGGCGACCTTCGCCGTCATTCAGGGACGGCTCGTATGGCTCGGCACCGTGCCGGCCGACGGTCCGCGCGCGCACACCGCCACCGACATGCAGTTGGCTGCCGCCCGGCCACGCATTCTGGACCGGAACGGAGAAGTGCTTGCTCTCGATATTCGCATGAAATCGCTTTTCGCCGAGCCCAAGCGGATCGAGCGCCCCGACGAGACGTTCGATGCCCTGCACAGCGTGCTGCCGGACCTCGATTACGAACGCACCATGCGGCACCTGACCAGCGGTGCGGGTTTCCGCTGGATCAAGCGCGAGATCACGCCGCGCCAGCAGGCCGACATTCTGGCGCTCGGTCTTCCGGGCATCGATTTCCGCGAGGAAAGCAAACGCTTCTATCCGTCCGGCGCGACTGCCTCGCACATTCTCGGCAATACCGATATCGACAATCGCGGCGTGGCGGGCCTCGAAAAGCACCTTGACGATACATGGCTTCGGCCGCTGCACGAATCCGGTTTCGCGGTCGGGCAAGTGTTCGAGCCGGTCAACACGTCCGTCGATTTGCGCGTGCAGCATTTCGTGCGCGAGGCGCTGTCGACGGCAATGGAGAAATATCGCGCCATCGCCGCCGCCGGCGTCGTGCTGGACGTGAAGACGGGTGAGATCATCGCCATGTCATCGCTGCCGGATTTTGATCCGAACCACCCGAAGAAGGACGACGAGAAGCTGAACCGCATGTCCGGCGGCGTGTTCGAGATGGGCTCCACGTTCAAGATGTTCACCACCGCAATGGCGTTGGACAGCGGGCTGGTGAACCTCGACAGCCGGTTCGATGCCCGCAAGCCGATCCGCATCGGGCGGCGCACGATCACGGATTTTCACGGCAAGAAGCGCGTGCTGTCGGTGCCGGAGGTCTTCATCTACTCGTCCAACATCGGCACGGCCAAGATGGCTGATGTGGTGGGCATTCCCGGTCAACAGGAGTTTCTGACCCGCATCGGCCTGCTCGACCGCATGGAAGGGCTTGGAACTGCCGGAAATCGCGACGCCGCGTCAGCCGAAGGTCTGGAAACAGGTCCACGCCATCACGATTTCCTTCGGCCACGGCGTGTCGACCACGCCGCTGCAGACTGCCGTTGCGGCGGCTGCGATGGTCAATGGGGGCAAGCTCATCGCACCGACCCTGCTGAAACGGTCTCAGGCGGAGGCAACGCAGATCGCCAAGCAGGTCATGCGGCCCGAAACCTCCGACGCCATGCGCTACATGATGCGGCTGAACGTGGTGCGCGGTTCCGGACGCCGTGCCGACGTGCCCGGCTACATGGTCGGCGGCAAGACGGGGACTGCGGAAAAGGTCGTCAACGGGCGTTACAGCCGGGACAAACGCTACAATGCCTTTCTTTCCGCTTTCCCCATCGACGATCCGCGCTATGTGGTGCTGGTGACGGTGGACGAGCCCAAGCCGGAAAAGGGGCAGGTCTATGCGACAGCGGGCATGAACGCCGCGCCCACGGTCGCGGAAATCGTGCGCCGTTCGGCACCGGTGCTCGGCGTGAAGCCGGACCACGCCGTCCGCGATACGGCCCTATTGTCAGCCTACCGCCGCTAGACGACGGACAACCGGAACGAGACGATGCGATTAAGCGAACTGGCCGACGAACTGGCAACGGTGAGCGGCGGAAACGACCCGGACATTCTGGGCATCACTGCCGACAGCCGCTACGTGCTGCCGGGCATGATTTTTGCCGCGCTGCCGGGAACCAAGGTCGATGGTGCGGCCTATGTGGAGAGTGCCGTGAAGGCGGGAGCATCCGCCATCCTGTCTGAAATGGGGGCCGCCCTGCCACCGGTCGATCTGCCGGTGCTCTACGCCGACGACCCACGTCGTGCGCTGGCATTGATGGCGGCGCGTCTGCATGCCCGCCAGCCAGACATCATGGCGGCGGTGACGGGCACGGCGGGCAAGACGTCGGTGGCGTCCTTCCTGCGCCAGATATGGGAAATGACCGGCACGGCGGCCGCGATGATCGGCACGACCGGCGTATTCGCACCGGGCCGCAACGACTACGGCGGGCTGACCACGCCCGACCCGGTACGACTGCACGAACTGCTGGACTCGCTCGCGCGGGACGGGGTTACGGCCTGCGCTATGGAAGCTTCGTCCCACGGCCTGCAGCAGCGCAGGTTGGACGGCGTGCGCCTGTCGGTGGCCGGGTTCACCAATCTGGGCCGGGACCATCTCGATTATCATGCCACGATGGAGGACTATCTCGCTGCCAAGATGCGCCTGTTCGACACTCTGATGCGGCCCGGTCAACCAGCGGTCGTCAATGCCGACGATGCGTTTAGCGAGCGGGTGATCGCTAGTTGCAAGGCGCGCGGGCTGACGGTTCTGACCGTCGGCCACAAGGGCGGGTTTCTCGCACTGAAAAGGGTGGAACAGCACCGCACGGAGCAGGTCGGCGAAATCGAACATGATGGCCGACTGTACCGCGTACGACTGCCGCTTGCGGGCGAATTTCAGATGTCGAACGCATTGGTGGCGGTCGGCATGGCGATTGCCACGGGCACGGAGGCGGGTGCCGCGCTGAAGGCGCTGGAAAGTTTGCAGGGTGCCGCAGGTCGGCTCGAACTGGTCGGCAAGACGGAGCAGGGCGCGCCGGTCTACGTGGACTATGCCCACAAGCCCGAAGCGCTGGAACAGGTGTTGCGCGCCGTGCGGCCCTATACGACCGGCAAGCTGGCGCTGGTCTTCGGCTGCGGCGGAGACCGCGACCCCGGAAAGCGCGCGATCATGGGCGAGATCGCCGTGCGGCTGGCGGACCGGGTGATCGTCACCGACGATAACCCCCGCACGGAAGATGCCACCACCATCCGTGCTGCCATCATGGCAGCCGCACCGGGCGCGATGCAGATCGCCGATCGGGGCGAGGCCATCGCGACGGCTATCGGCGCGCTCGGTCAGGGCGACACGTTGATCGTTGCCGGCAAGGGGCACGAGGAAGGGCAGATCGTCGGCGACGTGACGATCCCATTCTCCGACCACGTCGCGGTGCGCGAAGCTCTTGGAGATGAACAGTGACCCAACCACTCTGGACCGTCGACGAGATAAAGTCCGCCACCGGCGGTGAGGTTCGCGGTGACGCGCGCGACGTAAGTGGTATTTCGATCGACAGCCGCACGCTGGAGCAGGGCGAAGCCTATTTCGCAATCCTCGGAGACGTGCATGACGGCCACAAATTCGTCGGTGCGGCGCATAGCTGCCGGCGCGTCGCTTGTGCGTCGTGGCGCGCGGGCAGTTGGAGGATTGGGACGGGCCGCTCCTGATCGTGGACGACGTGCTGGTCGCGCTGGAAGATCTCGGGCGTGCCGCGCGGGCGCGGGCGACATGCCCCGTCGTTGCGGTGACGGGAAGCGTCGGCAAGACGACGACGAAGGAAGCGATGCGCACGGCCTTTGCAGCCTGCGGTCCGGTTCACGCCTCGGCTGCCTCTTTCAACAACCATTGGGGCGTGCCGCTGACACTTGCGCGCATGCCACGTGACACGGCCTATGGCATCTTCGAGATCGGCATGAACCATCCCGGCGAGATCACGCCACTGGTCGGCATGGTGCAGCCCGATGTCGCCATCATCACCAACATCGCTCCCGTCCATCTGGGCGCATTCGCAAGCGTTGACGACATTGCCCGTGCAAAAGCCGAAATTTTCTCCGGACTCGTGCCCGGTGGCACCGCGGTGCTGAATGCCGACGACCCGCGCTTTGCCATGCTGAGCGACTGGGCACGGGAGGCGGGCGTCGCCAATATCGTCACCTTCGGCGAGGCGGAGGGCGCAGATGTGCGGCTGGAACGGATCGCGGAAAAGCCAGACTGCTCCTGCATCGACGTGGACGTGATGGGCACGCCGATGACCCTGCGGGTCGGAACGCCGGGCCGACACATCGTGCAAAACGTGCTGGCCGTGCTGGCTGCCGTGAAGCTGAGCGGAGCCGATCTGGCGCAGGCCGGTTTGGCGCTGGCCGACCTCGGTGCGGTGAAAGGCCGGGGGCAACGCCACGTTCTCCCCTGGAACGGTGGCAACGTGCTTCTCATCGACGAAAGCTACAACGCGAACCCGGCCAGCATCGCTGCCGCGCTGACCATGCTCGACGCCGCTGCCGAAGGCCGCCGGATCGCCGTGCTGGGTGACATGCTGGAACTGGGCGACGAATCCAATGCCCTCCACGCAGGTCTGGCGGGAGACGTTCGTGCCACGTGCGACGTGCTCTATCTGGCAGGCGATGAAATGCGCGCGCTCGAAAGCCAGCTGAGTGGAGAGATGCCCGTCACGCTCGGCGCGGATGCCGACGAACTGGCGCGCCTGTTGGCGACCGAGTTGCGCGCCGGGGACACCGTGATGGTGAAAGCCTCCAACTCGTTGCGGTTTGACCGCATTGTCGACTATCTTGTCGCCAGGGCGGATGTCGGCGGCGACACCGGCTGACAAGACGTCTTCCGCCCGCTGCCTGCCCTACGGACCTTCCCCATGCTTCTCTACCTCTCCGAACTCGGCGATGCGCTGCCGCTGCTGAACGTCTTTCGCTACATCACGTTTCGAGCCGGAATGGCGTTGTTCACTGCGGCGCTGATCGTCTTCCTATTCGGCCCGCGGATCATTCGCGCGTTACGTGGTCGCCAGAGCAAGGGCCAGCCGATCCGTGCCGACGGGCCTGCAACGCATTTTAAGAAGGCCGGGACGCCGACCATGGGCGGGTTGATGATCCTCGTGGGCATCGTGGGCTCGTCCCTGTTGTGGGCGGACCTGTCGAGCATCATGGTCGTGTCGGTGATGCTGGTGACACTCGGGTTCGGGGCCATCGGTTTCTATGACGATTATCTCAAGGTCACGAAATCGAGCGACAAGGGTTTTTCAGGCCGCATCCGGCTGCTGCTGGAGTTCATCATCGCAGGCATCGCGGTCACTGCCATCATGCTCTACGGCGAGCAGACAGGCACGGAACTGGGGCGGGACATGTCGTCGGCTCTGACCTTCCCGTTCTTCAAGGATTTGCTGCTGGAGTTGAGCTGGTTCTTCGTCGTGTTCGGTGCATTCGTGATCGTCGGCGCGGGCAATGCGGTGAACCTGACGGACGGTCTCGACGGGTTGGCGATCGTGCCCGTGATGATCGCCGCTGCCGCCTTCGGCATCATCGCCTATCTGGTCGGCAACAAGGTTTTCGCGGATTACCTGCAAGTCCATTTCGTGCTGGGAACGGGTGAACTGGCAATCATCTGCGGCGCGGTCATCGGGGCCGGGCTCGGCTTCCTGTGGTTCAACGCACCACCGGCGGCCATCTTCATGGGCGATACGGGGTCGTTGGCGCTGGGCGGAATGCTCGGCACCATCGCGGTGGCCACCAAGCACGAAATCGTGCTCGCCATCATCGGCGGGTTGTTTGTCATGGAAGCGGCGAGCGTCATCATTCAGGTGGCCTCCTACAAGATGACGGGCAAGCGGGTGTTCAAGATGGCGCCCATCCATCACCATTTCGAGCAGCTTGGCTGGACCGAGAGCCAGGTCGTGATCCGGTTCTGGATCATTTCCATCATGTTCGCCATGGCCGGTCTGGCGACGCTGAAACTACGCTAGATGATTGCGCTCACGGCACTTGCGGGAAAGCGTATCGCGCTCTTCGGCCTCGGCGGGTCCGGGCTCGTTACGGCGTCGGCACTGTTGACCGGCGGAGCGGAGGTCGTCGGCTGGGACGACAACCCGGCATCCGTCGAGAAAGCTGAAGCGCAGGGCATCGGTACGCAGGATTTGCGGACGATAGACTGGAACGCCGTCGACCTGTTCGTCGTCGCACCCGGCGTGCCGCTCACCCATCCGCAGCCCCACTGGAGCGTGGAATTGGCCAAGCGCCATGGCGTGGCGATTGCTGGCGATATCGACCTGTTCTTTCGCCAGATGGAAGCCGACGGACGCCGTGCGCCGGTCATTGCAATTACCGGAACCAACGGCAAGTCGACCACGACGGCGCTTATCGCCCATGTGCTCGCGACTGCCGGACGGGACGTTCAGATGGGCGGCAATATCGGGCGCGCCGTGCTGGACCTCGCGCCTGTGGCGGATGGCGAACACGCGGCCGGTCAGGTCTATGTGGTGGAAGTTTCCTCCTATCAGATCGATACCGCGCCGAACATCAAACCTCATGTCGGCGTGCTGCTGAACCTGACGCCGGATCATCTGGAACGGCACGGGACGATGGAGAACTACGCAAGTATCAAGGAACGGCTCGTCGCCGCGAGCGATCTTGCGATCGTAGGGGCGAACGACCCTCATTGTCGTGCCATCGCCGACCGGATCGCCAACCTTGGCACTCCTGTCGAACGCGTTTCCTCTTCGGACGGTGCCGATGTTCGATACGAGGACGGTGCGCTGTTCGACATCGAAGGCAATCGTTTGGCCAACCTGTCCAGGTCGGGTGCGTTGCGCGGCGTACACAACGGCCAGAACGCTGCCGCGGCGTGGTGTGCCTGCAAAGCTGTCGGTCTCGGCGCGGACGACATTCAGCGCGGCTTCGACACGTTCGGCGGGCTGGCGCACCGGATGGAACAGGTTGGCCGCGTTGGCCAAACGCTGTTCATCAACGATTCGAAAGCCACCAATGCGGAGGCCGCGTCGCCGGCCCTTTCCAGCTTCGAGAAGGTGCGGTGGATCGCAGGCGGGTTGGCAAAATCCGGCGGGATCGAAGCGTTGGCCGGCAAGTTCGACCACATCGAGAAGGCCTATCTGGTGGGCGAGGCTGCAGGAACTTTCGCCGCACAGCTCGGCGATACCATTCCTTATGAAATTTCCGGCACGGTGGAAGACGCCGTTAACCATGCGGCCGCCGATTCCGCACGAGCCGGGGGCGAACAGGTCGTGCTGCTTTCACCGGCGGCGGCCAGTTTCGACCAGTTCCCCAATTTCGAGCGGCGCGGCGATGCGTTCCGCCGTGCCGTCGAGGCGTTGGACGGGTTCGTTTCCATAGGCTGACGGGCATGGTCTCCCGTCGAGACGGGGTTTTTCTGCGATGATGTCACGGGCGCGCAAGGGGTTGATTTCCGACTGGTGGTGGACGGTCGACAAGTGGCTGCTCGGCAGCACGCTGGTCCTCATCGCCGCCGGTTTCCTGCTGTCGCTGTCCTCCAGCCCGGCAGCCACCGCCCGGTTGGACATTCCCGACCCGTTCCACTTCGTGCAGCGTCACGCCGTCTTCATGGTGCTGGCGGCGGCGGTTCTGGTTGGAATGTCGTTCCTGAAAGTCTGGCAGGTGAAGGCACTGGGCTGGATCGGGTTGGCAGGTGTCGTCGTCATCCTAATGGCCCTGCCGGTCATCGGTTATTCGGCCAAGGGCGCGACCCGGTGGCTGTCGCTCGGGCCGTTCCTGTTGCAGCCTTCGGAGTTTCTCAAACCCTGCTTCGTCATCGCAAGTGCTGCATTGTTCGCACGCGCCGTGGAGGAACGGTCGCTGGTGTTCTACGGGGCGGCCATCGCGCTAATGGCGTTTTGCGCCGGGCTCATCATCATCCAGCCGGATCTCGGGCAGACGGTGCTGCTGGTGGCAGTCTGGGCCGGTCTGTTCTTTCTGGTCGGTCTTCCGTGGATCTTCGTCGGCGCGCTCGGCGGACTGAGTGTTGCCGGTCTGGGAGCGGCCTACATGCTCATTCCCCATGTGACGACACGCATCGACCGTTTCATCACGGGCGCCGGCGACAACTTCCAGGTTGATCGGGGCATGCAGGCGATCGAAGCCGGAGGCTGGCTGGGGCGCGGGCCGGGCGAAGGGTTGGTGAAACGTGGGCTGCCTGACAGCCATACGGATTTCATCTTCTCGGTCGCCGCTGAAGAATACGGCATCGTCATCGTGATGGCGCTGGTTTGCGTGTTCTTCTTTGCGGTCTTGCGCGGGCTTTGGCACGGGGCAGGTGAGCGGGACCGGTTCGTGCAACTGGCCGTCTGTGGACTGGCCTTGCAGTTCGGGCTTCAGGCCACCATCAATATCGGCGTCAACCTGCAACTGCTTCCGGCCAAAGGCATGACCCTGCCATTCATCTCCTATGGAGGCTCCTCGATGCTGGCCGTTGCGCTCGGCATGGGATTCTTGCTCGCGCTGACCCGCCGTCGCCCCGAAAGCCTGCGCCGGTCTGCGGTGCGCTTCGGTCAGGCGTCGATCCATTCCCGATACGCCGGACAGGGCGCCTGATGCCGACGGCTCTGCTCTGCGCCGGGGGAACCGGCGGCCATCTGTTTCCCGCCGAGGCGCTGGCGACCGAATTGAACGCACGGGGATGGACCTGCCATCTCGCGACCGATGAGCGTGGCTTGCGATTTGCGGATACATTTCCCGGCAACGTCACTGAAATCACGTTCAGACCGCCGTCGCTGCGATCGCCCGTAGCGGTTCTGGGAGCGATCCCGAAGGCAATCGCGTCATATCTTAAGGCAAGGCGGCTAATCTCCAGCGTCGGTCCGGACGTTGCCATCGGCTTTGGCGGTTATCCCAGCCTAATGCCCATGCTGGCCGCTTCGCATCGCAGCAAACCGACCGTCCTGCACGAGCAGAACGCCGTTCTTGGCCGCGCGAACCGGGCGTTGAGCCGGGGCGCGGATGCGATTGCCGGTGGCTTTCCGATCAAGGGGCACAAGGCGATCGTGACAGGCAATCCGCTGCGGCCTGCAGCGCACGAAGCTGCGAAAGTCGCCTATGTGGAATCGGTAGCATAATGATCCGTTCCATCTGCTCGTTTTTGGCGGCTCTCAAGGGGCGAGTTATTTCTCGGAGGTCGTGCCGAAGGCCCTGGCGCTACTGACGGAGGCGGACCGCAAGCGCATCCGCCTGACCCTCCAAGCACCCCAAAACGCTGCCGCCGAAGCGGAGAACGCTCTGCGCGAAATGGACATTGCCGCCGACATTGCACCCTTCTTTGCCGGTTTGCCCGCACTCATCGCCGCTTCGCAGATGGTGATTGCCCGTGCGGGAGCCTCGACCGTCGGCGAACTGGCCCTGATCGGGCGGCCGTCGCTTCTCGTGCCGTATCCCCACGCGCTCGACCACGACCAGGCCGCCAACGCTGCCGAACTGGCCGCGACCGGCGGTGCCGAAGTCGTGCGGGAAAGCGACCTGACGGCGCGAGGCTCTGGCCGGGCATTTGCGCCACTGGCTCGACAATCCGTCCGATCTCGCACACAAGGCGCAGGCCGCAAAAACGGCTGGAAAACCGGACGCGGCGGCACGGCTCGCCGATCTGGTGGAGGACGCAGCACGGCGTCGCGCAATCTAACGCAGGCCATAGAACTAGGACGGACCATCGCATGCCAATGAAGGACGATATCGGGCTGGTGCATTTCATCGGCATCGGCGGCATCGGCATGAGCGCGATTGCCGAGGTGCTGCACAATCTGGGCCGGAAGGTGCAGGGGTCCGACGCCAACGAGGGCGCAAACGTCGAGCGGCTGCGCGCCAAGGGCATCGACGTGTTCGTCGGCCATAGGGCGGACAATCTCGGCAAGGCCGCGGTCGTCGTCACCTCCACCGCTATAAAACCGGACAATCCGGAGCGCATGGCGGCGCGCGAAAGGCATCTGCCAATCGTACCCCGCGCGGAAATGCTAGCGGAAATCATGCGGTTCAAGGCCGGCATTGCGGTCGGCGGCACCCACGGCAAGACGACGACGACATCGCTCGTCGGGCGGCTGCTGATTGCAGGCGGGCTGGACCCGACGATCATCAACGGCGGCATCCTGATGGATATCGGCACCAATGCGCGGATGGGCGGCGGCGACTGGCTGGTGGCGGAGGCCGACGAGAGCGACGGATCGTTCCTGAAACTGCCTGCCGAAATCGCCATCGTGACGAATATCGACCCGGAGCATCTCGATCATTACGGAACGTTCGACAAGGCCAAGGAGGCGTTCCAACGGTTCGTCGACGCCGTGCCGTTCTACGGCTGCGGCGTGCTGTGCATCGACCATCCCGACGTGCAGGCGCTGGCGGCAAAACTGCCCCAGAAGCCCATCGTGACCTACGGGGCGAACCCGCAGGCAGACGTGCGCTATCTCGACGTGCGCCCGGACGGAACGCGCACCATCTTCGACGTCGTGGTGCGAAACCGACGCACTGGCGATACCCGCCGTATGGACGGACTGATGCTGCCGATGCCGGGGCTGCACAATGTCTCGAACGCCACGGCCGCCATCGCGGTGGCGGACCGGTTGGGCGTGAGCGAAGAGGCCATCCGCGCCGGTCTTGCCGGCTTCAAGGGCGTCGGAAGGCGGTTCACCCATACGGGAAGCTGGAAAGGCGTCGAAGTTTACGATGATTACGCCCACCATCCGGTCGAAATCACCGCCGTCCTGAAAGCGGCGCGGCAGGCGGTGCGTTCGAAACGCAGCGGGCGGGTCATCGCCATCAAGCAGCCCCACCGCTACTCCCGCCTCGACGACCTGTTCGACGGGTTCTGCTCCTGCTTCAACGATGCCGACACGGTGCTCGTCGCGCCTGTCTATGCGGCGGGCGAGCAGCCCATTCCCGGGCGGGATTCGGCGGCGCTGGCCGACGGTCTGCGCTCGGCGGGCCACCGGGACGTGCGTCTGATCGACGGGCCCGAGGCCATCGCGCCGCTGATTGCCGAAACTGCGAAGGAGGATGATCTCGTCATCTTCCTCGGTGCGGGCAACGTCACCGCATGGGCCCATGCCCTGCCTGACGAACTGGCCCGGCTCGGATGAGTGGAGAAGCGCTAAAGGAACGGCTTGGCGATGCGCTCGCTGGCGTTCGCGGGCGGCTGACATTCGATGCGCCCATGTCGAAGGTGACATGGTTTCAGGTTGGTGGCCCGGCGGACCTGATGTTCTCGCCAGCGGACGAGGATGATCTTGCGGCGTTTCTCACGGCCATTCCTGCGGACGTGCCGGTGATGGTGGTCGGTAAGGGATCGAATCTGCTGGTACGGGATGGGGGTATCGAAGGGGTTGTGGTGCGCCTCGGCGGTCGTGGTTTCGGGCAGGTCGAACGGGTTGGGGATACCCAGCTGCGCGCGGGTGCCGCCGCGCCGGACAAGGCGCTGGCGGCTGCTGCGCTGGAGGCCGGTCTCGGTGGTTTCGCGTTCTATCACGGCATTCCCGGCTCTATCGGCGGCGCGCTTCGGATGAATGCGGGGGCCAACGGGACGGAGACGACGGACAGGGTGGTGGAGGTTTCGCGCCATCGGTCGCGATGGCGGTTCGACGCCATACGTTCACCCATGCCGATATGGGCTACACCTACCGCCATTCGGAAGCGCCGGACGATGTCATCTTCACATCGGCCCTGTTCCAGGGCGAGCGCGAAGACGCGACGGACATTCGTGCGGCGATGGATGCCGTTGCGAAGCACCGCGAAGAGGTGCAGCCGATCCGCGAAAAGACGGGCGGGTCCACGTTCAAGAATCCGTTGCCGCATTCCTCGTGGAAGCTGATCGACGAGGCCGGGTTGCGCGGCCACCGCATCGGTGGCGCACAGATGAGCGAAATGCACTGCAACTTCATGCTCAATGCCGACGGTGCCACGGCCTACGATCTTGAATTGCTCGGCGAGACGGTGCGGCAGCGGGTGCATGAATCGAGCGGGATCGCGCTCGAATGGGAACTGAAGCGCATCGGGCGATTTGGCGACGGTCGTCGCGTCGAGCCCTTTCGCGCGTAGCGCCGGACGACGCGGCGTTAAAAAAGGTTAACGCGGCGCGTCGAACGACCGTTTGCGAAAGGCGGAATCTTTTGAGTCCGTTACCGCAAAGAGCGTGTGCAGCCCTTCAGGAGTTTGCCGGAATAGTTGTCCGGGCAAGCTTGAAGCGTTGAATCTCTTGTGATTCTGCTGTGCGGGAGGGGATTTTCCAAGGCGCGCACCGAGTATGAAACATGTCGCTGTGCTGATGGGCGGGTGGTCGTCGGAACGACCCGTCAGCCTGTCCTCCGGCAATGCATGCGCCGACGCGATGGAAGCCGAAGGCTACCGGGTCACCCGTGTCGACGTGGACCGTCGACGTGTCGTCGGTTCTGGCGGACCTGAAGCCGGACGTCGCCTTCAACGCGCTGCACGGCCCATACGGCGAAGACGGCATGGTCCAGGGCATTCTGGAATATCTCGACATTCCCTACACCCATTCCGGGGTCATGTCGTCCGCGTTGGCGATGGACAAGGAACGGGCGAAGATTCTCGCCCGCAAGGTCGGCGTGCCCGTGGCCGAGGCCAGGATCATGCACCGGCTGGATGCGGCCAAGAAGCATGCCATGCCGCCGCCATACGTCATCAAGCCCGTCAACGAGGGCTCGTCCTTCGGTGTGCTGATCGTGAAGGAAGACCAGTCCACACCGCCTGCACGAGCTGACTTCGAGCGACTGGCCCTATGGCGATACCGTCATGGTGGAGCGATTCATCCACGGACGGGAACTGACCTGCGCGGTGATGGGCGATGTGGCGTTGGGCGTGACGGAAATCGTCTCTGCGGACGGCGGGTGGTACGATTACGACGCGAAATACGCCGATGGGGGGTCGTCCCACATCCTGCCGGCGCAAATTTTACCAAATGTTTACCAAAGAATACAGAAGGTGTCCCTCGACGCACATCGTGCGCTCGGTTGCCGTGGAGTGAGTCGTTCCGACTTCCGCTTCGATGACCGTATCAACGGAACGGGCGAACTCGTCTGGCTGGAATTGAATACCCAGCCGGGGATGACGCCCACATCATTGCTGCCGGAACTGGCGGCCCATGCGGGCCACACCTTCGGCGAACTGATGCGATGGATGGTGGAGGACGCGAGTTGCGCACGCTGAGACGGCCTCACATTTCGAAGCTCGCGAAGCGCCTCAGTGGTGCGATGCGGTCGCTGCCCCCGTTGCGCTCGGGTGCCGGAACGGCTCTTGCCCTGTTCGTGGTCGCGGGCTCCTGGGGTTTGGGCGCGATGCACGGGGGCGCCGGCCCGCGTCTGGTTGCAAGCGCCTCGGCGGCCGTCGGTCTGACGGCGTCCAGCGTCGATATTTCCGGGCAGGTCCACACATCCGACCGTGACGTCGTGGCCGCCCTGTCGTGGCCTGAAAGCGGCTCGCTCGTCGGCTACGATCTCGATCTCGCGCGCGCCCGACTGATGGTGTTGCCCTGGGTCGAGGATGTGACCATCCGCAAGATCTACCCCGGACGGTTGGCCGTGTCGGTGAGCGAAAAGCAGCCCGCCGCCGTCTGGCAGGCGGACGACAAACTTGTGGGTGATCGACGGGCAGGGCGACCGCATCGCGGCCTTCGGCATCACCGACATTCTGAACGAACGGTTCGCCCATCTGCCCCATCTCGTGGGCGATAGCGCGGACGAACACGCCGCCGATATTTTGCCTCTGGTCGCCAATTACCCGCAACTGGCCGGGCGGGTGCAGGCCTATCTGCGCCTCGGCAAGCGGCGGTGGGACCTGTTGCTGACCGGTAATTCGGAAGCCACCGTCCGTGCCGCGCTGCCGGAACAGGGGCTGGCCGATGCGCTCGCCCGTCTGGCGACCTTGCAGGACGAACGACAGGTGCTCGATCTGCAGGTTGCCGGTATCGATCTGCGGCTGGCCGACCGGATGGTGTTCGACCTGGAACCGGAAGCGGTCGAAGCGCGTCGTTTGCTCGTGAAGGACCGCGAGAAGGCGATCAAGCGTCTCAAACGCGACGCTGCGGAGCGGCCGGTATGACCGGTTCGCGCACTTCCGAAGCCGGCCACCGGGCACCGAAGGCCGGCAAGCCGCAGGTCGTGTGCGCACTGGACATCGGTTCCTCGAAAGTCTGCGCGGTCATCGCCCGTCTCACTCCCCGCGCCGACAACACGTTGTTGCCCGGGCGGACGAACGCCATCGAGGTCATGGGCTTCGGGCATGTACGCTCCGGCGGGATCAAGTCCGGCATCGTGACGGATATGGACGCGGCGGAAAACGCGGTGCGCCTGGCCATCGACACCGCCGAACGCACTGCCGGGGTGACGATCGATTCCCTGACCGTCGGCATCAATGCGGGGCGCATCGGCAGCGATACGTTCTCCTCCTCGATCTCTATCGATGGCGACGTTGCCAAACGCGACATTCGCACCCTGCTTGCTGCCGGTCTCGACCATGCCGCCCGGCCCGACCGGACGGCGCTGCATGCTCTGCCCATCGGCTATTGCCTCGACGGCGAATACGGCATCGACAACCCGGTTTCCATGAGCGGGCGCGAACTCGGCGTCGACATGCACGTGGTCAGCGTCGACAATGCGCCGGTCGCCAATATCGAAGCCTGCATCAACCGCTCTCACCTGACGGTGGACGCGCTGGTGGCAGCCCCATACGCCAGCGGGCTGGCCGCACTCGTGGACGACGAAGCGCGGTTGGGCTGCGCGGCGATCGATTTCGGCCACGGCACGACGAGCGTCGCGATCTTCATGAACAACCGGCTGGTCTTTGCCGATGCGATTGCGGTGGGCGGCAACCACGTGACGATGGATCTGGCGCGGGGTCTCGGTATCTCGATGGCGGATGCGGAGCGACTGAAGGTCTTGCACGCGACGGTCGACGAAGCCGGTGCGAGCCAGGAGGATACCGTCTCCATTGCCACCGTCGGTGACGATGCGCTGGCCCATCCCAAAACGGTGACACTCGGGCAGATTGCGGCCATCGCCGCACCGCGGGTGGAAGAGACCATCGAACTGATCCGCGACCGCATCGCACGCTCCGGCTTCGGTGGTGCGATCGGCAAGCGTCTGGTGCTGACGGGCGGCGCAAGCCAACTGTCCGGCCTGCCGGACCTTGCTGCCCGCGTCTTCAACGCCGACGTGCGGCAGGGCCGTCCGCTCGGCGTGTCCGGCTTGCCTGCCAACGCCAAGGGCGGTGCCTTTTCCACCGTCGCCGGGCTTCTCGTCTATCGCCAGGTCGCCGACGACGACCTTGCGGGCCAACGGTCTGCGTTCACGAACACTTTCAATGCCTTCGGGCTGGGCCGCGTCGGTGCCTGGCTGAGGGCAAGTCTTTGAGCCGCGCGGATGACGCGCACAACCAGAAGCCGCAGCGCGGCCCAAACAACGATCCGGAAGGACACTCCATGACCATCAACCTGCAGAAGCCCGACATTACCGAACTGAAGCCCCGCATCACCGTCTTCGGCGTCGGTGGCGGTGGCGGCAATGCCGTCAACAACATGATCTCGTCAGGCCTCGACGGCGTCGAATTCGTGGTCGCCAACACCGATGCGCAGGCGCTGTCCATGAGCCAGGCCGAGCGTGTCATCCAGATGGGCGTGCAGGTGACGGAAGGGTTGGGCGCTGGGTCGCAGCCCGAGATCGGGGCGGCTGCCGCGACCGAGTGCATCGACGAGATCAAGGACCATCTGTCCGGCACCCACATGGCCTTCGTCACCGCCGGCATGGGCGGTGGCACGGGCACCGGGGCCGCGCCCGTCATCGCCCGCGCCGCACGCGAAGCCGGCATCCTGACCGTCGGCGTCGTCACCAAGCCGTTCTCGTTCGAGGGCAAGCGCCGCATGAAGCTGGCCGAAGACGGCATCGACGAATTGCAGGCCAACGTGGACACGCTGATCGTGATCCCGAACCAGAACCTGTTCCGCGTCGCCAACGACAAGACCACCTTTGCCGATGCCTTTTCCATGGCCGACCAGGTGCTGTATTCCGGCGTCGCCTGCATCACCGACCTGATGACCAAGGAAGGTCTCATCAATCTCGACTTTGCCGACGTGCGCTCCGTCACTCGCGACATGGGCCGCGCCATGATGGGCACCGGCGAAGCGTCCGGCGAGGGCCGTGCCCGCGCTGCTGCGGAAGCCGCCGATCTCCAACCCGCTGCTGGACGAGACCAGCATGTCCGGCGCGATGGGTCTGTTGATCTCCATCACCGGCGGTCGCGACATCACCCTGTTCGAGGTGGACGAAGCTGCGACCCGCATTTCCGAGGAAGTCTCGGAAGATGCCAACATCATCGTGGGCGCGACCCATGACGATGCGCTGGAAGGCGTTATCCGCGTGTCCGTCGTCGCCACGTCCATCGATACGACGAGCATTCAGGCCAATCCGGCGAACGAACAGCGCATGAAAATGGCTGCCGACCGCCTGTTGCAAACGACGCAGAACCCTGCTGCTGCAAAGGATGCCAGTGAGGCCGCCGAAACGCCGAAAGGCCCGGTGATCGCCCGCGCGCCGACCTCCAACGAGACCGCCGCCGCACCGGTGAAGGCTCCGCTCGTCGCTGCCAACCCTTCCCCGCCGCAGACAATCAGCGATGCTGATTTCGCCCACGAACTCGAAGAGCAGCTAGGCCGTTCGGTGGCACCCGCCGCGCTTCAGCAGGCTCCCGTGCAGGCTGCTCCCGTCCAGGCGTCCGCGGCCGCGCGGATGCCCCGTGCGGAAGATTTCCCGCCAATCGCTCAGCAACGCATGGACGGTGCGACGGGCGAGCGGTCCGCTGCAGAGGAGCAGGGAGCCGTGGGCGGCCTGTTCAAGCGCCTGACATCCGGTTTCGGGGGGCACCATGGTGACACCGCCGGACACCCGGCGCCCGTGCGCCAGCCAGCGCAGCCAAGCCAGACCGGTGCGCCAGTGCACGCCGCCCCGGTACAAGCCGCCCAAGTGCAGGCCGCCCACGTGCAGGACCGCAACCCGTACGCACCCGCGCGCCCGACGCTCGACGACCATGGCCGCACGGTAGCGCCGCAGCAGTCACGCTCCCTGAGCGATGAGGAACAACTCGACATCCCGGCCTTCCTGCGCCGTCAGAGCAACTGAACCCGGGCCGACCTGCCTTAGGCAGCCGACCCGTACGGTAGCGCATCCGGTCCGCGGTGCGGCACATCACGCAAAACCCCGAAACGCTAAGCGATTCGAGGTTTTCTGCGTTTGGGTCATAGCGCTAAAACCGTCGTTAACACTTTGTTACCACGTCTTGCCGGAGGGTGGTGGACAGACCCGGTTAACGGACCGTGAAGGTGTTACGTGCGGGTAAGAAAGTGTGATTTGTTGTGACCCGATCCACTGGATAGGAACTGCAACAGCAAGGGTCACGATTTGTAGTTCGCGTCCGTGTCCAGACGAATGAAGTTCAGGTGCCCTCCGGCGGCACCGTTTGGGGTGAAGCATGATTTCAACAGCGACCGGCAATCAGACTACGCTCGCCGATCGCGTCGAGCTTTGCGGCGTCGGCGTGCATTCGGGTAAACCGGTCTCCATCACGCTTCTCCCTTCCGATGTCGATACGGGCATCGTCTTCCAGCGCGTCGACGTGGACGCGTCGCGGCAGGTCGATATTCCGGCTCTCGTTTCTTCCGTCGGTGCCACCGACCTGTGCACGGTATTGGGCGATCCACGCGGTGTTCACGTCAAGACGGTCGAACATCTGATGGCGGCGCTCATGGGGCTCGGCATCGACAACGTGCTTATCGAAGTCGACAGCGCCGAAATTCCCGTGATGGACGGATCGTCGGAAGCCTTCGTGGCGGCAATCGACGCCGTGGGGCTGAAGATGCAGGCGCGCACGCGGCGCTATCTGCGTGTGTTGAAGGAAGTGCGTTTCGACATGGGTCCGTGCTGGGGCATGTTCACGCCGCATAACGGCACGCGCTACGAAGTCGAGATCGACTTCGACGAGCCGATTATCGGGCGTCAGAAACTGGATATCGACCTGACACCGGACACGTTCCGGCGCGAAATTTCCCGTGCGCGTACATTCGGTTTCATGAAGGATGTGGAACGCTACTGGGCCGCCGGTTTCGCGCTGGGGTCGAGCCTGGAAAATTCGGTCGTTATCTGCGACGCGCAGACCGTCATCAATCCCGAAGGGTTGCGTTACGAAAACGAGTTCGTGCGCCACAAGGCGCTGGACGCGATCGGCGATCTGGCTCTGGCCGGCGCACCGTTTCTCGGTTGCTACAAATCCTATCGTGGTGGGCACAAGGTGAATGCACTGGCGCTGGCCGCCTTGCTGGCGGACCCGACCGCCTACGAGTGGACGGACGTTCAAACGCCGAAACGCGAAAGCGTCGCCCGGTCCGGCTTCGCAGCCGTTTCCGCCGCCGCATTCAGCGCCGACAAAAGCTGATCGCCGGTGCGGGCTGCATAAGTTCAGGTCTCCGCCTTAAAATTGCGCCATTGGCGTAGCAGGGGATTGGCGTTAGACGGGGGTTTGCGGCACTTATGCCGGTTCAATAGTTTCCACGGTTCACGAATTTGGTGACGATCATGCGGTATTTCGGTCTTCTCAGCGCGGCGGCTCTGCTCGCACTGGCAACGGGTTGCGCGAAAGACAGTGCCGAGAACGCATTCGCGGATCCCACCGTGCCTGCCGACCAGCTTTACAACGAAGCCCTGGCCAATATCGATGTGGGCGATTATTCGGAAGCGCAGCGCAAGTTCAAGAAGCTCGATCGCCAGCACCCTTATTCCACATTCGCGCGCAAGTCCGGTGTGATGGCGACGTATCTCGCCTATCGCAGGAACGACTTCGGCGAGGCGATCGCGCGGGGCAACCGGTTCGTCGAACTGTATCCCGCCAACAAGGACGCCGCCTACGCCATGTATCTGGTGGGGATGAGCCATTTCAAGCAGATCGTCGACGTGACGCGCGACCAGAAGGAAGCGCGCGATACCTACAAGACAATGAACGATCTGGTGCAGCGTTATCCCGAAAGCGAGTATGTGGAAGACGCGAAACGCAAGATGCGCATCGCGAAGGACCAGATCGCCGGACAGGAAATGCAGGTCGGTCGCTACTATCAGGAACGCCGGGAGCATCTCGCCGCCGTGAACCGTTTCCGCAACGTGGTGGAGCGTTTCGAGGACACCCGCCATGTGGAAGAGGCGCTGGCTCGGCTGACGGAGAGCTATTACGCCCTCGGCCTGACCAGCGAAGCGCAGACCGCAGCCGCCGTTCTGGGGCATAACTTCCCGGACAGCCAGTGGTACAAGGACAGCTTCGCCCTGCTGGAAAAGGGCGGTCTTCGTCCCATCGAAAATCAGGGTTCGTGGATCTCGCGCGCGGCCAGAACGATCGTCGGCGCCTAGCCTTCGCCCGTTCAACCGGCTTTCATGACGGGCGAAACCGGTCTATTTCCGTGTGATGCTGGTCGCTCTTTCCATTCGCGATATCGTTCTCATCCGGGCGCTCGACATCGAGTTCCGGGACGGTCTTGCCGTGCTGTCGGGAGAAACGGGCGCGGGCAAATCCATCCTTCTGGACTCGCTGTCGCTCGCGCTCGGCGGGCGCGGTGATGGAGGGCTGGTACGGGTCGGTGCGAAACAGGGGCAGGTGACTGCCGTCTTCGACATGCCCGACGACCACCCACTGCAGGCGCGGCTGGAAGAGGATGGCCTGGCGGGAGAGCCGGGCGAACCACTGATCCTGCGCCGAACGCAGGGGGCGGACGGGCGCACGCGGGCGCATGTCAACGACCGTCCCGTGTCGATGGCGGCCCTGCGCACGATTGGTCGTGATCTGGTCGAAATCCACGGCCAGCACGAGGAGCGGGCGATGGTCGACCCCGTGGCCCACCGCGATCTCGTGGATGCCTTTGGCAGTCTGAGCAATGACGTGCAGGCAGTGACGGACGCCCATGGCGAATGGCACGCGGCGGCCCGTGCCCTTTCGGTTTTGCGGGCGCGGGTGGAAAAGGCGGCGCAGGAGGCCGACTACCTGCGCGCCAGCGTGGACGAACTCGATACGCTGTCGCCCCGTGAAGGCGAGGAGGAAGAGCTGGCGGGCCGTCGCCAGACCATGATGAACGCCGAGAAGATCGCGGGCGATATCGACGAGGCCTATCAGGTCCTGTCCGGGCATGCCTCTCCGGTGCCGACGCTGGCCAATGCCATGCGCAAGCTGGAGCGCAAGGCCGACAATGCGCCTGGACTGCTGGAAGGCACCATCGAAGCCTTCGGGCAAGCGCTTGACGCGCTGGCTCAGGCGGAAACCGAACTGGAACAGGCGCTGCGCCTGTCGGACTTCGACCCCAACGAGCTGGAAGCCGCCGAGGAACGTCTGTTTGCCCTGCGCGCTGCGGCGCGGAAATACAACGTGCCGGTGGAACAGTTGCAGGCTCACTCGGAGAGCCTGCGGATTGCGCTCGCCGACCTCGATGCGGGGGAGGAGCGGATCGGCGCGTTGGAAGCGACGGCTGCGGAAGCCCGTGCGAAACTGGAGAGCGCGGCGACGGCGTTGGCGGACAAGCGACGCGAAGCGGGCGAGCGACTGTCGGCGCGGGTGATGCGCGAACTGCCGTCACTCAAACTCGACCAGGCCCGCTTTTTCGTCGAGCAAACCGTCGATATGGCCAACGTGACGCCGGACGGGTGCGACTGGATGGAGTTCCACGTCCAGACCAACCCCGGCACCCGCCCGGGTGCGTTGATGAAAGTGGCGTCCGGCGGGGAACTGTCGCGCTTCCTGTTGGCGTTGAAGGTCGCACTCGCGGACCGCGGGTCCGCGCCGACGCTCGTGTTCGACGAGATCGATACAGGGGCCGGTGGTGCGGTGGCGGACGCGATCGGCGCACGTCTTGCGCAGCTGTCGAAGCATGTTCAGGTGTTGTGCGTCACCCATGCGCCGCAGGTGGCGGCTCGGGCGGATGCGCATTTCCTCATCGCCAAGGGGGGCGGCGCCGAGGCGGCGGTGGAAACCCGTGTGAGCCAGATCGACGGGCCGGACCGGCTGGAGGAAATCGCACGAATGCTTTCCGGCGCGCAGGTGACGAGTGAAGCGCGGGCGGCTGCGGCACGGCTGCTCGATGCCGCCTGAAATGACAGGGTCCAAGGACGTCGGCTCGCTGAATGAAGTGGAAGCGCGCGAAGAGTTGCAGCGGCTGGAGCGCGAAATCGCAGCTCATGACCGGCGCTACCATGAAGAGGATGCACCGACGATCAGCGATGGGGACTACGATGCCCTGCGGGCGCGCAACACGGCCATCGAGGCCCGTTTTCCTCATCTTGTCGGACAGGAAACACCGTCGAAGAAGGTCGGCGGTCGGGCTGCCGGGCGGTTCGGCAAGATCACCCACGCAGTTCCGATGCTGTCCCTCGACAACGCCTTCGACGACGGGGATGTGAGCGAGTTCGTTGCTCGGGTGAGCCGTTTTCTCGGTCTCGACGGTAATCAGCCGCTCTCGTTCACCGCCGAGCCGAAGATCGACGGCCTGTCTCTCGCATTGCGCTATGAGCGCGGCGAATTGGTAAGTGCGGCGACCCGCGGGGACGGGGCGGTGGGGGAGGACGTGACCGCCAATGCCCGGACGATCGGCGATATTCCGCACTCTCTTGCTGGCAAAGGCTGGCCGGATCTCGTGGAGATACGCGGCGAGGTCTATCTGGGAAAGGCCGACTTTCTCGCGCTGAACGCGCAGATGGAGGCGGACGGCAAGACGCCCTACGTGAACCCGCGCAATACCGCGGCCGGATCGCTGCGGCAGCTCGATGCCGACCGTCACGGCCAGCCGCCCGCTGCGGTTTTTCGCCTATGCCTGGGGCGCAATCTCGGAATTGCCTGCCGGAAGCCAGTCCGCGACGGTAGGTTCCTTCGCACAGTGGGGGTTCGTGACCAATCCGCTGATGACGGTCTGCGAGAATGTCGATGCGATGCTCGCGGCCTACCGCAATATCGAAGAACAGCGCGCTAGCCTCGACTATGACATCGATGGGGTCGTCTACAAGGTCGACGATCTGGCGTTTCAGGAGCGACTGGGCTTCGTGGCCCGTTCGCCACGCTGGGCGGTCGCGCACAAATTTTCCGCCGAACTGGCGACGACCGTGTTGCAGGACATCGAGATACAGGTGGGGCGAACGGGTGCGCTGTCGCCCGTCGCGCGTTTGAAACCCGTTACGGTTGGGGGCGTGGTCGTCTCCAACGCGACGTTGCACAATGAGGACTATATCGCCGGCGTCGGGTCGGACGGCGTGCCGATCCGGGACGGGCGCGACCTGCGGGTGGGGGATACGGTGACCGTGTTCCGTGCCGGCGACGTCATTCCCAAAGTGCTGGACGTGGACATGACCAGACGTCGGTCGGACAGTGCACCGTTCGAGTTTCCCCAGACATGCCCAGCTTGCGGGAGCGCTGCCGTGCGTGAGGACGAGGATTCTGTCCGCCGTTGCACCGGTGGCCACACCTGCCCGGCGCAGGCGGTGGAACGGCTGCGCCATTTCGTCTCCCGGCCCGCATTCGATATCGACGGGCTTGGAGAAAGGCAGGTCGAGGCATTTTACGCGCTCGGCTGGGTGAAGGAACCGGTCGATATCTTCACGCTGGGCGAACGGCGCGGCGATGGGGTCGTGCAAAGCGTGCGCAATCTGGAAGGCTGGGGAAAGACGAGCGCCGAAAAGCTGTTCGCCGCCATCGAAGCGCGACGGACGATTTCGCTCGACCGTCTCATTTTCGCGCTCGGTATTCGCCACGTAGGCCGGATCGTCGCCCGCATGCTGGCGCGGCACTACGAAAGCTGGGAGGATTTCCGCGCTGCCGTGCTGCAGGCGGGTCCGGCGGTGGAGGCGCATCTGCGCGCGGAGGCTCTCGCTCGGGCAGAGCGGACGGAGGCTGCCAGGGACGGCCGACGCGCCCGCGTCGGGGAAGCGGCGAAATCTGCTTGGCTTGGCGTGCCGGCGGAGGCGCTTGCAGCATGGCAGGAAATGACCGGCATCGATGGTATCGGCGCGTCCGTCGTCGTTTCGTTGGCCGAAGCGTTCGCGAACCCGCGCGAACGGACGTCGATCGACCGTCTCGTTTTCCAGTTGACGGTCGAGCGCACATCCGCACCGCAAGCGCAGGACTCGCCGGTGGCGGGCAAGATCGTGGTCTTCACCGGGTCGTTGGAGAAGCTGACCCGGGACGAAGCCAAGGCCATGGCGGAACGGCTGGGCGCGAAGGTTGCCGGGTCGGTTTCCGCCAAGACGGACCTGCTGGTCGCCGGGGCCAAGGCGGGCTCGAAGCTGAAGAAGGCGGAGCAGCTCGGCGTGGAGACGACCGACGAGGATGGCTGGCTCAAGCTGGTCGGCAAATAGGGCGCCACGTCGCTTTTTCCGTGTCGTCGCCCGCTGCCCGCGCTAAGCGGGTGCGATGACCGACAACGTCTCGCAGACAGATTCTCCCACTGCTTCGGATTGGCGCGACGGGCTCCGCGATACGGTTCCGGTGATGATCGCCATCGTGCCTTTCGCCGCCCTGTTCGGCGCGCTGGCTCGGGAGGCCGGCTTCTCGGTCGCCGCGGTGATGTTCACATCCGCTTCGATCTACGCCGGTGCGAGCCAGTACGTGATGCTCGATCTGCTCGGGCAGAACGCTGCGCCCTGGGCGATCGTGTTGGCCGTCTTCGTGCTGAACTTCCGCCATGTGCTGTATTCCGCCTCGCTGGGACGGCGAATGGACGGTTTTGGACCGGTCGGGCGTTACGTCGCGTTCTTCTTTTTGGTGGACCCGCTCTACGGGGCTGCGGAAAAGCGGCGGCGCGTTCATGGCTTGCGACCGGCATATTACGCGGCCAGTGCAATGGGGCTCTATTCGGTCTGGATCCTGTCTAATCTCGCCGGTGCGCTGTTCGGCGGATTGATAGAGGACCCGGCGCGCTACGGGCTCGATTTCATCCTGCCGCTCTACTTCGTTTCGCTTCTCCTGTCGTTTCGACAGTCCGGACATTTCGGGATGATCATGCTGGCCAGTGCCGGGGTGTCGCTTGCCACGTGGGCGCTGTTCGATGGCACGTGGTATATCCTGACGGGCGGCGGTGCGGGGCTGGCCCTGGCTGCGATGTTGAGCACACCACCGGAGCGAACGTCTTGACGGACGATCCGTGGCTTCTCATCGCGGCCTGCGCACTCGCGACCTACATGACGCGGGCGGGCGGGCACATCATTCTGTCGCAATTCGGTGCGCTGAACCACCGGGTGGAGGCAGCGCTGGAGGCCGTGCCGATCGCGGTGCTGGCCGCGTTGATCGCGCCGTATCTGGTCAGTCGTGGAATTGCGGAAACGCTTGCCCTCCTGTTTGCCGGGCTGGTTGCGATACGCTTTTCGATGATGACGACGACTGCGCTGGGGCTTGTCGCGGTCGTGGTGTTGCGCGCGCTCATCGGGTGAGAGGGGCGCAGGCGGCTTCCAGCCATGAGCGGTCGGGAACTGCCTTGCCAAGTTCGCGCAGAACGCGGGCGTGGTAGGCGTCAAGCCAGTTCAATTCCTCCGCTGTCAGCAATGCGGTGTCGACCAATCGCCGGTCGTAGGGCGCAAGGGTCAGCGTCTCGAACGACAGCATCGGAATTTCGCCACCCTGAATGGTTTCGCGCTCTCGGACGAGAAGCAGGTTCTCGATGCGAATGCCGAATGCGCCTTCGCGGTAATAGCCCGGTTCGTTGGAAACGATCATGCCCGGCTGAAGGGCCTCCATACCGCGTCTGGAGATGCTTTGCGGGCCTTCGTGGACGGCGAGATAGGAGCCGACGCCGTGGCCGGTGCCATGGGCGTAATCGAGCCCGGCCTTCCACAAGGGCAGACGGGCGAGGGGGTCTATCTCGACACCCCGCGTACCATGGGGAAAACGTGCGGTGGACACAGCAATGTGGCCTTTCAGAACGAGCGTGTAGCAGCGGCGCTGGTCCGCGGTCGGCTCTCCCACAGCGATCGTACGGGTGATGTCGGTCGTCCCGTCCTCGTATTGGGCACCGGAATCGCACAGGTACAATTCGCCCTCGCCGAGCGTCCGGTTGGTGGCCTCGGTGACACGGTAGTGGATGATCGCACCGTGCGGGCCGCTGCCGGAAATGGTGTCGAAGGATATGTCCCGCAGCGGGGTGTCGCCAGCCATGTCGGCGCGGAACGCTTCCAGCCGCCGGGCGGCTGCGATCTCGTCGACGCTTCCCGGTTCCTGTCCGTCCAGCCACGCGAGGAATGCAACGACCGCTGCCCCGTCTCGAACGTGGGCGGAGCGGGCGCCCTCGATTTCCGTGGCGTTCTTGACCGCGCGCAGCAGCACGACCGGATCGCGGCCCGGCATGGTTTTTCCGCCTGCTTGCTCCACGATGCCGCCGAGGGCAGCGGGTGCCTGGTCCGGGTCCAGCATGACCCGTGCGTCGCGCGAGACGGCGGCCAAATCTTCTAGCAGCTCGGACGGCGCACGAATGGTGGCCGCTTGCGTCAGGAACGCGCTGGCCTTGATGTCGAGTTTGCGCCGGTCGATGTAGAGGCTCGGTAACCCGTCGCGTGGAACGACGGCATGGGCCAGAACCAGCGGCGTATGGGCAACATCGCTTCCACGCATGTTGAATAGCCAGGAGACGGACGCGGCATCCGACAGAACGCACACATCCGCCTCGCCCATTGCGGTGCGTACGGCTTGCAACTTGTCGGCGGTCAGCATGCCGCTGCGTTCGAATGGATGGATGGTCACGGCCCCGCAGGGTTCTGCGGGACGGTCCTGCCATGCCGCATCGACTGGGTTTTGCTCCAGCGGCACAAGCGTGGCGACCTTTTCCAGCCGCTTGACCTCGTTTCGGGTGTGCATCCAGGGGTCGTATGCCAAAGTGAGGTCACGCCCCTTCAGCCACTCATGGGGCGGTTCATCGACAAGGCTCGCAATCGTCCAGCCATTGTCGACCGACTGGTCGTGGGCCTGCAACGTGTACCGACCGTCCACGAACAGGACCGCGTCGGTTGCCGTGACGATGGCTGCTCCGGCCGACCCGGTGAAGCCTGTAAGCCACGCGAGCCGCTCTGCGCTGGGCGGCAGGTATTCGTTCCGCTGCGCGTCCGCATGGGGCACGATGAGTGCGTCGGCTCCGTGTTCGGCCAGAAGCGCGCGCATGGCCGCAAGGCGGCTTTCGCCGCCGATGTCCGTCGGGGGTGCGTCGAAGGATTGAAACATGGGGTGGGTCGCGCCGGTTCTGGTTCGCGCCAAGTCTAGTGGACCGGTGCGCCGCCGTTAAGCGTGTATGCGCGGGGCGCAGGGCGGCTGTGCGTTTCCCGGTCTACCGCGCGGGGTCGAAACGCCTAGCTTGTGGTCATCGCTTCACCCGCTTCCCTCCAGCGGACCATCAAGGAACAGACCCATGAGCCTTCGCACCACATTCGACCGCATGATTGCCGCCCGCGAAAAGCAGGCCCGCCGCTACGTGGCTGGTGCCCTGATCGGCATGGACGACGAGACGCTGCGCCGCGCCGGTATCGACCGCAACGAGCTGCGCGCCCGGGGTGCCAACTTTCTGCCGCTCTAGAAACATGCGACTGCACGAAGCGAAGGGCGGGGCTTCGGCCGCGCCCTTCTGCGTTTACGGCCTGTGCATCAGCAGCGTCAGCCAGCCATCGCGGATGTGGGAGTGGCGTAGAACCAACCCCTGCAACCGATAGGCTGCGACGATGCGCGCCCGTTGGTGGGGCAGCAGACCCGACAGGATGACATGACCGCCGCGCGTGACGCGGCGCGACAGGTCACGGGCCAGCTTCTCCAGGGGGCGGGCGAGAATGTTGGCGAAGACGAGGTCGGCGGGGAGCAGGGCCGGGTGGTCCATCGCCGATTGCCGTGATGCAGCGCACCGACGCGCCGACGCCATTGATGCGCGCATTGTCTTTCGCCACACGTTCGCAGACCGGGTCTATGTCGCTGGCGATGGCCGGTCTGCCGGTTGCGCGCGCAAACGCGATGGCGAGAACACCGGAGCCTGCGCCGATATCGAGGGCGTGGCGTGGGCGACCGCTGTCATGTTCCCGGCGCAGCACGCGCTCCAGCATGTCCAGGCAGCCAGCTGTCGTGCCGTGATGGCCGGTTCCGAAAGCCTGCCCGGCATCGATCTGCACGGCAACCGGCGCATGGCGCGCGGCATGGCGGTCGTGGGAGCCGTGGATCACGAAACGGCCCGCGCGGACGGGAGAGAGGTTTTGTAGGGTCTCGGCGATCCAGTCCGTATCGGGTATGTCCTCGCGCACGAAAGACACGGCGGGAGCGAGGTTCCGCGAACAGCGCCTCGGCCTCGCCGAGATCGTCGGCAGGCACATAGACTGTATAGGCCCACTCATCCGAATCCTGCACGGTTTCGAACAGGGCCGACGGCCAGCCCCGTTCCTCCCAATGGGGATCGAGCGTTGCCGAAAGGGCGTCGAGACGGTCCTTGGGCGCATCACGGACCGCTAGAATGATCTGCGCGCTCACGCAGCCGGCTCCTTGCTCGCCTCGCCGTCACCGTTCTTGCGCTTGGCCAGTTCGGCCTTCTCCTGTGTCCGCTCCGGCTTCGGGGCAGGGCCGAAGGCGAGCACTGTGTCGCCGGCGGTCGGAGTCGCGTCCTCGTCGGCCTGCCGGAAGACGATCGTCTTGTCCGGCTTCACCCACAGCAGAACGGCGGTCTCGTCGGATCTGTTTTGAAGAAACGTGTCGTAGGTGTAGGCGTCAGTGATGTGGGTGGAATTGAACCCCCATCCCCGCCACAGCGCGTTGCGGAGGCTTGCAAGGTCGGGCCCGTTTTCGAACATGGAACGCCCGCCCAGGGTGAAGTTCAGCGCCTTACGATCCGTCTGATGGCCCCTTGCACCGATCTGGAACACGTTGTTGCGGCCAAGTTCCGGGGCGAACTCGGTGCAGACGAGAGAGTTGTAGGCGTCGTTGTCCGTCATGGCCACGAGATGGCTGTAGCGGTTGAGCGTGATGTCGTGGTGGGCCTGTTCGGACAGCACTTCGCCGAAATAGACAGGCACATCGGCCAGCCGCGCCTTGCGCAGCTTGCCGTAGTTGCTGTCGGCGATGAGGACGGGAAGGTCCAGTTCCTTCAGTTTCTCGGCCAGCTCGTCGGCGAAGACCGAACCGCCGACGAGCAGCACGCCGGGGGTTTCCGCCGATTTGAGACCGAGTCGCGAGGCCAGGGGTTTCAGGGTGAAACCGTGCAGGAAAATGGTGGCGGCAACCACGGCGAACGTCAGTGCGGTCAACTGCTCGCCGTCGGCCACGCCCTGTTCCACCAGCGCGCTGCCGAACAGGCCGGAGACGGCAACGGCCACGATGCCCCGTGGTGCGATCCAGGCAATCAGCAGCCGTTCCTTCAGGGAAAGGCTAGCGCCGATGGTGGACGTGAAGATGGCGATGGGGCGCACCACGAACATGATTAGTAGCACGAAGAACAAGGTGCCCCAGCCGAGCTGGCTGAAGGTTTCCACCTGCACCGACGCCGTCAGCATGATGAACAGGCCGGAAACGAGCAGGACCGTCACCGTTTCCTTGAACCGCCGCAATTCGCCCAGGCTTGCCACCCGGCTGTTGGCCAGCGTTATGCCCATGACGGTGACCGTCAGCAAACCGGATTCCTCCAGAACCGTGTCGGAGATGGCGTAGGCCACCAGAACGGTCGTCAGCAGGACCGGCGATTTCAGATATTCGGGCACGTGGCCCTTATGGAACAGCCATTCCAGCGCCTTGCCCAGCAGATAGCCCCCACCGACTGCCACAAGGGCGGCAAGGACGATCGTGAGAAGCAGCGATGCCAGCGTGTGATCGCCGTGGAGGACGAGATAGACCTCGAAGGCCAGCACCGCGAAAAGTGCGCCGATGGGATCGTTCACGATGGCTTCCCACCGCAGCAGAGAAGCCGGACGATGACCAAGCTGCGCGTTCCGCAGAAGCGGCATGATGACGGTGGGACCGGTCACCACCAGAATGCCTCCAAGAACCGCGGCGGCGGGCCAAGAAAGCCCGGCGGCGTAGTGGGCCGCGAGGGTGGAGAACAGCCAGACCAGCGGGCCGGATATCAGGATGATCCGCTGAACGCCCTTGCCGGTTTCCTTGATCTCGGTGAAGTTGAGCGTCAGTCCGCCTTCGAACAGGATGATGGCGACGGCAAGCGCGATGGCGGGTTTGTAAAGTTCTCCGAACTCCGCCTGCGGGTTCACGTAGCCCGTTATCGGGCCCAGCACGATGCCGGACAGAAGCAACAGCGCGATGGCCGGTATGCGCAGTTTCCAAGCCGCCCATTGCGAGCCGATACCGGCAAGACCGATGACCGCGATCTTGAAGAGAAGTCCTGTCATGGAATTGGAAAACCGTTGCGCGTTGCAAATGAGTGAAGCGCACTATGGGGGAGTGCGTTCGCCAATGCACTAGCCTTCTGGCACCGCAGGTGGCGCACCGTTCCGCTGGACATGAAAGCCATGATTGGGCACGGAACGGGCATGAGGGCCGGACCATTCGGCCGACGGGAGACCTTTTGCATGACCGACAACCGTATCGAGACCCACGGATTGCGCGTTTCAGCCGACCTGCATGCCTTCGTGGAAGGCGAAGTGCTGCCGGGCACAGGTTTGGAGGTGGACGACTTCTTTGCCGCCTTCGCAGCATTGGCCAACGATCTGGCACCGAAGAACGCCGCCCTGCTGCGCACCCGCGACGAGATGCAGGACAAGATCGATGCCTGGCACCGGGACAACAAGGACGCGTTTGCGGACATGGAAACCTACAGCGGTTTCCTGCGCGAGATCGGCTACATCGTGCCGGAAGGTCCGGACTTTTCGGTGGAGACGTCCAATGTCGATCCGGAAATCGCGGATATTGCCGGGCCGCAGCTCGTCGTGCCGGTGATGAACGCTCGCTACGCGCTGAACGCCGCCAATGCCCGTTGGGGCTCGCTCTACGACGCGCTTTACGGCACGGACGCCATTGCCGAGGACGGCGGAGCGGATAAGGGCAAGGGTTACAACAAGGTCCGGGGCGATAGGGTTATCGCCTGGGGCCGTGATTTCCTCGACAAGGCCGTTCCTCTTGCGTCCGGTTCATGGACCGACGTGCAGGGCTTTTCGGTCGAGAATGCGCGGCTGGCAGTGTCGACAAGCGATGGCGGGACGACGGGTCTGGCCGACGAAGATACGTTTGCCGGATACAAAGGCACCGAGGCGGGACTGGATTCCATCCTGCTCGTCCATCACGGCATGCACATCGAAATCGTCATCGATCGCCAGCATGCTGTGGGCGAAACGGACGCTGCGGGCATATCGGATATCGTGCTGGAATCGGCGCTGACGTCGATTATGGACAACGAGGATTCCATCGCTGCTGTCGATGCCGAGGACAAGATCGTCGCCTACCGCAACTGGCTCGGCCTGATGAAGGGCGACCTGGAAGAGACGCTGGAAAAGGGCGGCAAGACGATCACACGCCGCCTAAACCCGGCCCGCGCCTATCTGGACCCGACGGGCAAGGATATCGAATTGAAGGCGCAGGTGCTGATGCTCACGCGCAATGTCGGGCACCTGATGACCAACCCGGCGATCCTCATGAGCGACGGGGGGGAGATCCCCGAAGGCATCATGGACGCCATGATGACGGCGGCCATCTCGATCCACGATGTGGGCCGTGAGGGGGTGCAGGGCCGGCACGCCAATTCGGCCAAGGGGTCGATGTATGTGGTGAAACCGAAGATGCACGGGCCGGAAGAAGTGGCCTTTGCGGACGAATTGTCGGCCCGCGTGGAGGACGCGCTGGGGCTGGCACGCAACACGATCAAGCTCGGCATCATGGACGAGGAACGCCGCACCACGGTGAACCTGAAAGAGTGCATTCGCGCTGCGAAGAACCGGGTCGTCTTCATCAATACCGGCTTCCTCGACCGCACGGGCGACGAGATGCACACATCGATGGAAGCCGGGCCTATGATCCGCAAGGCGGACATGAAGGCGTCCAACTGGATTTCCGCCTACGAGGACTGGAACGTGGACACGGGCCTTGCCTGCGGTCTCGCCGGACGGGCGCAGATCGGCAAAGGCATGTGGGCCATGCCGGACCTCATGGCCGCGATGCTGGACCAGAAGATCGGTCATCCGAAGTCCGGAGCCAATACGGCCTGGGTGCCGTCACCTACCGCTGCCACGTTGCACGCGACGCACTATCATCAGGTCGATGTCCACGCGGTTCAGGCGGAGTTGAAGACCCGCGACAAGGCGAAGCTGGAGGACATTCTGTCCATTCCGGTCGCCTCGCGTCCGAACTGGTCGCCGGAGGACATTCAGGCGGAACTGGACAACAATGCGCAGGGCATTCTGGGCTATGTCGTGCGCTGGGTCGATCAGGGCGTCGGGTGTTCCAAGGTGCCGGACATCAACGATGTGGGTCTCATGGAAGACCGTGCCACGCTGCGCATTTCATCGCAGCATATGGCGAACTGGCTGCACCACGGCGTGGTCGGCGAGGAGCAGATCATCGGCACGATGCAGAAGATGGCCAAGGTGGTCGACCAGCAGAATGCCGACGACCCGCTCTACGAGCCGATGGCCCCGAACTTCGCCGACAGCATCGCCTTTCAGGCGGCGCTCGAACTGGTGCTGGAGGGCCGCGAACAGCCGAGCGGCTATACGGAACCGGTGCTGCACCGGCGGCGGCTGGAGAAAAAAGCGGCGGCGTAGGGCTCTGCAAACTGGCGGACAAGGCGGGTGACGACGACCGTCTTCTTCGCGGTCCTCTTCGCAGCCGTTCTCCATGCGACGTGGAATGCGGTGGTTAAGGGCGGGCGAGACAAGACGCTGTCGATGGCGGCCATCGTGCTGGGCCATGCGTCCTTTGCACTGGTCGTTCTGCCATTCGTGCCCATGCCATCGCCCGAAAGCTGGCCGCTGATCCTGGTCAGCACCGCATTACATATCGGCTACCAGTTCTTTCTGCTGTGGTCCTACCGCACCGGCGATCTCACGCAGGTCTATCCGCTGGCGCGGGGCCAGCGCGCCGTTAATTGTCGCGGTCGTTTCGATCGACTTTGCGCTTCTGATCGGGGTGTTCGCGCTGAAGGAGCGGTTGAGCCTAATGAAGGTGGCATCCACGGCTGTGGTGTTGGGCGGCGTCGCGTTGATGCGGTTGGGACGCAGCGGGTAGGGCGGTTCAGGAAGGCAGCTTGGTGGGCACCGGTGTCTTGCCATCGCGGGCGAGATAGACCGTTTGCGACGGGAAGGCGAAGTCCACGCCCTCGCGCTCGAATATGTCCATCAAACCCAGCAGCAATTCTCCCTGCACCTCGAAGGAGTGGGGAATGTCGTCGGCGAGAATGTAGGCGAACACCTCGATCGACAGGCTATCGGAGGCGAGCGACAGAAACCGCACCCCCGGCTGGTCGCCTTCGATATTCGGGTGCGCTGCAAGGTAGTCGAAGATGGCCTGCTTGACGCGACGGATGGCGTCGGCCTTCGTCTCGTAACGCGCGCCGAGCGTATGGCGGAACAGGTATTTCTCCCGCAGCGTGTAGTTCTCGATCTGCATTGAGGAAAACGAACCGTTGGGAATCGTCACCAGAGTTCGTTCCAGAGTACGCACGCGGGTGGAGCGGATGCCGATATCCTCCACCGTGCCGAACACGCCCTCGAACTGGCAGAAATCGCCGACCCGGATCGGACGGTCCACGACCAGCATGACGGAGCCGACGAGGTTCTCGATGGTCTTCTGTGCGCCAAGCGCCAGCGCCAACCCGCCGATGCCGAGAGCGGCGAGCCCGGTGGAGACGTCGAAGCCCAGAATGTCGAGAATGATGACGATTCCGACGACGAGGGCCACGGCGTTGGCGACCCGCGACAGCAACTTCGTGACGGAAACCACCGAGAGGTGCTCGCGCAACGACATGCTGTTGAGCACCATATGAGACACGGTGGAGGTGATGACGAAGAACAGCCAGACCACCGCGACGATCGAAAAGATGTCGACGATCCAACCGGCCCATTCACGGGCGATGACGGAAATGCCGAGTCCCACCGCTCCGGCCTTGAACCAGGCATTCGACAGGATGAAACCCAGCGGCCAGCGCGCCCGATGAAAGTCCATCGTATGTTCGCGGTGGCCGGAGCGGCGCAACAGCAGGGCGGTCAGCCAGAACAGGACGAGAGCTGCCAGATAACCAGCTAGAAGGGCAACTGCGGCCAGAACAACGAGCGCGGCCCAGTCGGCCAGAGACACCCCGAAAAGATAGGAGCCGCTGAAAGATTCCGGTGTGAGACGCTCCACCAGACTGCGCTCCGCGGTTTGCAGGATGGTGGGAACGGCAGCCAGTGTCTGAGCCGATATGAGCCAGACCTTCGTATCGTCGACACTCCTGCGAACGAGCAGAAGTGGCAGCGGTCCATCTGCCCCATTCAGGATACCGGCCTGGTCCAGTTCTGCGTCCAGCCCGTCGTCTGCCTGCCCGGTAGGCGCGTTGCTTATCTCGATCGTCGGCAGCAACCGCCCTGTCCGGCTCAGAGCGAGGTGTAACTGGTCGGTCAGCCGTCTTGTGCGGAACGAGCCGTATTCGGCGTCCAGGTAGCGCATGGCGCGATCTTCATCGCCACGGGCAACCGCATCGATATAGCCCTGAATCGTGCCCCGGGGGGTCGTGCGGCCGAAAGGATCGGTCGCAACATTTTCTTCCGGCACCGCCGCCGGTGCATCCGGGGCAAGTTGCGCAAATGCCTGCAACGGCAGAAGCAGGAGGAGAAGGATAAGTAGGGTGCGGGCCATGGTGCCTGTCTATCCGACTTGTGCACCCCTGCGCCAGATGCCCGGTCCAAAGCTTGAACGGCCAGTTCCGCGGCCTACCTATGGAGAGCCGATCCGGCAATCGAACAGCGAGGTCGCCCATGTCTTCCCCCACCATCAAGCCTTTCGGTTCCGCCACGGAATTCGCCATATTCGGCAAGCGCACGTTCGCCTACATGCGTCCGGTTCAGTCGGACGATATGAATGCGACTTTTCCCGACGAGGTGGCTCTACCCAGCGGTCTTGCCTTGTGGGGGCTGTTCGACGCCGATGGCGAACCGATTGCGGTCGCCGACGAACAGGCGGCGTTGATCGAGAACGCCGAAGAGATGGATCTCATGACACTGGCGCGCCACTGAGCCACCGTTTCAAGCGGCGTTGGCCTGTGGTACGGCGGTCAGCTCCTCGTAGAGTTCCGCGGTCGTCTCCACGTTGCGCAACCGCGCCACGGTGTCGGGATCGCGCATCAGGCGGGCGATCCGAGACAGGGCCTTGAGGTGATCCGCACCGGAACCTTCCGGCGCCAGAAGGGCGAACACGATATCAACCGGCTCGTCATCCACCGCATCGAACGGGATGGGTTTGGAAAGGCGGGCAAAAAGACCGGTGATACCCGGCAGGTTCTTGAACTTGCCATGGGGTATCGCGACGCCAAGGCCGACGCCGGTGGAACCGAGTTTCTCGCGTTGCAGCAACGTGTCGAAGATCACCCGGTCATCAATGCCCGTTGCGAGCGCGGCCGTTTGCGCAAGCTCCTGCAACACCTGCTTTTTGGACCCGCATTTGAGGGCGGGCAAAATGCAGTCGCGTTTGATGATCGCTGATAGTTCCATAACGATGGCGCGCGACTAGCGGTCCGCGGAAACCGAAGACGGGTCGATCCACCCGACATTGCCGTCCGCGCGCCTGAACACGACGTTGACGACACCGGACCCTGCATTCTTGAACACATGCACCGGCTCGTCCATCAGCTCCAGATGCATGACGGCTTCGGCGACGGAACTGGCGTGCAACTGATGTACGCTTTCGGCAATGACGGCAGGCGCGAAATCTTCCGACACTTCCTCGTCTTCGGAATGGGTCGACATGATCGTATAGGCCGCATCGCTGGCGACCGGTTCGGCACGGGCCGCATGGTTCTTCAATTTGCGGGTGTAGCGGCGAAGACGGGTCTCGATGCGCTCTGCCGCGCGGTCGAAGGACGCGGTCGGGTCGCTCTCGCGGGCCGAGGCTTGCAAGGTGACGCCGGAATCGAGGTGGACGAGGCAGTCGGTCGAGAAGAAGCTGCCTTCCTTTTCGACGGTTACCTGGCCGGAATAGCCGTTGCCGAAATATTTCTCCACGGCGTCATCGATGCGCATTTCGATTCGCTCACGCAGCGAGTCGCCAATGTCCATATGCTTTCCGGAAATGCGCAGAGCCATGGAAATCTCCCTCGTTCGTGCGGCGCACCGCGTTGCTTGAAACTCGATTGTCGAACGCTGCCCGCTTCCCCTGGAACCGAACGACGCACCCCATCCATAACGTTCGAGGCGGGGGCCAACCAGTCTTGACAACGAGAAATGCATGTCAGGTTGGCGGTGTCAGTTCAGACAGATCGCCGGTTCGCAGAGTTCGCGGCTGCGATAGGTAAAGTCAATGGAACTGGAGCAACTTCAACGACGAAACTCGGGCAGTGCCTCAAGCGGCCACGGTCTCGCCGGATATGCGCGCCCGTGCCCGCTTTTCCCGACGCCTGCGAACGGAGGACGGTATCTGCATCGCCTCGCGGTATTTCGCAACGGTCCGCCTGGCTATCCCGATACCGTCTCGGTTCAGGATGGTGACGATGGCGTCGTCCGACAGGATATCGGCAGCAGTTTCGTCGTCGATCAACCCGCGAATGCGGTCGCGTACGGATTCGGAGGAATGGGCTTCACCCGAATCCGTCGACTGGATGGTCGTCGTGAAGAAGAATTTCAATTCGAAGATGCCACGTGGGGTCTCGACATACTTGTTCGACGTCACGCGGCTGACGGTGGATTCGTGCATGTCTATGGCGTCCGCGACCTGTTGCAACGTCATGGGCCGCAGCTGGCGCACGCCGTGGAGCAGAAATGCATCCTGCTGCTTGGCGATTTCGGTCACGACCTTCAGGATCGTCTGGGCGCGCTGATCGAGCGATTTCTCGAGCCAGCCGGCATCGGCCAGACAGCGGTCCACGAAGGTGCGGGTGGCACCGTCGCTGTTGCGGCTGATCCGGCTCGCATAGGTCCGGTCGGTTAGAACGCGGGGCAGGGTGGCCTCGTTCAGGCGGATGGCCCACGACCCATCAGGCGCTTCGGTAATCGAAGCATCGCTGCAGATGTAATCGTCGTGCTCGCGGGCGAATGCCGTGCCGGGTTTGGGGTCGAGCCTCCGGATTTCCCCGAGCGCGTCGAGAAGATCGGCCTCCGACAGCCCGCTGGCCTTGCGCAGAGCCGGAAAATCGCGGGCGGCAAGAAGGTCGAGATTGTCGATGACCGCTTGCATGCCCGGGTCGAGGCGGTCGCTGCGTTCCAGCTGGAGAGCGAGGCATTCCGCCAGAGAGCGGGCTCCGATACCCGCGGGTTCCAGTGATTGCACGGCCCTCAATGCGTCCAGCACGTCGCCGGCTGGGCAAGCCAGACGGTCGGCGGTGTCGGTAATGCTTTCGCGCCAGTATCCGGCTGCGTCGAGTTGTGCGGTGATGTGCCCGGCCAGAGCGGCGACGGTGGGGCGAAGCGCCATCAGCGCCAGTTGCTCGCGCAGACTGCCGTGCAGCGTCGGTGGCTGCGCGACCATTTCGATCATGGACCGGTCTGACCCCTCGCCCGCACTCGTGCTACTGCCAGCTATGCGCAGGCCCGTGGGGGAAAGCGACGGGTGGCGCATGTCGGCGAGGGTATCACGGCCGTCAGGTGCAATCGGGGACTTCTCGCAATCCCAGACATTGTCGGCGTTGGTACCGAGGTCCGCCTCGAACTCGGCTGCGGATGTGGGGAGACTGTCGTCCGCGTTCGGCGCAGGCGGTTCGGACGGGACGGCGTCGGAGACGAACTCATCCGCTTCGCCCACCCGTTCGAGCAAGGGGTTGCGTTCGATTTCCGCGTCCACAAATGCGCAAAGATCGACGTTCGACATGGCGAGGAGCTTGATCGACTGGCTCAACTGCGCCGTCATGGCGAGGGTCTGGCCGGTGCGGAGCTGCTGCTTCATACGGCCGGCCATGGCAGGCCTGATAGACTGACCGGCCATGTGGAAACTCCTTCTACGCAACAGGGTCGGCGCTCATGCAACCGACGTGCCAATTCTAGGATAGGGGCGGGCTACGGCGCAAGGCGGGGGAGGCTAAAGGGTAAATCGTTCACCAAGATAAAGGCGACGAACATCCTGGTTGGAGACGATTTCGCCGGGCGTTCCGTGGGTCAGCACCTGGCCGGAGGCGATGATATAGGCACGGTCGATCAGTCCCAGCGTTTCGCGCACGTTGTGGTCGGTGATCAGCACGCCGATACCGCGACCCGTCAGGTGGCGAACCAGTTCCTGAATGTCCCCGACCGCAATCGGGTCGACGCCTGCGAAAGGCTCGTCCAGCAGCATGAAGGCCGGGCGCGAGGCCAATGCGCGGGCGATCTCCAACCGGCGTCGCTCGCCCCCCGACAGGGCAATCGAGGGCGACTTGCGCAGGTGCCCGATCTTGAACTCGTCCAGCAGTTCGTCGAGCTGTTCCTTGCGCGCAGCGCGGTTCGGCTCGGCGACTTCCAGCACCGCCCTGATGTTGTTTTCAACCGAAAGCCCGCGAAATATCGATGCCTCCTGCGGTAGATAGCCGATCCCGAGGCGGGCGCGGCGATACATGGGCATGGCGGTCACGTCGTGGCCGTCGAGCTCGATAGTGCCCGCGTCGGGCCGCACCAGCCCGGTTATCATGTAGAAGCAGGTCGTTTTCCCGGCACCGTTGGGGCCGAGCAGACCAACGGCTTCGCCGCGCCGCAAACCCAGGCTGGCTCCATCGACGACCTTGCGGTTTTTGTAGGTCTTCATCAGACCGCGCGCCAGCAACAGGCCGGACGGGTCCAGTCCGCCTTCCAGCGGTTCGGCGCTATCGATGGCCGTGTTGTCGGGATGTGCGTTCACGGTGATTCTGTCAGTTCGAACCGGGCTTGAACACGGAGCGAACGCGGCCCGCCTGTCCCGGGCAGGATTGCAGGCGCGCCTTGTTGGTCTTCATGTTGGCCACCAGCTTGCACCCCTTGGCGATGCTTTCACCCTGGCTGACGACGACGTCGCCCGTCAGCGTGATGTCTTCGGTGGTGACCTGATAGGTGCCTTCTTCGGCACTGATCGTGTTGTCGTCGGACGTGACGACGAGACCGCCGGACAGGTCCAGCTTCTCGATATCGTTCTGCCCCCCATCGCCGCCTTTCAGATAGTGCACGACGAGGCGGCTGGTGACGATGAGACTGCCGCCCTGGCGGACATTGACGTTACCGGTGAAGATGGCACGGGCCTCGCCGTCCAGCACTTCGAGGTCGTCGGCCTCGATGGAAATGGGTTCATCGGAGTTGCTCTGAAATCCCTCGAAGGCCTGTCCCGAAACCTGGGCTGCGGCTACCGTGATGAACGAGAGCAGGGCGGCGATGGCAAGAATGATACGCATGAAGGTTCCAGTCGATGGCTTGGTAGAGAATGGCTCGTTCAGTCGGACGAAGAGGTCGTGGGGCGTTCTATCGTCATACGCACCCTTTGTGAAAAGACGATGCGCTTGCCCTCATCATACACGCGCAGCGTGTCGGCGGTAATCTCGGCATCTTCGGACACGACCCGCACCGGCTTGTCGGTCTGCAGCGTGCCCGACTTCATGTCGATATCGGCGTGTTGGAGTTCGATATTGACGCCGTCGCCGCTGGTCACGGTGACGCCGCCGGCCAGTGTCAGGGTTTCCGCGTCGCTGTCGTAGCGCCCGGTGCCTGCTTCCACCTGCACCCCGCCGCCCGGGCCGGACGCCATCTCCGCGTGCACCAGTTCCAGGTCAATGATGTCCGTGTTGCTGAGATCCTGCAGCGCGCGCTCGGCGGTAACGAGGTAGGGCTTGTCGTCCCGGTCGAACCCTTCCAGCTTGGGCTGGCGCATGACCAGCTTGCCGTCGTCGAGGCCGATGCCGGCAATATCGAGGGCCGCAAATGGGTTGTAGGATAGGGCGGCGAGTGAAACGAAGCCGAGGACAATGCCCACCGCTGCGACGGGAAGCACTTTCCGAAGCAGGGAAACGAGGGTGGAGTGGCGGCGCGCGCGGGTATAGTCTCGACCGGCTCGTCTGACGGGGTCCAGCGTGTCGGTCGTCCGCATCGAAATTTCAACCTTTGCGACAGCCGTGCGCGAATGGGGCCGGGCAACGGGTTTCCTCGCCAACCCTTCCCAGCGCAATATGGTTATACTTTGTTCCGCGAAAGCGGGACGGGGCTTCGCCGGTGCAATGGCTCAGGAATGCGCAAAGATGTCCGTCTCTTCCCAACCGGCCAGATCGAGCAGGCAGCGGTCCGGCAGGAAACCGAAACAGGCCTGCGCGATGGCGGTGCGGTCCTCCCGAGCGAGGCGGGTATCGAGCACTTCCTTCAGGCGGTGAAGATAGAGCACGTCGGACGCCGCATAGGCGGCCTGTGCTTCGCTGAGCGTTTCCGCCGCCCAATCCGACGATTGCTGCTGCTTGGAAATATCGACGCCGAGCAGCTCCTTGCACAATTCCTTCAACCCGTGCCGGTCGGTGTAGGTGCGTGTCAGGCGCGAGGCGATCTTGGTGCAATAGACATCGCGGGCCAGCACACCGAAGGCATTGTAGAGAACGGCAATGTCGAAGCGGCCGAAATGGAACAGTTTGGTCACGCTATCGTCGCCGAGCATCTTCTCGATGTTGGGTGCGCTGGTCTGGCCCTTCTCGATCTGCACCACGTCCGCCGTGCCGTCACCGGGCGACAGCTGTACGACGCAAAGCCGGTCGCGGCGCGGTATCAGCCCGAGGGTTTCGGTGTCGATGGCGACACTGTCGCCGTAGTTGGAAAGGTCCGGCAGGTCGCCGCGGTGCATACGGATGGTCACGATGTTCGCTTTCGGGAGGTTGGCTTGCCTGTGGAGCGGAACGAGAACCGCCGAATGGTGCCCAGGAGAGGACTCGAACCTCCACTTCCTTACGGAAACTAGCACCTGAAGCTAGCGCGTCTACCAGTTCCGCCACCTGGGCATCAGGAGCGTAAGCTGGCCGGTGTTTAGGAGCCGTCCTGCGGCCTGTCAAACGGAAAGAACCGGCCCTTTCCCGTTTGCGCGAAGGTGGCTAGGAAGGGCGTGCACGAACAGTCCTTCACGACGTTATGGATCGCCTCATGGCCAGCATTGCCGGACCGAAAATCGCCAACGACACGCTCGTCACCGTCTTCGGCGGCTCCGGTTTCATCGGACGCTACGTGGTGCGGGCGCTGGCCGCGCGGGGTTACCGCATTCGCGTCGCATGCCGCAGGCCTGACCTTGCCGGACATCTGCAGCCCGCGGCCAATGTGGGGCAGGTGCAACTCGTGCAGGCCAACCTGCGCCACCGGTGGTCCATCGACCGTGCCGTCGAAGGCGCTGACGTTGTGGTGAACCTCGTCGGTATTCTGGCCGAAGGCGGCAAGCAGACCTTCGATACCGTGCAGGCCCGGGGCGCGGGGTGGACGGCGCAGGCCGCTGCGGATGCCGGTGCGCGCATGGTCCAGATCTCGGCCATCGGAGCGGATACCGATTCCGCCGCATCCTACGCCCGCACGAAAGGGCGCGGGGAGGCCTTGGTGCGCGAAGCCGCTCCGGGTGCGATCATCCTGCGTCCCTCCATCGTGTTCGGACCGGAAGACGACTTCTTCAACCGATTCGCCGGTATGGCGCGCATCGCGCCGGCGTTGCCGTTGATCGGGGGCGGGAAAACGCTGTTTCAACCGGTCTTCGTGGGCGATGTCGCCGAGGCGGTCGCCAAGGCCGTCGACGGCACGCTGGAGCCCGGCTCCACCTGGGAACTGGGCGGGCCGGAGGTTCTGTCGTTCCGGGAGTGTCTGGAGCGGATGCTGAACGTCATCGAACGCAAGCGCGGCTTCGTTTCGTTGCCGTTTGGGATCGCCGGCGCTCTTGGAACCGTCGTGCAATACCTGCCGGGCGCACCGATCACGCCGGACCAGGTGGAGATGTTGAAGAGCGACAATGTGGTCTCCGAGGACGCGACACGTGCTGGGCATACGCTGGAAGGCATGGGCATCGAACCGCGCACGATCTCGTCCGTATTGCCCCTCTATCTCGTGCGTTTTCGCAAGCATGGGCAGTTCGAGGCCAACCGCGGCCTCTGACCCGTTCGCGGTGGTGCGGCAGGAATGCAACAGCTGGCGAATTGTGCCGGAGCCGCGGTGCTGGGCGCGGTTCCAGGACATCTTCGCCATATTCATCGTTAAGGTTGCATTCACTACCGGAGCGCGACAATGCCCGGCAGGGATGGATGCGCCGTTCGGGTGGCGCGGGAACACGAATCGAAAGACTGAACCATGCGTCGCACACTGAGTGTTCTTCTGGCCGCCTCCTTCATGGTCGCCGCTCCTGCCATCGTGCCGGCACCCGTTCAGGCGCAGTCGCTCCTGGAGAATCTCTTTCCCCGAGCTGCCGAGCGTCGCCGGGAGAGATTGCAGCGTCGCTACGAGCGCCAGATTGCGGCACAGCGCGCTGCGCAAAGAGCGGCGAAACGTGCAGCAAACCGGGCGAAACAAGCCGAGCAAAGGGCAGCGGTGAAACGGAAGAAGCAACGCCGCGCCGCGCCAAAGATCGCCACGGTAAAAGCTCCGACCTTCAAGACATACGTCGCCAATCCGGTCAGGAAAGTCGATCTGGCACGTCTTGCCCCGGCGTTCCGCAAGGCGGAAGACACAGCGCGTTCCGCCCAACTGGCGGCGCAGGAAAAGCTGGCGGGCGCACTGGCGGCGAAGGGCTATTCTCTTGACAGCATTGCCGAAGCGTCGAGCCGGCCTGTCGGTGCACTTGCAATCCTGACAGCGGGTGCGGAGATACTGGGCGATATCGAAGTCGAAGGCTGAGGCCAAGCTGGCCAAGGCTGTGCTTGCTCATTACGAGGCCGAACCCGCTTTCGTGTGGATCGACGGTGAGGGCCAGCCCAACGACAAGGCGATGGCGCTGCTCGATCTGTTTTCGGATGCTCCGGCGTCCGGTTTGGACGCGGAAGACTACACCGTTCCGCTTCCCGACGACACGTTGACGACAGCTGCGCTGGGATGCAATGGCGACGGAACGGCAGCGCTGCGCGATGCGATGCAATTCGAGTTCGCTCTGACGGTCGCCGCGCTGCGTTACGGGCTCGATGCCCGCCATGGTCGCGTTCACCCCGACAGGATCAGCGGCTACCACGATTTCCGCCACAACACGCGCAAACCCGGCGAGACGCTGGCGGCCCTCGCCGTCGCGGACGATCCCGCACGGCTGTTGCAGGACGCCCATCCCCGCGACAAGGCGTTCGATGCCATGAAGGCAGAGCTTGCCACGCTCGATGCTGCGCCTGATGGACCGGCACCGATACGCATCGCCGACGGCACCTTCATCCGTCCGGGCCAGACGAGCGATCAACTTCCCGCCATCGTCGAAGGCATTCGGCGCAAGAGCGATGTGGAGATGCTGGAGCGCCATGCGGCCGTCTTCGCGGCCCCGCCGCTGGACGGGCTCTACACGCCGGAGGTCGTCGCGCTCGTTCGAGACTTTCAAACGGCGCAGCGGCTCGGACCCGACGGGGTCGTCGGCAAGAACACGATCGCCAAGGTCGTTGGCGTGACGAGCGAGAACAAGCGCGAGAAGATCGTGCTGGCCATGGAGCGGCTGCGCTGGCACCCCGATACGCTGGGTTCCACCCACGTGTTCATCAACCAGCCCGCCTATCGCGCGACCCTGATACGCGGCGGCCAGCCGGAACTGTCGATGCGTGCCATCGTCGGCAAGACGTCCAACCAGACGAACTTCTTCCACGACACGATCGACTACGTGGAATACAACCCCTACTGGGGTGTGCCGCAGTCCATTCTCGTCAACGAGATGCTGCCGAAACTGCGTAAGAACCCAGGTTATCTCGACCAGCGCGACTACGAGATCACCACCCTGTCCGGCAAGCCGGTTTCCGGCTGGAACGTCGACTGGTGGAGCGTGGGCGCCAAGTTTCCCTACAACGTTCGTCAGCGGCCGGGGCCGAAGAATGCGCTGGGCGAATTGAAGATCATGTTCCCCAACAAGCACCATATCTACATGCACGACACGCCGTCGCGGAACCTGTTCCAGCGCGATGCACGGGCTCTCTCCCATGGGTGCGTGCGTCTGGCGGACCCGAAGGCGATGGCCGCCGCCGTGCTCGGCTCCACCCGCGACGATGTGCAGGCGCGCATCTCTTCCGGGCGCAACAATACTCAGAAATTGCAGCGCAAGATGCCGGTTTACGTGGCCTATTTCACCGCGTGGCCGGAAGCCGACGGCACGGTGAACTACTTTGGCGACATCTACGGCCGGGACGCGGCGCTCGCCAAGGCCATGGCGCTTACCCGGCAGGCCCGGGCACAAGCCAGCAATATCTGATGCGGGCCGGCAGCTCGGCTGCCATCCGCCGTTGACTTCGCGCCTGTGCGTACCGATATGCAAGCCACGCATTCAGGCTTACCGCGATAGTGTTGGCCCTTTCGAATACATAGAGCCAACATTTTGACCGACCAGAAGACACCTGCGCCGCATGGTGCCAGTGGTTCCAATGCCTTCATGGCATTGGGCCTTTCCGCCGACGTAACCCGCCCTCTCGCCAAGCTGGGCATCGTTCAACCGACCCCGATCCAGACCAAGGCCATTCCGGTCGTGCTGGAAGGCCGCGACGTGATGGGCCTTGCCCAGACAGGCACCGGCAAGACCGCCGCTTTCGGCCTTCCCCTCGTGGAACGGCTGATCGGCGACGACGAGCGCCCGCAGCCAAAATCCGTCCGCGCACTGATCCTTGCGCCGACCCGGGAACTGGTGAACCAGATCGCCGACAATCTGCGCACCTATGTCAAGGGCACGAAGATCTGGGTCTCGTCCGTCGTCGGCGGGCAATCGATCAACTCCCAGATCAAGCATCTGGCGCGGGGCACCGACATTCTGGTCGCAACCCCCGGACGGTTGATCGACCTGACCGACCGGCGGGCGCTGATGCTGGACACCGCGCAGTATCTCGTGCTCGACGAAGCCGACCAGATGCTCGACATGGGCTTTATCCATGCGCTGCGGAAGATCGAGCGTCTGCTCGGTTCGCCCCGCCAGACGCTGCTGTTCTCGGCCACCATGCCGAAGGAAGTGGCCGAGCTTTCCAAATCCTACCTGACCGACCCGGTCCGCATCGAGGTCTCACCCCCCGGCAAGCCTGCCGACAAGGTGCGGCAGAGCGTTCATTTCGTGGCGACAAAGGACAAGTCGGCGCTGCTGAAGCATCTGCTGGGCGAACGCCCGGACGATCTGTCCCTCGTCTTCGCCCGCACCAAGCACGGTGCGGAAAAGCTGATGAAGCATCTCGTGGCCGAAGGGTTCGAGGCCGCCTCCATCCACGGCAACAAGAGCCAGGGGCAGCGCGACCGGGCGCTGAAGGAGTTCAAGTCCGGCAAGACCAGCATTCTGGTCGCCACCGACGTGGCGGCGCGGGGCATCGACATTCCGGGCGTCAGCCACGTTTACAACTACAACCTGCCGGAGGTGGCGGAAGCCTATGTCCACCGGATCGGGCGCACCGCGCGGGCCGGGCGGGACGGGGAGGCGATTGCCTTCTGCGCGCCGGACGAAAAGCCGCTGCTGCGCCAGATTCAGAAGTTGCTCAACATGGAACTCGACGTGGCCGGCGGCGACCCGTCCGCCCGTATGGGCCTCGACGACGAACCCGCCGCTCCGCCGCAGCGGGGCAGGGGCGATCGTGGCGGACGCGGGTGGCGGCGGTGGTCGTTCCGGCGCACCACGCCAAGAAGGCAGCGGACGTCCAGCCGGTAGCGGCTCAAAGCGCAAACCGCGCAAGCCCGGCGGAGGTGGCGCGCCCGGTGAGGCCAAGCCCGCCGGAAACAGAACGGCAACACGAACCGGCAAACACGAAGGCCGGCCCCCGAAGAGCACACGACCGGGCGGGCGGAACACGCGGCGGCCGGGGGCGCGGGGGTAGGGTGTTTAGAAAACTGGCTCCACCAAATTTCTTCAAGTTCTTCGGCAGCCCGATTCCTCAACAATCCTGTTATATTATCTTCACCGTATTTTGAACGAAGCTTTATAATGAAGCTTGGCTCGATGTCGTTTGCGTAAGCGAGCGCTCCGCCTAGTTTCGCAATTTCGAGCCAAGACATATTTCCTTGCATGAAGTTATGTACTTTCGCTGAGAGCAGTCTTTTTTTAGATCGTCCTAACGAAATCTGACCTGTATCAGAAATGATAAGACCAGTTATAACTCTTCTATATTTCTTCGACATATAGTTATTCTTCTTAACATTTATTCGAAGCTTAAGGTGTTCAATATCCGCTAATTTTTCTTCGATTATGCTGCAAACATCCCACATAACGTCCGGCGAACTTGAAGAAAAATAAAGATCATCCGCGTATCTAGTATACGTTATATTTTTCTCGAGATATTGGTTAGTAATTTGCTCATCGAATTCAAACATCATACGATTCGTAAGAGACGGTGAGGAAGGCGCTCCGATAGTAAGTCGACCTTGCCTACAGACCGAAAGTCGGATCATCACAGCGTCAGATTCATTAATGTCCAGATCGGACATATGATTGGACAGAAACTTATCAATTCGTTCTGCTTCGAACGAAGGAAAGAAATCCGAAAAGTCAATTCTGGTAATATATTGGTTCGAGCGATGGTGTTCCGCATTGACCTTAATGCTAGAACCAGCTTCGTAAGCGGTCGCGGCCGGATGGCAAGGAAGCGTCTTTAAGTAGCGTTCGGTAACCCAGCGTTGGATATCCTTAAGCTCCGCACTCGGTTGGTTGATCTCGCGAGAACCTCCCCCTTTTTTTGGAATGTTGTAAGTCTTGTATCTATCGTCAGCAGATGTGATCACTTGGAGGATACGGGACTCCTCCAGGCCGCTGATGGAACTCAACTCCGAGAGAAACTTCATTTTGGCACCAAACCTCGGAAATCAGCAGGCGCAGTTTGTATCGTCGATGCTATCGCTAGCCTGAGAGCACGCTCCTCACCTTTATGACCATCCGACGGTTTATTAACTGCGCAGTAGCGATGTCCAAATTCTCCAACCGAACGTGTTTGAGGAATTGCTGATAAGATGGCCCACGCCTGTTTCAGACGTTTAGGTTTGGTGGAATTTCCAAACAGACCTCGGATAAGAAATTCTATATCGGTGTATGTTGCAATTCGGCATAGATCAACGAGTTTCAGCAATAGGTGATGAAGATCTAAGTCACTAAGAAATCTCATTTTAGTAAGATCACGAGCTTGGCGCTGATGGCTAAGAGGAGACTTCTCCCTAATCTTCTTCGCCACGGGCCCAAAGTTAGGGTTTTTATAGTCCATTTGAATTATAGGCCGAAAATAGGACCGACGTTCAAACTCGAGACCCGGACCGATCGATAAGAAGCTATCTGTTCCTTGAAAATTACTATCGAAGACAGCTAACGTCTTAGTTCTCAAGTCAGGGATTTGAGAAAAGTAACCTGCTTCCGCATATGAGCCGGGTGCTTCTGGGAAGAGAACGATCGCGGCGGATAGACCGCCAAGCGTGCGTTCAAAAACGCCAAGGTCTAGTGGGGTATTAGGGCCATCTAGATGATACGTTTGCATAGCATCCTCCGGTTTTACGAACTGATATTTTGGAAGGATGTCTGAGAATGCTAGCTCAAATTTGGCGCGCATGTGCTCAGCTTGCAGTCCACCACAGACAAATATGATATTGCTATGTTTAGAAAAGCGACATCCAGTTCGCAGAAGGTGATACATCCGCTGCCGAAGTTCTGAGTTGGAATCTTCAAGCAGCGGATGCTTCAACTTAATCTCATACTTTGAGCGACCGATTTCGGAAAATTCCGGCGGCTCCGAAGCGCAGACCGGAGCCGCCGGAATTTTCCGAAATCGGCGCCCAGTCTCATCAACAAATACAGCCTGGCGAAACGCCCGGCATCGAATGCTCCCACATCCTACTATGAGAACGCATGTTAAATGCGTCGCCTACGATAGCACGTATTTTCCATCAAACAACTCTCGTTGCGGTCCATCTCACCCCCCCTCCACAAACGAATCCAGCACCCGTTTCTGCCCGGCCTTATCAAACTGCACGGTCAGTTTGTTGCCGTCGACGTTGATGACCTCGCCATACCCGAATTTCAAATGGAACACGCGGTCGCCTAAACCCGTATTTGCTCTCATCCGCGCCGATGACGGATTTGGCGACCAATTCGCCTTCGATCGTGCGGGGGCCGCCGTTGTAGGTGGTTTTGTGGCCGGAGCGGTTGCCCCAGGCGGTGCGCTCCTCGCCGGTGGCGTTGGCTTGCGCGCGCTTCCAGCCGGGGGAGGTGTAGCCGGAGCCGTTGAAGCCGGATTGATCGAACCGGCTTGCGCCGTAGCCGCCGTTCGCGGCACCCCATTGCCTGCCGCCAGCGCCGCCGGCGCCGTAGCCGCCATATGTCGATGACGGCTCGATGACGTCCACATGGGCTTCCGGCAATTCGTCGATGAAGCGCGACGGGATGCTCGACTGCCATTGGCCGTGAATGCGGCGGTTGGAGACGAACCAGATGTGGCAGTTGGTCTTCGCGCGCGTGATGCCGACATAGGCGAGGCGGCGTTCCTCCTCCAGACCCGACCGCCCGCCCTCATCGAGCGAACGTTGGTGGGGAAACAGGCCTTCCTCCCAGCCGGGCAGGAACACGGTGTCGAACTCAAGCCCCTTGGCGGAGTGCAGCGTCATCAGGCTGACGGCGTCGAGGTCCGGGTTGTTGTCCGTGTCCATGACGAGGGAGACGTGTTCGAGGAAACCGCGCAGGCTTTCGAACTCGTCCATGGAGCGGATCAGTTCCTTCAGGTTTTCCAGCCGCCCCGGCGCTTCCGCGCTGCGGTCGTTCTGCCAGAACTCGGTGTAGCCGGATTCTTCCAGGATCATCTCGGCCAGATCGGTATGGCGCATCGTGTCGAGCAGGCCGGCCCAGCGCTGGATGTTGAGGTGGAAGGTTTTCAGCGTCGCGCGCTGCTTCGGCTTGAACTCCTCGCTTTCCACCATCTCGCCGGTGGCCGCGAACATGGGGATGCGGCGGGCGCGGGCGTGGTCGCGGATCAGCTTGATCGTCGCATCGCCCAGCCCGCGTTTCGGGGTGTTGACGATGCGCTCGAAGGCCAGATCGTCGGCGTGCTGGCAGGTGACGCGGAAATAGGCCATGGCGTCGCGGATTTCGAGACGTTCGTAGAAGCGCGGGCCACCGACGACGCGGTAGTTGAGGCCGAGCGAGACGAACCGGTCTTCGAAAGCGCGCATCTGGGCGGATGACCGCACCAGAATGGCGATCTCGTTAAGCGGGTGCTTCTTACGCTGGTATGCCTCGATCTCCTCACCGATGGCGCGGGCTTCCTCCTCGCTGTCCCATCCGGCGGCGACCCGCACCTTGCATTCGTCGGGGTCGCTCGCCTCGGTGAACAGCGTTTTGCCGAGCCGGCCCTCGTTGTTGGTGATGAGGTGGGAGGCGGCCGCCAGAATGTGCGACGTGGAGCGATAGTTGCGCTCCAGCCGGATGACTTTCGCGGTCGGAAAATCCTTGTCGAAGCGCAGGATGTTGTCGACCTCCGCGCCGCGCCAGCCGTAGATGGACTGATCGTCGTCGCCGACGCAGCAAAGATTTGGCGCAGCCAAATTGTTGCTGCCGGTTGGGTTGGCGCTCACGCTGTCGGCTTCGCCTTCGCTCCGCGGGGGCGGGCCATTGGGCCCGGCGGCCTGTTCGACCGCTTTGGTAGTATCCTCGATAGAACGGTGCGATGAACTCCCCGCCAATAACCGCAGCCACATATACTGCGCGACGTTGGTGTCCTGATACTCGTCCACCAGCATGTAGCGGAACTGGCTGCGGTATTTCTCCAGCACGTCCGGGTGTTCACGGAACAGGCGGATGCATTCGACGAGCAGGTCGCCGAAATCGCAGGCATTCAGCACCTTCAGCCGGTCCTGATACTCGCGGTACAATTCCCGTCCCCGTCCGGCGACGTAGGCGCGCGCCTCGCCTTCGGACACCTGTTCCGGGGTCAGCGCCTTGTTCTTCCACCCGTCGATGGCATGGGCGAACTGGCGGGCGGGCCAGCGTTTGTCGTCGATATTGGCCGCCTGGATCAGCTGCTTGAGCAGCCGGATCTGGTCATCGGTATCGAGAATGGTGAAGCCGGACTTGAGGCCGACCAGTTCGGCATGACGCCGCAGGATCTTGACGCAGATGGAGTGGAACGTGCCGAGCCACGGCATGCCTTCCACCGCTTCGCCCACCTGCGCGCCGATCCGGTTGCGCATTTCGCGCGCGGCCTTGTTGGTGAAGGTGACGGCGAGTATCTGGCTCGGCCATGCCAGGCGCAGGCTCAGGATGTGGGTTATGCGCGTGGTCAGCACCCGCGTCTTGCCGGTGCCGGCCCCCGCCAGCACGAGCAGCGGGCCCTCCGTCGTCAGCACCGCGTCACGCTGTTCCGGGTTCAGACCCTTCGAGATAGGGCGCACCCTCACCGGCCGGCATGGTGGGCTGGCGCATGGCACGCGCGGCGATGCCGCCGCCTGCGGGAGGACTGGACGGTCGATTCGATGAGGAACTGTTCATGGTATGGACTTAGGGACTGGCGGCCGGTTTGCCTATGGTATCGGCCCCTCGCCCGATCGGTTACGCCGAGGCGTTCAGGCCCGATATCCGGTCGAACCTGCGCCGGTAGGAAGTGTGCCGTGCGTCGGGTTCGTCCGATTTAGGCCTCGACAGGCGGGCAAGCTGGTCAACGCCCCAGTCGGTCAACTTCCAGACCCCCCATGCCAACACCGCCGGAAGCATGATGGCGGCGGCGAGAGCCACGTATTTGCCGACCAGTGGCGTCGTGCCGTTCAGAACGAGAGCGCCGATCGACTGGTGCAGCAGGTAGAGCGGATAGCTGAGTGCGGCCAGCCCGAGCGACAGGCGTCCGGACCGGCGGGGCAGGGCAATGGCACCAGCGAAGAGGACGAGAATGACGGCGTTGGCCAGCCCGGCCGCTGCAACGTCCGGTTCAAGCCCGAATTGCATGACCAGCAGGAGATGCTCTGAAAACGTCGCGTTGAAACTGGCCGCTACCGCCAGGACCAGAACGCCCCAAGCTGGTCGGTCAAACGGGCGGGACTGCAAATGGGCGGCGAGCATGCCGATGGCGAACCAGGGGGCGTAGCGGGTGATGGCGACGATCCGTAGACCGGCATCGTTCAGCAGCAACTCGTTTGCAAGCGACAGAACCATCCATCCGGCAAGGGCAGGGACGAGGAACCGCGGCAGGATACCCGTGGCGATGGCGACCGCGACCCAGCCGTAGAATATGAGTTCCAGCACCAGCGACCAGTACACGCCGTCCATGAACGGGTAGCCGAAGGCGGGCGCGACGAAGGTGAGATTGGCAAGCCAACCGGTTACGGACACGGCGTCGTGTGCGGACCCGTTTACGGAAAGAGCGAGCCACGTGACCGTGACGCAAACCGCATAGGTCGGCCACAAGCGCAGTATTCTCTTCCGGGCGAAAGACAGGGCCGTCCGTCCGACAAGCGTCGCGGCGATGACGAAGCCGGAAATGAGGAAGAACAGCTGCACCGCAAAATGCCCGTAGCGCAGCCAGAACCCATTGGCGAAGCTCACATTCGTATAGGCATCCGTACCCAGGTCACCCCGCCACGCCATGTGGTACAGCACGACGGTAACGGCGGCTGCGATGCGCAACCAGTCAAGGGAAGCAAGGCGGGTTTGGGGCACGGTGGTCATTGGGCGAAGGTAGCCCGCGCGCCCCTCACTCGCGCGCAAATAGTGTAGGAAACCTTAACGGAGAACCATCATTTTTCCCGATACGTGAGGACCGTCGACGGAAAAACTGTCGTTCGACCCATGTTACCGCCATCGTTCATGTGCCGTTCAACCGCAAAGTTGCAAACGCAGTACGTGAAGAGACGATGCCGACCACCGATCCGAAAGCCGGATGCGGAGAGAGCCGTCCCCGATCCTCTTTCCATCGAAACCCGGACATTTCCGGTATCGAGCAATTTCGCCGGGCTCGCGTGTCGAACCTGGCCCTTTTCCGGAGTTCGCTTCCATGTTCCCATCTCTTCGCAAATCGGTCGTTTGCGGCCTGTCCGCTCTCATATTGGCCACCTCCGTTTCCGGCGCGCAGGCCGGCAAGCGGGAGCGTGATATCGCAATCGGTGCAGCAGCCGGTGTGTTCGGCGCAGTCGCCGTCGGCTCTCTGATTGCAGACGGCCGCTCCCGCGGTGGTGTCGGCTACGATCGTTACCACGAGGCGCAACCGATCTATCAGCAGCCGCGGGTGATCTACCGTGAAGTGCCTGTCTATCGTGACGTTCCTGTCTACAGGGAAGCGCCGGTCGTCTATTACGAACGTCCGCAGCCGGTTTATCGCGACGTTCGCCGCCACCGCGATCTGCGGTATCGTGCGCCCGAACCTCGTTACAGTCGTGTGAGCCTGAGCGATGCACATGTGTCCTATTGCTACGACCGCTATCGCTCGTATCGCGCAAGCGACAACACGTTCCAACCGAACCATGGCCCGCGCCGTCAGTGCCGTTAGGCACACGCGAGTTCAGTCTGCACGGGTCGGATTGGGCGATGCAGACTGAACTCGAACGAAAAAGGGCCCCGGCAATGCCGGGGCCCTTTCATTCAGTCCGTAAGCCTTAGCCTAGCGGCGGGTCATCGAATATTCGATGGTACGGCGCTTGGGCAGGGCGGTGACCTGACGGAAATCGTATTCCGGCAACGCTTCCAGCTCTTCCTGCGTCATGGTCGGCAGGTAGAACGCATCTTCACGCATGGTCATGTTTTCCAGCGGCATGGCCACTTCGTGTTCGCCGAGGCCGAGAAAACCACCGACTTCCAGGATGGCGACGACCTTGTCGTTCATCAGCGCGATGTCCGCGACTTCACCAACTTCGTCACCATTCTCGCCAATGACCGGCTGGTCGACGATGTCTGCGACACGCATGCGGTAAAGCGGGTTGCGCTTCAGCGTCATAAGGTAGGCACTGTTGTCGGCCGTGGGCGGTAGCGGCAACGGCTGCCGTTTCCGTTTCGACTTCGGCTGTCTCTTCCATCTCGGTGATGCGAACGGCTGCATCTTCCTGACTGACGTTAACCTGTGCGGCATCGGCCGACTCGACGGCAACCTGCGCTTCTTCCTGAGTTACGTTGACCTGCGCTTCACCTTCGCTGGCGAAATTCACGACCGGCTCGGCCTGCTCGACGTTGATCGTCGGCTGCGTGTCGGTGCCTGTCATCTGCACGTTGGCTTCGGCCTGCTCGACATTGATCTGCGGCTCGGCACCTTCAAACACGATGCGTGGCTCCGGGCGCACGAAACGGATGATCGGCTCCGGCTGCTCGACCTGCACCTGTGGCTGGGAGACGTCCACGTTCACGTCGGGCTCCGGCATGCGCACGGTCACGATCGGCTGCGGAATGTTCACAGTGACGGTCGGCTGGGCCTGTTCGACGGTGATGACCGGCGCTGGCGTGGTCACGTTCACGATCGGCTTGGCCTGACGCACCGTGATTTCCGGCTGCGGCTGCTCGACGGTCACTTCCGGCTGGCGCTGGTTGACGGTGACGACCGGATCTTCCTGCGTGACGGTGACTTCGGGATCCTGCTGGTCGACGACCACCTGGCCACCGGCAACTGGAGCGACGGCAGTCGCATCATCCGTTGCGGTCGGTGCCTGACCGGCTGCGGTCGGAGCGACGGCTGGCGTTTCGTCGGTCGCTGTCTGGGCAAAGGCCGGGGCGGAGAGCAATGCGGCAACGCCTACGGTCGCCAGGAAGTTGGTTGTGATCTTTGTCATGCTGAACTCATTTCCGTTGGATTTGAGTAGCTGGAATGCCGCACCCCCGCATGCCGTTCCGAAAATATGCGAGAAACTTCGAATTACGCTGTCATTTCAACATAGATTGAAAAAACTGGACTAGCGATGTTCTTCTACGCTGATATCGACGAGTGCCTGATTGTAGGCCCGCAAGGCGGCGTTCTGGGTGGTACTTCCCACTATATGAGTTTCATCTTTAGCGCTGCACACCAGAAGCCGCGCGCGCCCACTTTCGTCAAACATCTGAAGCGCCGTTTCCAGCGTCATGTCGGGGCGCAGGACAGGACGGTCATCCTCTGTATCGCGCAAGGAAGGCTCGTCCTCGGCCAAGGTCGTCATGAAGGTCGCGACGGTCGTGTTGCGAACGACGAACTTGTGCGGCCCGTCCATGACGAGCAGCCCACGGCTTTCGAGCTGCCACTGGAAGAATGATCGACCCGACACGGCCTGATTGATGCCGACGGCGATGGAAACCGTCAGCAACAGGGCGATGGACAGGGTGTATCCGCCGGTCAATTCGAACACCATGACCGCCGTCGAAATTGGCGCACCGATAACGGCGGACGCGACAGCCGCCATGCCAAGGATCGCGTAAAGCCCGTTGGAGGATGCAAGTTCGGGAAAGGCGTAGGCCGCCATGAGGCCGAAGGCGGAGCCCGTCATTGCGCCCACGTAGAGCGATGGCGAGACGACCCCACCGCCGAACCGGGACGCCAAGGTGATCGAGGTCGCCGCGACCTTGGCGACGATAAGCGCCAGCAGCAGGGCCAACGGGATCTGGTTCGTTAGCGCCTGCCCGGTCGCCTCGTAGCCCACGCCCAGCACCTGCGGGAATGCCAGCGCGATGACGCCCACCGCAAGACCGCCGATGGCCGGGCGCGACCAGAGGGGGAGCGCAACGGTCCGGGCTACACGATCGGTCCCGACGAGCGCGAACTGGAAGAGAATTGCCACTGCGGCGCAAACCACACCGAGCAGGGCAAAAGCGGGAAATTCCAGATAGGACGTGATCTGGTAGTCGGGGATGGCGAACGCCACTTCGTCGCCGAACCACAGCCGCGAGGCGATGGTGCCGATGGCGGAAGCGATCACGATCGGCACGAAGGAGCGCTTCGCATAATGCTGCAACACGACCTCGTGGGCAAACAGTACCCCCGCGATGGGTGCGTTGAACGATGCGGATATCGCGGCTCCAACGCCGCATGCCAGGAGGGTGCGCCGGCCCCAGTCGGGAAACGAGAACCGGTGCGCCAGCGACGTGGCGATTGTCGCGCCCAAATGCACCATCGGCCCCTCGCGACCCGCGCTGGCGCCGACACCAAGAGAGAAGGCGCTGATGCCCGCGGTTGCAAGACCCGGCACCAGCTGGATATTGCGCCCGCCATGGGCGCGGGCCTCGATCACGTCGGCAACGCCGCCGGTGCGCTTGGCGGGCAGAAGCGTCTCCAGCATGATGCCGACCAGCAAACCTCCGAAGGTCGGCACCGCCAAAATCCAGAACCACGGGACGTTCTCCGCGGCCGATGCCACCCGTTCGACCGCATCCGGCAGCCACAGGCTCTGGACGAGATCGATTCCCAGGCGGAAAATGACCGCCGCGACGGCGACCAGCAGGCCGATGATCGTGCAGGCGAACCAGACCTGCGGCTCGCGGGAGCGCATGAAACGCTGGGTGTTGGGCAGGACGGCCGCGACGATGCTAGCCGGCAGTTCGCGCAGCAGCTTCAACACGCCGTGGCGCCCTCATTCACCGCCGAATGGCCATCGGACGACCGGCTTCCTCGACCGTGCCGAACGATGCTTCGCCCTTCGCGGTCGCGGCCAGCGATTGCAGAACCGGTTCGGGCATGGCGGCAACCTTCGGTCCGTCCGCGCCTGTCTGGTCGACATGCAGCGTCATCACCTCGCAGGTGGCGGCAACCCAGCCGTCGGTCGCGTGTTGCAGCCAGGCGAAGGTGTGAATGCGCTTGGGGTCATGGTCGAGCAACCGCAGGCGCACCTGTACCGGGTCCTCCAGATGGAGTTCGCGCAGATACCTGACATGGGCTTCGGCTGAATAGGTCGTGGAGCCGGTGCGCTCGCGATAGGCTTCGCCCAGCCCCCAGGCATCGAAGAAATGGTCCATGCCCCTGTCGAACAGCACGTTGTAGTAGGCCATGTTGAGATGGCCGTTGAAATCGATCCATTGCGGTTCGATCGCCTGCACCGGCGCGAGGGTATGCGACACACTGTTCCTTTCGTTCCGGTCCTGCTCGAACTCCACCGCCGTACCGGTGGACGATGCTGGCCCGTATGCTAGGTTTGGTGCCTCAAGAGGGACGCTTTTTCAAGCATATGCTGTAGGTAACGGGCGATTCCGGACATGACCGGACCGGCAGGAGGAACCGACACGTGGCACTGGCCGATTTGCAGGACACGCAACGCAACGAGGACGGTATTGCCGCCGCGCTGGGCATATTGAAACAGCGGTTCGGGGAGCGGCTGTCCACCGGCGCGGATCTGCGCGCGCAGCACGCCCACACCACGACCTATATTCCCGCCCAACTGCCCGATGCGGTTGTGTTCGTGGAACGCACCGAAGAGGTCGCCGACATCGTGCGAGTTTGCGCCGAGCATCGCGTACCCGTCATCCCGTTCGGCACCGGCACGTCGCTCGAAGGGGGAGTGAACGCCCCTGCCGGCGGCGTTTGCGTCGACCTGATGGGCATGAACGCCATAGTGTCGGTCAACGCGGAAGATCTCGACGTGACCCTGCAACCCGGCGTGACGCGGGAAGAATTGAACGTGCACCTGCGTGACCAGGGGCTATTCTTTCCCATCGACCCCGGCGCGAACGCTTCGCTGGGCGGCATGGCCGCGACGCGTGCATCGGGCACCAACGCGGTGCGCTACGGCACCATGCGGGACAACGTCGTGTCCATCACCGCCGTCATGCCGGACGGGCAGATCGTGCGCACCGCGTCGCGAGCACGGAAATCATCATCGGGCTATGATCTGACGCGGCTGCTGGTCGGGGCGGAGGGCACGCTGGGCATCATCACGGAACTGACGCTGAAGCTTTACGGTATTCCCGACAAGATTTCTGCGGGAGCCTGCCAGTTTCCCACGGTGGTGGATGCCTGCAACGCGACGATCATGGCCATGCAGGTAGGCCTGCCACTGGCGCGCATCGAACTGGCGGACGCGCTGATGACGCGCTGCATGAACGCCTATTCCGGCCTTGACTACGCCGATACGCCGACACTTTTTCTGGAGTTTCACGGGACCGACAAGGGGGTCGCGGAGCAGACCGAACTATTTTCGGAAATTGCACTGGAAAACAACGGCTCTCCCATCGCGTGGCTGTCTTCGACCGAGGAGCGCAGCAGGCTGTGGAAGGCGCGGCACGATGCCTACCCAGCCATGCTCGCCCATCGGCCCGGCTGCAGGGGCATCGCCACCGACGCCTGCGTCCCGATTTCACGGCTGGCCGACTGTCTGGCGGAAACTGTCGCTGATGTGGAGGAACTTGGTCTCATCGCCCCGATCATCGGTCATGTCGGGGACGGCAACTTTCACGTCTCGCCGCTTATCATGATGGACGATGCCGACGAGGTGGACCGTGCCGAGACAATGATCGAACGGCTGAACCTGCGCACGATCGCCATGGACGGTACCTGCACCGGCGAACACGGCATTGGGCAAGGCAAGCGCCGGTTCCTGCAACTGGAGCACGGCACCGGGGCGGAGGTGATGCGCACGATCAAGACGGCGCTCGACCCGCACAACATCATGAACCCCGGCAAGGTGGTTTGAGGTTCCCTTGACGTTCGGTGCGGCACAACAGGGCGTTGAACGATGAGGCTTTTCGCCTGGCTCGGCTCACTGGTCGTTTTGCTGATTGCGGCGGCCTTCGTCGTACCACCGTTGGTGGACTGGAACCGGTTCAAGACGCAGTTCGAGGCTGAAGCCAGCCGTGTGCTCGGGCAGCGGGTGGAAGTGCGTGGCACGACGTCGGCGCGGGTGCTGCCCGTGCCAATGGTGACCTTTACCGACGTGCGTGTCGGCCCGTCGGATGCGCCGCACCTGCTCGCCGCTTCGTTCGGCATGGAAGTCGAACCGGCCCCGTTGCTGCAGGGTAACGTCGTCATTCGCGACATGCGTCTGGACGAACCGAGGCTGAACTTGCGCATCGACCAGAACGGCCGGTTGCAGGGCACGGTCGGCAACGGGCTCGTGTCGACCGGCACGGTGGCGGTGGACAACATATCGGTGACAGACGGGGTCATCCGCTTCTCGGACGAGAGGGTGAAGCGCGACGTCGTCGTGCGCGATATCGATGGCAACGCTTCGGCGGACGCCCTGCGGGGACCATGGCGTGGTCGGGCGTTGGCCACGGTCGAGGGCGAGCGTGTTCGCTTCGACGTGTCCACCGGCCAATGGCGCGACGAGGGGGCGATCACGGTCCGTGCGTTCGTGGAACCGCAAACCGTGCCGTTCGATGTCACGTTCGAAGGCCCGTTGGACTTGAGCGATGCCTTGCCTCAACTGACCGGGTTGCTCCGCATCGACAGCATGCCGGAACAGGATGCGCAGGACCGCATCGCCTTCCCGCGCAGTACCGGGGGTGCCGGCCTGCCGCTGCGCGTCGAAGCCGATCTCGACGCGACCCCCGACCTGCTGCTTATGCCGGCCTATCAGGCGGAACTAGGGTCAACCGAGGACCCGTACACGATCACCGGCTCCGCGCAGGTGACGCTGGACGAGGTGCCATCGTTCGTTCTGAAAGCGCAGGGACAGCAGGTCGATGTCGCCCGCCTGGAGGCGACGTTCGGTGAGGCTGCAGCAGACGGACGAGGTAGCGTCGGGCGGCGGGCAGTCTGTCTCCGCCCGGTTGGAAAAGCTGTCCGCAGCCCTGCGAAACTTGCCTCGTCTGTCCGCGGATGGGGTCGTCGAGGTCGAACTGCCCGCCATCGTCGCTGGCGACACGATCGTGCGCGATGTGGTCTTTCAAATCCGTCCCGATCCGGACCAAGGCACGGAGGGTGCGGCACCGGACCGTCGGTGGCAGGTGAGCGGGCTGGAAGCACAATTGCCGGGGCGCACCGAGCTGCGTGCCGACGGCACTTTGGCGCTTACTCCTTCGCTGGGCTTTACCGGCGACTTGGCGCTGGCGTCCAGCCAACCGTCCGGCTTTGCCAAGTGGATCGGGGGCGCGGACGATCCCGTCATCAGTGCCATGGCCAATGCCGGGTTCGAAGCCCGGGCCAACATCGGCAACGGTGCTTTGACCCTGGACGATCTGGAAATCATTCTCGACGGTTCACGGCTGCAGGGGGCGCTGGTGCGTAACCCCGGTGATGGCGGGCGTGACGTCATCGACCTGGCACTGGCCGGTGAGGCGGCGGACTTCGACCAGCTCGCCGCGTGGGGTCGGCTTCTGGCCGGCGAGAATGCAGACACGTTCGCCACCGGGCACGATCTGCTGGTCGACCTGGACGTGGGCCGTGCGGTGTATGACGGGATCGGTGCCGACCGCGTCGTCGCCAAAGGCACGTTCATCGACGATGTGATCGACATCGATTTGCTGGAAATCGGCGACCTTGCGGGTGTCGCCGTTTCCGCCAACGGACGGTTGCGCCGGACCGCCGACTTCTTGCCAACGCAAGGAAGCCTGACCATCGCCGTCTCCGGCAAGCGCCTGGACGAGGCGTTGGCACTGCTTGATCGACGCCTTCCGGATGCGGTTTCGCTTGATCGGTTGCGAGCGGATGCGGCGCTATACGGGCCGATGGACGTGGTGTTCGATGTTTCGGCCAGCGATGGCACGGTCGCCATCGAGGGGAACGGAACGGTCGGTGCCACCGGCCTGGATCTGGGTATCGACTACACGCCGCACGAGAAGATGGACCTTCGCGTGGTGCTCGATGCCGCCAATGCCGCGCGCATGCTGGCCCAGGTGGGCACTCCCGTTTCGGCCGATGTCGACGTGGGGCGGGGCGGATTGCGCATTTCGGCGAGCGGCGAACCGGGCGGGCCGTTGCGCAGCAGCGCAACCTTGACCACACGCACCGGGTTTGCCAGTGCTGAAGGCGATCTGACCTTCGCATGGACGGACGGGTGGGTGCGGCCGTCGGGCGAACTGAATGTGCGCATGGAGTCCACCGACATCGACCCGTTCATCGCCATGTCCGGGCTGCCGGTGCCGGGTTACGGCGAAGGACAGGAAGCCAAGGTCGGTTTGCAACTGGCTCTATCACAGTCCGGTTTCAGTGCCGATAACATTGCAGGAACCGTCGCCGGATCTTCGTTCAGTGGCCGGTTGGCGCGCGTCGAAGACGTTAACGGCGAGCCGGTCATCGAGGGCACGCTGGCCGTGGATACGCTATCCGGCGCACTGGTAGCCGGAGCCGTGCTGACCGACGACCAACTATTCGACGGCGTGAACGGCGCGCTGGACGTGACGGTCGCGGAACTGTTCTGGCCCGAAGGCCAGCTCGCCTCGTTGCGCGATCTGGGCGGCCGGCTTTCCATCGATGGCGGCGATCTCGTCATCGAGGACGGGCGAGCGCGATGGCTGGGCGGCGATGTTGGAGGCACGCTCAGCCTGGCCCGCAGCGGCGACAGCGATCTTCTCAGCGCAACGCTTGCTCTCGACAATGGCAGTCTGTCGGAGGTTGAGGCCGCTCTTGCAGTCCCTTCATTCATGACAGGCCGTTTGAACGGCTCCGCCAGTTTCGAAGCAAGCGCGGGGCCGGGTGAAAGCCTTGCATCGGCGCTCACCGGCAGCGGCAGCGCGGTCATCTCCGGCGGTCGGTTGCAGGGGGTTGCGAACGACACGCTCGCAAACGCGCTGGTTGCAGCGGACGCGACTGCGGACGGCGACCTCCCCGCGCAGGCTGCGGCTATCGTGCGTTCCGCCCTCGGCGCTGGCGGGCTGGCCTTCGGCGATACCCAGCTTTCCGCCACCATGGCGGGCGGCGTTGCACGGGTGGAGAACGTTCCGCTTTCCACCGATGGCGTTACCGGCATCGGACGGGCGCGATACGATCTGACGGACGGCACTTATCAGGCGCGTATCGACGTCACCTTCGACCCCGCCCGCGAGGCCGTGATCGGCGCGACGCCCGCTCTTTCGGTAACTGCGGCAGGATCGGGCAACGATAGCAGCAGCGGTGTGGATACGACCGCGTTCGAGGCGTTCTTGAACATGCGTCTGGCCGAGCGACGTGAGCGTGAGTTTGCAGCGCAGCAGGCGTCCATCGCGCAACGGCAGCGCATCGCCGACACGGTTCGGCTTTACCAGTTGAAGGCACGCGCGCGGCAACGGGCGGAAGAGGAGGCGGCTCGGCGCGCGGAAGAGGCGCGGCTCGAGCAGGAGCGTCGACGGGCCGAAGTGGCTCGGGCATTGGAACTCGCGCAGCAGGCCCGTCAGCAACGTGCCGAACGGGAGGAACGGGAGCGCGAGGCGCTGGAACGCGAGGAGGAGTTGCGTCTCAATGCGCAGGAAGCGCAGGAGCGTCTGATCCAAGGCGATGACGCCGAACCCGTTCTGGATTTCAGAAGCCTGGAAGGGATCGACTAGGCGGCCTTGAGGTCGCTCAGTACGTGAAGGCGCAGGGCGGACGAGAGGGCATGTCGTGTGCCGCGTTCGCGGTCGACCCGCGCGATGAGGGCCGCGAGGGACGATCCATCGCGAGCGGCGATGCGTTTGAGCTCTGCCCAGAACTCGTCCTCCAGCGATACGGACGTGCCATGGCCGTCGATGGAAACGGAGCGTTTGCGCACCAAAGACCTACTTCTTTCGAAAGGCGTCCAGCGAGACGACGTCGGCGGAGGCCGGTGCGGCGTCGTCTTCCTTTGCCTCATTTTCGCTGGCGTCCGGCGCGGGCAAGGCGCCGACCTTGCCCGGCGTCATGGGACTGACACTTCCGGTCGGTCGTTCGGCGTCGGAATCCTCGTCCGGCGGTGTATCGAATTGGAGGCCGAACTGCACCGACGGGTCGAAAAAGCCACGAATGGCCGCGAACGGAACCAGCAGGTTTTCCGGAATGCCATCGAAGGACAAGCCGATGGAAAAGCCGTGTTCGGTGGTTTCCAGATCCCAGTATTGATGCTGGACCACCACCGTCATTTCCTCTGGATATTTCTCCTTCATTCGCGACGACATGCGAACGCCGGAAGCAGTGGTATCGAAGGTGATGTAGAAATGGTGGTCGCCCGGTAGGCCCGTGCGAGCCACCTCCGTCAACACCTTGCGCACCACGGACCGCAGGGCTTCCTGCGCCAGCACGTCGTAGCGGATGAGGTCTTCCGGCTCCGGCGGTGTGGTGTCGTTGGACATGGGAACTGGCTCCGGGGCCTATTTCGAAGGTGTTGGCCCACCATGCAACAGGCGCGGGCACGGGGCAACGCAAACCGGTGCGGCATTCGCAGATGGGCCAAGATGGAGGGGTGATGGAAAAGTGAAGGCTTCTGTTGCCAGGTGCCTTCGAACCCCGCCCTACAGTGCGAACCGCAGGGGCTTAATTTGAAGACTTAGCACCGCTTACGCGGCGATCCGTGCTTCCGCATAGTTGTCATTTGCAACTACTAAATGGCCCGATATCGGTGGGTACCATGCCGAGCAAAAGCACTGTCTTTACACCCTCGTCGATCCTGTTTCGCCCCCGCCAAACCGCCATTGGCGGCAGTTTGGTGGAGGCGCCGGGTACCGCCCCCGGGTCCGAATGGTTTATTGCACAGACCGTTTATCGCCATATCCGGATCACTCCGGCACGGCGTATATAGGATGTGAAGCAGCGCATTGCAAAGCATCGTTGACGCCGGTTTGATCGACGCTTGATTGGTGCACATCGTGCCCGCCCGCTATCGGTAGGCAACATCGGCGATAGACGGGCACTTCCCATGATCATGAGACGCGTTATTCCCATCGTCGTCGCCGCACTGGCGGCCGCCGGCGTGTTCGCATACATGCAACTCACCGCGCCCGCGCTGGCAGGGGCCGTTTTCCAGGGCACGACGCCGGGGGTGGCTATCAACGGTTACGACCCTGTGGGATACTTTACGAAAGACGCGGCTGTGAAGGGAAGTGCGGAGCACGCTGCGGAATGGAACGGGGTGACCTGGCACTTCGAGACCGCGCAGAACCGTGACGCATTTCTCGCCGACCCGGTTCGCTACGCACCTCAATACGGCGGATACTGCGCTTTCGCGGCAGCGCGCGGGCAGCTTGCAAAGACCGAGCCTGATGCCTTCACGGTCCACGACGGCAGGCTGTACCTGAATTTCGACCAGCCGATCAAACGGCGCTGGGACGTCCAGCGCGAGGAGTTCATCGAAACGGCGAACGCAAACTGGCCGCAGCTGGAAGAACAGGCGGCGGCGCGCTAGGCGCAACCGCCGGTTGGATTTGGTCAGCCGTACACGCTGTCCTTGCCGAGTTCCTTCGTGACGAGATAGTAGAAGACCGCGCGATATTTCGTGCGGTTGGACTTGCCGTAGCGTTCCAGCGCCGAATCGACGGCGGCTTTCGCCTCATCGTGGTCGGCCACGCCGAGCTTCTTCATCACGAAGTTCTTCGTCACCCGCTCCATCTCTTCTGGGTCGCCGCCGGAGACGGTTTCGGAGTCGCGCTGATAGATCGTCGGTCCGCAGCCCTTGGTGACCTTGCGCAGCAGGTCCACGTCGATGTCGTCGCCGATCTTCTTCTTGTAATCATCGATATATTTGCCGACTTTCTCGTCGAGTTTGCTTGTCATGGTCCATCCTCCGATTGAGCCGTCACCGCTGCGACGCCGTGGCGCACAGGCTAGGGCATGAATTAACCATGTCCAGTCGTTGTCCGCCCGCTACGGCGTTTTCCCCAGGCAAGCGCGGGCAAGGATTCGAACTCTGTCGCGAGACTCGGGATTCCTAGCGCAATGCGTCAGTATCTCCATCTCCTCCAACACGTCCTTGACCACGGCACCGACCGGGGAGACCGGACAGGCACGGGAACGCGATCAGTCTTCGGCACGCAAATGCGGTTCGATCTTGGCGCAGGGCTTTCCCGTCACGACGACCAAGAAACTGCACCTGCGCTCCATCATCCACGAATTGCTGTGGTTCCTGAAAGGCGACAGCAACATCGCCTATCTGCGCGAAAACGGGGTGCGTATCTGGGATGAATGGGCCGACGAGAACGGCGATCTCGGTCCGGTCTATGGGGTACAATGGCGGTCGTGGCCGAAGCCCTGCGGCGGCACGCTCGACCAGATTGCGCAGGTCGTGGACCAGATTCGCACCAACCCCAACTCCCGCCGGCTGATGGTGACAGCTTGGAACCCGGCGCTCGTCGATGACATGGCGCTGCCGCCCTGCCACTGCTTGTTCCAGTTCTACGTCGCTGATGGGAAACTGTCCTGCCAGCTTTACCAACGCTCGGGCGATATCTTCCTTGGTGTGCCGTTCAACATCGCCTCCTACGCCTTGCTGACGATGATGGTGGCGCAGGTAACGGGGCTGAAACCGGGCGAGTTCGTCCACACGCTGGGCGACGCACATCTTTATGCGAACCATTTCGACCAGGCCCGCGAACAGCTTTCGCGCCAGCCCCGGCCGCTGCCAACGATGCGCATGAACCCGGACGTGACGGACCTGTTCGCCTTCACCTACGACGATTTCGATGTGCAGGGCTACGAGCCTCAGGCACACATCAAGGCGGCGGTTTCCGTTTGACGCTACCGGTCGAGATGGTCGTAGCGGCGGCCGAGAACGGCGTCATCGGTGCCGGTGGGGGCATGCCGTGGCGGCTGTCCACCGACCTGAAGCGGTTTCGCGATCTGACGATGGGGCGGCCCATGGTGATGGGACGCAAGACGTTCGAATCCATCGGCAAGGCATTGCCCGGACGCACATCTATCGTCGTGACGCGGGACAGGCATGGCAGGCGGAAGGGGCAGTCGTGGCAGGCGACATCGAGCACGGCGCTGGAACTGGCTCGCTCGGTCGCGACGGCCACGGGCGCGCCATCGATCGCGATCATAGGTGGAGGAGAGATCTTCCGTCTGACCGCTCCGATATGCGACAGGCTGCATCTCACACGGGTCCACGCGCGCCCGGACGGGGACACGGCCTTCGCGTTGCCGGACGAATCCGAATGGACGCAAACGTCCCGCGATTTCGTCCCCGCGGGGCCGAAAGATACGGCCGATACGACATATGAGGTTTGGGAACGCCGTTCACCGTCATCGTGACGCACGTTTCGCCCCGCGGGCGCGTTGAAAGCACGGGCCGCGCTCCCTATACCATCAGCAACGACCGGGGTTTCTTTGACGGCCCGGACCAACACAGCGGATGCCTCTCGCGATGCGCCGCAAGTAACAAGGACGAGCGATGCCCTGGAGCAATCAGACTGGTGGCGGAAACGCCAATGGCGGTGGTGGAAACAACGGCGGCCCGTGGGGCCAGCCGCCCCGGGGCAATCCCGGTGGTCCGCGCGGCCCCCAGCGCCCCGGCGGCGGCAACCAGCCACCGGATCTGGAAGAGATACTGCGCCGCGGGCAGGAGCGTCTGAAGAATGCGTTTCCCGGTGGTCGCGGCGGTTCCGGCGGCGGCAGTGGCGGCGGCGGCGTGTCGTTTTCGCCCGCTCTGCTCGGTCTCATCGCACTGGTCGTGGTCGCCCTGTACGTCTTCACCTCCGCCTATCAGGTGGATGCGGACGAATTGGCGGTGGAAACCGTGTTCGGCAAGCCGAAGAACGAGATCGAGGGCGCAGGCCTGAACTTCGCTTGGTGGCCGTTCGAGACGACCGAGAAGATCAAGATCACGGAACGGCAGGTCAATATCGGCTCGACGGGCCGGGAAGGGTCCGCGCAGGGGCTGATGCTTTCGGGTGATCAGAACATCGTGGATGTCGCTTTCTCCGTTCTCTACTCCGTCGACGATCCGAAGAACTTCCTCTTCAACGTCAATGACCCCGAGGGCATGGTGGGCGAAGTGGCCGAAAGCGCCATGCGCGAGATCGTCGGGCGCAGCAGCGCGCAGGACGTCTTCCGTGACGACCGTCAGGGCATTGCCGAGGATGTGCGCGCCATCGCGCAGGAAACGCTGAACGAATATGGCGCGGGCATCGCCATCCGCTCGCTCAACATCGAGGATGTCGCCCCGCCGACCGAGGTGGCGGCAGCGTTCGACGAAGTGCAGCGCGCCGAGCAGAACGAGGACCAGTTCCAGGAAGAGGCCAACCAGTACCGTAACCAGCAGCTCGGTGCCGCCCGTGGTGAAGCGGCACAGATTCGCGAAGATGCTGCCGGTTACAAGAACCGCATCGTGCAGGAAGCCGAAGGTGAGGCCCAGCGCTTCCTCTCCGTCTACGAGCAATACGCAAAGGCACCGGAAGTGACGCGCAAGCGCCTGTTCCTCGAAACCATGGAAGACGTGCTGCGCGATTCCAACAAGATCATCATGGAATCCGGCGGTGAAGGCGGGGGCACGGGTGTCGTGCCCTACCTGCCGCTGCCGGAAGTCCAGCAACGTCGCAATACCAACGCCGAAGGTACCAACTGATGAATAACCGTCTTGGATTGATCGCAGCCGGCGTCGTTGCGCTGCTGCTGGTCGTATGGAGTGCCGTGTTCATCGTGAACGAGCGGGAGCAGGCGATCGTGCTGCGCTTCGGTGAGATCAAGCGCGTAGAAACGGAGCCGGGTCTCTACTTCAAGGTACCGCTCGGTTTTATCGGGCTGGACGAGGTGCTGATGGTCGATGACCGTCTGTTGCGGTTCGATCTCGATGACATTCGGGTTCAGGTGTCGGGCGGCAAGTTTTATGAGGTGGACGCTTTCCTGACCTACAAGATCGCAAGCCCGCAGAAATTCCGCGAGCGCGTATCGGCGTCGCAGGAACAGGCGGAGGCTCGCCTTCGCACCCGTCTCGACGCTGCCTTGCGCCGGACATACGGCCTGCGCGGCTTCGAGTCCGCCCTTTCGGAAGAACGCTCGGCGATGATGCGGGAAGTGCGCGACCAGCTGCGTCCGGAAGCCGACAATCTCGGCATCAACATCGTGGATGTCCGCATTCGCCGCACCGATCTTACGAACGAAGTGTCCGAACAGACCTTCGAGCGCATGAAGGCGGAACGTTTTGCCGAAGCGGAACGCCTTCGTGCCCGCGGTCAGGAAGCGGCGCGGCGTATCCGCGCCAACGCCGACCGTCAGGTGGTGGAGATCCAGGCCGAAGCGCAGCGTGAGGCGGAAGTGCTTCGCGGTGAAGGCGAAGGGGAGCGTAACCGCATCTTTGCGGAGGCTTTCACCAAGGATCCGGAGTTTTTCGAGTTCTACCGCTCCATGGCGGCCTATCGTGAGGCACTGGAGAACAGCGATACGACACTCGTCCTGTCGCCGGACTCCCAGTTCTTCCGCTTCTTCCGCGATGCCAACGGTGCCGTAACGCGGCCGACGGCGGGTAACTGACCCTGCCCATTTGGCCGACGACTGAGCGCCGATGATCGACTTCGTAAGTATCATCGGCGTCTTTCTGGCGGTGGAAGGGGCGATCTACGCTGGTGCCCCCGCATTCGCCCGCCGCATGGCAGCACGTATTGCGGAGGCCGATGAGGCGATCGCTTAGGCAGGCCGGACTGCTTGCGCTGTGCGTCGGAGTGCTGCTCGTCTGGCTCGTGCGCGGTTGAAATGACGTTCACGGGAAAATCATTTGTCCGCCACCAAAACGTCTCGTCCCGCCTTCACGTAACAATGACAGACCGACTCGTATCATTTGCAGGAGACTGACAGCATGACGCCACGTTTCAATCCGATCCGGTTGCCTATGAAGGCGGCTCTGATCGCTCTTGCGATATCTTTCGGGAGCGCGGCGACGGTCGCCTCGACAGCGCCCGCCTTTGCGGCTGGCCCGGCTTCCGTCGCTGATCTGGCGGACGAGTTGATCGGGGCTGTGGTCAATATCTCCACGGCGCAGAACGTAGCCGGGAGCGGCGGCAATTCCGGCGGAGCGCCCCGTCCGCGGGTGCCGGAGGGCTCTCCGTTTCAGGACTTCTTCGACGAGTTCTTCAGACAGCAGGAAGAAGGTAACCAGCCGCGCCGTCCGCGCCGTGTGCAATCGCTCGGCTCCGGTTTCGTCATCGATCCTTCCGGTATCATCATCACCAACAACCACGTCATCGCCGATGCCGACGAGATCACCATCGAGTTCACGGACGGCACCGAACTTCTGGCGGAAGTCATCGGCACGGACCCCAAGACGGACATCGCCGTGTTGAAGGTGGAGCCGGAAAGGGAATTGCAGGCGGTGGCCTTCGGTCAGTCCGCCTCTGCGCGGGTGGGTGACTGGGTCATGGCCATCGGTAACCCCTTCGGACAGGGCTCGTCGGTGACGCTGGGCATCGTATCGGCCATCAACCGCGATATCCGGTCCGGCCCGTATGATGCGTTCATCCAGACGGATGCGGCCATCAACCGGGGCAATTCGGGTGGGCCGCTGTTCAACATGGATGGTGAGGTCATCGGCATCAACACAGCCATCATTTCCCCCTCGGGCGGATCGATCGGACTGGGCTTTTCCGTGCCTGCGGACCTTGCCACCAATGTTATCGCGCAGCTGCGGGAGTTCGGTGAGACCCGCAGGGGTTGGCTCGGCGTTTCCATTCAGCCGGTGACGGACGATATCGCCGAATCCCTCGGCATGGTGCTCGCACAGGGCGCGCTCGTGGCGGGCGTTACCGACCGGGGGCCGGCGAAAAACTCGGGTATACAGGTCGGCGACGTGGTGCTGGTGTTCGACGACAAGCCGATCAGCGAAATGCGCGACCTGCCGCGTATCGTGGCCGAAACTGCCGTTGGCAAGGCCGTGGATGTGATCGTTCTGCGCAAGGGCGAACGGGTCACCGTGCCCGTTACGCTCGGTCGTCTGGAAGACGGTGAAAGCGTCGCGATGGCCGAGGGTGAAACTTCGTCGGAAGACGACACCGAAACCGTAAGCGCGCTGGGTCTGACCTTCTCGGAGTTGAGCGACGAAGCGCGTGAGGAGAACGGCATCGACGCAGGTGTCGACGGTGTGCTGATCGTCGAGGTCGAGGAAGGTTCGACTGCGGAAGAGAAAGGCATCAAGGCCGGCTCTGTCGTGTCCGAAATTGGCCAGGAAGCCGTGTCGTCTCCTGCGGAAGTGGAAGCGCGGTTGGCGGAATTGCGGGAAGACGGGCGCAAGAAAGCCTTGCTGCTCGTTGCCCTTCCGGACGGGCAGCTGAGCTTCGTCGTCCTCGACCTGAGCTAACCTGCGAAGTCGATCTGACGGTAGCCCTGCATGTAGAGCAGCGCCGTCAGATCGCCATGGTCGATACGGTGGGGTGCCGACTGGGCCACCACCGGTTTGGCGTGAAGAGCGACCCCGGTACCTGCGGCCAGCAACATGCCGAGGTCGTTCGCACCGTCGCCAACGGCAAGGGCATCGCTGCGAGAAAGGCCTTGTTCTGCACAGAATGCGTCCAGCGCCTCGACTTTCGCATCGCGCCCTAGGATCGGGTCGACCACACCACCGGTGAACAGACCGTCCTCGATGGCGAACGTATTGGCGCGGTGGGCGTCGAACCCCAAAGCACCTGCGACTGCGCTCGTGAACTGGGTGAAACCCCCTGATACGAGAGCGCAGAACGCACCGTTCGCGCGCATCGTGGCCACCAGTGCCGTACCGCCCGGCATATGCGTGATGCGATTTTGCAGAACGGTGTCGATGAGGTTTGCGGACTTGCCGGCCAGCGTGGCGACCCGCTCACGCAAAGCCGGTTCGAACGCGATCTCCCCCGCCATGGCGCGGGCGGTGATTGCAGCAACGGACGCTCCCGAACCGGCGACCGCTGCCAGTTCGTCGAGGCACTCCTGCTCGATCATGGTGGAATCCATGTCGGCGATCAGCAGGCGTTTTCGCCGGTTCGCAGCCGGTTGAATGACGATGTCCACCGGCGCATCGCCGAGCGCAGAGCGAACCGCGTCGCGGGTCACGCTGTCGTCGATGGCAATATCGCAGGCGATACCCGTTGCCAGTATCGTAGCGTCCTGACCGAAGATCGCCGTCCGGACCCGCTCGATCAGATCGGCGGTGAGGCAAGGCTCGTTCGGGTTGGCGATCAGGGTCGCGATGCGATGGGACACGGCGTGTTGAGGCATGGCGCGTTTCCGTGCATTGGCGGGGCATGGGAGAACGGAGACAGCGCGTGAGCGATCCGCACGCCGTTTTGATAGCGGGGCCGACCGCAAGCGGCAAGTCGGCGTTTGCGTTGCAGAAAGCGCAGCAGGTTCGGGAAACCGGCCGTGAACCTGTAATCGTCAACGCCGATTCCATGCAGGTCTATCCGGTTCTGCGCGTTCTGACGGCGCGGCCTTCTGCGGGCGATATGGGGGGCATCGAGCACGTGCTCTATGGCCACGCGGCGCTCGAACGACCGTATTCCGTCGCCCAGTGGGGGAACGATGTGAACGCCGTGCTGGGCGGAGTGAAGACGGGCGAGGTCATACCGATCTTCGTGGGAGGTACGGGACTGTACTTTCGCGCCTTGGAACAGGGGCTTTCCCCGGTACCGCCAATCGAGGTGGACATCCGCACTGCCGTGCGGGTACGTCTCGTCGATGGCGGTGCCCCGGCACTACATGCGGAGTTGATGGCCGTCGATCCCAAAGGTGCCGCATCTCTTCGACCAAGCGACGGACAACGAATTGCCCGCGCGCTGGAGGTGTTCTTGTCCACCGGCACACCGTTGAGCGCGCATCACGAGCGTCGCCATCCTGCCTTGCTGGACGGATGGGGAATGGAAAAATACATTCTGGAACCAGCCCGTGACGTGCTGCATGACCGAATCGCCGAAGCGGGCGGAACGGATGCTCGAAAATGGGGCGGCGGAGGAAGTCGCAGCCCTGCGCGCGCTCGATCTGCCGCCGACCGCTACGGTCCTTAAAGCAATCGGTGTCGCGCAAATCGGTGCGATGCTCGATGGGGAGTTTGCCGCGGACGAGACGTTGCGCAGATGGATTGCGGCGACGCGGCAATACGCAAAGCGCCAGTCGACATGGTTTCGCGGCCAGATGGACGAGACGTGGGTGCGGGTTTCGCCCGAAGACCGTGCTTGACGGTTGCTTGTTGCCCTGTATTGTCTGCATGGAAACCGAACTTGGTGAACGCACCATGACGACATTTCTTATCGTAGTAGGACGGCGCGTCGGCGCGGTGGCTGGATAGCCCACCGGCACCGTTGACGCGCGCAAGGCTCCTCCGGGGGCCTTTTTTATTGCCTGAACGCGGAAGGTTCGGGCGCACAAAGGGAGCCGTGGAAGCGGTGAGGAATGATGAGCGAACAGATGGATTCGATGGAAATGACCGGCGCGGAAATGGTGATCCGCGCGCTGGTGGATAACGGCGTCAAGGACATCTTCGGCTATCCCGGCGGTGCGGTGCTGCCGATCTACGACGAGCTGCATCAACAGGAAGACATCCGTCACGTGCTCGTGCGCCACGAACAGGGCGCCGGTCATGCAGCGGAAGGCTATGCCCGGTCGACCGGCAGGCCCGGCGTCGCGCTCGTTACGTCCGGTCCCGGTGCCACGAACATGGTGACGCCCTTGCAGGACGCGCTGATGGACTCGATCCCGCTCGTGTGCATTACCGGTCAGGTTCCGACCTCGCTCATCGGCTCCGACGCCTTTCAGGAATGCGACACGGTCGGTATCACGCGCCCCTGCACCAAGCACAACTGGCTCGTGAAGGACGTGAACGACCTTGCGCGTGTGCTGCATGAAGCGTTCTACGTCGCCACGTCAGGTCGCCCCGGGCCGGTGGTCGTGGATATTCCCAAGGACGTCCAGTTCGCCACGGGCACCTATACGCTGGCGACGGACATTCGCGCCGATGCAAGCTACAGCCCGAAGATGGACGGCGATCCGGCTGCTATTGCCGAAGCAGTGCGGCTGATGGCAGGCGCGCGCAAGCCTGTCCTCTACACCGGCGGGGGGGTCATCAATTCCGGACCGGAGGCCTCGCAGCTGTTGCGGCGTCTGGTGGCCGAGACCGGCTTTCCGATCACATCCACGCTTATGGGGCTTGGTTCCTACCCCGCGTCCGGCGACAACTGGCTCGGCATGCTGGGCATGCACGGCACATACGAAGCCAACATGGCGATGCACGATTGCGACGTGATGGTATGCATCGGCGCGCGTTTCGATGACCGTATCACAGGCCGCCTCGATGCGTTCTCGCCCGACAGCAAGAAGATCCATATCGATATCGACCCGTCGTCCATCAACAAGGTCGTCCATGTCGATGTTCCGATCATCGGCGATGTAACCCACGTTCTCCACGCGATGCTCGACGAGTGGGCGAAGGTGGAACAGACGGGGGATACGACCGACTGGTGGAAGCAGATCGGCACGTGGCGCGGCGCGCAAGTCGCTCAACTACACGCCGAACAAGGATGTCATCATGCCGCAGCACGCGCTGGAGCGGCTGCATGCGCTGACGAAGGACCGCAAGACCTACATCACCACCGAAGTCGGCCAGCACCAGATGTGGGCGGCGCAATTCTACGGATTCGAGGAGCCGAACCGGTGGATGACGTCGGGGGGGCTGGGCACGATGGGCTACGGCCTTCCGGCGGCGCTAGGCGTGCAGATCGCCCATCCCGATGCGCTGGTGGTGGACATAGCGGGTGATGCCTCGATCCAAATGTGCATCCAGGAAATGTCCTGCGCGGTGCAGCACGACGCGCCGATCAAGATCATGATCCTGAACAACGAATATATGGGCATGGTGCGCCAGTGGCAGCAGCTGCTCCACGGCAACCGCCTGTCGCACACCTATACCGAGGCCATGCCGGATTTCGTGAAGCTGGCCGAGGCATACGGCGGCACGGGCATTCGCTGCACCAAGCCGGACCAGCTTGACGACGCGATCATGGAGATGATCGAAACGCCCGGCCCGGTGATCTTCGATTGCTGCGTGGTGACGCTGGCCAACTGCTTCCCGATGATTCCCTCCGGCAAGGCGCATAACGAAATGCTGCTGCCGGACGAAGCGACGGACGAGGCTGTGGCGACCGCCATTGACGCGAAGGGCAAGGCGCTGGTCTAGGCGCGGGGAAGGAGCGAGACCGTGCGCGGCCGGGTCGCGGGGCCAGGGGTCGCAGCGGAGCAGATGTTCACGCGGCCGTTGCGGGACTACGCGATGCTCGTGCTGCTTGCCCTCATCTTCGGTTCCAACTTCATGATGACGCGGATCTCGGTGACTGTCCTTCCGCCGATGTTCGTGGTGTCATTCCGCCTGCTGCTGGCGACGCTGGCCGTTGCTATTCTGTGGCGGTTTTCGGGGGTCGGGTTGCCACGCAAGGCGGTCGGGGTTGCAATCGTGGCATCTGCCTTCTTCGGCTACACATTGCCGTTCTCGCTGCTGGCGTGGGGACAGCAGGAGGTGGACGCGGGCATCGCCGCGATTCTGATGGCGACCATGCCGCTGTTCACGCTCGGGCTGGCGCAGCTCTTCACGCAGGACGAGCGGCCAAACCGCTACACCATCATCGGTTTCGCGCTCGCGCTGGCTGGGATCGTGGTCCTGATGGGGCTCGACAAACTGGTGGGTCTGGCCGGTAATTCGCTGCAGCAATATGCGATTGCCGCAGCCGCGATCAGCTATGGTGTCAACGCGATCATCACCAAGGCGCTGGTCGATGAGCCATGGCAATCGACCGTCATGCTGTTTCTTGGCGTGGCGTTTGTGATGTCGCTGCCGATGCTTCTGGTGGCGGACCTTTCGCGCCTGTATGCCGACGCGCATGTCTGGGCGGCGGTCGTCTACACAGCGCTCGGGCCGACGGCGGCGGGGGCCATCCTCGTCGTGGCGCTGATCAAACGGGCGGGGGCCTCGTTCACGAGCCAGATCAACTTTTTCGTGCCTGTCATCGGCGCGGGGCTGGCCATCGTCTTTCTCGGCGAACGCCTGCCGCCCAATGCGGCGATTGCGCTTGCCATCATCCTGATCGGCATCGCCATCGCGCGTCGCCGGCCCAAACACCTAGTACCCGTGGAGACATCATGACCGATACCGTCAAGAACCAGAACAAGATCGTCAGCCCGCCCGCCTCGGCTTACTTTATCGCGCCGCAGGACGAAGTGCCGGTGCGGCACACGCTGGCCGTGGTGGTGGACAACGAACCGGGCGTGTTGGCGCGTGTGATCGGCCTGTTCTCGGGACGGGGCTACAATATTGACAGCCTGACGGTGAGCGAGACGGAGCAACAGCAGCACCTGTCGCGCATTACCATCGTCACCATGGCGACCCCTTCGACGCTGGAGCAGATCAAGCGGCAACTGGACCGAATCGTGCCGATCCACCGGGTCGTGGACATGACGCTGACGGCCTATGCGCTCGGCCACGAAAAGCCGCTGGAACGGGAACTTGCACTGGTGAAGGTGGCCGGCAATGGCGAACACCGCGTCGAGGCGTTGCGGCTGGCGGAAACATTCGGCGCGACCGTGTCGGACGCCGATCTGAGCCATTTCGTGTTCGAGATCACCGGTCGGAGCCGCAAGATCGACCAGTTCATTTCAATCATGCAGCCGCTGGGCGTGGTGGAAGTCTGCCGCACAGGCATTGCCGCGATGAACCGAGGTCCACAAAAACTTTAGCGGTTGCACCGCAAGCGTCGCTCGATATAGGTCAGTATTCCTGTCCTAAATCCGGTTCTGTGCTCCGATGACCTTCGAAATTTTCGTCGCGCTGTGCGTGTTCTCGCTCGTCTCCTCCATCACGCCAGGGCCGAACAACGTCATGCTGTTCGCATCCGGCGTCAATTTCGGCTTCAGCCGCACCATTCCGCACATGTTCGGCATTTCGATCGGGTTCTGCGTGATGCTGGCATGCGTAGGGGCGGGTATCGGGATCGTGGTAACACAGGTGCCGTGGATATTGTTGGCGATTAAGATCGTGGGCGGTGTCTACATGCTGTATCTGGCGTGGAAGATTGCCAATGCCGGGCCGGTCAAGGTGGCCGAGGGGCAGGCGCAACCCATGTCATTCATGGCCGCTGCGGCGTTCCAGTGGGTCAACCCGAAAGCCTGGATGATGGCGACGTTTGCGATGGCGACCTACACCGCGCTCGGCAACTATGCGCTGAACGTGGCCATCGTCTCGGTGGTTTTCGCGGCCATCAACCTGCCCGCCGTCGGTATCTGGGCGGGCTTCGGCATGGCGTTGCGGCAGTGGCTGCGCGACCCGGTGCGGCTGAAGATCTTCAACATCACGATGGCGTTGCTGCTGGTTGCGTCGCTGTGGCCGATGCTGACGGTTTAGGCGTCTTCAAATTGTTCATCGCACTCTCTAGGTTGAAGGCGACAGCTATTTGGACGTTCCAGCCCATGACCAACCTGCCGACCTCGATCGACGCGACTGCGGACCTGCTGGAGCGGGGCGAGTATGTCGCCGACCGCTCGCTGGCGACGGTGCTGTTTCTTGCGTTGAAGATGGGGCGGCCGCTGTTTCTGGAAGGGGAAGCGGGGGTCGGCAAGACGGAGATCGCCAAGGTGCTGGCGAGGGCGCTGGATCGACCTCTTATTCGCCTGCAGTGTTATGAAGGGCTCGATATCTCGTCTGCCGTTTACGAGTGGAACTATGCCGCGCAGATGGTGGACATCCGCCAGCGCGAGGCGTCCGGTGGTGAGCAAGCGGACGTGTTCTCCGAAAAATTTCTCGTAGCACGTGCAATCCTGCGCGCGCTGCAGGAGAACGGCGGGCGCACGGTGTTGCTGATCGACGAGTTGGACCGCACGGACGAGGCATTCGAGGCGTATCTGCTGGAGGTGCTGTCCGACTTCCAGGTGACCGTGCCGGAACTGGGCACGATCAAGGCGGAAGAGCCGCCCATCGTCATCATCACGTCCAACCGCACCCGCGAAATTCACGACGCGCTGAAAAGACGGTGCCTGTATCATTGGGTCGACTATCCGACCGCCGAACGGGAGCTCGACATTCTTGCCCGCAAGGTGCCCGGGGCGAATGAACGATTGTCGGCCGAGATCGTATCTTACGTGCAGAAATTGCGCTCCAAGGAACTGTTCAAGAACCCTGGCGTCGCCGAGACGATCGACTGGGCGACGGCGTTGATGGAACTCGACAAGCTCGCGCTCGACCCGCAGGCGATCTCCGACACGTTGGGCGTGCTGCTCAAGTATCAGGACGATATCGCCGCGATTGCCGGCAGCGAAAGCGCGGAGATTTTGCGCGAGGTGCGGTCCGATCTGGCATCGGCCGTGTGATGGAACAGTCCGAAGGACGACTCGTCGACAACATCGCCTATTTCGCGCGCACCTTGCGCGATGCGGGCATACGGCTGGGACCATCTGCCGTTGTGGACGCGGTGCGCGCGGTGGAAGCTGCGGGCATCGGCAGCCGGGACGATCTCTACTGGACGCTGCACTGCGTGCTGGTCATGCGACGTGAGGACCATGCGGTGTTCGACGAGGCGTTCAAGCTGTTCTGGCGTTCCCGCGATCTCGTGGAGAAGATGATCGCCATGTTCTCGCCAATGGCGGACCCGCGTGGCGAGAAGGAGAAGGCGAAGGCCGGACAGAGCCGCGTGGCGGAGGCGTTGTTTCAAGGTGCGGAGCGGGAGCAGCAGCAGGAGCGTCCGGAAATCGAAATCGATGCCGCTTTTTCCATGAGCGCGTCCGAGAAGCTGCAGACGAAGGACTTTTCGCAGATGACGCTGGCCGAACTGGCAGTGGCGCGGCGCGCTATCGCCAATCTCGCCATGCCGGACGACACGGTCCGCACCCGGCGGTTTCGTTCTGACTCCCAGGGAACCAAGCATCGATGCCCGTGCCGTGCTTCGCAAGAGCATGGCCAGCGGTGGCGAACTGATCCTGCCGCAGTTCCGCTCGTCACGCTTCGTGCAGCCGCCGCTGGTCGTGCTGGTCGATATTTCCGGCTCGATGAGCCAGTACAGCCGTATCTTCCTGCACTATCTCCACGCGCTGGCCGACCGCCGCAAGCGGGTACACACGTTTCTGTTCGGTACACGGCTGACCAATGTGACGCGCGCGCTGAAGGCGAAAGACCCGGACGCCGCTTTGGATGATGTGGCCGCGCTGGTGCCGGACTGGGAAGGGGGCACGCGGATCGGTGCGACGCTTTCGCAGTTCAACCGCCGGTGGAGCCGCCGGGTGCTGGGACAAGGGGCGACGGTGCTGCTGATTACCGACGGGCTGGAGCGGGACGGGGGCACGGACGGTCTAGCCGAACTGTCGCGGGAGATCGAGCGGTTGCACAAGTCCTGCCGCCGTCTGGTTTGGTTGAACCCGCTGCTGCGCTTCGACGGTTTCGAGCCGCGTGCGGCAGGGGTGCGCGCCATGCTGCCCCATGTGGACGATTTTCGTGCGGTGCATTCGCTGGCCGCGCTGACCGATTTGACGACGGTGCTGAACGCGCCTGCTCGTCGCATGGAAGGGTTTCGCCATGCGGCATGAGGATGCGTTGACGATCGCGGAACGCTGGCTTGGCGAAGGCCGCGACGTGGCTCTGGCTACGGTTGTGGAGACGTGGGGATCGGCCCCGCGTGGGGTGGGAAGCCATCTCGTTATCGACGGTGACGGCAATTTCGAGGGTTCGGTCTCCGGCGGCTGCGTCGAGGGCGCGGTTGTCGTGGAGGCGCAGGATATCATTGCAACTGGCGTGGCCAGGATGCTGGAGTTCGGCGTGGCCGATGAGGCCGCGTGGGAAGTTGGTCTGTCCTGCGGCGGGCGCATTCGCGTCCACGTTCAGCCGGTCGCGCGATGAACGCTGACCTGCTTGCAGACCTGAACGCAGCTCGGACCAACCGGGACGCCGTCTGCGTCGTGACCGATTTAAGCAGCGGTGCCGGGCGGCTCGTGCGGCAGGAACAAGACGATCCCCTTGCTGGCGAGATCGCTGCACGCTTTCTCAGCGGCAAATCGGGCATCGCGGAGGACGGGTCGTTCCTGCGGGTGTATCTGCCTGCGCCAAGGCTGGTGCTCATCGGGGCGGTGCATATTAGCCAGTCGCTTTACCCGATGGCGCAGGCATCGGGGTTCGACGTGACGATCATCGACCCGCGCACGGCATTTGCCACGCCGGAGCGCTTTGCGGCCGTCGACCTCCAGGCCGACTGGCCGGTGGAGGTTCTGGCCAAGCACCCTCTCGACCGGTGGACGGCTCTGGCGGCGCTCACGCACGACCCGAAGATCGATGACGACGCGCTTGTGGCTGCGCTGGATGCCGACTGTTTCTACGTCGGCGCGCTCGGCAGCCGAAAGACGAACGCCAAGCGTGTCGACCGGTTGGGCGATCGAGGCGTGGAGAAAGAATCTATGGATCGCATCGCCGCACCCATCGGGCTCGATATCGGTGCGTCCGGTCCGGCGGAGATCGCGGTCGCGGTGTTGGCGCAGGTCATCGAAACACTGCGTCGGGGCAGGCGGTGAAGTTCGGCGCGGTTCCCGTGGAGTACGCCGAAGGAGCGATCCTCGCCCATTCCGTCGCTATCGGTGGCAGACGTTTGCGCAAGGGGCATGTCCTCGACGCCTCCGATATCGCCGCGATGGTGGACGAACGGCTTGCCAGCGTGGTCGTTGCCCGGCTTGAAGATGGTGACGTGTCGGAGAACGAAGCTGCGCGTCGCGTCGCTGCCGCGCTCGTTGCAGCAAACGTGAATTTGCGTGCTGGCGAGGCCTTCACCGGTCGCGTCAACATCTACGCCACGGCCGATGGGCTCTGTCTGGCCCACGGTGAGAGCGTGAATGTCCTGAACCGTGTAGACCCTGCAATTACCCTCGCGACGCTGGCCGATGGCGCGCTTGTCGAGGCAGGCCGCATGATTGCGACGGTCAAAATCATCCCCTTTGCGGTATCGTCACGCTCCGTGTCGGCTGCCGAAGTCGCCTGTTTGCGGACATCGGTGCGCGTTGTGGCTCCCACCGTCCGGCGAGTCGGCCTCGTGGCTACAAGATTGCCCTCGTTGAAAGAAAGCGTGATGGACAAGACCCGGGGGGTGCTGGCTGATCGCCTCGCCATATCGGCAGCGGTTCTGACGGAAGAGCTACGCGTCGACCATGGGGAAATTGTTCTGGCGGCGGCACTGCTCGATGCAAGCAGGGACTGCGACCTTATCGTCGTGTTCGGTGCGTCCGCCATTGTCGACGTGGACGACGTTATACCCGCGGCTATCCGCAAGGCCGGGGGCAAGGTGCACCGGTTCGGCATGCCGGTGGACCCTGGGAACTTGCTGCTCACCGGCACCGTGAATGGAACTCCGGTCATCGGCGCACCGGGTTGCGCCCGGTCGCCTGCCGAGAACGGGTTCGACCGGGTATTGCGGCGGGTTGTCCATGGCGTGCCTGTCGAAACGATCGACTTGACCGGGATGGGTGTCGGCGGGTTGCTGGGCGAAATCACCGACCGCCCGCAACCCCGTGACCCCCGTTCCGACGACAAACGGCCGTGACGACCGGCGTAATCCTCGCCGCAGGCCTGTCGCGCCGTATGGGATCGCGTAACAAGCTGACGGAGCCGTGGAACGGCAAACCGCTTCTGCGCCATGTGGTGGACGCGGCCTTGGCAAGCGAGTTGCATGCCGTGCTGGTCGTTCTCGGACACGAGGCGGCGGACGTGCTAGCTGTGCTGGAGGAGGGCACGCAAACCGTCGTCGCGGCAGGATACGAACATGGTCTTTCGGCAACATTGAAGGCCGGGCTGCGCGGGACGACCGGTTCTGTCATGGTCCTGCTTGGCGACATGCCACTGGTCACCGCGAGTTCATATCAATGCCTTGCTCGCCGCGTTTGACGATCGGAATCCGCTCGTTGCTGCATCGCATGAAGGAAAGTTGGGCAACCCGGTCATTTTCGCGGATCGCTTTCGCGGGACGTTGATGACCCTCGACGGAGACAAGGGCGCACGCCTGTTGCTGGAGCGCGAGCGCGTCACGACTGTCGAGATCGGTCCAGCAGCCATGCGCGACTTCGATACGCCGGAAGCCTTCGACTAACGGTCAGGCGACCGGTCCGAAGACCGCACGGGCGCTTTCCTTCAAGGCGAGATCGAGATCGTCCATCGTGACCGGCAGGCCGAGATCGACGAGGCTGGTGACGCCATATTGCGCGATGCCGCATGGTACTATGCCGTCGTAGTGGGACAGGTCCGGCTCCACGTTGATTGCAATTCCGTGGAACGTGACCCATTTTCGAACGCGAATGCCGATGGCCGCGATCTTGTCTTCGCTGCCGCGGTCCGGTCTTTGCACCCACACGCCCACGCGATCCTCACGCCGTTCGCCGCGGACGTTGAAGGTGTCGAGCGTTGTGATGATCCAGTTTTCCAGCGCGGCTACGTAGGCGCGCAGGTCGGGGCGGCGTCGGCTTAGGTCGAGCATGACATAGGCGACCCGCTGGCCGGGGCCGTGATAGGTATATTCCCCGCCGCGACCGGCGCTATGAACGGGGAACCGGTCAGGCTGGACCAGATCGGCACGAATGGCGCTCGTGCCTGCGGTATAGAGTGGCGGGTGTTCCACGAGCCAGATACGTTCGCGCCCACCGGCGGCGATGTCGGCCACCAGACGGTCCATTTCCGCCAGCGCGGTCGTGTAATCAGTCAGGCCTCCACTCACGACCCATTCGATCGGTTCGCACCCTTGGCGAGGCAACATCGACGAGGCGATGGAGATACGGAATCGAGGGACAGTATCGTTCATGGTCGACGATGTGGCTGGCGGGACCGGGTTTCGCAAGTTTTGCCGCTTGTGCAGGTCGCGCACCTTTGTTACGCACCGCGCGACCAGTCGAAGACGTGGCATGTGCGGCCGTGGCGGAACTGGTAGACGCGCAGCGTTGAGGTCGCTGTGGGGTAACACCCGTGGAAGTTCGAGTCTTCTCGGCCGCACCATTTCCGTTCCGACTGCTCCCCAGGGCCAAACGGGGGCACGTCCCACCTGCCGCTTCACGAGCCGGCAGGGCAATTCGTTGCAGAGGACATTTCCATGAACGACGATACCGAACTGGAAGACGCTCAGGGCGAGGCCACCGATACGATCTACACTGAAGACGGTGTGGTTCTGGAAGGTGTCGTCGAAGCCGTCGAACTGGCGCTGGCGCAACAGGATGCCGACGCCATTCGGGCACTGCTGGACGGGCTGCACGAGTCGGAAGTCGGCGACATTCTGGAAGCGCTTCAGGACGACGATCGCCCGCGCATGGTGGAACTGGCGGGGGACGCCTTCGACTTTGCGGCACTGACAGAGATCGACGAAGCGATCCGCACCGACATACTCGACAAACTGCCGGACGCGCAGGTTGCCGATGGCGTGCGGGAGATGGATTCCGACGATGCGGTCTATCTGCTTGAAGATCTGGAAGAGGAAGAGCGGGAGGCGATCCTAGAACGGTTGCCGTTTCAGGAGCGAGTGCGCCTGCGCCGTTCTCTCGACTTTCCCGAAGACAGCGCAGGCCGCCGCATGGCGACCGAGTTCATCGCCGTTCCTCCGTTCTGGAACGTGGGTCAGGCGATCGATTACATACGTGCCGACGACGAGTTGCCGGAACGGTTTTCGACTATATTCACTGTCGACCCGACGTTTCGACTGGAAGGTGTGTTGCCGCTGGACCGGCTCATCCGGACGGACCGCGAAACGCTGATATCCGCTATTCACGACACGAATGCACACCCGGTTCCGGCGCTGATGGATCAGGAGGAGGCGGCGCGTGTCTTCGAGCAATACGACCTGCTGTCCGCCCCAGTCGTGGACGAAAACGACAAGCTGGTGGGCGTGCTGACCATCGACGATGTCGTCGACGTCATCAACGAGGAAGCCGCCGAAGATATGCGCAGACTTGCCGGTGTCGGCGATGAAGAATTGTCGGACAGCATTCTCGACATCGCAAAATCGCGCATCGGGTGGCTTACGATTAATCTGGCAACTGCCATTCTCGCATCGATCGTCATTGGCACGTTCGATGCAACGATCGGGCAGATGGTGGCACTGGCGATCCTCATGCCGATCGTCGCATCGATGGGTGGCAATGCGGGCACGCAGACCATGACGGTCGCCGTGCGGGCGTTATCGACGCACGACCTCGACAGCCGCAACGCGCGCAAGATCATTCGCAAGGAACTGACGGTGGGTGCGCTCAACGGCATCGTCTTTGCCGTCATGATCGGGGTGGTGGCGACCGTCTGGTTCGGGGAGCCGCAACTTGGCGTGGTCATCGCCATCGCCATGGTGGTGAACATGATCTCAGCCGCCGGTGCGGGCATTCTCATCCCCATCGCGCTCGACAAGCTGGGGGCGGACCCGGCCATCGCATCGGGCACCTTCGTCACCACGGTGACGGATGTCGTCGGCTTCTTCGCCTTCCTCGGTCTGGCTGCCTGGTGGTTCGGTATTTGACTTTTACGTAAATCGACCTTGTATGCAGGAGCGTGTGTCTGGAACCTGTTCTGTGAGCGAATACTATACCATTACCGAATTGACGCGCGAGTTCGGCATCTCGACACGCACCGTGCGGTTTTACGAGGATGAGGGGCTCATCAAGCCGCTGCGCCGCGGTAGAACGCGGCTTTTTCGCCCGTCGGACCGCATGCTGCTCGGTACGATTTTGCGCGGAAAACGACTCGGATTCTCCATCGCGGAAATCCGCGAGATCATCGAGATGTACAAAACGCCTTCGGGCGAGGAAAAGCAGCTGCGCACGATGATCGACCGGATCAGTGCCAAACGAGCGCAACTGGAGCAGAAGCGGCGCGACATCGAGGAAACGATGGCGGAAATGGATGGTGCCGAGGAAAGCTGTTTTGCGAGATTGGCGGAACTTGGGGTCAGCCAATAGCGGGCGTCACACCCACCGTCTGACCGCGTTCGTATAGTCCAGCCACCGGGCACCGAAGCGATCTTCCATGTGCTTTTCCTCGCGCTTGATGGCGAGTTCCTGCAGCAGAATGTAAAGTATCGCACCTCCGATCAGCATCCACCGGTTGTCGATCGCGAACCCGATGCCCGCCGTCAACATGACGTTGGCAAGGTAGATGGGGTTGCGTGAAAAGGCGAACGGACCATCCATGATCAGCTTGGTAGCGGGCCGGTCCGGGCGGATATTCGCGCGGTGCCGGCGGAAGGTGGCGAAGGCCCATATGTCGAGCGCCAGTCCGGCGAGGACGAGCGCGATACCCAGATAGAACAGGGCTTCGCCCGGGTCGCCCGAACCGGACCAGGTGTTTGGGACGATCCGGTTCAGCACGATACAGAACAAGATCGTGCCGACCGTCAGCAGGGGTGGCAGTGGCCATTTGTTCGGTGCGTCGCTCATGGCCGACTTCTGCCGCCAAACCCCGCGGCACACAACCGAAAGGTCGTGCGGCGAGGCTATCGGTCCGCGGCTAGAGGCGGCTGGCAAACAGTTCGGTGTCCAACCGGTCCACCACCGCAACGGCTCCATCATAACCCTGCCTGTCGGCGAATGCGTTGGGAAAGGCGATCGTAGGGATGCCTGCCGCGATCGGGGCATTGAAGCAGGCGGCCGTATCCTCCACGGCAATGGCCTGCGAAGCGTCGATGCCGAGGGTCTCGAGGGCCTTGTTATAGATATCGGGCGCAGGCTTCTCGGCGGCTGCCATGCTGCGGTCTCCGATGAACGCAAAATCGATTGCGGAGATGCCACCGGCCGCTGCCAGTATGGCGTCGACGTTGTCTCGCTCGGTCGACGTGACGAAGCCAAGCGCCACCCCTTCGCGCCCGGCCCAATCTATTGTTTCACGAACACCGGGGCGGAGCTGCAGCCCCTCCTTCTCCATGCGCCTGTTGTAGAGTTCGGTCTTCACGCTGTGAATGGCGGCATCGTCCACGACCGTGCCTTTGGAAGAGGCGTAGTCGGCGATGCGGCGCTGACCGCCGGGCACTTTCAGTAGCCTGGGCGTATTCTTCGCGGGACCATTCCCAGTCGAGTTCGGCTTGCCGGAAGGCTTCGTTGAAAGCGTCGAGCTGCATCTGCGAAGTTTCGACAAGGGTTCCGATGGATCCGAACAGTATGGCTTTGAGTGGCATGGGTGTTCTCTTGGCGTTTGGTTTCATGCGGGAAACCTTCGCGATCCCATTCCGGTTCCAACGTGTGGAACCGTGGCAGGATGCCGGTTCCGTTCAAGGCGGAAGGCGCAGCTCATACGGCGGATGTGCCGTCCGTCTGATACACCAAGGTGCTGCGATGATTTCCAACGATTTCCCCTCCTTCAACTTCAACCTCGGCGAAGATGTCGACATGTTGCGGGACTCCGTGCGCTCCTACGCGCAAGACCGCATCGCTCCATTGGCTGCGAAGATCGACAAGGAAGACTGGTTTCCGCGCGAACTCTGGCCCGAAATGGGCGAGCTTGGTCTGCACGGCATCACGGTGGGCGAGGAATGGGGCGGAGCCGGGCTCGGCTATCTGGAACATTGCGTGGCGATGGAAGAGGTATCGCGGGCGTCCGCCTCGGTGGGCCTGTCCTACGGCGCGCATTCCAACCTGTGCGTCAACCAGCTGTCGCGCTGGGGCAACGAAGACCAGAAGGGGCGCTATCTCGAAAAGCTGGTGACAGGTGAACATCTCGGCGCGCTGGCCATGAGCGAGCCCGGGGCGGGGTCCGACGTCGTGTCCATGAAGCTGAAAGCGGAGAAGCGCGGCGACCGTTACGTGCTGAACGGCTCCAAGTTCTGGATCACAAACGCGCCTCAGGCAGATACGCTGATCGTCTATGCCAAGACGGACCCGGAGGCTGGGCCGAAAGGCATCACGGCCTTCCTGATCGAGAAGGACTTTGCCGGTTTTTCCATTGCGCAAAAGCTCGATAAGCTCGGCATGCGCGGCTCTGAAACCGGCGAACTGGTGTTCGAGAACTGCGAGGTGCCGGAGGAGAACATCATGGGCCCCCTGAATGGCGGCGTGAAGGTGTTGATGTCCGGCCTCGACTACGAACGCGCCGTGCTGGCGGCCGGTCCGCTTGGCATCATGCAGGCGGCGATGGACGTGGTGATGCCCTACATTCACGAACGCAAGCAGTTCGGTGAACCGATCGGTACGTTCCAGCTCGTGCAGGGCAAAGTGGCCGACATGTATGTGTCGATGAATGCCTGCAAGGCCTACGTCTACGCCGTCGCGCAAGCCTGCGACCGGCAGGAGACGACGCGCGAGGACGCGGCGGGTGCCATTCTTTACGCAGCCGAGAAAGCGACGCAGGTGGCGCTGGATGCGATCCAGTTGCTCGGCGGAAACGGCTACATCAACGACTACGCGACGGGCCGCCTGCTGCGGGATGCCAAGCTTTACGAAATCGGCGCGGGGACGAGCGAGATCAGGCGCATGCTGATCGGGCGCGAACTGTTCCAGAAAACCGCTTAGCGGTTCGGCAACCTGCGCCTGATAGGTCTGCCCGTTCCTCCATCCGAGCACGACCATGTTCTTTCAGGCGCACGACACTTTCGATTTCGCCGGCGACGAGTTCGCTGCGTTGCACACAGCGTCCGGCGCGACGGTGTTCCAGAGTGGACCGTGGCTTGCGGCGTTCTACGCGACGGTCGCTGCCGCGCGTGGAGCGAAGCCGCGTATCGTATCCATACGCGACAAGGACCGGCTGGTCGGTGTGTTGCCGATGATCGTGCGGCGCAAGGCGGGGCTGGCGCTGCTGGAGGCGACCGATCTCGGCGTCAGCGACTACGCGTCGCCGGTCGTTCTGCCGGAGGCGGTCGCGCGCATCGGTAACGACGCGGTTCTGCAGGGCGATCTTCTGGCAGCGTTGATGCCGTTCGACGTTGTGCGTGTGCGACCCATTCCGGAACCCTTCGCGGAAAGCTGGCACGCATTGCTCGGCGGCACCCTACACGACCTAACCTTCAGCGCCCACGCGACGCCGCTTTCCGGCAGCCACGCGGAGTGGCGTTCGGCGCGGCTCGACCGCAAGGTCGCCAGCCAGATGGCGCGCAAGGGCAAACGCTGGAAGAAGCAGCACGATGTGGCACTCACCCGCCTGCACGGCAAAGACGCCGCGCAGGCTATCATGGAACTTGCGACTTTGAGAGCGGGACGCTTCGAGGGCGATCCCATTCAAGACGCCGAAGTCGCAGCCTTCTATTCGAAGGTGGCGACGATTCACCCCGACGCCGAAACCTGGCGTCTGTCGTCCGACGGCGAGACGGCAGCCATCGTCTTCGGAATGACGCAGGACGGCGCCTTTCACTATCTTCTCATCGGCGCAGACTACGACAATCATGGACGCCATTCGCCGGGTCTGCAGGCCTATGACTGGCTGATCGAAGACTGGATGGCGCGGGGCGGGACGTCGTTCGACTTCACCATCGGGGACGAACCGTTCAAGGCGCAATTCGGCGCGGAAGCGACACCGATGAATGCGCTGCTGGGCGCGGCCAGTCTGAAGGGAAAGCTGGCAGTCGGCTTCGCCGCCAAGAGGTTGCTCGGCGAGGGGGCGGCATGAGCGACTTTCTCGACAACTCTATCATCATCGCCGCTCATCCCGATGACGAAATGTTGTGGTTCACGTCGATCGTGCGGGACGTCGACGCCATTCTGCTCGTCTATGAAGACGCCTGGCCCACGCCGGAACTTGGCCCGGCCCGGGCACGGGCACTGGAAACGTTTCCGCGCGGCAATATCGAAAGCCTGCGTTTGGCGGAAGCGGCGACCTATGGCTGCGCAGACTGGGCCAACCCGCAACCGGACGATTTCGGCATCGCGTTCGGCCCCACCGCCGCCCTGCGCGATGCGAAGCAGAAGGCGATGCGTTTGATCGGCAAAAGCGACGCGCCCGAAGCGGGAATAGCTGCGCACTATGAAGACAATTACCGAGTCCTGACAGAGGCTTTGCGCCAACGCCTGACGCCGGACATGAACGTGTTCACCCACAACCCGTGGGGTGAATACGGCCACGAGGACCACCTGCAGGTCTTCCGCGCGGTTGAAACGGTGCGACGGGAAATCGGGTTCACCCAGTGGATGTCGAACTATTGCTCGGAGCGAGCCTTGCCGCTGGCGATGCACTACTTCGACACGGCCGAGCGGAATATCACTCAACGCGTGGCCGACAAGGCATTCGCCGACGAGATCGCCGATTGCTATCGCAAGGCAGGCGCTTGGACGTGGAGCGACGACTGGGTCTGGTTCGATACGGAACATTTCTGCCAAGTGCCGGATGGGCCGCACGAGCCACAACAGCAGGCCAATCTGATGCCGCTGAACATGTTCGTCATCGGCTAGCCCCTACGGTCGAGAATCGGCGGCGCATTGGCGCACGATATCTTGCGCCGACGCGTTGTCCTCGAGGCGAATGGTGCCGTCGTTGAACGCCCGGAATATGCCATCGCGCTTCATCGTCTCGGTCACGCAACCGCAATAGGCAGTGCAGAATGCGGCGTCCGCGGTCTCGCTGCACTGGCGCTGGCACAGGTTCACGAAATTTGCGGTGGGGTCCGGCTGGGCGATGAAGCTGGTAAACAGCCACAGGCCCGCCATCATCACCGGCTGGTGCAGCAGATAGTAGATGAGCGAATGCTGGCCGATGAAGGCAAGTGGGCGTTCGGCGGCAAGGGGCAAACGCACATCCGCTATCCGGCTCCAGAAGGCGCCAGTACCGGCTTTACCGACCACGATACCCGTCAACGTGGCGGCAAACCACGGGAACAGGGGCACATAGTCGTTCGATGTAGGGAGCGTCTGCGCAAGACCGAGCCACAGCAGGGCTGACGGGTCGAAAACCGGGTCGGAGATCGTCCGGCCAATGAGCAGCACCGCGGCAGCGGTAACGGCCGACCAGAACCAGTGCAACCGGATGAAGGCCAGTCCCAGCAGGCTAAACAGAGCGATGGCGTGGAGAATGCCGAAGAAGATGAAGGTGCGCGGGTCCATGACGTAGGTGGCGACCGAAATCGCCAGCGCCGCTGCCGTCACCTGCGCCAGCCGAATGCCGAAGCTCCGCCAGCGGATACCGTTTCCATGGGCAAGCGCCAGCGATATGCCGACCAGAAACAGGAACGAGGTTGCGATCGAACGGGCAAACAACACCCATCCGGTCTGCGAAACCGTGCCGCTGGTCAGCCAGCCGAAGAACTCCAGATCCCACGTGAAATGGTAGATCGTCATGGCCACGAGCGCGACGCCTCGGCCGACATCGATCAGCATGATGCGGCTTGGTGCGGCCGATTGCGCGGAAGGGCTTTGGCTTTCCATCAGCAGGCGTCTATCGTGCCGTCGAGCGCAATACAAAGCCAAACGTGAACCATGATCGACGTCGACGCGAACGGTGCCAACATCCCGGCGATTGGACTGGGCACGTGGGACCTGCGGGGTGATGCCTGCGCGCAGATCGTGGAACGGGCGATCGCCGAAGGCTATCGCCATATCGATACGGCCATCATGTATGAAAACGAGGCGGCGGTCGCGCGGGGTATCCGTGCATCCGGCATCGACCGGGACGATCTGTTCGTCACGACGAAGGTGTGGCCGGACGAGGTGGTCGACGGCGCTTTTCAGGACGCGGTGCGTGGCAGTCTCGACAGGTTGCAGATGGACAGCGTCGATCTGCTGCTCGTCCATTGGCCGCCGAAAGGTCGGGAGGATGTTGCGGAATGGATGCGGCTGTTGAACGATGCTGCGGAACAAGGCTGGACGCAGCATATCGGCGTATCGAACTTCACAACCGACCAACTCGACAAGGCGGTGGCCACCAGTGCCCGACCGCTCGTCTGCAACCAGATCGAAAGCCATCCCTATATCGACCAGGCGAAAGCCCGTGCGGCGTGTGAACGGCACGGCATGGCGCTCACCGCCTACTGCCCGCTCTATCGCGGGGGCGACCTCTTCGACGAACCCGCGATTGCCGACGCCGCTTCCAGCCACGGCAGGAGCCCCGCGCAGATCGTGTTGCGCTGGCACGTGCAATCGGATGGCATTGCCATTCCCAAGACCGCAACCCCTAACCGACTGGCGGAGAATATCGCGGTTTTCGACTTCGCGCTGTCCGATGCCGAAATGCAGGCAATCGACGCATTGCGCACCGCGCAGAGCCGTCTTTGCGACTGGGACGGTGCGCCGCGATGGGACGTGCCCGATGCGGCTTAGGGAACGTATCTGACGATGGAGACGGACGCGCCATCTTTGCTCCCGGAAGGGCTGGACGCCGCCGCTTTGCAGGCGGAGCTGCTGCCAGGGCTGACGTCGTTGTTCGAAGGCGCCATTGATGTGCTGTGGGACCGCTGGACGCTGTATCAACTCGGCATCATAGCGGTGCTGTTCCTGATCTCGTGGCTCATTTCGCGGCAGGTCGAGCCTCCGCTGGAACGGTGGGTGCGGGGCATCAAGCTGAATGCCGGTTTCCTGCGGGTGCTTGCTGCCCTGCTGCGCCGCGTGCGGTGGATCGTCTTCGTGCCGCTCATATGGGTCGCTTGGGGTGCGGCGCAGGAACTCACTTATCCGTGGAACACGTTCCTGCTGAAGCTGGCGGGCAACCTGTCGCTTGCCTGGCTCATCATATCAGTCCTGTCTCGCATCATCCGCTCGCGCCCGCTTGCCCGTGCCGTCAGCTGGATAGCCTGGACGGTCGTTGCGCTGAACCTGACGGGCTACCTGCCCAACGCGCTGTCCGCGCTGGACGCGCTCGCCTTTTCCATCGGCGACATTCGCATATCGGCCCTTCTCATCCTGAAGGGACTGGCCCTGCTGATCGGCCTGATCTGGCTGGCCACCAACCTCGGCAACTACGCCGAAACGCGGGTGCGCAACTTCACCGATCTCACGCCGTCGCTCCAGGTGCTGATCGGCAAGTTCGTCAAGATCTTCCTGGTCATCATCGCCATCGTGGTCGCGCTCAACTCCATCGGCGTGGACCTGACCGCGCTGACGATCTTTTCCGGTGCCATCGGCGTCGGGCTTGGTTTCGGGTTGCAGAAGGTGGTGTCGAACTTCATTTCCGGCGTCATCATCCTGCTCGACAAGTCGATCAAGCCGGGGGACACAATCTCGATCGAGGACACGTTCGGCTGGATCCGCGAACTGCGCTCGCGGTTCGTGTCCGTCGTCACCCGGGACGGGCGGGAGTTTCTCATTCCCAACGAGGATTTCATCACCGAGAAGGTCATCAACTGGTCGTTCACCGACAAGCTGGTGCGGCTGGATGTGGATTTCGGCGTGTCCTACGATTCCAACCCCCACGACGTATCGCGATGGTGCATCGAGGCGGCGGAATCGGTGGAGCGGGTCAGCAAGGTCAAGAAACCGGTCTGCTGGATGACGGAGTTCGGCGACTCATCGTTGAACTTCAAGGTGCGTTTCTGGATTTCCGACCCACAAAACGGCCTGACGAACATTCGCGGCAAGGTCTTGCTGGCACTTTGGGATGCCTTTCAGGAACACGGTGTGGGCATCCCGTTCCCGCACCGGGAGGTCATCATGCGCACGCCCGTGGATGTCCGCAGCGGTGGTTGAGTGCAGCCTTGCCCGACTTGTGCGGACGAGCGGATTTCCGTCTATGCCCGCGATTGTGCTGAGCGGTTCGCTGCTGCTACCTTTCCAACTCGACAAGGCTTGCAGACAGGCAGTTCAACGCTCGTGAAGAAGACCGCCGCACAACTGGTCGAGGAGGCCAGTGCCACCATCGAAACCCTGTCGCCTCAGCAGGCGTTTCGCCAGCAGGAGGCTGGGGAAGCTGTGCTCGTCGACATCCGCGATGTGCGGGAATTGCAGCGCGAGGGCAGGGTGCCCGAAGCCGTCCACGCACCGCGCGGGATGCTGGAGTTCTGGGTCGATCCGGAAAGCCCCTATCACCGCGAGGTGTTCGCGCAGCAGGGTAAACGGTACGTCTTCTTTTGCGCATCGGCATGGCGCTCCGCCTTGGCGACCCGCGATATGCAGGCGATGGGCCTGGAGCCGGTTGCGCATATACAAGGCGGTTTTTCCGCCTGGCGTGAGGCCGGGATGCCGGTCGATGCGCCCCCCGACGATACCGACGCAAAGGCGTCACGCTGATGGACTGGCTTGCGCTGTTCGGCCTCGACATGCAGGCCTTGCCCCTGGGGGAGGCGGTATTCCGTCTCGTCATGGCAGTTCTCGCGGGCAGCATCATCGGTATCGACCGCGAGTTCAAGAAAAAGCCTGCCGGCCTGCGCGCCTTCATCATCATCACCGTGGCGACAGCTGCCTACGCAATCTCGGCGCAGGAGATGGCGGTGGCGTTCAGCGTCGCGGGCGATGCTGCAGTCGATCCCTCGCGCCACTATCAGGGCATTCTCGGGGCCTTCGGCTTCCTCGGTGCGGGCGCCATCATTCAGGGCCGTGGCGGGTTTGCCGGTATCGCGACCGGCGCGTCGATCTTCGCATCCGGCGCGGTCGGAACGGCGGTCGGCTTCGGGCAGATCTGGCTCGGCTTTGCTCTGGCGCTGTTGTGCGTGGGCACGTTGCGGTCCGTGGAAAAGTTGCAGCATGAACGCAAGGATCTGGTGGAGCGGGACGATGCTGAGAGCCTGTTGAAGAAGGACGAACAATCGTGAATGTTCTGACCCCATCCGCCCCGCTCAACGGCCCAGCTGCCGAACGAAACGGTGAGGAATGGGCGGCGTTGACCGCCGAAATGGCAATGCTGCACGGGCAGGCAGCGCTCGGCGGTTCGCAGGCGTCGCGGGACCGCCATGTGGCGCGCGGCAAATTGCTGCCCCGCCAGCGTGTGATGCGCCTGCTCGATCCGGGCGCGCCGTTTCTCGAACTGTCGCCGCTCGCAGCGCAAGATGTCTACGACGAGGCCATCGCCGGAGCCGGTCTCATCGCAGGCATCGGGCGTGTCGAGGGGCGTCTGGTGATGATCGTTTGCAACGATGCGACCATCAAGGGCGGCACCTACTACCCCCTGACGGTCAAGAAGCATCTGCGCGCCCAAGCCATCGCCGCCCAGAACCGGTTGCCGTGTGTCTATCTCGTCGATTCCGGCGGTGCGAACCTTCCCCATCAGACGGAAGTGTTTCCGGACCGAGACCATTTCGGGCGCATCTTCTTCAACCAGGCCAACATGAGCGCGGCGGGTATCGCGCAGATCGCCTGCGTGATGGGGTCCTGCACAGCGGGTGGTGCCTACGTGCCAGCCATGAGCGACCAGACGGTAATCGTGCGGGAGCAGGGAACGATCTTCCTCGGCGGCCCTCCGCTCGTGAAGGCGGCGACGGGCGAGATCGTCAGCGCCGAAGACCTCGGCGGCGCGGACGTCCACACCCGCCTGTCGGGGGTTGCAGACCATATGGCGGACAACGATGTCCATGCGTTGTCCATCGTGCGCGGTATCGTGCGCACCCTGCCGCGGGGAGAACAGCCGGATGTGGCCCACGTGGAAGAGCCGCGGCACGACATCGAAGAGTTGGAAACCGTCGTTCCCGTCGATCTGCGGCGGCAATACGACGTGCACGAAATCATCGCCCGCATCGTGGACGGCTCCCGCTTCGACGCCTTCAAGCCGCGCTACGGCACGACGCTGGTAACGGGGTTTGCGCGGTTGCAGGGGATGCAGGTCGGCATCATCGCCAACAACGGTATCCTGTTCGGCGAAAGCGCACAGAAAGGCGCGCATTTCGTCGAACTGTGCTGCCAGCGCAAGATACCGCTGCTGTTCCTGCAAAACATCACCGGCTTTATGGTTGGGCGTGACTACGAGGCAGGCGGCATCGCCAAGGACGGGGCGAAGCTGGTCATGGCGGTCGCCAACGCACAGGTGCCGAAGCTGACACTGATCGTCGGCGGCTCCTACGGCGCGGGCAATTACGGCATGTGCGGGCGGGCTTACGACCCGCGTTTCATGTTCGCATGGCCGAACGCGCGCATTTCCGTGATGGGCGGCGAACAGGCAGCATCGGTGCTGGCAACCGTGAAGCGCGATGGCATGGAGGCGCGTGGCGAAGAATGGAGCGAGATCGAAGAGGCGGAGTTCAGGCAGCCGATCGCCGAACGATTCGAGGAAGAAGGTAAGCCCGTCTACGCCACGGCGCGGTTGTGGGACGACGGCATCATCCGCCCCCGCGACACACGCCGCGTGCTGGGGCTTGCGCTGGCGGCAAGCCTGAATGCGCCGATAGCGGAAACCCGGTTCGGTGTGTTCCGAATGTAGTTGTGTTCGCTTTGTGTTCCGGCAGTTCCAGTGCTAACTGACCGCTACGAACGCGCATTCAAGGTACCTGGTCTTTGAAATTCTCTCCCCAACAGGACGACGCGCTCAAGGCGGTATCCGCTTGGCTCAAACAGGGTTTTCCGCAGGTCTTTCGCCTGTTCGGTTACGCTGGAACCGGAAAGACGACGCTCGCGCGGCATCTGGCCGAAGGGGTGGATGGCGATGTGCTGTTTGCAGCCTTCACCGGCAAGGCCGCGCTGGTTCTGCGTTCCCGTGGGGCGGCGAAGGCCAGTACGATCCATTCCCTGATCTACCGCCCCCGTGGGGAGGAGATGGTGGATGACGAGGTGACGGGCAAATCCGCCATGACACCCATGTTCACCATCAACCGCCAGTCTCCGGTGGCCAGCGCGGCGCTGGTGGTGATCGACGAATGTTCGATGGTGGACGAGCAGCTCGGCAAGGATCTGCTGTCGTTCGGAACGCCGGTTCTCGTTCTTGGCGACCCCGGCCAGTTGCCGCCCGTTTCCGGTGGCGGGTTCTTTACCGAGCACGAGCCCGACGTGCTGCTGGAGGAAATCCACCGGCAGGCCCGGGACAGCCCGATCATCGATCTCGCGACGATGGCGCGCAACGGGGACAAGATCCCACGGGATTATTTCGGAACGTCCCGCGTGATCGGGCGCGATGCGGTGGATCAGGCCGAAGTGCTGGCGGCGGATCAGGTGCTGGTTGGCACCAACAAAACCCGCCGTCGATACAACCAGCGGCTGCGTGACCTGAAAGGGTTCCAGGGGCCGCTCCCCGCTTCGGGTGACAAGCTCGTCGCTTTGAGAAATGATCCGACAAAAGGGCTTCTGAACGGTTCGCTCTGGCAGGTGAAAAGCGCGCCTATCACATCGAAGGCGTTCATGAACCTGCTTATCAACTCCGAGGACGAGGGGATGGAACGGCAGACGGCGAAGATCAAGATTTTGAAGGCTGCATTTGAGAATCCCGAAGACGAGGTGCCGTGGCAGATGAAGCGGCGCTTCGACGATTTCGACTACGGCTACGCGTTGACGGTGCACAAGGCACAGGGGTCGCAGTGGGACGATGTCTATCTGTTCGACGAAAGCTACGCATTTCGCGAACATTCCAGCCGCTGGCTCTACACCGCGATCACGCGGGCGGCGGACAGGCTGACCATCGTTCAGTGATGCGCCAGCCGCGCGTCGGCCGTTAACCCCCGGTTTACCATAACTGGCGCAGGCTTGGCATATCGAAAGCCAGCCTGCGATGCGGATACGTCCGCATCAACCTATGGAGTGAACACCGAGCAGCGCCACCCATCTTGCGTATCCGGATGCGGCGCCAACCTTCTGGAGCCCCCAATGTCGAGACTTCTCACGCTTGCAACGACCGCCGCACTGTCGGCCGCCACCCTCATGCCGATGGAGGCGGATGCTGCCAAACGGGTCTGTGGGGAGCGCGCGAAGATGACGAAGTTCCTCACCGACAAGTTCACCGAACAGCCCCGCGCCGTCGGCGTGGCCGGTACGGGCAAGGCACTGGTGGAAGTCTATACGTCGAGCGAAGGCACCTGGACCTTCCTGCTGACCACGGCGAAGGGCAAGAGCTGCATCATCGGTGCCGGGCATTCCTGGGAAGAGAGCGACGAACTGGCCATGCTGCCGAAAAGCTGAACTGGCCACACCCATATCGACAGGGGCGCAAGCGTTCGGGCATAGCTTTGCCAACGAAGCCAACCCGTAGTACCGCCCATGCCTGCCGCCCTGTCCGTCAATCTTAACGCCGTAGCCCAGCTGCGAAACCGCCGCGACCTGCCGTGGCCTTCGGTGACGGGTATGGCGCGGATTGCGCTCGATGCCGGTGCCCATGGGGTCACCGTGCATCCGCGGCCCGATGAGCGGCATATCCGGTTTAGCGACCTGCCGGAATTGCGCGCGCTGCTGGACGATCTGTATCCGCAGACCGAGTTCAATATCGAGGGCTATCCGACCGCGCACTTTCTCGACCTGTGCCGCGACAACGCCCCCGAACAGGTGACGCTGGTGCCGGACGATCCGGCGCAGGCGACGTCCGACCATGGCTGGGATTTTGCGGTGCACGGGTCGATGCTGCGCGAGGTAGTGGCGGACCTGAAACAGCAAGGCTTTCGCGTCGCTCTGTTCGCCGATGCGGACCCGGCAGGTATGGCGGCTGCGGCGGCGACGGGCGCGGACCGGGTCGAACTCTATACCGGCCCATATGGCGGAACCTACGATAGCCCGTCCGCCGCCCGCCTTGCGATCGACGCATTGGCAGCGACAGCCAATGCCGCGCGCGTCAACGGGTTGGCGGTGAATGCGGGCCACGACCTGACGGTTGCCAACCTGCCGCCCCTTGCCGCGCGCATCCCCGATCTTGCGGAGGTCTCCATCGGCCACGGGTTGACAGCGGATGCCCTGGAATACGGGATGGCCACCAGCGTTCAGCGGTTTCTCGCCGCTTGCGGCCATTGAGGCTGATCGCGCCGGTAAATCCGCCTTTGATTGCATTGCCCTGCCGTCACGGCTAAACAGCCGCAATTCCGGGCGTCATGCCCGGTTTTTCATGTAAACGAGCGGGCAGGTGCCCGATACGAAGGGGACACGGCCATGCGCGTGTATTACGACCGCGACGCGGATATCAATCTTATCAAGGACAAGGCCGTCACCATCGTGGGCTACGGCTCGCAAGGCCGCGCCCATGCGATGAACCTGAAGGATTCGGGCGTCAAGAACGTGACCATCGCGCTGCGTGCCGGTTCGGCCACGGCGCAGAAGGCCGAGGCCGATGGCTTCAAGGTCGCCACCGTCTCCGAAGCCGCCAAGTCTGCCGATCTGATGATGATGGCAGCACCCGACGAATTGCAGGCCGGTATCTGGAAAGACGAGATTGCGGGCAACCTGCGCGACGGTGCGGCGATTGCATTTGCCCACGGGCTGAACGTCCACTTCAATCTCATCGAGCCCGGCAAGGGTATCGACGTGGTGATGATCGCGCCGAAGGGACCGGGACACACGGTGCGCGGCGAATACCAGAAGGGCGGCGGCGTGCCGTGCCTCATCGCCATCCACAACGATGCCTCCGGCAACGCCCACGACCTAGCCCTGTCCTATGCCTGCGGCGTCGGCGGCGGGCGTTCCGGCGTCATTGAGACGACGTTTCAGGAAGAGTGCGAAACCGACCTTTTCGGTGAGCAGGCCGTGCTGTGCGGCGGTGTCGTCGAACTGATCCGCGCCGGTTTCGAAACGCTGGTGGAAGGCGGCTACGCGCCGGAAATGGCGTATTTCGAGTGCCTGCATGAGGTGAAGCTGATCGTGGATCTGATCTACGAAGGCGGCATTGCCAACATGAACTATTCGATCTCCAACACGGCGGAATGGGGCGAATACGTCTCCGGTCCGCGGGTGATCACGCCGGAAACGAAGGCCGTGATGAAGGACATCCTGACCGACATTCAGACCGGCAAGTTCACGTCCGAATGGATGCAGGAATGGCACTCGGGCGCTGCCCGCTTCAAAGCCACCCGTCGCATGCACGACCGTCACCAAATCGAGGAAGTCGGCGAGAAACTGCGCGGCATGATGCCGTGGATCAAGGGCAACGCGCTCGTCGACAAGGACAAGAACTAGCTGTTTCAGAAGTTGTAGCGATCCACGGTCGTTTTGCTGTCTGTCCTCGCTTCGCTGCGGGCAGACGGAGATCAAGGGCAACGCGCTTGTCGACAAGGACAAGAACTAGCTGTTTCAGAAGTTGTAGCGATCCACGGTCGTTTCGCTGTCTGTCCTCGCTTCGCTGCGGGCAGACGGAGATCAAGGGCAACGCGCTCGTCGACGAGGACAAGAACTAGCGCTCATTCATGTTGACACGAAAAAGGGCCACTGCGAATGCAGCGGCCCTTTTTGCTTGTCTGCGGTGCTTTCAGCGCGTTAGCGGCACTGCTGGCGCGGACGGTTGCCGTAAGGCTGGAACGTGTTGTCCGACACGCGGTAGGAGCGGTAGCGGTTGAAGCAGTAGCGGATATGCGCGTCGCTCAGGCCGGACCGATAGACGCGACGGGGCGCTACGTAGCGGGCGCGGGGCTGGTAGTAGCGGTCCCTGTAGACGCGGTTGCGGCTGTTGTTGGCGATGACGCCACCGATGATGGCCCCGCCGATCAGCGCGCCCGCGACGGCCGCACCGTTGTTGCTGCCGCGATAGCGACGGTCCCGATAGCCGTAACGCCGGTCGCGGTAGCGACGATCGCGATAATAGCGACGGTCGCCGATCTCGGTGACGAGGTTGTCGCCAGCGGCTGCAACCGGTGCCGCGCGGACAGGGGCCGCCTGCGCGGGTATGGACGACATGACGGCGGTCGCGGCCATGAGCATGCCGGCGAGTGTGCGTTTGAAAGCGTTCATAGCTTCTTCTCCTCAGTTGGAAGGGCGTTCGCCTTCCGTGTGGTCCCTTGATCCACCCGAACCGTATGGCGCAGCGTGGGGGCTTGTTGCGGACCGCCGTCGAAACGATCCGGCTGTCTTGGGTTCCATATTCGTAAACGGCACCTTAATGCAGCCTGAACGACCCCGGCGGCGGAAAGTTGCCGCCATTGGCGCGGAGCGGATGCGCCGATCGCCGAAAACCGGTGGTGCCGAGCTTCATCATCGTGCAGGAATTCGCACAAGGCCTCTGCCAAGGGGTGCATGATGAAACCGCTTCCGAACTGGACAGATACCATGAACGATAACTTCGAGGGCGAAGGCCGCCGGTTCGCCCTTCTCGACGTCTTCACCGACGAGCCCCTGTCGGGCAACCAGCTGGCCGTCGTTCTGGACAGCGAGGGGCTCGACGACGAGCGGATGCAGGCAATCGCCGCCGAGTTCGGGTTTTCCGAAACCACATTCCTGCATCCTGCGATGAACCCGGGTCAGACCGCTGCGTTGCGCATTTTCACGCCGCGTAACGAACTGCCGTTTGCCGGGCATCCGACCGTCGGCTCGGCCATCGTCGCGGCGCTCGAAAACGGTATGGACGCCGTCGGGCAGGGCATCGTGGTGCTGGAAGAGCAGGTCGGTCCGGTGCGGTGCGCGGTCAGCTTATCCGATGCCCAACCGTTTGCCGAGTTCGAACTGCCGGTGCTGGCCACGCGCGTGGACAGTGCGACCACCAATGAGGCAGCGGCGGCGGCCCTCGGGCTGGACCTTGCCGATATCGGGTTCGAGAACCACACGATTTCGGCGTTCGACGGGGGTGTGCCCTACACGCTGGTTCCCGTCCGCACGCTGGCATGCGCGCAGAAGGCCGTTCCCACCGCGGACATGGACCTCTGGCGCTCTGCATTCGGCACGGGCGGCCACAACTGCGCCTATGTCTATTGCCGCGAGACGGTGAATGCGGCCAGCGATTTCCATGCCCGCATGTTCGGTCCGGATGTGGGTATCATCGAAGATTCGGCCACCGGCTCTGCCGTCGCGTCCTTCGCAGGGGCGGTCGTGGCCTTCGATGAGCCGATGGACGGTACGCATTCGCTCGTCGTCGAACAGGGACTAGAGATGGGACGACCGTCTTCGATCCGGCTCGAGCTGGACGTGGAGAACGGGGCGATGGTCGGCGGCCGCATCGGCGGGCAGGCCGTCGTCGTCGCGCGTGGCCGGTTGACGGTATAAGGCGAGGCGACCCTATGTATGACATGCGCAAAGGGGCGGGTGGTGCGGGACGCATCGACCTGCGCTCGGATACAGTGACCAGCCCATCCGCAGGCATGCGCAAGGCAATGGCGGACGCCGAGGTCGGCGACGACGTGTACGGTGACGATCCCACAATCCTATCGCTGGAAAAGCGGGTCGCGGACTTGCTGGGCAAAGAAGCCGCCCTGTTCGTCACCTCCGGCACGCAGTCGAACCTCATCGCCCTGCTGACACACTGCGGGCGCGGCGATGAATATGTCGGTGGCGTCGGTACCCATATTGCAAAGTACGAGGCTGCGGGAGCGGCTGTGTTGGGTGGCATTTCTCCGCGTCACATCGCATTGAACGACCAAGGGGGCTTGAACGCCGCCGACGTCGCAGCGGCCGTGCAGCCGGACGATCCGCACTTTGCGATCACCCGGCTCGTCTGTTTGGAAAATACATTCAATGGAATGGTGGTGCCGCAATCCGATATCGACGCAGTCGCGGATATCGCCGAAACGCACGAACTTTCGGTTCACCTCGACGGGGCGCGACTGATGAACGCGGCAGAGGCTACGGGCCGGGCTCCTAGTGAACTCGTTGCGCGGATGGACAGCGTCTCGCTGTGCCTCTCCAAGGGTTTGGGCGCACCGGTCGGGTCGGTTCTCGCCGGGTCGAAGGCGTTCATCGCGCGGGCACGGCGCAACCGCAAACTGCTCGGCGGCGGTTTGCGCCAGTCCGGCGTTCTCGCGGCCTGCGGGCTATACGCGCTCGACCACAACGTGAAGCGATTGGCGCAGGACCATTCCAATGCGCACACGCTGGGGGAAAGATTGACCCAGTTCGACGGCATTGACCACGCGCAACCCGTTCAGACGAACATGGTCTGGCTAACCCTCGATGTTGAGAACAGACGTCCGCTCGCCCCATTCATGGCCGAACGGGGCATCGTCCTGTCGGCGCCCGGTGTGGATGGCGGGTTGCGGCTGGTCACGCATCTCGATTTTAACGCAGAACAGGTCGACATCGTCGCGCAGGCCTTCGCGGAGTGGTGCGAAAGCTAGTGGCCGCCCGCGAACTGGCCGGTCTTGATATCGTAGTTCACCGACAGGCCATAGTCGGGATCGTCGTCCGAATCGACCATCAACTGATCCGCCTTGGTCAGTAGGTAGTGGCAGTCGCGGGACAGGTGACGCAGCTGCAGGGTCTTGCCCGCCTTCTCGTATTTCGTTGCCAGATCTTCGATCGCCTGAAGCGCAGACTGGTCGGCAACGCGGGAATCCATGAAGTCGACGATGACGAGGGACGGGTCCGCTTCCGGGTCGAACAGCTCGAGAAAGCCTTCGACAGAGCCGAAGAACAGCGGGCCCTGAATGGCATAGACCTTCGCGCCCTCGGTCGTCGTATGGGCCTTCGCGTAGATGCGGGTGGCGTTCTTCCAGGCATAGGCCAGCGCGGAAACGATCACGCCGACGACTACGGCGATGGCAAGGTCGGTCAGTACCGTTACCACCGTGACGAGGCCGATGACGAGGGCGTCCGTGAGCGGAATCTTGCGCAGGATACGCAGCGAGTTCCACGCAAACGTGCCGATGACGACCATGAACATGACACCGACGAGAGCCGCCAGCGGTATCTGCTCGATCAGCCCCGATGCCACGAGAATGAAGGCGAGTAGAAACAGCGCTGCGGAAATGCCGGACAGGCGCGTGCGCCCGCCGGACTTCACGTTGATCATCGACTGGCCGATCATCGCGCAACCGCCCATGCCGCCGAAAAAGCCTGTGACGGTGTTCGCTGCGCCCTGCGCCAGGCATTCCTTGGACGCGCCGCCTTTCTCGCCGGTGATCTCACCCACGAGGTTCAGGGTCAGCAGACTTTCGATCAGTCCGATCGCAGCCAGAATCATGGCGTAAGGAAAGATGATCTGCAGCGTTTCCAGCGTCATGGGGACCGACGGGATGCTGAACATCGGCAGTCCGCCCTGAATGGAGGCGAGGTCGCCTACCCGGGGAACGGGGATGTCGAGGAAGATGACGAGCAGCGCCACGATGCCGATGCCCGCGAGGGGGGCGGGAATCGCGTTGGTCAGTTTCGGCATGCCCCAGATGATGGCCATGGTGAGCGCAACGAGGGCCAGCATCAGCACGAGCGTCAGGCCCGACATCCACTCCTTCGATCCGTCCGCGCCGACGATCTGAAACTGGGTAAGCTGGGCAAGGAAGATGACGATGGCCAGACCGTTCACGAAGCCGAGCATGACCGGATGGGGCACAAGGCGGATGAAACGGCCGAGGTGGAAGATGCCGGCGAGAATTTGCAGGATGCCCATCAGCACCACGGTCGCAAAAAGATATTGCACCCCGTGCTGGGCAACCAGCGCGACCATCACCACGGCCAGCGCACCCGTCGCGCCGGATATCATGCCTGGCCGCCCGCCGAACACGGCGGTGATGAGCCCGACGATGAAGGCTGCGTAGAGGCCGACCAGCGGATGCACACCGGCGACGAAGGCGAACGCAACCGCTTCCGGAACCAGTGCCAGCGCGACGGTAAGGCCCGACAGGATCTCGGTCTTGATGCGCGACGGCGTAAAGCTTTGAAGGCGCGCGTTGGCGCTTTCGGAAATTGGCAAACGGTCGGCAAAAGCCGCAAGGGTGGGGCGTAGCAAAGGGACTATCCGTGAATTGGAGGGTGCCGGATGCACCCGTCGGGAAGCTTTAAACGTGCCGCGAGGGAACGGCTTGCGCTTCGCCTAGACCAATTCAGCGGTTCTGTGAACGGGCAAGGCTGGTGCGGTGGGCAGTGACGCGCAATCCGGCAATGGCGATAAGCATGAGGAACCAGACCGGGTCGGAGCGGCGGAAGAAGAAGCTTTCAAGGCTCGCCCCCAAAGCGCAGAGGATCCACATCCCGATGTACAGGCCCGCCAGGCGGCCCGGCAGCCCTTCGCGCGGGATTGCGAGATAATCGCGCACGGGCAGCAGGACGAGCGGTATCGCCAGAACGATCGCCCCCGGCACACCGAACGATATGGCTGCATCGAGCCACGAACTGTGTCCGTGAACGATGCCGCGTACGTCCCATGACAGCTCGATGGGCTGTTCCAGACCGGCAACGCGACCCGTATTCCAGAACGACTCGTAGCCGTAGCCCAGCCACGGCACCGGTTTGAGATATTCGAGACCGAAAATCCAAAGATCCGTGCGACCGGTATAGGACAGGTTCGGAATGACGTCGCGCAGGGCTTCGAGAATGGGTGGATACAGCACTGCCCCCAGCGTCGCGCCCGCCAGTGCGAGAACCGGGGTGAGCACGATCAGTCCGCGTACGGGCCGCCACGTGACCCAACCCGCGACCGCCGCCGTCATGAAGGCCGCCGGGAAAGCGCCCAGCACGGTCTTGGAACCGGAGAAGAGGAGGAAGATCACGGCCCCGACGGCAATGGCCATGCCCGCTTTCGGCCTGCCGTTGCGGGCAACGAACCAGCCCACGAGTGCGAAGACGCCCATTACGTAGGACGCCACGTTCTTGTGGTCGTACACCCCGCGCCACAGCCCCGCATGGAATGCCTCGAAGCCCGTGGCCTGGTGAACGCCCTGTGCCGGTACGAAAAGAACGGCGATGTAGCAGAAGGCGAGGGCGGTGCCGATGGCAGTCGCCAACATCGTTACCATCTCGTCGCGGGTGCGCGGCAGCGCCACCGCCGTGAAGGCTGCCATGATGACGATGAGCGAGAATACCATGGCGCGCATCGCGCCCGGTGGATGATCGGCGGAGACGACCGACAAGGCCAGCACGGGCACGGCGAGTAGCCAACCGAAGTTGAGCGCGGCCCGGCGGGATGCCTGTGGCACCAGCATCGCAAGCAGCCATATGCACGCCATGCCCATGATGCCGAAACCGAGCTGGTTGACGATATCGCCGCCGGAAGCCTGCCCCGGTTCTGCGGCATCGTTACTGCCGAAAGGGCGGAACGAAATCAACACGATGGTTGCGATGGCCGCAGCAGCCAGATGATGACGGCCCGCGAGTCGGGACGATCCGGCGGGTTCACCGTAGCCGACGACGCTCATGGCTCAGTTCTTGTCGGCTGCCCTGTACTGTTCGTTGGCAAAGCCGAACTCCATCAGCAGGCGACCGAGCGCCACATTCATCGGGTCGAGTGCGATTGTAGGCGAGCCGGTCTTAACAAACAGTATGAACGCGCGGTAAGGCGACAGGCCGAGCAAAGCCAACGTCTTCGCCACTCGTTTCACATGTTCGCTCGGCGTTCGGGCCGCCTTGCGCTGAATGGCGGCGGAGATCGAGCCGTTGCGCAGGCTGCGGGCGTTCAACCACGATGCTTCGCTGCGGCGGGCGGGGGTGGTTTCCCGGACGATCGCATCAGGCTCCCACGCAAAGGTCGCTCCGTCGGCAGCAGCGCGGGAGAAGAAGTCGGAATCTCCGCCGCCAAGGAAGTTGAAGGTCTCGTCGAGCCACGGGGCACCGTGGGAACGCAGCAGTTTCGTGGCGATCAGCACGTTGCCTGACGAGTAGAGAATGGGAACGGTCCCTGCGGTTTCGTAGGGTGGGCGGAACACGGGGTGGTGGCTCATGGCTTGGTTCGCGCCCGCTTCGAAAATCGGAACCTGCGGTGCGCCGACGCAATCGGCACCGGTTGTTGCCGCCCTTCCGACCATCGCGGCGAGCCACCCGGGCGACGCGATCTCGTCGTCGTCGATGATCTGGATGTGGGTGGCGGTCGGGTAGTCGGCCAATGCGACCTCGAAACCGGCATTGTAGGCAGCGCAATTGCCGCGCCGTTTGGCGACGAGGGTCGTCGATGGCGTTTGCACGCTGGTCAGCACCGATTCCGCCCGTGTTGCACCCGCTCGCGCTTCGCTGTCGTTGTCCACCACCACGATGGCAAATGGTGGCGCGGACGTCTGGTCGAGGACGGAGCGCAGGGTGCGGACGAGGTGGTCCGGGCGGCGGAATGTCGGGATGACGACGACGACGTCGACCGACCCAACGTCACCCGTGCCGGAGCGGGCAACGATCTCGATGGCGTCCTCGAAGTCATGGTCGTGTTGGTCTGGTCGGCTCATGGTCAGGTTCTAACCTTGGTGGCTTTAACGAATTGGCGAAGGGGTGAAGGCAAACTTGCCGTTTAACTGTTCAGGCCCCCCTCGATGCGCATTGCCTTCCTCACCTCCGTCGTTCCCGACGGCCGGCCAACCACGGGCTACGAGATTGCCAACGAGGCGATCGTCGGTGGATTGCAGGCGCTGGGCCACGCGGTTTGTTGCATCGGTTTTCAGCTTCCGCGACAAGGCATGTCTTCCAGCGACGCGGTGGTGCTTCACAGGGGCAATCTGGAAAACGCGGGGGCTGGGCGCTGGGAGAAAGTTCGCTTCATCGCCCGTGCTTTTCGCACCGGACTGCCGGTCTCGGCCTCGAAACTCGGTGTCGTTTCGCAAGGCGATTGCATGGACGCGTTCGACGCTGCCGGACCGTTCGATGCCGTTATCGCCAATTCCTATCAGATGGCGGCTGCATTTCCCGCTCTCCTTGCCGGTCGGCGGTTCGGCTACGTCGCTCACAATGTCGAACATCTGTCGGCGCAGGAGAATGCAGCCCGTGCGAGGTCGCCGTTGCAACGGATGCTGTATGCCCGCGATGCGCGGCTGTTGCGGACGATCGAGAGCAGGCTCGTGGCGAACGCCTCGTGGACCTGGACTTTGAGCGTCGAGGATGGCGAGGCACTGGGTGTGCGGAGCCCGGACGTTGCCATGCTGCCCCTGGCCGTGCCGCAAGCCGAAGCCATTCCCCGCCCCACAGCCCCACAATTCGACGCAGGCCTGATTGGCACCTGGACGTGGCAACCCAACCGGGCGGGCCTGGACTGGTTTCTGGACGAAGTCGTCCCACTGCTGGACGACGGTACGACCGTCGCCGTCGCGGGGGCGCTCCCGAAGGGAATGAACGTTCCCGACAACGTGAAACTGCTAGGCCGCGTGGAAAGTGCGCGCGACTTTCTCGCCTCCGTGCGCGCGGTGCCGCTGATCAGCAGGGGCGGGACGGGCGTTCAGCTGAAAACGATCGAAGCCCTCCAGAGTGGGTTGGCCTGCGTCGCCACGTCGTCCGCCATGCGGGGCGTGTCGAACGTACCGGACCACTGCCGCGTGTTCGACGACCCCGCGGCCTTCGCCGCCGGACTGATGGGAACCATCGCTGCCAGCCGAAACGGCACCCTGCCGCCGGGTGCCGACAGCGCGCGCGCGTTCGAGACGATCCAGCGCAATGCCATGGAAGTCGCGCTCGATCGGGGTTTGCAGGCGATTGTCAGAACCCCAACGGTGGGCCGTTAACGCCCATCCATTACAATTCTTGATAGTTTTGAAGGATGTTGCTCCCATGGTCTCCACCAATGGGCATTCACGCCCGTAAACCGGATGAGGCATGGCGGAGACGCAAACCAACGTGGGTCAGGAAGCGTTAGCCAGACGCCACGACGCAGGTTTGCCTTTTGCCGAGCGTCGAAACATTCTCGGCATCGACGTGCTGGTGCTGGATCGACAGACTGCGATCGACCGCATCGGCATCGCGGTGCGCAACATGGTGCACACGCGCATTGCATTTTTGAACGCCAACGGTGCCAATCTCGTCGCCAACAATGAACGCTACGAAATGGCGCTAAATCGCTTCGATGTGCTCGCCGATGGTATCGGTGTCGATACCGCGTCTCGAATTCTGTATGGAACCGCCTTTCCCACGAACCTGAACGGTACGGACTTTCTTCCGAAAATGCTGGAAAGTCTCGATGGACCTCTGAAGATCGGATTGTTCGGCGCAGCTCCGGGTGTGGCAACCCGGGCGATGGACGAGCTTGCCCGTTTCGCACCCCAGCATTTCTATCGCACCTTGGGCGACGGTTACTGCGGCACGGAAGAGCAGGCGCGGATCCTCGCCAAGCTGGCACGTCAGCCGGTTGATATTCTGCTCGTCGCCCTCGGCAATCCGCGACAGGAGCTGTGGATCACCGATCATATCACCGTCGCCCATGCGACCGTGCCCATCGGCGTCGGTGCTTTTTTCGACTTCGTGGCAGGCGAAGTGGCCCGGGCTCCCCAATGGGTCATCGACATGCGGGCGGAATGGCTGTTTCGGCTCGTGCAGGAGCCGGGACGTCTGTGGCGGCGCTACGTGCTCGGCAATCCGGCCTTCCTCGCGCGCGTCTGCGTCCAGAAACTGTTCCGGTGATGGCGAAGACGACCGCATTCATGACGGCCAGTTTTGCCGGGGATTTCGACCGCTGCCGCTTGCTGTGCGAAAGCATGGACCGGTTCGTAACCGGCCATAGTGGGCATACCATTCTCGTCGAGGAGGCCGACGTCGCCCAGTTCCGTGCGCTGGAAGGGCCGGGGCGGACGATCGTCAGCGAACGCGACCTGTTGCCCGACTGGTTGCACACTGCCGGCCCATCGCCGCTTACGCGCAACCGCAGGCTCTGGTGGTCGGCGCGCACGTGGCCGATGCGCGGCTGGCACGTGCAACAGTTGCGCCGCATCGCCTTTGCCGCACAAGCGGAGGCCGACGCTCTGATATCGTGCGATTCCGACATGGTGTTCGTGCGCCCCTACGATGTCGCTACGGTGTGGCGGGGCGATGATCTGCGCCTGTACCGCTTGCCGGAAGGTATCGACATCGCCCTCCACGAAACGGGGGAGAAACACTGGCAGTGGATGCGCAACGCCGCAGCCTTGTTCGGCACTCCCAAGGCCACGCTGCCAACGGACGATTACATCCAGACGCTCGTCAGCTGGTCGAGCGCCGAAACGGCTGCCATGTGCGCCGCCATCGAGGATCGGTCCGGTCGCAGCTGGGTAGAAACCATCGGGCGCAACCGGACGTTTTCGGAATGCCAGATTTACGGCACATGGATCGATCAGGTGCAGAATGGAGCGGGCCATTGGCACGATTCACGCGCACTTTGCCGGACCTACTGGAATGGGGAAGCGATGGGGTCCGAGGCGCTGCACGCATTCGTTGCAGGGCTTGCGCCCTATCAGGTGGCCGTCGGGCTGCAATCGTTTACCGGCACGAACGGCGATCTCATTCGTCCGGCGATCGGGCTCTAGGCCTTTTCACGCCTCAGGATATGGCGGTAGGTCATGATCGCGGATAGGGTATAGAGGCAGGCGAACACGCCGTTCAGCCAGATGGCCATCGTGCCGAAATCCTGCACCCTTGTGAGCAGCAGCGTCAGCAGCACGGCCTTGAGCACCCCGAGCGACCCGAGCAGCAGCACCCTCGATGCCATGCGTTCGTGGGCGTAGAGCAGGTCGGTGTGGAACTCGATGGCGTTGCGGAAGGCCGGGACGAGCAGCACGGCGAGAAGGAACGTCGACGCGGTGGCGATGTTGTCGCCCAACAGGTCCGGCACGAGCCAGAGAAGGCCGTAAATACCGAGAAGCCCGAGAACGGATATGGCACCGAGACCGATATCCGCCAGCCAGCCGGTGTGGACGTTACCACGGGCCTGTCGTGCGCGCATGATCCATTGCGTGATAAGCGTGCTGGCTGCGCGCAGCGGGGTCGCCGTCAGGTCCACGAGACGCATGACGATGGCATAAAGCCCGGCCAATGCCTCGCCACCAAGCGCGAGCACCAGCACCTTGTCGAGCTCGGACTGGACGTAGAACAGCACCTCCGCCGCAGATACGCCCATCGCATCCCGCGCCCGCCCCAGCCACGCCTTCGGCTTCCATCGCAGGCGTTGGCGGGGGTAGAAGAGCGCGAAGGCGGTGATGCACACGAGGCTGATGCTGGCCGCATAGACGAACGCCCATGCCTCCAGTCCATGGCCGTGCATCGTGAACGCGAACACCGCCGCGCCCACGGCCTTGGCCGCGACGCCCGCAATCGCCAGCGCCGAACCCGTCGCATAGCGGTTCATGCCATTGTTGACGATGATGACGGTTTCCAGCGACCGCCACACGACGACTTCGGCCAGCACGATGGCGAGAAACGCGGCCAGTGTGACGGACCCTGCATAGAGCAGGGCATACAGTGTCAGGGCGATGGCCAGCACGAGCGGCAGCGAAAGCGCCATCGCCAGCAACCAGCCGCCGGTATAGATGCCGATGAGGTTCGGACGGGTGGTGGCGATGCGATAGAGCGGCGAGACGAACCCGAAACCTGCCAACCGGGACAGCACGACCCCGACGGACGATGCCGTGGCGAACAGTCCGAAATCGCCCAGCGAAAGCGTGCGGGCCAGGATGATGAAATACACGACCGAAAAGACCAGCCGTCCGACCTGGCCGGACAGCAACGCGGCGTAGTCCATCACCCGCTGTCTGGTTGCCAGTGTCTTAACCAGAACCTTCAAAGGCGGTCGTTCGACTGTCGTTGTGGTCATGGAAGAGCGCTATGTTGGCCGGGAGACCGGACACGGGTGCCGGACAAAGGTGGATGGACAGACATGCAGCCTAGACACAAGCTCTTAACGCGCCGTGCAGTGTTGCAGGCAGGCGCCGCCACACTCGCACTGGGCGCGATGCCCCGGGCCTTCGCGCAGGCACCACGCATACCCTACGGCGTGGCGGTGGCGCTGGACCCGTTTCGTGGCGACCCGCGCATGAAGGACATGCTGGTGCGCCATGCGGGGCTGATCGTGCCGATGAACGCCCTGAAATGGGCAAGCCTGCGCTACGACCGCGACGGCTTCGACTTCGGCGGCGCGGACGAAATAATCGACTTCGCCGAACGATATGCCCGGCCCATCCATGGGCACGCCTTGCTGTGGTACGCCTATAACCCGGACTGGCTCGAGTGCCATCCAGTCGCCCCGCGAACTCGAGCGCGTACTGGAAGAGCATATCGACACGGTGGTCGGCCGCTATCGTGGTCGCATTGCAACGTGGGACGTGTGCAACGAGGTGCTGGCCCACGACCCGCTGAGCGAAGGGCGGTGGCGCAAGGGTGTGTGGTACGACGTGCTGGGTCCACGCCATGTGGAAATCGCCTTCGCTCGCGCGGCTCGTGCGGACCCGTCGGCCAAGCTTGCGCTGAACGACTACGATCTGGAAGACGATTCCCCGCGCACCAAGGCCCGGCAGGATGCGATCATCGCCATCGTCGAGCGGTTGCAGGAGCGCAACATACCCATCCACCAGATCGGCATGCAGGCGCATCTCTATGCCGAACGCCCCATCGGACATGCCAACCTGCGCGCGTTCATCGAGCGGTTAGCGGTGCTTGGCGTCGGCGTGTCGGTCACCGAACTGGACGTCATCGATTGGCGGTTGCCCGCAGACCCGTTCGAGCGGGATATTCTCGCCGCCGGGCTGGTGGACGACTATCTTGGCACCGTGACATCCGCAGCGCGACCGGCGTCGATCACCACCTGGGGCATGAACGACGCCACGAGCTGGATCGGCGAAACCTTTCCGCGCGATGACAGCGCCAAGGCGCGCCCGTTGCCGTTTGCGGAAGACTGGGCACCCAAACCCATGTTCGATGTGATCCGCAAATATACCGGCCTGTCGGCCTGACGGGAACAAAACGAGTCTGCGATTAAGGCTTTGTTATCCATGTTCGGCGGAAGTTGAGGCAAGCGACCGGTCTGCCGGAATCGTTTCCGTGATCCGACAATCGCACCGCCTGCGAGAAAACCCGCTCCATGCTCTCACGCATCTTTGCCAGCCAAGCCGACGATGTCGCGGACGTGACCGGCGAGGATGCATTTGCAGCCGTGCCGACGGAACCGCAGCGTCCGGCGGGCAACCTGCTCGAGGAGCTGGACGCCGACGAGATGGCGGAACGGCAGCGCGCGGCGATCGCGGCCTCGGCGAAGGTCGCTTCCCGAGCGCAAGCCCGGCTGGATGCCTCGCGAATGCGGGCGCAGCAAGAGCAACTGCGACCCCGTCTCGTTCCCGCACCGACGCGTGCGCGCGCTGCGCAGCCCGAACAGCAACTCGATCTGTTGTCGGCCCAGCTGGAAGCGATGCGCGCGCGGGTCGGACAACCTGTGCAGGCTGATCCCGCCCCGACAATGCCGGTTTCGCCTCCACGCCAGAGCGCGCCATCGCCTCAACCGCAACAGGCACCCGCCGCCCCCGCCACAGCGCCAATGCTCGGTTTCGACGACATCGTAAGAGCGGTTCTGCGCGGGTGGAAGACGGTCGTCCTTTTCGGTCTGGTCGGCGCGGGCTTGGCTGCACTCTACGCCGTGACGTTGCCGAACATGTATCAGTCGATCTCCGAGGTGCTGATCGAACCGCGCGGCATCAAGGTGCTGACGGACACGGTGACGCCGAACAGCCTCAACAGCGAGGCCACGGTCGCCTATGCCCAAAGCCAGGTGCGCATCATCTCGTCCTCCGCCGTCATCGAACCGGTCATCGACGAGCTGGACCTCATGTCGGACCCGGAGTTCAACGGCGAGGCGACCAGCGCCGTGGGGCGTATCATCGAACGCTTCGGCGGTGTTCTCGGGGGCGATGCCGACGAGGCGTTGAACCGGCGCGATATCGTGCGGCGCAATCTCTACAAGAGTTTCTACGTCGAGCGGATCAACCAGACCTTCAACATCCAGATCGGCGTGCAGACGCAGGATCCCGCCAAGTCCGCACGGATCGCCAATGCCATCGCCCGCACCTACATCCAGGACGAGTCCGGTTCCAACTCCCGCGCCGCGCGGGACGCCAACGAATCGCTGGAAGAGCGCGCGCTCGTGCTGCGCCAGAAGGTTCAGGAGGCCGAGCGGGCCGTGCAGGACCACCGCCAGCAGTTCGATCTCGTGGATGCCGACGGCAAGCTGACCTCCGACGTGCAGATTGCACGGTTGAACGAACAGCTTGCGCTGGCGCGTGTGCAGACGGGCGATGCCCGGACCCGTGCGCAGGCCGCCGAATCCGCCGACCCTGCCGACGCTCTGGCGGGCACGCTGCCCTCCAGCATAACATCGACTGCGGTGCAGCAGCTTCGCATCGACTACAACCGGGCCAGGGCCAACCTGAGCAAGCTGGAAAGCAAACTCGGGGACCGCCACCCCCAGCGGCTGGAAGCCGTCGCCGAAGTGGCCAGCGCGCGCGGAGCGGTCGAGGACGAAGTGGCGCGTATCGTGCGGTCGGTCACCGACGATTTCACTCGTGCGGAAGCGCGGGAGCGGGAACTGCAGAGCCAGCTGAACGTCTTGAAAGCATCGTCCGCCTCCGACTCCGACGCCAAGGTGCGGCTGCGGGAGTTGCAATCGACGCTGGACGCCAACCGGGAAATCTATCGCACCATTCTCAACCGTCTGCGGCAAACGGGTGAGCAGGAGAACATCCGCACGGAAAGCACGCGGTTGTTGTCCGAAGCCCTGCCGGCCAGCGAAAAGCTGGGTCCGAACCGCAAGGCCATCGTGCTGGCCGGTGGCATCGGCGGAGGGATCGTCGGGACCGCCCTCGCGCTCATCCCGCTTTTCTGGGGTGTGCTGTTGGGCTTGTTGAATGGCGGGCAGGGCGGGCAAGTCGGACAGGCAACGCCCAAGCCGGCACCCCCACGTCAGCATGAGGCCGAAGACGATCTGTATGCGGTAGGGACGCCGGTAACACCGCCCGCCCCGGTTGCCGAACCAGCGCCGGACCTTCCCCTGTGGCAAAACGAACCCGGTCCGCCGATGACCTCGTCACCACAGCCCGAACCGGTCGCACCGCAGAAAAGAAAGAAGCGCAAGAAGGGCAAGGCGGCCAAACGCGAGCAGTCGCCCCCCGCCAACGCTGCACAAGCGGCCCAGATGCCCTTGCCGCACATGCAGCCCGCGCCACCGCCACCGGGACCACCGCCTGGCTATTACGCCGCGCCACCAATGGCTCCGCAGATGGCCGGAGGTTTTCCCGGCTACCCAAACCCCGGCGCTTATCCGCCGCCCATGCACCCGCAACAGCCTGCGCAGTTCTATCCCTATCCGCCGCAGCCCTATCCGCATCCTCATGCCGGATGGCCGCAGCAGGCGCAGCCTCAGCCAGTGCCCCGCGAGGATGAGCGGTCCGGTCGGTAGTCGGGTCTTCGTAGTATGGCTTGCGCGTAGGCGGGCGCTATGGAGAGCGCCGCAATGAGCACGAATGGAAAGTAGAGCCGGTCGTCGGGAAGGGGGAACAGCACGAACTTTCCCACGATCGTCATGGCCGAGGCGAAGAACAGCGCCAGATGGCGGTCGCTCGGTCGTTGCGGCAATCGCAGGCTTGCAAGACCGGCGAAACCGACAAGGATCGCCGGAGCGAGCCAACCGGTCTGCGTGACGGTCTGCATCACCCCGCGCGCCTGCCCCTTCAGGTAGGCCAGTGCCGAGAACGGTTCGTCGAACCCTTCCAGCGTCGGCTGGATCGTCACGTTGGAGAACCAGTAATGCGTCCACCATCCCGGATGGTCGAACCGGCCTTCCAGCCAGAACGATGCAGCAAGCAGCGCGACGAAGGCGAGCACTGCCGGTAGGGCACGCTGTCCGAACAGTGGCACGGCCAGTGCGATGGCGAGGGCGAAAACCACCGTGTCCGGTCTGAACAGAAAGGCCACGGCCAATGGCAGCAGCCAGAGCCAATCGCGGCCACGGATCCACAGAAGGGCCGCAAGCAGCAACAGCGGAGCGGCGATCGCGTCCGGGGAGGGAACGCGCAGCAGTTCGAAGAACCCGGCACCCAGCATCAGGGCTGCGACGGTCGGTGCCAGCACGACAGCATCGTCCCGGCGCATCCACAGAAGGGTGATGAGGCCCGTCGCGAGACCGGCCAGCAGGCTCGCCGTCCATGCCCAGACTGCCGGATCGCCGTATTCGAGCGCCAGGGCCAGCAAGGCGAGATAGCCGATCTTGATGCTGTAGAACGGGAGAATGGATCCGAAGGCGGCAGGATCCGCCGCCTGCCGCAGCCGGTAGTCGTCCCCCGTCGTCAAGGCCGCATAGGCATCGGGCGGTGCGACGGTCTGCATCCACGCATAAGCCTGTAGATGGGCTGTCGCCATGTCGGCACCGGACCAAGCCAGGGTCGCGCCGAGATACGGAATGAAATCGTAGCCGTATTCGGGCCGCAGAGCTGCGAACAGGGTCAGCCCGCAAACAAAGGCGATGAAGAACAGCGTGCCGAAGGCGGTCAGGACGGCTGGTCGGCCGAGCTTGCCAAGCGCTGGCAAGACCCTGCACGCGGTCGCCTGAACGCGCGTCACGGTTCTAGCCCCGTTGGGACTTGATGAAGTCCGTCACGATCTTAACCACCCCGCCGGACAGAACGGTATCGAGGGCGTCGACGAAGTGATCGACATGATCTCGCGTGGCGATCAGCGGCGGTTGCAGACGAATGACGTTGCGGTTGTATTCGGTGAACGCCACCAGCACGTCGTGCTCGCGTAGCAGGGCGGAGCCGATGAAGCCGGACAGACGAACCTTTCAGCTTGTCGTCCATGACTGCGAGAGCAGGGCGGAGCGCGGCGGGCATGGTTTGGGAGAAGTCCTGAAACTCCAGCCCCATCATGAAGCCCCGTCCGCGCACATCCTTGATAAGCGTCGGATACTTGGCCTGCAAAGCCTGCAACCGCTCCTTCAGATAAGCGCCGACTTCGGCTGCATTTTCCATCAGACGCTCGTCGTACATGACGTTGAGACCTTCGATGGCGGTAACGCATGCTTCGCCGATGCCGCCGAAGGTGGCGGGGCCGTGGATGAGGGCGGTGGCCGGTTTGCCATAGGCTTTCATGTAGATGTCGCGGCGGGCGATCATGGCGGCCATCGCCGTCTTGCCTGCGCCTAGGGATTTGGCCAGCGCCGTTACATCGGGGACGACGCCGTAATGCTCGAAGGCGAAGAAGCGACCGGAACGGCCTGTCCCCGACTGCACTTCGTCGGCAATCCAAAGCACGTCGCGCTCGTCGCACAGGGCTCGCAAGCCCGACCCAGAAATCGGCGGGCGCTTCGATGATGCCGCCACCACCCTGAATGGTTTCCAGGCAAACGATGCCGATGGACGGGTCGGCGTCCAGTGCCGCGCGAATAGCGTCAAGATCGCCGAAAGGCACTTTCGTGCGGTTTTCCAGCAGTCCGAACTGCGACTGATACATTTCGCTATCCGTGATCGAAAGCGCGCCACGGGTTTTGCCGTGAAAGGCATTTTCGGCATACAGAACGCGCGAACGCTTCGGCCCCTGCACCTTTTCGGCAACCTTCAAGCGCGCTTCCATCGCTTCAGAGCCGGAAGAGCCCAGGAACACCATGTCCAGATCGCCCGGCGCGATGCGGGCGAGGTTGGCGGCCAGTGCGGAGGCGTATTGCGACAGGAACGCCATGGCGATCTCGTGGCGCTTTTCTTCGCCGAACGCCTTGCGGGCTGCGATGATGCGCGGGTGGTTGTGGCCCAGCGAGAGCGAGCCGAAACCGCCGAAGAAGTCGAGGATCTTCCGACCGTTCTGGTCGGTGTAATACATGCCTTCGGCGTGCTCGATTTTGATCTTGTGGAAGCCGAGCAGCTTCATGAAATGGTATTGGCCCGGGTTCAGATGGCCGTTGAACAGCTCCGTCATGCCTTCCACGGACAGGGCCTTCGCGTCGTCCACCGTCAGCAGATCGGGATGGGGCACCGGCGTGTCGATTTCCGGCACGAGGGAAGGCGCAGCCACGGAAGTGCGGGGGGCGAGGCCTTTGGATTTGCGTTTCAACAGTTTGAGCATTGTCTGTTCTCTCTTCGTCATCCTCGGGCTTGTCTCGAGGAGCCGGACCGTTGGGTCTTGAAGTTGCGTTCCGGCTCCTCGGCTCGGTTGGCCGAGGAAGACGGAGTAAAAGGTCTAGGCTGCCTGCGCTATGGCCGCTGGTTCGGAATGGTCCTCGCCGTCACGATATTCGCGATAGGCGGCGACGAGCATGTCGTCGTCGGAGTGGTTTGCTTCCCAGCCCAGTTCCCGTTCCGCCTTGGTGCAGTCGAGCAGGCATTCCTCATCGGCGATGAGGTATTGTTCGGGGTCCATGATCGGCATGTTGACCGCGTCCAGCGCATCGAGCGTGCGTTTCACGGCCCAACCGGGTGTCGGCAGCAGGATCGAACGGCTTCCAGCCTCCGCGATCAGCCGTTTTAGCAGTTTGCGAACGGACGGAGGGTTTTTCGAACCGAGATTGTAGGCTTCGTTCGGAAAGCCTGCTTTCCATGCCAGATAGGCGGCGTCCGCGCAGTCGAAGACGGAAATGAACTGGTAGGGGTTCCTGCCGGAGCCGATCATCGGCACGGGCAGATTGTTGTCGACCAGCTTGAACAGCTTTTCCAGAATGCCGAGACGCCCGGGGCCGATGATGAGGCGGGGGCGGAAGAGCGAGATGTTGAACCCGTGGGTCTCGCGCCATTCCTGCGCCAGCCGTTCGGTCGCCAGCTTGCTCTCGCCATACTCGCCAAGCGGCTGGACCGGATGGTCCTCATACATGGGCACGGTTTTCGTGTGGCCGTAGATCATGTCCGTCGTAAAGTGGACGAGACTGGTAGCGCCTCGCGCGTGCATTGCTTCCAGAATGTTGCGGGTGCCGTCGTAATTGACCGGCCAGAAGAAATCGTGGCGTTCGGCACGGGTAACGATGGGCGACAGCATCTTGGCGGACAGGTTGTAGACCGCGTCCCCCTGTTCGATGGGCACGCGGTTGAAGTCGTCGCGCACCGTCACGTCCACGTGGATCCAACGGCACTGGTCGTAATGGGCACATTTGCCCTTGGCGATATCGGCCACGATGACCTGCTCGCCCTCGGCAACCAGCTTGGCGGCGAGAACGCGACCGACGAATCCATCGCCACCGAATATGATGTGTTTCATGGCTGCGTACTCAACTGCTTGAGGAAATGGAGTGTTCGGGCGCAGTCTGTGCGACGGCGTCGGTCTTCGCTTCGCCGCCTTGTGCGATGGCAATCGTGCCCAGGCAGATCAGCGCGATGCCGGCGATACGCCAGGCGTTCAGATCTTCGGCAAAGACCAGCCACGCCACCACAGCGACGGCGACGTAGGCGAGGCTGAGGAACGGGTAGGCGAAGGACAGTTCGACCTTCGACAGCACGAACAGGTGGGACGCCATGGAGATGACGAAGGTGACGAGACCCGCGAAGACCCACGGGTGAAACACCACCTTGAAGATCAACGTCACGACGGAAAAGGCCGTGACAGGGCCGCCGGACGCAAGCGGTCCGAGCGTCAGCATGCCCTGCTTCAGCATGATCTGCGCAGCAGCGTTCGTGAAGACGGTGAACAGGATGAACGGCAGATAGGTCATCGGGCGACTATCCGGCTTTTGTCTGAAAATCGTGTTCAGCGGGATGGTTAACGGTTTGCGTTGACGTGGAGATGGATGGGGCGGCCACGACCCGAGCGACGGGCGACGCGTCGCCAGAAGTCCGACATGCAGACCGGGTCGCGCAGGGCTTCGAGCCGTTGCCAGTCGGGAAAGCCCTGCTGGAAGGTCGCCGCACTCATGCGGCTGTCCTTGTAGGGGTTCGTGCGCCCGCCGGCGTCCAGAACGATGGCATCGAGACGGTCGAGCAGGGCGAGCGTGGCGGCACCTCTGGCGGCGAAGTCGAGGGTCAGGGTGACGCCCTGTCGGGGAAACGATGTGATCCCGGGGGACGGCAATGCGCCAAAACGTTTCAGCACGGTCAGGAACGACCCGTGGCTTCGGTCGCGGGCCGTTCTCATGAGCAGGTTCAGTGTGGCTTCCGCAGCGTCGGTCGGCACGACGCACTGGTGCTGGTGCAACCCTTTCGGGCCGTACAGGCGGTTCCAGTTCCCGATCGCATCGAGGGGAAAGAAGTAGGTTGCCGGGGAGACGATCCGCGTCCGCGCCTTGGCGTTCGCCCGGAAATAGGCCGCGTTGAAGGCACGCAACGGCAATCCGGCCAGCGGCGAAAGCGGTGGCGTGAACGGCACGTTGAAACGCGGTTCGGCGAATGTCGCGACGTCCTCGCAATCCGCATGATCGGCGAACATGGCCACGCCTCGCCCGGTGCGCGGGCCACCGGCCATGCTGTCCACCCAGGCGACGCTGTATTCGGTGTCGTTGGCCGATAGCAGATCCAGCGCCTCGCCGATGGACCCGAAAGCGCGGTTGGTCTGCCGCACGTGAGAGGAGGGGACGCGCATGAGCTGCACATCCATCTGCGTTACGAAACCCGTCAGGCCCATGCCGCCAATGGTGGCGGCGAACAGGTCGGCATTCTCCTCCGGGGTGCAGCGAAGGGGTTCGCTATCGGAACGGTGCAGCTCGAACATGCGCACATGCCGTCCGAACGTGCCGCGATGCTCGTGGTTCTTGCCGTGAATATCGTTGGCGAGCATTCCCCCGAAGGTGACGTGTCGGGTACCGGGAACGACGGGCACGAACCAGCCGGTGCCTTCGAGCGTCGCCAGAACGTCACCGAGCATCGCGCCGGACTCGACCTGCAGCAGGCCGGTCTCACGGTCGAAGGACAGGATGCGATTGCGGACACGGGCGTCGAGCAGGGTGCCGGAATCGTTGTGGCAGGTATCGCCGTAGGAACGCCCGTTTCCATAGGGCAGCACGTTTCCGGCCAGCCGTGCGGGACGGAACGGAGCGATGGTTCGGTCGCGCCGGTTCGTGCGGCCCCAGTTGCCGCTATCCGGCGTCACAGGACCATCCACTGCGAACCGAGCATGACGATGGCGCCGGCCGCGATCATGATCTGGCTGCGCCAGTCGGTCATGATGAAGACGACGGGATCCTCGTGCATCTCCCGCCTGCGGGCGAGGATCCAGATGCGGAAGGCGACGAACAGGACCGGCGGCAGGACCAGCCATATCATCTGCGGATTGGCGTAGTTCTGGGCAATTTCCGGCGAGTCGATGAACAGGGCGAGCACGACGACGGCGGCGAAGGCCGACGCCATTCCGGCCTGACCGATCGTCTCGATATCTTCCGCACGGTAGCCGCGCCCGGCCAGCTTTTCGCTCGACACCGGCTTGATCGATTGCAGTTCGACGAAGCGTTTGACCAGCGCCAGCGACAGGAAGAAGAAGACGCAGAATGCCAGCAGCCAAGTCGAAACCGGCAACAGAAGCACAGCCGACCCGGCAATGACGCGGATCGTGAACAGACCCGCCAGCGTGAAGACGTCGATGAGCAGAACGCGCTTGAGCAGGAAGGAATAGGCAAACGTCGTGGCCGCATAGACCGCCAGCACCGCGCCGAACTGCCAGGGCAGAGTGGTGGCCAACGAGCCGGCGACGAGCAGGCAGGCCAACGCGCCGGTGATGGCGTGCTGGATGGATACGCGACCGGCAGGGATCGGCCGCTTGCATTTGGTCGGATGCTTGCGGTCGGCGTCGATATCGACGACGTCGTTGAGCAGATAGACGCTGGACGCGCACAGGCTGAACGCGAAGAAGGCCGTGAGCAGGGTTGCCACCGAACCCATGTCGAGCAGGTCGAACGACAGCACGCCGGGCACGAAGATCAGCGTGTTCTTCAGCCACTGGTGAACCCGCGCGGCCTTCGCCCACGTTTTCAGCCGGGTGGCGGGCACGTGGCCGTCGGCGATGATCGGCACGCCGTTGCGTTTCGCCCAGGCCCGGGCCTTCAGGTCCGGTCGCACGACGATGGCGGTATCGGCTTGCTTCCAGACGGCGATGTCGTGTTTGGAATTGCCGACATAGTCGAAGCCGCCTTCTCCGAACAGCGCTGCCAGACGGTTCGCCTTGTTGGAACCGGCGAGGTTTTCGGTTGCGGTTGTGGCGATGACATCGTCGAACAGACCGAGATGGTCCGCCACCGCGTCCGCCCAACTTTTCGGAGAGGCTGTGGCCAGTATCAGCGAGCGGCCTTCTGCCTTCTCCCTCTTCAGCAGTTCCAGCAGTTCCTGCGTGTAGGGAAGGTTTGTGGCGTCCGGCTGAACGCGGGCGGAAAGTTGCGCCTTGAGGTGCGCCTTGCCTCTGACCAACCAGGCGGCGAGCAGGAAGATGCGAGCGAGATTGCCGCGAAGGAATGCGAACACCGCTTCATGCAACAGGTCGGTCCGGATGAGGCTGCCATCGAGGTCGACGCAGAGAGGGCGTTGCAATTCGACGGTCCCAGCTTTGGTCTGCATCGATGGCGCGTTGGCCGTTGTGCGGCCACGCGTCGCTGTCTCCTGCGTGCTAGGTTTCGCTTCTACGCTCGTCATGGGGCCCATCCCTGTCAGTCCACGGGCGCAGTGTGGTTCGTGCGGTTTGAAAAACCGGGCGAAAAACGCGTCAAATCCCACGCTGTCGTTTCATCATTCGTTAAGAGCGGCGTCAGTCGCCCATCCACGTCCCTCATGTCGCAAAACGGATGGTGCGTGGGGCTTGACCGGTGGCTATTGTGCGCGGCGGGCGGATGCGGAACGGGAAGACGCGATCATGCAGGACAAGGCGAAAGCGGTGGTCATCGGCGGCGGTGTGGTGGGCGTTTCCACGCTCTATCATCTGGCCAAGAAAGGCTGGACAGACAGCGTACTGCTGGAGCGCAAGGAACTGACATCCGGCTCCACTTGGCACGCCGCTGGCCTGATGCCCCTGTTCAACATGAGCTACTCGGTCGGGCAGATCCACAAATATTCGGTGCGGTTCTATCAGGAACTGGCCGAGGAAACCGGCATGGATACCGGCTTCCGCAAGGTCGCCAACATTCGGCTTGCCCGGTCACAGGACCGAATGGACGAATACGAATACTACATGGGCATTGCCGATACGCTCGGTATCAACGTGAAGAAGATAACGCCGGAAAGCATCAAGGAGCGCTGGCCCTACGTGAACACGGACGGGCTGCTGGGCGCGATCGAGCATCCCGATGACGGTTATATCCAGCCTGCCGATCTGACGCAGGCACTCGCGAAAGGTGCCCGGGACATGGGCGCCCGCATCCACCGCAACACGGCGGTGACCGCCATCGAACAGCAGGACGACGATACATGGATCGTCCGCACCGATCAGGGCGACATCCACTGCGAACACGTCATCTCGTGCTCCGGCAATTTCGCGCGCCAGACGGGGCGCATGGTCGGGCTGGACGTGCCGGTCATTCCTGTCGAACACCAGTATATCGTCACGGAGGCTCATCCCGAGATCAAGAAGTTCCGCGACGAGGGCGGGCCGGAATTGTGCGTACTGCGCGAGAGCGACAGCGCATGGTATATGCGCGAGGAGGCCCACGGTCTCATCCTCGGCCCCTACGAACACGGCGCGCCGGTCTGTTACGTGGACGGGCCGTCGAGCGACAGCGAATACGAGCTGTTTCAGGAAGACCTCGACCGCATAGAGCGACACATCGAGACCGCCGTGGAGCGGGTGCCGTATTTCGGCGAGGCGGGTATCAAGAAGGTCTATAACGGCGCCATCTGCTACACGCCGGACGGCTCGCCCATCATCGGTCCGGCTCCGGGCAGGAAGGGGTTCTGGCTCAACGAAGGCCATTCCTTCGGCATCACCGCTGCCGGTGGGGCGGGGTGGCAGATCGCGGAATGGATCGTGGACGGGGAGCCGACCATCGACATGATGGGTGTCGACCCCCGCCGGTTCGGCCCCTACGCGACCGAGGGCTACCTGATCGAGAAGAACGAGGAAGCCTACGCCAACGTCTTCACGCTGCACTACCCGGACGAGGAACGCAGCGCCGCGCGCCCGTTGAAAACGACGCCGTCCTACGGTCGCCAGAAAGACTTGGGGGGCGTGTTCGGCGGTGTCTACGGCTGGGAGCGTGCCAACTGGTATGCGCCGGAAGGCTACGAGTTGCCGGAAGAGAAACGCACCGTCGGACCCGTGGATGGGGCGGACCTCATCGTGCAGGAAAACCATGCGCCCGCCGACCATACGGGCCGGGTGCGGGAGCAATGGTCGTTTCGCCGGTCCAACTATTTCGAGCATGTGGGCAACGAGGTGAAGGCGGTGACCGAGGGCGTCGGGCTGCTCGACATGTCGGCCTTCGCCAAGATGCAGGTCAGCGGCCCCGGCGCGCGGGAATGGCTCGACTCGATCATGGCCAATTCGGTGCCGAAAAAGCGTGGCCGTGTCGCGCTGGCCCATGTGCTGACGAAGCACGGCGGGGTGCGCAGCGAGTTCACGATCTACGAATACAAGCCGGACGCCTTCTATCTGGTCTCCGCTGGTGCCTTCGAGGCCCACGACCATGACGTGCTGTTCCGCCATCTGCCGACCGACGGTTCGGTGACGCTGAACCCGGTTACCGAACGCTACGGCGTGCTCGTGCTGGCCGGCCCGCGTTCCCGCGACGTGCTGGCAAAGCTGACGCGCACGAAACTCGGCAACGCCGATTTCCCGTGGCTTTCCGGCAAGACGATCAGCGTCGGCACGGCGACGGCCCATGCGTTGCGCGTCAACTTCGTCGGCGAGCTGGGCTGGGAATTGCACCACCCGATCGAACAGCAGAATGCGATCTGGGACATGCTGATGGAAGCGGGCGCGGAGTTCGGCATCAAGCCGTTCGGCATTCGGGCGATGACGGCGATGGCGATCGAGAAAAGCTACCGGCTGATTCCGCGCGAACTGTCCATCGAATATTCCGCCTACGAGTCCGGCCTCGACCGGTTCATCAAGCCGGCCAAAGAGTTTTACGGGCGCGATGCGCTGCTCGCTCGTCACGAAAAGGGCGACGACTGGGCGTTCGTGACGCTGGAGGTCCACGGCATCGACGACACGGACGCGCGTGGGTCGGAGGCGATCTATTCGGGCGACGACCTGATCGGCCGGGCGACCCACGGCGGCTACGGCTACCGGACCGGCAAGTCCATCGCACTCGCCATGGTGCGCCCACCCTACCGCGCGGAAGGAACCGAGATGGAAATTCGTATTCTCGGCAAACGCTACAGCGCGACCGTGGTGCCGGAATCGCCGTTCGACGCGGCCAACGACAGGCTGCGGGCGGACGGCTGACCTAGGGTCTGGACCTGTTAATCTGGCCGCTATGGCGTTTGATATTGCAAGCAGTTTCAGGAAAAGTCTGAAAAGCGGGCCCAAGGCCCGGTTGAAGACTTTGACGCGGAAATGCGCCGTCAATATCAACCGTCCTTCGGATTGGGCCAATTTACGCTGTGGACGTCGTCGCCCGAGCTTGAAAACCGGGAGGTTTCCTGCGCTCAGGCTCCTCGCCACAGCAAAAATTGGCCCCAACCATACCGGTCAGATTAATAGGTCCAGACCCTAGGCGTAGGCCTTCACCCATTCGCGCCGAAGGGTTTCGGCCAGCAGCTTGTAGCCGGTGATGGTGTCCGGTTTGGGAAAATAGGCGTTTGCGCCCCGTTCCTTCAATCGCATCATGTCTTCGCGCAGGTGCGAGCCGGAAATGAAGACGACGGGAAGGGTGGACAGTTTCGGGTCGGCGCGCACGGTCTCGACGAACTCTAACCCATCCATGCCGGGCATGTTCATGTCCACCAGCACAACGGACGGGGTCGATGCGCGCATGGCCTGCAGGGCGGAGTGTCCGTCGCCGAACGTGGTGATCGTGATGGTCGACGCCACCCCGCGCAGAGCCCGCTCCAGCAGCATGCGATCGACCGGGTCGTCGTCGATGAGAACGATCTGCATAGGGGTTCCATTCGGAAGCGGGCGAACTGTCCAGCCGTTCGAACTGGCAGCCGACGCTCGGGCGAGGTGAGGCACGGTGCACATATATGCCCGCGACCATGCGTGTGCCTTGTGGCGAGGACGTCCGACTTTCAGTGGCCCAAGGACTGCGCGTTCAGGCCGCTTCGTTCAGCACCCGCTCCGCCCGTTCCTGCAACGGGGAGCGCCCGTACAATTCGCGGTAGCATTTGGAAAAATGCGAGGCCGATACGAAGCCGCATGCAATCGCCACCTCGACCACCGGCAGGTTGGACTGCAGCAGCAGATGCCGGGACCGGTCGAGACGTATGTCGAGATAGTAGCGGGCGGGCGAACGACCCATATGTTCCCGGAAAAGCCGCTCGATCTGCCTGCGGGACAGGCCTGCAAAGGCCGCAACATCGATGAGCGTCAGGGGCTCGGACAGGTTGGCTTCCATCATCTCGATGATGCTGAGAATGCGGGTATTCTGCACCCCCAGACGCGCGCGCAGCGGAAGGCGCTGCCGGTCGTGCGGCCCGCGCACCCGGTCGGTCAGCGCCTGTTCGCAGATGGAATTGACCAGCGTCTCGTCGTGGTCCTCGGCAATGAGGGAGAGCATCATGTCCAGCGCGGCGGTGCCCCCGGCGCAGGTATAGACGTTGCCGTCGGTCTCGAAGAGGTCGGCATAGACCTCTGCCTTGGGGAAGCGCTCCTGGAAGCCGGGCAGGTTTTCCCAGTGAATGGCGCACCGCCTCCCCGACAACAGCCCTGCGGATGCGAGAATGTGCGCGCCCGTGCACAGGCCGCCGATGGCGACACCACGCTTGTGCTCTTCGCGTATCCAGCCCTGAATGATCTTGTTGTCGTGCTTCTCGACATTCACCCCGGAACAGATGAACACCATCGATGGCCGATCGGGGCCGGACAGAAGGCGGCGTTCCTCTTCCAGATTGGTGCTGACCGAGACCTCCACACCGTTCGACGCGCGCACGGGCTGGCCATCCATCGAAGCCAGCCGCCAGGAATAGCTGTTATAGGTCAGCATCCTGTTGGCCAGCCGAAGGGCTTCGATCGCTGTCGCAAATGCGATCATCGAGAAGTCCGGCACCATGTAGAAAACGAAGCTGCGCGCTTCGCGGGAGCGGTCTGGAACCACACGTATGCTGTCGGTGCCGAACGCGGTTCTGCTACCCATCCCGTGGGGTTTGGTGGTCTTGGATATCTGCAACGCACCCTCCCCAGATGGCGCCACGGCTGTCGCAGCTTACCACCCGGTACGGAGTGTCGCAATCGGCAAAGACTATGCCCTTCGTCGCCCACCCCTGCGGCGTGGTTGGGTGTCCGTGCTGGCACCTTCGCGTCGCGCCGGAAGGGCAACTTCCGCTTCAAGACGCGGGAACGGTTCGACCTTGTTGGGAAACGCCATGGCGGCGACGAAATGGTCCTGAAACTTCGGCTCCAGCGCAGTCTCGATCTTCTCGATTCTGGTGACCGTATGCTCGATCTCCCGCCTGTGGGCGCGGTTGAGAAGCGCCATCTGCGCGCCGGTGCCCGCCGCGTTTCCAACGGCGCGGACATTGGCGATTTCGCAATCGGGCACGAGACCGAGCACGAGCGCATATTTCGGGTCGATGAACGTGCCGAAGGCACCGGCGAGACTGATCGTGTCGAGGCGGTCCACACCCTGCTTGTCCATCAGCAGGCGAACGCCTGCATACAGCGCGGCCTTGGCAAGCTGAATGGCGCGCACGTCCGTCTGCGCCACCACGATATCCGGCTGGCCTTCGCCGTGCCACAGGCGGTAGGCGAAGGTGCGCCCGCTTTCGTGGACCCTGGGGTTGAGCGCGGCCTTGTCACCGTCCACCACGCCATCCTCGTCGATGATGCCCGCGAGGAACATCTCCGCCATCACTTCCACGATGCCGGAGCCACAGATGCCGGTCACGCCGATATCCTTGACCGCTTCGGCAAATCCCGGTTCGTCCGACCACATCTCCGCGCCGATGACGCGGATACGCGGTTCCAGCGTATCCTTGTCGATGCGCACCCGCTCGATGGCACCCGGTGCTGCGCGCTGGCCGCAGGAAATCTCCGCGCCCTCGAACGCCGGACCGGTGGGGGAGGAGGCGGCAACGGTGCGTTCCCGGTTGCCCAGCACGATTTCCGCGTTGGTGCCCACGTCGACGAGTAGCGCCATGCCGTCGCTTTCGTTGGGCGCTTCGCACAGCGTGGCAGCTGCGGCATCGGCACCCACATGGCCCGCGATGCACGGCAGCATGTAGACGCGAGTGCCTTCGTTCATGTCGAGTTCGAGTTCGCTCGACCACGTGTGCACCGCGCCGGAAACGGCCAGTGCAAAGGGGGCACCACCCAGTTCGGTCGGGTCGATGCCGAGGAACAGGTGGTGCATGATGGGGTTGCCGACGAACACGCTATCGAGAATATCCGCGCGTTCGACCTGCGCCTGTTCGCAGACCTGTCCGATAAGATCGTTGACCGCTTCACGGACGGCTTTGGTCAGTCTTTCCTGTCCGCCATCCGGGTTCATCATCACGTAGGAAACGCGGCTCATCAGGTCTTCGCCAAACCGGATCTGCGGGTTCGACATGCCGGCCGACGCCACCGTCACGCCCGAAAGCAGCGACGACAGGTGCATGGCGATGGTCGTGGACCCGATATCGCAGGCAATGCCGTACGCCTCGTTCTTCAGACCGGGATAGAGCGCAATCAGGGTGGGGCGAGAGGATTCCATGTCCTGATGGATCGCGGCGGTGACCGCCCAGCCACCCTTGCGCAACGTTTTCTGAACCTGCGGCAGGATGTGCTGGGCAACGAGAATGTCCTCGTAACCCCACTCGGCCTCGAGCGCGGCCTTGAGCCGGTCGAGATCGCCGAGAGGCTTGTGCATGTCTGGCTCTTCGACCTCGACGTAGCAAAGCTTTATCGCCGGGTTGCGGTGGATGTCCCGCTGGCTTGCCGCCTTGCGGATCGTCTGTTGGTGAACCGCCGCGTCGGCAGGAATGTCGACGACGAGCGGTCCCTGAATGGTGGTCGAACAGGAAAGCCTGCGTCCATCCCCCAACTTGCCGCGCTTGTCGGTATAGCGAACCTCTTTCGCGGACCAGTCGGAGACGTTTTCCGCCCGGCTTTCGATCTTGTGCTTGGCGAAGGAGCCGACCATCGGCTCCACCTGACAGCGCCCGCAAATGCCCCGTCCGCCGCAGACGGATTCCACGTAGACGCCCAGTTCACGCGCTGCATCGAGAACGGGCGTGCCGACAGGAAAGTGGCCGCGCTTACCGGACGGCGTGAAGACGACGAGTGGGTCGGTCATGCTCGACGCTCATCAACCGCCCGTGCGCGCCGCACGACCGCCGCGCCTGCCGCCGGAACGGCCGGCGGGCGATGCGGTGGGGGCAGCCTGCGCTTCACCCGGTGCGGCGGCGACGTGGCCTTTGTAGTTGCGGATCCACTCGCCGCAATCGGCGTCGTTACCTGCGAGCGTGTTGGCGGCGTGCACCATTTCCATTTCCTGCGGGCGGCAGGGGTTCATGATCGCGCTGGTCATGCCGGACGCGATGCACATGGGAATGAACGCTGCATTGATACCGTGGCGATGGGGCAGGCCGAAGGAGATGTTGGACAGGCCGCAGGTCGTGTTGACGCCGAGTTCCTCGCGCAAGCGACGGACCAGGGCGAACACCTGCTTACCCGCCGTTCCCATGGCACCGATGGGCATGACGAGGGGGTCGACCACGATATCGTGGGCCGGAATGCCGTAGTCGGCAGCATGTTCGACGATTTTCTTTGCAACCGCGAACCGCACGTCCGGGTCTTCGGAAATGCCGGTCTCGTCGTTGGAGATGGCGACGACCGGCACGTCGTATTTCTTGATGAGCGGCAGGATCGCTTCCAGTTTCTCCATCTCGCCGGTGACCGAATTGACCAGCGGGCGGCCCTTGGCGACCTTCAATCCGGCCTCGATGGCGGCGGTGACAGAGGAGTCGATGGAAAGCGGTACGTCGACCAGTTCCTGCACCATTTCCAGCGTCTGAACGAGCAGGGCCGGCTCCGTTGCGTTCGGGTCCACCGATGTGACACCGGCATTCACGTCCAGCATCGTGGCACCGGCTGCGACCTGGGCGAGGGCGTCGGATTTCACGGTCTCGAAATTACCGGCCTGCATTTCAGCTGCCAATTTCTTGCGGCCGGTCGGATTGATGCGCTCACCGATGACGCAGAACTTTTCGTCGAAACCGATGACGACTTCGCGGGATTGGGAGGCAACGATGGTGCGTGTCACTGGGTTGTATTCCTGGGTTCGCGTATGGCGTTCAGGCTTTCACGGTATGCGAAAGCTGGGTGTCGAGAAGACTTTCGGGGTCACCCGGGGCTGTGTCCATGCCAAATACGACATGGGGAAGCCGCATCCGGTTCCTGCCGCGATAAAGACATAAGGATATTGTTATGTCCATATTGACGGTTTGGTTTTCCTTATCTTATGGTGCGAGCAGGTTCAATCGAGGGTTCATGACATGACCGCAGTTCAGAAACGCGACGGCAAGGCTGAAATCTCGATCGAGTATTTTCCAGCCAGCGGGCTGGTTGCCGAGCGGGCGTTGATGACCGGTGCCCACGCACTGCGGCGTTTCGAACCGGACTTCCAGACCGTCACGTTCGGTGCCGGTGGCACCGCGACAGACGGTTCGTTCGAATGGTCGACCCGCCTTGCGGAACTGACCGACGTGCCGACGGCCAGTCATCTGACCCTTTCCCATTTCACGTCCTCCGAAGACGTCTTCGCCTTTACGGACAAGCTGTGGAACGCCGGTATTCGCCACCTCGTGCTGCTACGCGGTGACCCTGCGCCGGGGCGCAGCGGTCTGGCCGGTTTCGCGTCCGTGGCCGCTGCCTTGCGCACGCTACGCAGGCGCAAGGGCTGGGAGGTTTCCGTCTCCGCCTATCCCGAGGTTCACCCGCTCGCAGAAAGCGACAGCGCCGATCTTGACGTTCTGCGCGCCAAGCAAGAGGCAGGCGCGGCGCGGGCCATCACGCAGTTCTTCTTCGACAATGCTGATTTCTACCGCTTCCGGGACGATGCGGACAAGGCGGGCATTCGCCTGCCGCTGGTGCCTGGCATCATGCCCATCGGCAATTTCGACAAGATCGCTTCTTTTGCGAGAAAATGCGGGGCCGGTGTTCCGGATTGGCTGCGCGACCGGTTTTCCGAAGCGGGAGACGACAAGGCGAAACGCAGCGACGTGGCGCGGGACGTGGTCGAAACGCAGGTGCGCGATCTGGCCGCCAACGGGGTCGACGCCATCCATGTCTACAGCATGAACCGGGTCGACCTGACCGCCGACGCGATCCGTGCCTTTCAGGCCAGCTTTAACGGGCAATCCGCTGCCACCGATCTTCGGCTTGTCGGCTGAAGCCCGTTACGCCGAAGCCAGCCTGGGCGGATTGTTGCGCTCCGTAGCTGCCGCGCTCGTGCAACCAGTCCGCCGAGGCTTGCAGGCCGCCGAACGGGAAGACATGAAGCTGTTCGATGTTGGTCGAGCCGTCACGCCACGCCGCCTCGATAGGGCCGACGACCTCTTCGGGGGAGTGCTTCGTGGCCAGCGCGGTAATGGCACTGCCGCGTTTCTTCAGGAAGTTCAGCGAATTGCCGACGCCGCACATGGCCGCGTATTTCAGCAGGGTCATGATCTTCGCCGGGCCGGCGACGCCCAGATGGACGGGTAGATCGACGCCCGCGGCCTTCAACCCCTCCGCCCAGCGCACGAACAGCGGGCCGTCGAAACCGAACTGGGTGACGATGCGGAACGCCGCGTCCGATTCGTTGGCATAAGCGAGCTTTTCAAGCAGCACGTCGTCGAGATCGCGCTTCTGGTAGGCCGGGTTACCCTCCGGGTGCCCACCGATGCCGACGTGCTTGATGCCCCGCCGGTCCGCAATGCCGGTGCGGAGGATATCGAGCGACTGCGAATACGGCCCCATCTGCGACGGGGCTTCACCGGCGATGACGAGAATGTCGTCGACGCCACCTTCCGATACCAGGCCGCCGATGCGGGCGTCGAGCGCGGCTTCGCTTTCTATGCGGCGGGCGGGAATATGAGGGACGGGCGCATAGCCCATGCCGCGCACGGAAGCGGCTGCGGCGATGAGGTCTGCCACCGGATCGACACCGACATCGGTGATGTAGACGCGGGTGCCGGTCGGCAGCATGGTCCTGTCGAGCTTGCCGTCGTGCACATGTTTGGCGCTGACCTCGATGGACGCACCGATATGGCGTTCGTCATGCTTCGTTCCCCCCGTTCTTCACCAACGCAACAAGGCGTGCCTTGTCGTAATCCAGTTCGATTTGCGCCATGGCCCTGTCGGCTTCGGCTTCGAGGTCGTCGCCTACATCCGTCGGGTCACCACGTCGCCATTCGGCAAGATAGTCGTCCGTATCCGCAGCGCCGGTGCGCATGGCCGCCATGTCGATGGCTTCGGTGAAACGCAACGACAGTTCGCGCTTGGCCTGATTGCGACGTCCTGCCTTGACCAGAACCTGGGCCGGAATATCGCGCCAATAGACGATCTGTAGCTTGGCCATCGTGTCGGTCCTCCCAGTGGTGCCGTTCAATTTGCGCCCATGCTCACCTGCGGCAAGGCCGTACCTTGGCGACCCGCACGGGTGCAAAGGCGACATTTGTCGAGCGCCGTCGTAGGCGCCTTTCGAAAGCGTCTGAAACAGACCGCTCATAACGTAAAAAGGGCTGCGCGGTTGTCCTCCCGACCCGCGCAGCCCTTTTGCGATGTGTCGCAGTCTTCGAACGACGTTCGAAGACGCGATCTGCACCGCCCCGGTACGGCTCCCTCAAGCGACCGGAATAACAAGGCGAATAGTCGCATATCGCCGTATGTGGCACAAGTGTGACAGTCGCTCTTTATAACGAGGCGACAAATTCGTGCCGCTGATTCGGCATTCGGTTGAGTTTCCGGAGCGTATCACATAAAGATTACCTTATATATTCGACCGAGTGAGATGACGATGAGCGACCGACTTGCTAGCCTGCTGAAAGAGAAGGGCGTTTTGCTGGCCGACGGTGCGACGGGGACCAACCTGTTCAACATGGGGCTGGTATCGGGCGACGCGCCGGAACTGTGGAACGAGGAGCATCCCGATCGGATCGCGCAGCTGCATCGCGGTTTCGTCGAGGCCGGCTCGGACATCATTCTGACGAACACGTTCGGCTGCAACCGCCACCGCCTGAAACTGCATGATGCGCAGGATCGTGCTGCGGAGCTTTCCGAGAAGGCTGCGAGAATCGCCCATTCGGTTGCCGACGAAGTCGACCGCGTCGTCATCATCGCCGGTTCAGTCGGGCCGACGGGGGAATTGTTCGAGCCGCTCGGTGCGCTTACCCACGACGATGCCGTTGCCTCCTTCCGCGAACAGATGGAAGGGTTGAAGGCCGGCGGGGCCGACGTGCTGTGGATCGAGACCATGTCGGCTCGCGAGGAGATCGAGGCTGCTAGCGAAGCCGCGCGGCAGGTCGGTTTGCCATACGTCTTCACCGCCAGCTTCGACACGGCCGGACGTACCATGATGGGACTGACGCCGAAGGATGTGCTCGGTATCGGCGCGGCGATGGACCCGCCGCCGCTCGCCGTGGGCGCGAATTGCGGGGTCGGCGCGACGGATCTGCTTTATTCCGTGCTCGACATGCGCGATGGGAATGGCGGATCTGAGATCGCCATCGTCGCCAAGGCGAATTGCGGCGTGCCGAGGGTGAGTGGCGACAAGGTGATCTATACCGGAACACCCGATCTGATGCGCCAATACGTGCATCTGGCAATCGACGAGGGGGCCACGATCATCGGCGGGTGCTGTGGCACCAGCAACGAGCATCTGGCAGCCATGCGCAAGGCCATCGACGAACACGTGGCAGGCCCGGTGCCGACGCCGCGAACAGATCGTCGCAGGAACGGGCGAACTGGTGAACCCGATTTCGGAAAGCGAAGCCGGTGGCGAAACCCGGTCCGCCCGGCGGGCAAGACGCAGCCGCGCCTGATCGTCCTCAATCCCGAACAGGGGCTTTCCAGACCTCACCGAGGATGGTGTCGGCCATTGTTTTGCGGCTGGTGACTTCCGGTGCCTGTGGTGCCCTGACCTCGCGCTTTCAGGTGAAGGCGTCGGGCATCGACTCTTTTTTTCGAGCTACATAGGCGTCGAGCGCATCGCGAATGCCGGGGTCCATATCCGGTGCGACGTGGTCCGCAATCCACTTGCGGGCCTGTTCGTTCGCCCGTTGGGGCGCGGACTTGCCGCCTTCCACGTCCCATTGCTCGAAGGAATTGTTGTCGGCGATGGTGGAACGGAAGAAGGCTGTCTGAAAGTTGGCCTGGGTGTGGTCGCAACCGAGATAGTGACTACCGGGGCCGACCTGGCGGATGGCGTCCATCGCCTGACCATGCTCGGACACGTCGACCCCTTGCGACATCTTCTGCGCCGCTGCCAGCTGGTCGCAGTCCATCACGAATTTTTCGTAGGAGGAGACCAGCCCGCCCTCCAGCCAACCGGCGGAATGAAGCGCGAAATTGACCCCGCCGAGCAAGGTCGGTTGCAGCGTGTTGGCGGATTCGTAGGCCGCCTGTGCGTCCGGCAGTTTGGAGCCGGTAAGCGAGCCGCCGGAGCGGAATGGCAGGTTGTAGCGGCGCGCGAACTGGGCTGCTCCGTAGAGCACCTGCGCCGGTTCCGGCGTGCCGAACGCGGGCGCACCGGACTGCATGGAGATCGATGTCGCAAACGTGCCCATGATGACCGGCGCACCGGGGCGGCACAGCTGGGCGAAGGCGATGGCCGCCTGCGCTTCGGCCAGCACCTGCGTCAGCGTACCCGCCACCGTGACCGGCGACATGGCACCGCCGACGATGAAGGGCGAGATGATCGTGGCCTGACCGGCGCGGGCATAGACCTTCAGCGCCCCGCCCATCGTGTCGTCGACCACCATGGGCGAGTTGATGTTGATGAGGGACGTGACGACGCAGTTGTTGTCGACGAAATCGTCGCCGAACAGAATCTTCGCCATCGCCACCGTGTCTTCGGCCCGTTCCGGCGCGGTGACGGAGCCCATGAACGGCTTGTCGGACAGCGTCATGTGGGCGTGCAGCATGTCCAGGTGGCGTTTGTTGACCGCCACATCGGTAGGCTCCACCACCGTGCCGCCCGAATGGTGCATTGCGGGCGCCATGTAGGCCATCTTCACGAAATTGCGGAAGTCTTCCATCGTCGCGTAGCGGCGCTCGCCGTCGAGGTCGCGCACGAAGGGCGGGCCGTAGACGGGTGCGAAGACGAGGTTCCTGCCGCCGATCTCCACCGATCGTTCCGGGTTGCGCGCGTGCTGGGTGAAGGACGCCGGGGCTGTCTTCATCAGTTCGCGGCACAGACCCTTCGGCAAATGCACCCGCTCGCCCTGAACGTCGGCACCGGCATCGCGCCACATCTGCAAGGCCTCGGCGTCGTCGCGGAAATCGATGCCGATCTCTTCCATCACCGTGTCGGCATTGGCCTCGATGATATCCATCGCCTCGTCGTGAAGAATGTCGAAATTGCCGATCTTGCGCTGGATGTAGGGAAGGGATTCCACCGTGCCCGATGTGCGCGCTGCCCTACGGGCGGCCGCCCCGCCCGTGCCGCCGCGGCCACGCCGCGCCGTGCGAACTTCGGCGACAACATCCTCACGCAAATCCGTGTGGGCTTCCGTGCCGATATCGTCGGGATTGATCTCGTTCATCGTGTATCCGTGGCGTCGCGCTTCGACGCGATCAATCTGTGGGTTCGGCCATATTGCAAACGGCCTTGCCGCGTCGCGCGACGTCGCAGTCGAGACACCGGGTTTGCAAAGGCGTACCACTTCAAGGCCGATGGCGGACGAATGCGTCGCAAACGTCTTGCGCGAGGTCGTTTTGCGTTATGATTTATCGCGATTTCCGCTACTAGTCTAAATCAGTTGCAGGGATGGAAACAGAGCATGTCCGACGAAGAAGAGATCGTCCTTTCGGAACTGTCCGACGAAGACCTCGTGCTGCAGATGCACGATGACCTTTACGACGGGCTGAAGGAAGAAATTACCGAGGGCACGCAAATCCTGCTTTCCCGCGACTGGGCACCCTACAAGGTGCTGACGGAAGCGCTGGTGGAAGGCATGCGGATCGTCGGCGAGGACTTTCGCGATGGCATTCTGTTCGTGCCGGAAGTGCTGTTGTCGGCCAACGCCATGAAGTCCGGCATGACGATCCTGCGCCCGTCTGCTGGCCGCGACCGGCGCGCCCAAGCAGGGCAAGATGGTCATCGGCACCGTGAAGGGCGACATTCACGACATCGGCAAGAACCTGGTCGGCATGATGATGGAAGGGGCGGGCTTCGACGTCATCGACCTGGGCATCAATAACCCGGTCGAGAACTATCTGGAGGCCATCGACGAGCACGAGCCGGACATTCTGGGCATGTCAGCGCTGCTGACGACGACGATGCCGTATATGAAGGTCGTCATCGACACGATGGTCGAGAAAGGCATTCGCGACGATATCACGGTGCTGGTGGGCGGTGCGCCACTCAACGAAGAATTCGGAGCGGCTATCGGTGCCGATGCCTATTGCCGGGACGCTGCCGTGGCGGTGGAAACGGCCAAGGACTACATGGCACGCAAGCACAACCAGCGGGCAGGGGCCTGACCCTGCCCGCCGGTGGTCGGTCCATTAGTCGACGATCGCTCGGCCGGTGCTGCTGACTGCGCTCTGCGTTGCGTTGACGGTGCTGGACGCATCCTGACCGGCGCCGCGGATCGTGTTGGCACAACCGGATATGGTGAGGGTCGACGCGGCAAGGGCGATGGCGAGGGCAAGTTTGGTCATGGGGAAGATCTCCGGTTCGGTTGACTGCGATGTTCCCGCTAAACCACGCCACCTGCCGGGTGGTTCCCCCGCGCACAGCGTGCGCGTCATCGGCTGCGGGATGATCGCGCGGGAAATCATCGCAGTCTGCAAGCAACTGGGTTTGCGCCATGTCGACCTGAAGTGTCTGCCGGCCCAGTGGCACCACCATCCCGAACACATTGCACCCGGCGTCGAGGCGGCAATCGTGCAAGCCCGCGCCGAAGGTTTCGCACACATCTTCGTGGCCTACGCCGATTGCGGTACGGGCGGCCATCTCGATGCGGTCTGCGAACGGCATGGCGTGGAACGGATCGCCGGGCCGCATTGCTTTTCGTTCTACACCGGCAACGCGGCGTTCGAGCAGGCTGGTGACGACTGGCTGACGACGTTCTTCATCACGGACTTTCTCGCGCGCCACTTCGAGACCTTCCTCGTCGAACCTCTCGGCCTCGACCGGCACCCGGAATTGCGCGAGATGTATTTCGGCAATTACACCCGGGCGCTGTATCTGGCGCAGACGGAGGATGCGGAGCTTGACCAGAAAGCGCGGGCAGGCGCTGCCGTGCTGGGGTTGGCGTATGAACGGCGTTACACCGGCTACGGTGATCTGACCGGGGCACTTGCCGCCCTCGGTTGACGTTGCGTCCCACCTGCCGAACAATGACGGCGGGAGGACTATTATGAACGAATACGATTATATCGTCGTCGGTGGCGGTTCCGGCGGGTGCACCGTTGCGAGCCGGTTGAGCGAAGACCCGAATGTCAGCGTCTGCCTTATCGAAGCGGGCAATGACGGCACCGGCGTTCTGTACCGCATGCCTTCGGCGGTCGCTGCGATCATGCCCACCCCCATCGGGAACTATGCCTACAAGACAGTGCCGCAACCCGGGCTGAACGGGCGCAGGGGCTATCAACCCCGGGGACGAACGCTGGGCGGCTCGAGCGCCATCAACGCCATGCTGTATGTGCGCGGCCATGCGAAGGACTACGACGAATGGCGCGATCTGGGCTGTCCGGGTTGGGGGTTCGACGACGTGCTGCCCTATTTCAAGAAGGCCGAGGGCAACACGCGGGGCGACAGCGACCTGCATTCCGGCAGCGGCCCGCTGGGGGTGTGTGACCAGCGTTCACCCCACGCGATCAGCCACGCTTTCATCGAAGCCGGACGGCAGGTGCAGGTGCCGGTCAACGACGACTTCAACGGTGAGACGCAGGAGGGCATCGGTCTGTACCAGGTCACCCAGCGCGACGGTGAGCGGTGCAGTGCCGCTGCGGCCTATATCCATGCCAATCTCGACCGCCCGAACCTGCATGTGCGGACCCATACCAAGGCTTACCGACTGGTGCTGGAGAACGGGCGTGCGACGGGTGTGGTCGTGAAGGGGAAGGGCGGCAAGAAAACGCTGAAGGCGCGTCGCGAAATCGTGCTGGCGCTGGGTGCTTTCAACACGCCGCAACTGCTCATGGCGTCCGGCATCGGACCGGCGGGGCATTTGCGGGACCACGGCATCGACGTCGTGGCGGACCGGGCGGAAGTCGGCTCCAACCTGCAGGACCATATCGACTACATCACCGCCTACAAATCCGACCGGAAGGACGTGTTCGGGCTTTCGCTGGCCGGCACCCGGGATCTGCTCAGCGGCATTCGGCAATGGCGCAAGAGCCGGGACGGAAGGCTGACGACGCCCTTTGCGGAAGGTGGCGCGTTCCTCAAATCGACGCCCGATATCGAGCGGCCCGACCTGCAACTGCATTTCGTGGTGGGCATCGTGGACGACCACATGCGCAAGCTCGTGCTGGGCCACGGCTTTTCCTGCCACGTCTGCGTCTTGCGCCCGAAATCGCGGGGCACCGTGCGTTTGGGCGGGCCGACGATGGGCGACAAGCCGGTCATCGACATGGGGTTCCTGTCGGAGCGGGAAGACGTCGATCTGCTGATCGCGGGCTTCCGCAAGATGCGCCAGATACTGGAGGCCGAACCGCTGGCACCGTGGCGGGCGAAGGAGATGCATTCGGAAGGCGTCACCGACGATGCGGGCCATCGAGAAGCTGATCCGCGACCGGGCCGATACGGTCTATCACCCCGTCGGCACCTGCCGGATGGGAAGCGATGCCGATGCCGTGGTGGACCCGGAATTGCGCGTGAACGGTGTCAGCGGATTGCGCATTGCCGATGCCAGCGTGATGCCCCGGCTGATCGGCGGCAACACGAATGCGCCGACCATCATGATCGGGGAGAAATGCGCGGACATGATGCGGGCTGCATAGGTTGAGCCTTCAGGCCCGCATGCGCTCTCCGGCCGGGTCGAACGGCGGTTCGTCCTGAATTTGTGCTTCGCACATGTCGCCGATGATCTCGATCTTCAAACCCTGCGCACGCGCCTCGTCCAGCCGCTCGGTCGGAATGTAGCCCTGCGCCAAAGACTGTTTGACGTGGTGAGCGTAACCGCCGGAGGTGACCCAGCCGATGACCTCGTCGCCGAGCCAGATCGGTTCGTCGCCGATGCAGTCGGCATCCGTCGCGCCGGTGACGTCGAGGCACACGCGGGTAAGGGGTGGGTTGTCGGCATGGGCGAAGACGCCGTCGCGGCCGATGAAATCGTTCTTCTTGCGCGATACGAACCGGTCCAGCCCGGCCTCGAACGGCGTGTAGATCGGACGGAACTCGCGGAACCACGTACCGAAATGCTTCTCCAGCCGCATGGACAGCAGCGCCCGCATGCCGAACGGTTTGATGCCGAACTCTTCGCCTGCCTCCATGATCGCCATCCAGAGGCGGCGCAGATATTCCGGCTGTACCCAGATCTCGTAGCCCAGATCGCCGGTATAGGAGATGCGGTTGACCTTCGCAGGCACCCGCCCGACCGTCATCTCCCGGTAGTCCATGAACTTGAAGGCCGCTGACGACACGTCCGTGTCGGTCAGTTTCGCCAGCACCTTCGTGGCGTTCGGCCCGGCGATGGACAGGCCCGTGAGGCCAAGATCGATGATTGCGGATGGTGACCGAGCCATCGTCCGGCAGATGCTGCTCGAACCAGCGCATGTGGTAGAGCTGCGCCTGGCTCGACCCCCACATCTGGAACCGCTCGCCGTCGCCTTCCGCGCCCGCGCAGGCGATGGTGAAGTCGCCGATGATCTTGCCTGCCTCGTTGGTCATCGAGGTCAGGGCCAGCCTTCCTTCGCGGGGTACGAAGTTGGTCATGATGTGCCCGAGCCATGCGCGCGCACCGGAGCCGGTGACTTCGTATTTGGCAAAGTTGGAAATGTCGGTCACGCCGACATTCGTGCGGCAGTTCTCGCACTTCGGCTGCGACGTGTTCGAAATCGTTGGAGCGTTTGAAGGAGAAATGGTCCTTTGCCTCGACGCCTTCCGGCGCGAACCAGAGCGGTGTTTCCAGCCCCCACGAATCGCCCATCACCGCACCGTTGGCGAGGTGGAGGTCGTAGAGCGGCGTCGTCTGCTGCGGGCGGGCGGCGGGCAGCTCCTCGTTAGGGTAGCGGATGCGGAAGCGGCGGGAATAGTTTTCGCGCACCTTCGCATTGGTGTAGTCGCGCGTGGCCCACGGGCCGTAGCGGGCGACATCCATGCCCCAGACATCGTAGCCCGGGTCGCCGTTGACCATCCATTCCGACAGCGCGAGGCCGACGCCGCCGCCTTGGCTGAACCCGGCCATCACGGCGCAGGCGGACCAGAAGTTCGGCACGCCTTTCACCGGTCCGATCAACGGGTTGCCGTCGGGTGCGAAGGTGAAGGGGCCGTTGACGATGCGGCGGATGCCGGCCTTTTCCATCGCCGGAAAATGCTTGAACCCGATCTCCAGCGACGGCGAAATGCGGTCGAGGTCCGGCTCCAGCAGTTCCTGCGCGAAATCCCAGGGCGTGTCCTTCGGAGACCATGGGGTTGCCGCCTGTTCGTAGGTGCCGAGCAGCATGCCGTCACGCTCCTGCCGCATGTAGATCTCGCCCTTGAAGTCGATGACGTGGATCATCTCCTTGCCGGTCTTCTCGTTCCATTCGACGACTTCGGGCATCTGTTCGGTCAGCAGATAATGGTGCTCCATGGCGAGTACCGGCAGTTCCAGCCCGACCATGCGGCCAACCTCGCGCGCCCACAGGCCACCGGCATTGACGACATGTTCCGCCTCGATCTGCCCTTTGTCGGTGGAGACGATCCAGCAGCCTTTCGTCGTGGTCCCAGTCCAGCGCCTCGACCTTGCAGGACTGCTCGATGGTCGCGCCGCCGATGCGGGCGGATTTGGCGTAGGCGTTGGTCGTGCCGTAGGGGTCGAGATGGCCTTCGACCGGGTCCCACATGGCACCGACGAAGTGCTGCGGGTCCATGAGCGGGAACATCTCGTGGGCCTGTTCGACGGAGATCATTTCCGTGTCCATGCCGAGATAGCGGCCGCGGGCATGGCTCATCTTCAGCCAGTCGAGCCGGTCCTCGCTGTCCGCCAGCGCCAGCCCGCCGGTCAGATGCAGCCCGCAGCTTTCGCCGGAAATCTTCTCCAGTTCCTCATACAGCCCGACCGTGTAGGCCTGCAGCTTGGCCACGTTCGGGTCGCCGTTCAGCGTGTGAAACCCGCCCGCCGCATGCCATGTGGACCCGCAGGTGAGCCGGTCCCGCTCCAGCAGCATGACGTCCGTCCAGCCCGCTTTCGTGAGGTGGTAAAGGACGGAACAGCCGACGACGCCGCCGCCGATGACTGCGACCTGGGTTGAGGTTTTCATAAGGCGGTTCCTTGTTCGGCTGGTATGTTCGCGCTATGTTTCGCGCACAAGCTTGACCCTGCGGGAGTGTCGACATGTCCGAAGATCAGTTCCAATCGTTGAAAATGATGATTCAGACGATGCAGAACAGCATGGAGACCCGCTTCGAGCAGGTCGACAAGCGGTTCGAGCACATGGAGAAGAGCCTCGACGGCCTCGACAACCGTTTGATGAAGGTCGAGACCGTTCTGTCCCTGAAGCCTGACCACAAGGACATCTACACCGCGGTCTTCACGGTCGTCTTCGGGCTTTTCGGACTGGTGGTCGGCTCGGTGGTTCTGGCCAACATTCTGGGATGGTTGAACTGACACTCTAAAATCCGTCGGTGCGCCGCCTTCGGCCTTGCGGCGGGCGACGAAGGTTTCGAGTTCCTCGCGGATGGCGGGGTCCATCGGTGGTTCCTCGTAGTCTTCGATAATCTGTTTGTAGAGCGTGTTGGCGCGGCGCTCGGTCCAGACCGCGCCGTTGTCCCGAAAGTTTTCGTAGTTCGACCAGTCCGACAGGAACGGCGCGTAAAAGGCGTTTTCGTAGCGGTCCTGCGTGTGCTGGATGCCGAAGAAATGACCGTCATGGCCGACCTCGCGGATGGCATCGAGACCGAGGGTTTCCGGAGTCACTTCAACGGGTCGCATGTAACTTTGAAACTGTTGCAGCACCTCGCAATCCATCACGAATTTCTCGAACGAGGCGCACAGCCCGCCCTCCAGCCAGCCGGCGGCGTGATAGACCATGTTGGTGCCGCTCTGCACGGCGGCCCACAGCGATTGCATCGTTTCCCAAACCGCCTGACCGTCCGGCACGTTGGACACGCACACGCCCGACGAGCGCAGCGGCAGGCCGTAGAAGCGGGCCATCTGGCCGGTGATCTGGGTGGCGCGCAGATAGTCCGGTGTGCCGAAGGCAGGGGCACCGGTTTTCATGTCCACATTCGACGTGAATGTGCCGATGGCCTGCGGAATGCCGGGCTTCACGCACTGGGCCAGCACGATGGCGATCAGCCCTTCGGCCAGCGATTGCGCCACCGCGCCGGGAATGGTCACGGGGGCCATCGCACCGGCCAGTGTGAACGGCGTCGTGATGCAGGGTTGGCCGCGCCGCGCCATCCGCATCAGGCCATCCAGCATCGGCTCGTCGTGCTTGAGCGGGGAGGTGGAGTTGATGTTGGTGTACATGCGCGGCGTCGCCTCGAATTCCTCATGGGTCAGCCCGCCCGCAATGCGGACCATCTCCATCACGTCGTCCACACGCTCCGCGCCCAGCGAATAGGCGTGAACCACCTTGTCGGTCATCGTCAGCTTGTCGAACAGGCAGTCGAGATGGCGGGTGGAGGGGTGCAGATCCATCGGCTCGACGGGATAGCCGCCTGCGAAGTGGATGCAGTTGAAATACTGCGTCAGGCGCAGAAAGTTCTGGTAGTCGGCGCGGGTGCCGGAGCGGCGGCCATTGTCGAGGTCGGAACAGTTCGGCGGTGACGATACATTGCCGAACAGGATGTTGCGGCCACCCATCGTGATCTGTCGTTCGGGGTTGCGCGGGGTCATGGTGAAACTGTCAGGCACCAGCGCCAGCTTTTCCATCACCATGTCGCGGCCCATGCGGACCAGCTGACCGTCCGCCGTTGCACCTTCGCGCACGAGTATCTCGACGGCCTCGTCATGCAGCATGACGATGCCGATCTCCTCGAGGATCGTCATTGCTGCATCGTGGATGGCCTGCACGCCTTCCTCGTCCACCGGCTCGGTCGGGCGGTCTATGTTGACCGGCGGGTTCCATGGCATCTGCTTGATGGCAGCACCGCCGCGTCGTGCGTTGCCACTACGCCCGCCACCACGGCCCCGGCGGCGCGCGGCCATGCGCTCAAGCGGCGCGGCGTCCATAGGCATTTCGGGCATGGCGGGTATACCTCCGACGCCGGTTTGGCGTGCCTGAGAAGAATAGGAACCGAATTACGGATCGCAGTGTCGCCAACGCGACATCCGGGAGGAAAGTGATGTCCGATTTGCGATAGTGGTCGTGTCACTCGACTGGATAGACAGGAGCCGTTGCGATGGGACGCGACGGTGATGGAGATACGACATGCAGCCATTTACCCTCGGTCGGCAGGCGGCACTCGTATCGGGACCGGGAACAAGCGCACAGGTCGGTAGCCTATGTGCCGACCTGATGGGCGGCCCTTGCCGCGTCCTGCTTATCGCCGACCCGGCGCTGGTGGCGCTGCAGGTGCTGGCTCCGGTGGAAGCCTCGCTAAAGGAAGCCGGGCATACCGTGACGGTTTTTTCCGGTCTGACAAGCGACCCGAAAGAGAGTGCCGTCGATGCTGCGGTCGCGCAGGCGCGGGATGTTAAGGCGGATTGCGTGGTCGCAGCCGGTGGCGGCGCTTCGCTGGACGTGGGCAAGCTGGCGGCAGCATTGATCGACGCGCCCGGATCGTGTGCCGATTACCGCCTTTCCGCGCGCCCGATGCCGTTTCGCAAACATGGCTTGATCTGCATTCCGACGACGGCGGGGACGGGGGCGGAAACCACGGCGACCTCCATCATCTCCGACCCGGACGGCGTGAAGAACTGGTTCAACGGACCGTCGCTGCGCGCGGACATTGCCATTCTCGACCCCGAACTGACGGCGAGCCTGCCACCGTTCTGGACGTTCTATACCGGCCTCGACGCGCTCGTTCACGCGGTGGAATCGCGGACCAACCGGTACAGGTTTGCCGAAAACGATATGCAGGCAGAACGAGCGATCGGCCTCGTTGCCGCCAATCTCGAACGGGCGGTTACCCAGCCGCACGATCTCGAAGCGCGGGGGGCGATGCTGCACGGCGCGGCGCTCGCGGGCGCTTCGATCAGCAACACCGGCTGCGCCATCGCGCACAATATCGGGCACGCGCTCGGTTCGCTCGCCGCCATTCCCCACGGGCGGGCAGTGTCGGTCTCGCTGGTGAAGACACTGGACTGGTCGATGGGTGTGAACCGTGACGCGTACACGTCCGTGGCTGGCTTGCTCGGGATAGACGATGAGACCGGTATCGCGGACTGGTGCGAGACCGTAGCCGATCGCTGCGGCCAGTCGCTTGATCTATTGCCGGAAGAAAGGGCCGGTATTTCGGGCGACAGGCTTGCCGAGGCGATGGTGGAGCCGGCCAACATCGCAATGCTGCATTCCACGGCGCGTGATGCGAGTGCGGCTGACATTCGCGATCTTGCATATGCGGTCGTGGGCTAAGCCTCCGGCTTATCCGGCGGTCCGATACGATAGATGCCCTTGAAATCGTTGGGATCGATCGGCTTTCCCTTACGGCGGATCACAACCCGATCCTCGTTTGCCAACCGCACGGCGACAGCTCGCACCGGCTTCATCAACAGCCGCCATTTCGTCTCGTCGGACCCCGCAAGTTGGCGCGAGACTTCCGACGGGCAGATCGTCTTTCCGGTCCCACGCTCGTTGACCAGTTCCAACAAAGTCGCTTCGATCTGCTCGTTCGAGAAGGATTTGTGCGGGGCGGGTTTGGTGGTATCGTGGGCCATGGTTCTCGTCTTCACACAAAGCCGCGCGTCGCGCCAACTCACATTGCTGCGCCTTTGCGCCCGCGTCGGCTATTCGCCGCCAAACGTCTCCATCTGAATCCCCATTCAACAAGGAGACGACCATGGCCTACAGAAATTTTACGACCGAACAGCTTCAAACGATCGACAATGCCCATCACGTGCACCCTTTCACCGACAGCGATGAATTGAGGGGCAACGGCGTCCGCGTCATCACCGGTGCGGACGGGTGCTATATCGAAGACAGCGAAGGCAAGAAGATCCTCGACGGCATGGCGGGGCTGTGGTGCGTCAATGCGGGCTATGGGCGTGAGGAACTCGCCAAGGTCGCCTACGACCAGATGTGCGAATTGCCGTATTACAACACGTTCTTCAAGACCACGAACGCGCCGGCCGCCTTGCTGGCCCAACGCATCGCCCAACTTGCGCCGGACCATATGAACCAGGTGTTCTTCGGCGCGTCCGGCAGCGAGAGCAACGACACGGCCATACGCACCGTGCGCCACTATTGGGCGTTGCAGGGCAAGCCCGAAAAGCACGTCATCATCTCGCGCGACAACGCCTATCACGGCTCCACCATCGCCGCGACCACCATGGGCGGCATGGAGGCGATGCACGGGCAGCTTGGCCCGGCCTTGCCCGGCTTCGTGCATGTGATGGCGCCCTACGATTTCGAGAATGCAGAACCGGGCGAAAGCCGGGAAGATTTCGGTGTCCGTGCTGCTCGTGAGATCGAGAAGGCCATTCTGGAAGCCGGACCGGAAAATGTCGCGGCGTTCGTGGGTGAGCCGATACAGGGCGCTGGCGGCGTGAAGATACCGCCGGAAACCTATTGGCCGGAAGTGCAGCGCATCTGCCGCGAATACGACATTCTGCTGATGCTGGACGAGGTCATCACCGGCTTCGGCCGCACCGGCGCGTGGTTCGCATCGGAAAGCATGAACATCGAGCCGGATACGATCACCGTCGCCAAGGGCATCACCTCCGGCTACCAGCCGCTGTCCGCCGTTATCCTGTCGGACCGGATGATGGAGGTTCTGGTGAAAGGCGGCGAATATTACCACGGCTACACCTATTCCGGGCATCCGGTCGCCTGCGCCGTGGCGCTGGCCAATATCGACATCATCGAGAGGGAGGGGCTGATCGAGCGGGTGCGCGACGATACGGGGCCGTATCTGACCGAGGCGCTGTCGAAGGCGCTCGACGGCCATCCGATCGTGGGCGAGGTGCGCGGGTTCGGCCTGCTGGCAGCGATGGAAGTGGTCAGGAACCCCGACACCCGCGAACGTTTTTCGGACGAGATGGGCGCGACGTCTCTGATCCGCGATTACGTCATCGACGAAGGTATGATGATGCGGGCGGTGGGCAACACGATGATCCTGTCTCCGCCTTTGATCTGGACGCGGGAGACGATCGACGATGCCGCACGGATGGTGAAAGCGGCGTTCGACAGGGCGGCTGCGGACTTGCTAGGCTAGGGGCAGGAGGACTCGACATGGATGCACTCAACTTCGCCGAACGGCCATTTTCGCTCGATCAGGACCAGCGGTCGATGCGCGATATGGTGGCGGATTTCGCCGCCGAGAAGGTCGAGCCGTTTGCCGTAAAATGGGATCAGGCACGGCATCTGCCGCTGGACGTGGTCCGCGAAACCGCGGCGCTCGGCATGGGCGGTTTGTATGTGCGCGAGGACGTCGGTGGGTCCGGCCTGTCGAGGCTGGATTCGCTGGTCGTGTTCGAGGCGCTGGCGCAGGGCTGCCCGACCATTTCGGCCTACATTTCCATCCACAACATGGCCAGCTGGATGATCGATGCCAACGGCACGGAAGAGCAGCGACAGCACTGGTTGCCGCAGCTCACATCGATGGAAAAGATCGCCGGATATTGCTTGACCGAACCCGGTAGCGGGTCGGACGCAGCGGCGCTGAAGACGAAGGCGGTGCGCGACGGCGATGATTACATCCTCAACGGGACGAAGCAGTTCATCTCCGGCGCGGGCACCAATGATGTCTATGTCGTGATGGCCCGCACGTCGGACGACGGGCCGCGCGGGGTCACATGCTTCATCGTGGAGGACGGCACGCCAGGGCTGTCCTTCGGGCCGCAGGAGCGGAAGATGGGCTGGCACATTCAGCCCACCGCGCAGGTGATCTTCGAGGACTGCCGCATTCCCGCCGCCAACCGTCTGGGTGAGGAAGGGCAGGGCTTCCGCATCGCCATGAGCGGGCTGGACGGGGGGCGGCTGAATATCGGGGCCTGCTCGGTTGGCGGCGCGCAACTGGCGGTGGACAAGGCGCTTGGCCTATTCCACCGAACGTAAAGCGTTTGGCAAGGAGATCGGCCAGTTTCAGGCCATCCAGTTCAAGCTGGCCGACATGGTGACGGAGCTGGAGGCGGCACGGCTGATGCTCTATTCCGCCGCCGCGAAGCTGGACGCGAAAGCGCCGGACGCCACCCGCGCCTGCGCCATGGCCAAACGGTTTGCCACCGACACCGGCTCGAAAGTGGCCAACGACGCGCTGCAGATTTTCGGCGGCTACGGGTATCTGGCCGATTACGGGGTGGAGAAGCTGGTGCGCGACCTACGGGTGCACCAGATTTTGGAAGGCACGAACGAGATCATGCGCGTCATCATCTCTCGGAGCCTTTCAGCATGACGACGATCGGTTTCATCGGCCTCGGCAATATGGGTGCGCCGATGGCAGGAAATCTGGTCAAGGCCGGGTTCGTGGTGACGGGCTTCGATCTGGCTGGTGTGACAGTTGAGAATGCGGGCAGCGCGAGCAGTGCCGTCGAGGCGGCGACCGACAAGGATGTCGTCATCACGATGCTGCCTGCTGGCAAGCATGTGGTTTCCGTCTATGAGGAGATCGCACCGCACGTGAAGAATGGGGCGCTGCTGATTGACTGTTCGACGATCGACGTGGCCAGTGCGAAGCGGGCCCATGAAATTGCAAGCGAAGCGGGGGCGCTGTCCGTCGATGCACCGGTATCCGGCGGCATCATGGGGGCGCAGAACGGTACGCTGGCTTTTATGGCCGGTGGGAGCGACACGGCGCTCGATGCAGCCGAACCGGTGTTGGCCCCTATGGCGGGTCGCGTGGTGCGCTGCGGTGGTCCGACCGCCGGTCAGGCAGCGAAAGCCTGCAACAACATGATTCTCGCCGTCACGATGATCGGCACGGTGGAAGCTTTCGAGATGGGTCGCAGGCTGGGACTGACCGATCAGGCCCTGTTCGACGTGGTGTCCAACGCATCCGGCCAAAGCTGGAGCGTGTCGACCTATTGCCCGGTGCCTGGCCCGGTGCCGACCTCACCCGCCAACAACGGTTACAAACCGGGGTTTTCCGCCGCTTTGATGCTGAAAGATCTGGGCCTTGCGCAGGAGGCCGCGCAACAGACCGGCACCCATACGCCGCTGGGCACGCAGGCGCATGATCTCTACGAAGCGTTTTGCGAAGGCGGGAAACGGGGACGTCGATTTTTCCGGGATCATCAAGATGATTGCCGAACGATCAGACGCCACCGGTTAAGAATTCGGCACCGGGGCGTTGGGGTGGCGGGGTGTAAACCTTACCAGAACGACCGGTCCGCGATGTCGTTAACGAACCTGTTCAGCTTTGCTTAAGCCCTCGTTGACCGCCCGTTAGGAAAGGCGGCCTATACCTGTTCTCACGACCCGCCGAAAGGCAGGCCGGTTCCCGGATCAGGTTTTGCGTACCGGGAAAGACGATGAGTTACCGGCGCGTACTCTGCCGGATCCAGTGTTGACGACGAGTTCGGAACCGCAACCATCTGCCGCCTTGCGCGCCAGACGGTTGCGGTTTTGAGCGTTTCCGGCGACATGGGCGCGATGAAAAAAGCGCGCGCGATCATGCTGCAGGGAACCGGCTCGGATGTCGGTAAAACCGTATTGGTCGCCGGACTTTGCAGGCTGGCCGCGCGGCAGGGTATTTCCGTCGCGCCTTTCAAACCGCAAAACATGTCCAACAACGCTGCTGTCGCCGATGTGCCACTGGCGGATGGTGGCGGGGGCGAGATCGGGCGTGCGCAATGGTTGCAGGCGCTGGCCTGCGGCGTGCCGTCGAGCGTCGACATGAACCCGGTCCTGCTGAAGCCGCAAAGCGAGACGGGCAGTCAGATCGTCGTTCACGGGCGCGTCTGGGGGCAGGCGAAGGGGCGCGATTATCAGGCGTTCAAGCCGCAACTGCTATCGAAGGTCATGGCAGAGTTTCGAGCGTCTCGGCACCGCACATGATCTGGTGATTGTCGAGGGCGCAGGCTCTGCCGCCGAGGTCAATCTGCGTTCGGGCGACATTGCCAATATGGGGTTCGCCACCGCCGCCGACGTGCCGGTCGTGCTGGTGGGTGATATCGACCGGGGTGGTGTCATCGCGCAGCTCGTCGGCACCCATGCGATCCTGCCACCGAGAGGACCGCGCGCAGGTGCGCGGCTTTCTCATCAACAAGTTTCGCGGCGATGTGAGCCTGTTCGACGACGGGCTGGCCACCATAACGCAACATACCGGCTGGCGCAGCCATGGGGTCGTGCCGTGGTTGAGCGGAGGCGTCGAAACTGCCGCCGGAAGATTCTGTGGCGTTGGAAAAGGCGCAGACGGTCTCCGGTAAGGGCACCGTCATTGCCGTCCCAGTTCTGGGCCGCATTGCCAATTTCGACGATCTCGACCCGTTGCGACTGGAGCCGGGTGTAAGGCTCGTTTTCGTGCGCCCCGGCGAGGTATGGCCCCATGACGCGCGGCTCGTCATTCTGCCGGGATCGAAAAGCACGATTGCCGACCTGGAACAGTTTCGTGCGCTGGGGTGGGACGAGGAACTGGCCCGTCATGTTGCAAGGGGTGGAGACGTTCTCGGCATATGTGGGGGCTACCAGATGTTGGGACGTGTCGTGCGCGATCCGGACGGCATCGAGGGCACGCAGCGTGCGGCACAGGGCCTTGGTCTGCTGGATATCGAAACGGTGCTGGTAGCGCGCAAAACGGTTCTCAACCGCGGTGCCTTTGACGTCGAGACCGGAGCACCCCTGTCGGGTTACGAGATCCACATGGGGCGCACCACCGGTCCGGATACCGACCGACCCATGATCCATCTCGATGGCGCGCCGGATGGTGCAACGTCCGCCAACGGGCAGGTGCGCGGCTGCTATCTGCACGGGCTGTTCACCGACGATGCGTGGCGTTCGGCCCAACTGCGACGGCTGGGGGTCGTTGCGAGCGAGACGAACTACCGCGCGACTATCGAACGTTCGCTGGACGGGATTGCGGATGTTCTCGACAGCGTCGTCGACACAAGGCTGCTCGGTATCGACTGAAGCGACGCAGGCGCGTCGCAATTTCGATTGACTAAGCCGGTGCCGTGTTGTCCTGTCGGCAATGCAAACGGTCTTCGAACGGTCGCGCTCAAACCCTGACGGGCGGCCTCGAAGCGTAATAGGGAATGTGACGGGTGGACCCAACCGGGCAGCCTCAACCACAGCCGACCCCGCGACTGTAGCGAGGAGGTTTCGTCCGACATGCCACTGCCTTTACAGGCGGGAAGGCGGGCGCAAACCGGTGAATCGCAGCCAGGAGACCTGCCGCTTGCACGAATTGAAGCGTTCGCGCTTCGCACGTTACGGACGGGGAGTTCCGTAGTGGTCTGGTTTCGTTGCGCTTTGGCGTCACGGCCCTTGCCGCGCAGGCTCGTCCCCATGCCGTGGAAACGGATTTTGGAGGGATACCCATGCGCCATCTCACGCGCTTCACGACATTCGCCGCGGCCGCCTTGGCCAGCGCCCCCGCATTCGCGCATCACCCGCTGGGCGGGGAAACGCCGACGACGCTGACCGACGGTTTGCTGTCGGGCATCGGCCATCCGATTCTCGGGCTCGACCATCTGGCGTTCATCGTCGCTGTCGGTGTCGCTGCCGTTCTCATCGGTCGCGCACTGCTCGCACCGCTCGCTTATATCGCAGTCATGGTGCTCGGCGTTGCCCTACATGTGATGGCGATCAACGTGCCGATGGCAGAGTTCGCGATTGCTCTTTCGCTGCTGGTCATTGGCGCAATGGTCGCCTCCGGACGTACTTTCGCTACTCCGATCTGGCTTGGTGTTTTCGCGATTGCCGGTCTCTTTCACGGTTTCGCGTTCGGTGAATCGATCTTCGGTGCCGAAGCCACGCCGATGGTCGCCTATCTTGCCGGTCTGGGTTTGACCCAGTGGATTATTGCCGTCGCTGCTGGCTACGGCATCGTGACGATGTTCAACGCAGCTCGCGATTTGGCACCAGCGCGTCTTGCCGGTGCGGCCGTTATGGGCATCGGTCTGATGATGGTGGGCGAAACGCTGATCGAAGCTGCTTTTGCCTGACGGGTTCTCCGGCACCGCGCTCGTCCTGGGAGGAGCGCGGTCCGGTAAATCGGCATTTGCCGAACGGCTGGCTGACGACAGTGGGCTGGCGAAGGTCTATCTCGCGACGAGCGAAAGCCGCGATAACGAAATGGCGGAGCGGATTGCCCATCATCGGGCGCGGCGGGGCAGTGAATGGCGGTTGGTCGAGGAGCCTCTCGATCTTGCCGGTATGCTCCGTCGATCCGCCAAAGCCGAGACTGTCGTTCTCGTCGATTGCCTCACACTCTGGCTCACCAACCTGATGATGGCGCAGCGCGACGTCGAACGCGGAATGCGCGACGCTGGTCGCCGAACTCCCGCAAGCCAATGTCATCTTCGTGTCCAACGAAGTGGGGCAGGGCATCGTGCCGATGGAGAAGATGTCCCGCGACTTCCGCGACCATGCTGGCCGCCTCCATCAAGACCTCGCCGCTGCCTGCCAGCATGTCTGGTTCGTGACCGCGGGACTTCCTCAAAAACTTAAGTGAGACCGATATGAACGCCGAAAAGATTCCCGCTACCGTCATCACCGGCTTTCTCGGTTCAGGCAAGACGACGTTGATCCGCAACCTGCTGGCCACCGCCAACGGCAAGCGCATCGCGCTCATCATCAACGAGTTCGGCGACCTGGGTGTCGACGGCGACGTTCTGGCCGGGTGCGGGGATGAAACCTGCACCGAGGACGATATCGTCGAGCTGACCAATGGCTGCATTTGCTGCACCGTAGCCGACGATTTCATTCCGACGATCACCAAGCTGCTGGAAAGCGACCGCAAGCCGGATCACATCGTGATCGAGACGTCCGGTCTGGCGTTGCCGCAACCACTGGTGGCCGCCTTCAACTGGCCGGATATCCGCGAGCGGGTGACGGTCGATGGGGTGGTGACCGTGGTGGACGCCGCAGCCGTCGCCGCCGGTCGGTTCGCCCATGACCACGATGCGGTGCAGGCCCAACGGGAACAGGACGAAAGCCTCGACCACGACAGCCCGCTGGAGGAACTGTTCGAAGACCAGATCACCTGCGCCGACATGATCGTGCTGAACAAGACCGATCTGGTGCCGGAGCACGCGCTTGCCGGTGTCGAAGCCGACGTTCGCAAAGCCACGACCCGCAACGTGAAGCTGATTCATGCCGGACAGGGGCGTGCACCGGGCAGCGATGTGCTGCTCGGCCTCGGCGTCGGCAGCGAGAGCGATATCGAACAGCGCAAGTCGCACCATGAACTGCACCATGCAGATGGCCACGAGCACGACCACGACGAGTTCGAGAGTTTCGTCGTGGAAGGCGGTGCGGTCGCTGATGTCCAGGCATGCTTGCGGCGGTTTGCAAAGCGTGATTCGGCGAACGTGACATCCTGCGTGCCAAGGGTTTCATCGCGGTCGAGGGCAAGAAGCATGCGGCTGGTGGTGCAGGCAGTCGGCCAACGCATCGACACGTATTTCGACCGCGAATGGACGCCGGCGAAGATCGCAAGTCGCGTCTGGTTCTGATCGGCCTGCACGACTTCGATGAGGGCGGGACGCTGGACCGGGTTCGGGCGTTACTCGGCTAGACCATGCACCTGCTTCTGGCCCAGAAAGGCGCACTGGCAGACAGCGAGGAAGCGGTCGATCTGGGACAGGATCCCGCCGACCTGATCGTCGTTTCCGCCGCCGATACGGAACTGGCCAGCCTTGCCGCCGCCCGTGCGGAACTGGGCGGGAACGCCCCGACGCTGCGGCTGGTCAATATGACGGCGCTGTCCCACCCGATGTCCATCGACGTGTGGTGCGACAGTACGGTTGCGAAATCGCGGATGGTCGTCGTGCGGTGCCTCGGCGGCGAACCCTATTGGCCCTACGGGCTGGAGCGGTTGCACGCGACATGTCTTGCCAACGATGTTGCGCTGGTCGTTCTACCCGGTGACGACAAGCCCGACCCATCGCTCGCGCGGTTCAACACGATGGACGCGCCGAGCCAGCTTCTGCTGTGGGAGTATCTCGCGAAGGGCGGAAGCGCGAATGCCGCGCATTTTCTGCAAACCGTCGACGCTCTGATCGCCGGAAAGCAGCCGGAGGCACCTTCACCACGCGATTTGCTGAAGGCTGGCATTTTCGGTGCGGACGATCTGGCGCGGTTGCGGGAGACATGGATGCCCGATGCGCCGATCGTCGCCATCACCTTCTACCGTGCGCTGGTGCAGGCCGGGAACACGCAACCCATTACCGCCTTGCGCGACGCGTTGATCGAGCGGGGTATGAACGTGCTGCCGGTCTTCATCGGTTCGTTGAAGGAGGAGATTCAGCCAGGACGTCGTGCGAGGCCTGTTTGCGCAAACGCCGCCCTCCGTCGTCATCAACCTCACCGCATTCGCCGTGGGCAACGACGTTCCGACGGTGTTGGACGAAGGCGGTGCCGTGGTGTTGCAGGCCGTGCTGGCAGGGGGTGGCGTTGAGGCGTGGCGTGGTTCCATGCAAGGGTTGTCGGCCCGCGATCTGGCGATGAACGTGGCGCTGCCTGAACTCGACGGGCGGGTCTTGTCCCGGGCCATCGCGTTCAAGAATGCCGATGCGTGGGACGAGGCCGTGCAGGCAAACATCGTGCGCCACGAGCCGTTGCCGGACCGGGTTGCATTCACCGCCGATCTCGCAGCGAATTGGGCACGGTTGCGGGCGAAGACTGCAAGCGAACGACGGGTCGCAATCGTGCTCGCGAACTATCCGAACAGGGACGGGCGGATCGGCAACGGTGTCGGTCTCGACACGCCCGCAGGCACAATCGAGGTGCTGCGCGCGATGGCGAAGACGGGGTATGCGGTCGCGGATATTCCCGATTGACGGCAATGCCCTCATCGAAGCCTTGCAGGCTGGACCGACGAATGCAGGCAATGACGGGCGGCTGGTGCGCGAAGTCTTTTCGCTGAGTCATTACAGGGCGTTCTTCGCCACACTTCCCGTTCAGATTCAGGACGAGGTAACGGAGCGCTGGGGCGCGCCGGAAGACGACCCGTTCTACCGCGCGGACCATGACGGCTTCGCCCTGCCGGTGATGACGCTGGGCGAAACGTGGGTCGGGGTTCAGCCCGCGCGCGGCTACAATATAGACCCGAGCGATACCTACCATTCGCCGGACCTCGTGCCGCCCCACGGCTATATCGCTTTTTACGCCCATCTGCGCGCTGCCGATGCGGTGGTGCATATGGGAAAGCACGGCAATCTGGAATGGCTGCCCGGCAAGGCGCTTGCGCTTTCGGCGCAATGCTATCCGGAAGCGCTGTTGGGGCCGGTGCCCCATGTCTATCCGTTCATCGTGAACGACCCCGGCGAGGGATCGCAGGCCAAACGGCGGGCATCCGCCGTCATCATCGACCACCTCACACCGCCGCTGACACGGGCGGAGAGTTACGGTCCGCTGGCACAGCTGGAGGCGCTGGTGGACGAGTATTACGAGGCGTCCGGCGTCGATCCGCGTCGGCTGACATATCTGCGCGGCGAGATCGCTTCCCTGATGCAGACCAGCGGGCTCGGCGCGGATGCGGGGGTGACCGAGGGCGACGACAGCGACGATGCGCTGCAACAGCTCGATGCGTGGCTGTGCGAGCTGAAGGAAATGCAAATCCGCGATGGGCTGCACATCTTCGGTGTGTCACCGCAGGGTCGGTTGCGCAACGATCTTGCCGTGGCTCTGGCACGGGTACCCCGGGGGCAGGGGCATGGCGTGGATGCGAGCCTGCAACGGGCTATTGCCACGGACTTCGGGTTCGACGGGTTCGACCCGCTCGATTGCGATATGGGTGCGGCGTGGTGCGGTGCGAAGCCGGACGTTCTGGCCGCAATCAGCGATGCCAGCTGGCGCAGCAATGGCGATACAGTCGAGCGGATCGAAATGTTTGCATCGGCGCTCGTAGAGGGGTTGGCCAACCTACCGGGTGAAGCGAGCGCTGCTGTTATGGACGGTATGCGGTCAACGATCCTGCCGGCGGTGGACGACTGCGGACGGGCGGAGATCGACGGTCTGCTGACGGCGCTGGATGGCCGTTTCGTGCGTCCGGGCTCTTCCGGCGCGCCAACGCGGGGGCGGCTGGACGTTCTGCCGACGGGCCGGAACTTCTATTCGGTCGACAGTCGCTCCGTGCCGACGCCTGCCGCGTGGTATTTGGGCCAAAAGTCCGCCGACCTGTTGCTCAAGCGCCACCGGCAGGAGCACGGCGAATGGCCTCGGGCGATCGGCCTTTCGGCGTGGGGCACGAGCAACATGCGCACCGGGGGCGACGACATCGCACAGGCCATGGCGTTGATTGGTGCCAAACCGGTGTGGGACCACGCCTCGCGGCGGGTAACGGGGTTCGAGATCATCACGCTGGCCGAACTGGGCCGTCCGCGTGTGGATGTGACGCTGCGCATATCCGGCTTCTTCCGCGACGCCTTTCCGGCGCAGATCGACCTGTTCGACCGCGCCGTGCGGGCAGTAGCCGCGCTCGACGAGGACGACGAGGACAACCCGCTGGCCGCTTCGGTCCGCAGGGAACGGGAACAGGCGACCAAGGCTGGCGAGGATGATGTTCTGGCAACCCGTCGCGCGACGTACCGCATCTACGGCTCCAAACCCGGCGCTTACGGGGCCGGGTTGCAGGCATTGATGGACGAGGGCGGCTGGCACGAGCGGGCTGATCTCGCCGAAGCCTATCTGACATGGAGCGGTTACGCCTATGGCTCCGGCGCGGAAGGCGAGGCTGAACAGGACGGGTTGCGGGCACGGCTGTCCGGCATCGACGCAGTCGTCCACAACCAGGACAACCGGGAGCACGATCTGCTCGATTCCGACGATTACTACCAGTTCGAAGGCGGCATGGTAGCCGCCGCGGAACACCTGTCCGGCGCCCGTCCGCAAGTCTGGCACAACGACCATTCGCGCCCTGAAAAGCCCGTCGTCCGATCGCTGGACGAGGAGATTGCCCGTGTCGTGAGAGCGCGCGTGGTCAACCCGAAATGGATCGCCGGCGTGATGCGCCACGGCTACAAGGGCGTGTTCGAAATGGCTGCCACGGTCGATTACATGGTGGCGTTCGCGGCGACCACCGGGGCGGTAAAGGACCGGCATTTCGATGCCGTCTACGAGGCCTATATAAGCGGATGACACGGTGCGCGACTTCATGGCCGACAACAACCCGGCCGCACTGGCCGAATTGTCGGCCCGCCTTCTCGACGCCCAGGAACGGGGTTTGTGGACGCCTCGAAGCAATTCAGCACGCCAGCACCTTTCAGACCTAACAGGAGACCAGCATGGCCGATAAATCAGCCACCCTCGCCAATATGAGCGAAGAAGATCTGAATGCCCGTCACGCGGACAAGATGAAGAAGAAGAAAGCCGCACGCGACAAGATCATCGCCACGAAGACCGTCGAGAAGGGGCTGGTCATCGTTCATACCGGCAAGGGCAAGGGCAAGTCGACCGCCGCCTTCGGCATGGTCTTTCGGGCACTCGGGAATGGCATGAAAGTCGGTGTGGTGCAGTTCGTCAAAGGCAAGTGGCAGACCGGCGAGCGGGTCATTCTGGAAAAGCTCGGCGATCAGGTCACGATGACTGCAATGGGCGATGGTTTTACCTGGGAAACGCAGGACAGAGCCCGCGATATCGAGGCGGCGAAGGCGGCATGGGAGCGCGCCAAGGCGATGATCCTCGACGACGAACACGATATGGTGCTGCTGGACGAGCTGAATATAGTGCTGCGCTACGACTATCTCGATGTGGCCGACATCATCGCCGTTCTGGAACAGAAGCCCGAAATGAAGCACGTGCTCGTGACGGGCCGGAACGCCAAGGACGAGTTGGTGGAGTTCGCCGATCTCGTGACGGAGATGACCATGGTGAAGCACCCTTTCCGTGCCGGAGTGAAGGCGCAGGTCGGTATCGAATTCTAGCGATTGTGCCGACACCACTGGTTTTCGTCCGGAAAAGGGGGCAAACCCCCGTTTTTCTTTGGGTAATGCGCTATTGGGCTTGACATTGTTCGCCGAATGTTCGCTCGCTTTTTCATGCGAGGTTTTCATTTCGACCTAAACCTGTTCCTGAACGCAGCAGACATGTCTGCAACGGGAAGGCTGTCTCGCTGGTCTGATCGCGGAATGAATTGACGATGTTCGACCGACTCATCAAACTTCTGGAAGACGATATCGACGGGGTCGATACGTCCGATCCATTGGAGACTGCCTCGGCGGTGGCCGCACTGTATTTCCACATGATCGCTGCCGACGGGGTGATGACGACGGACGAGATCACCCGTTTTCGATCGATGCTTCAGCAGCAATTCGACCTGAACGACGAACAACTCAACGAGGTCGTTACCCGCGGCGCACAGGAAGAGCGGGCGTCGCCCGGGCTCTTTCCCTTCACCTCGATCGTCAACAGCAAGATGGACGGCCCCGCCAAGGCGCAAGTCATGCGGCGTCTCAACGAGTTGGCCGGTTCCGATGGCGAGGTCCACCAGACGGAGCGGGACATGCTCGCCCACGTGGAACGCCTGCTGCGGCTGGACTGACGCAGGGCCAGCGCCCGCCGCTGCGATTTGCGATTTGCATCCGGTCGGCTCCGGGCTTAAGCCATGCTCTCGACGGTGCCCCCGCGACGGGGCTGAAACAGAGTGCGGTGAGGCCGACCCAGCCCGGGGGCCACAATCCGCTACCTTCGCTTCATGGGACGCAATGCGATGCAGGTATCGCAGCGCGGCTCAGCCTCGACCCCATGCGGCAAGCAACGAGGCCAGACGATGAAGCAGACAACCAACGGCAAGCTCGGCATCATGGTCTGCGGCCACGGCAGCCGGAACGTGAACGCCATGACGCAGTTCGCCCGTGTGGCTGACGGCATGAAGGTGCGGTTTCCCGACATACCGGTCGAGTACGGCTATCTCGAATTCGCCAACCCTGTCATCCATGCCGGGCTCGACAGCCTGCGCGAGCAGGGTTGTACGAAGGTGCTGGCCGTACCGGGCATGCTGTTTGCAGCGGGCCACGCCAAGAACGACATTCCCAGCGTCCTCAACACCTATCAGGCGAAGCATCCCGAAATGGAGGTGCTGTATGGACGCGAACTGGGCGTCGACCTGAAGATGATCCGCGCGGCTTCGGAGCGGATCGAGGAGGCGCTGGCGGAAGCCGGGGACGATGTCGACCGCCACGATACGTTGCTGATGGTGGTGGGGCGCGGCGCGTCGGACCCGGATGCGAACTCGAACATCTCCAAGATCATGCGCATGTTGTGGGAAGGGATGGGCTTCGGTTGGGGGGAAGTGTGCTATTCCGGCGTCACGTTCCCGCTGGTGGAACCCGGTCTCGAACACGCCGCCCGGCTCGGCTACAAGCGCATTGTCGTATTTCCATACTTCCTGTTCACCGGCGTGCTGGTGAAGCGAATATTCTCCTACACCGATCAGGTCGCGGAACGGCATCCGGACATCGAGTTCGTCAAGGCAGGCTATCTCAGCGACCACCGCCTTGTGCTCGATACTTTCGCCGACCGCATTCGCGAGATCGACGCGGGCACTGCGGTCATGAACTGCCAGATGTGCAAGTATCGCGAACAGGTGCTGGGTTTCGAGGATCAGGTGGGACTGGCGCAGGAAAGCCACCACCACCATGTCGAAGGCATCGGCGGCGGGTTGGAGAACTGCCCGTGTAACGGCGATTGTGACGCCTCGTGCCGCGACGAAGAGTTCTGCAAGAAGCACGATCTGCCGTGGACGCCGCTGCATACCCATGACCACACGCATGATCACGCACATGCCGATCATGGGCATGACCATTCCCATAGCCACGACGACCACCACCATCACCCGTACCCCCATGCCGACCATCCGCTCGGACCGAAAGAGCATGGAGAAGGGTTGAGTCGGTGCCGAATGGGCAGTCGGCATACCTACGCGATCCGGCTGCGATCTACGCGCAGTCCTTCGCAACGATCGAAGCGGAAGCGGACCTCGCCCGGTTCGATGGACTCGAACGCGCTGTCGTGGTGCGGCTGATCCACGCTTGCGGCATGGTCGACGTGGTCGACGATATCGCCATGTCGCCCGGCGCAGCGGAAGCCGGACACGCCGCCTTGCGGGCAGGTGCAACCGTCGTCACCGACGTGGAAATGGTGCGCCACGGCATCATCGCCGAGCGGCTTCCGGCGGGCAATTCGATTGAATGCCGACTGCGAACCGGCAGCGCACGGGCCGACGCGGACCGATTGGGGACGACCCTTTCCGCTGGCGCAATGGAAGCGTCGCGCGATATCCTGCCAGGTGCCGTGGTAGTCATCGGCAATGCACCCACGGCTCTGTTCCGTCTCCTAGAGATGATCGACGGATGGCATGGAACCGCCGGCCCTGGTCGTCGGCATACCGGTCGGTTTCGTCGGTGCTGTCGAGTTCAAACAGGCGCTTGCGGCGCATTCTTCGCGCGTCCCCTTCATCACGGTGCACGGTCGCAGGGGAGGGTCCGCCATGGCGGCAGCGGTCATCAACGCGCTGGCGGGAGCAACAGGGTGAACGAGGCATGGCTCGACGTAATCGGCATCGGCGAAGACGGGATGGCCGGCCTGTCGGACGTGGCGCGGGTGACGCTTGAGCAGGCGGAGGTCATCGTGGGTGGCGACCGGCACCATAAGCTGTCACCGAATGTGAACGCCGAACGCCTGTCGTGGCCCTCGCCGTTCGATGCGATGATCGACACGGTTATGGGATTGAAGGGTAGAAGGGCAGTCGTTCTGGTGACGGGCGACCCGCTCTGGTATTCCGTCGGCGCGCGTATCGGGCGGGCGATCGGCAGCGAGAACATCCGCTTTCATCCGCAGCCTGTCCGCCTTTCAGTGGGCGGCGGCGCGTATGGGGTGGAGCCTTGCCGATTGCGAGACGCTGACCGTCCATGGCCGTGCCGACAGCCAGATCGTCCCCCATCTGGCACCGCGCGCCCGGTTGCTCGTGCTGACCCAGGACCGGGATACTCCGGCGGCACTTGCACGGCTTCTCGTCGTTCGTGGCTTCGGTGGAAGCCGGATGACCGCCCTGGCCGCCCTTGGCGGCCTGGATGAGGTGCGGTTCGATGGTACTGCTGGTGACTGGACCCATACCGTACCGGACTTCCACACGCTCGCCATCGAATGTGTTGCCGCGCACGATGCCACCTGGCACCCGCGCATCGGCGGTCTGCCGGACGATGCGTTCGAGCACGATGGACAGATGACGAAGCGGGAAGTGCGGGCACTGACGCTGGCGAAACTTGCGCCATTTCCCGACGCGGTACTGTGGGACGTGGGGGCCGGTTGCGGGTCCGTCAGCGTTGAGTGGATGCGCGCCGCGCGGGGTGCACGGGCCTTGGCGATCGAGCCGAACGGCGAACGGCGCGGCATGATCGCGCGCAACTGCGTGGCGCTGGGCACCGAGAAGATGACGATTATCGACGGTCGTGCGCCCGAGACGCTTGCAGAACTCGAAGCGCCTGACGCGGTGTTCATCGGCGGCGGTCTGACGACGCCGGGCGTGTTCGAGGCCGGGTGGAAGGCGCTGCGACCGGGCGGACGGCTCGTGGCCAACGCCGTGACGTTGGAAAGCGAGGCGCGGTTGACAGAATTGCACGCCGAACACGGAGGAGAGCTCGTGCGGCTGGCGATCTCCCGTGCGGAAGCCGTCGGTCCCTATCGCGGCTGGCGGTCGGCCATGCCGGTGACGCAGTGGAGCGTCGTCAAGCCATGACCGGCACTTTGTACGGGCTGGGGGTCGGTCCCGGCGACCCTGAGTTGCTGACGTTGAAAGCCCACCGCATTCTTACCTGCGCTCCCGTTGTCGCCTATCCTGCGCCGGACGACGGCGTCAGTTTTGCCCGCGCGATCGTCGCGGAACATTTGCGGGAAGACCAGATCGAGGTGCCGATCGTGGTGCCCATGCGGGTCGCCCGATTTCCGGCGAAAGCGGTTTACGATCAGGCGGCTGGACTCATTCGCGGCCATCTCGATTCCGGCAGGGACGTCGCGGTTCTGTGCGAAGGCGATCCGTTCTTCTACGGCTCGTTCATGTATCTCTACGAGCGGTTGGCGTCGGACTACCGGTGTGAAATCGTGCCCGGGGTATCGTCCGTGATGGCAGGCGCATCGGCTCTTGGTCGTCCGCTGGCTGCGCGGAACGACGTGCTGACGATCGTGCCTGGCCCCTCCTCGGACGCGGCAGTCATGGCGGCGCTGGAAGGTGCGCAGGCCCTCGCGATCATCAAGGTCGGTCGTCATCTGCCGCGTCTGCGGGGTTTGATCGAGCAGGCCGGGCTGACGGCACGTGCAGCCTATCTGGAGCGCGTCGGTCTGCCGGAAGAACGCATCATGGCGCTCGGCGACGCCGATGAGACCGCTCCCTATTTCTCGATGATCCTGATCTATCGCGGCGCTGAACCGTGGATTGCCGATCTGGCACTTGGAGGTGCTCGATGAGCCAATCCCGTCAACCCGTCGCCGTCATTGCCCTGACCGAAGCGGGAGCTGCCACCGGGCGTAGGATCGCCGATGCTGTCGGCGGCTCGCTGCACGGCCTATCCGGGCGCGTGCAGCGCGCCGACGTCATTTTCGAGGATACGCCCGCCCATCTGCGCGCGCTGTTCGCAGCCGGGACGGGCATCGTCGGCATCATGGCTAGCGGCGCATTGGTGCGCCTGCTCGCACCCGTTTTGGCCCACAAGACCGAAGAGCCGCCGGTGTTGAGTGTGTCGGAGGACGGAGCAAGCGTCGTGCCGTTGTTGGGCGGGCATCACGGTGCCAACGAACTGGCCCGCACGATTGCCGACGTTTGCGGTGGCTTCCCGGCCATCACGACTGCGGGGGATGTGCGGTTCGGCGTTGCGCTCGACGAGCCGCCCGCACCGTGGCGTCTCGTCAATCCGCAGGCGGCGAAGCTCGCCATGGCTGCGTTGCTCGCTGGTGCGCATGCGCGTATTGGCGGCGCGTTGTCGGAACAGGGTCGAAACTGGCTTCGCGGAGGGACCGTGCCGGAGGCCGCAGACGGGGCCGTGCGTCTGACATTCTCGAACGCACGGCGAGAACCGGTTGCGGACGAACTCGTATATTGCAGCCCGAACACCGTCATCGGCGCAGGCTGCGAACGAGGGGCAGACGCAGGCGAGCTGATCGCCCTTGCGGAGGCTTCGCTGGAAGAAGCCGGTGTGGCCGGGAAAGCGGTCGCATGCGTCGCCACGATCGACTTGAAAGCCGATGAGACAGCGATGGGTGCGTTGGCCCGCCATTTCGGCGTTCCCCTGCGCCTGTTTACAGCGGCAGAACTCGAGGCACAGGCGGAAAGGTTGCAGAACCCATCCGACGTCGTCTTCTCGGAAGTAGGGTGCCATGGCGTCGCTGAAGGCGCGGCGCTGGCGGGTGCGGATGTCCTGACATTGCCGAAGCGCAAGTCGACGCGGGCCACCGTGGCGCTCGGCTGCGCCGATACTGAGCTGGATGCCGACAATGTCGGACGGGCGCGCGGCCATCTCGCCGTCGTCGGCATCGGGCCGGGCGGTGACGGCTGGCGGTCGCCCGAGGTTTCACGGCTTGTCAGCGCGTCCGACGACCTTGTCGGATACAGCCTTTATCTCGACCTGCTGGGTGGACTGACGCACGGTAAGGCGCGGCACGATTTCGATCTCGGTGCAGAGGAAAAACGCGTGCGACACGCGATGGAACTGGCGGGGCAGGGCAGGCGGGTGGCGCTCGTCTGTTCCGGCGATGCTGGCATCTACGCCATGGCGACGTTGGTGTTCGAGCTGCTGGCGGAAGGCGGACTGACCGACGCCGCGCAACGGATTGCCATCGAGGTGTCCCCCGGCATTTCAGCCCTGCAGGGTGCGGCTGCCCGGGCGGGGGCGCCGCTGGGGCATGACTTCTGCACCATTTCGCTGTCGGACTTACTCACACCCTGGCCCGACATTCAAAAGCGCGTGAAGGCGGCGGCGGAGGGCGACTTCGTTATCGCTTTCTACAACCCCGTTTCCCGCCGCCGCCGCACGCAACTGGCTTACGCGCGGGATGAACTGCTCGCGCACAGGCCCGCCGATACGCCCGTCATTCTGGCGACTAATCTGGGTCGGGACGGCGAGATGATGCGTGTCGTGCCTTTGGGCGCGTTGAACATCGACGATGTGGACATGCTGACGGTCGTCATAGTCGGCTCCACCGATACGCGCACGGTGCAGACCGGTGACGGGCGCACCTGGGTTTACACGCCGCGTGGCTATGCGGCGAAGGACGGAACGGGGATCGGGACATGACTGTCTATTTCATCGGGGCCGGACCGGGCGCGCCGGACCTCATCACCGTGCGCGGTTTGCGGCTGATCGAACGCTGCCCCGTTTGCCTGTTCGCGGGTTCGCTGGTGCCGGAGGAGATCGTCGCCGCAGCGCCGGACAGCGCGCTGGTGATGGACACGGCGCCGATGGATCTCGGCGCGATCATCGCGGAAATCGAGAAGGCGCATTCTGCCGGTCACGATGTGGCCCGCGTGCATTCTGGCGACCCGTCCATCTACGGCGCGACGGCGGAACAGATGCGGCGGCTCAATGCGCTGGGCATCGACTATGAGATCGTGCCCGGCGTTCCTGCCTTCGCCGCGGCGGCTGCTGCGATGAAAACCGAGCTGACACTGCCGGAAATCGCGCAGACCGTCATCGTCACCCGCACCGCGGGCAAGGCCTCCGCAATGCCGGAAGGCGAGGAACTGGAGCGGCTTGGCGCGACCGGGGCGACGCTGGCGATCCATCTCTCGATCCGCAATCTCGTCCACATACGCGAGGCGCTGGCCCCCCACTACGGTGACGATTGCCCGGTCATCATCGCTTATCGCGCCACGTGGCCGGACGAAAAGTACATCCGCACCACCTTGGCGGACATGCGGGATGTGGTGCGCGCGGAGAAGATCACCCGCACCGCGCTGGTACTGGTCGGGCCGGTCTTCGGCGATGTGACGTTCCGCGACAGCGACCTTTACAACGCCGACTACAGCCACGTGTTGCGCAATCGCGGCAAGAAAAAGCGGGAAACCGCAGCCTGAGGTCAGCCTCGGGGATTGGATGGCCGTCGGATCATGATGACCGACAGTTCGAGCTTCCGGGCAGCCTCGATCTTCGCGTAGGCACCCGCTCCGCCGGAATTGCGGCATACGATGTGGTCGATAGCGTGGGTGCGCAGCATTGCAATTTCAGCATGGGCCTGCATCGGCGGGCGTCCGGTGAGAAGAGTGTGGTGCGCGAAAGGCAGAGGTTCGGGCGGTGTATCGACCATCCGGATCACGAAATGCGCATCCGTTCTGTCGGCAAACGGCGCTATATGTTGGGCACCGAGAGCGAGAAGCACGCGTGCGCCGGTGGGTATTGCGGCCACGGCATCTGGGAGCGTACCCACCTCGATCCAACGGTCATCTTCGCGGCGGCTCCACGGCTGGCGCTCATGGTGTTCCAGGGTAACGTTTGCCAAGCGGGCGGCTTCGGCGGCGTTGGCGCTGATCTGGATGGCAAACGGGTGCGTCGCGTCGATCAGTCGGTCGACCGCGTGCTCTACGAGATAGGCCGCCAACCCCTCCGCACCGCCAAACCCGCCGACCCGTGTTTTTCCTGCCAGTGGAGCCGGTTCTTTCGTGCGCCCTGCCAGCGACGTGGTGACCGCGTGGCCTTCCCGAACCAGCCGTTGCGCAAGCGCCGCCGCTTCGCGGGTGCCGCCGAGGATCAATATGTCAGCCATCGCGCGCGATGATATTGCCCTGACGGTCCACCACCAACACCTCCACGGCGACCGGGGCGTCGCGCAAGGTTTGCATGGCCGTTTCGCGCGCGCGTCCTGCGACGAGACCGGCAATCGGTATGTCCGTTTTCCAGAGCGATACCAAGCACCTCGGCGGCAGTGTTGGCAGACTGAATCCGTGCCTTCAGTCCGTCTGGGAAATGGTCGGCGAGCCAGTCGAAATCCACTTGGGACCGGGCCGAATGCAGATCGAGCGCGCCTTGCGCCATTTTCACCAGTTTCGCAAAGCCGCCGGCCAGAACGAGGTTCGGAACAGGGTGCTGGCGCAGATACTTCAGCAAACCTCCGGCGAAATCGCCCATGTCGATCAACGCCGTATCTGGCACGGCGTACAGCTTGCGCGCTGCATCTTCCGATGTGGAACCCGTTGAGGCGATGATGCGTGGGGTGCGCGAGGGCGCGGGCCACGTCCACCCCGCGATGGATGGAGTGAATCCAGGCCGAGCACGAGAACGGATGCACGATCCCCGTGGTGCCCAGGATCGACAGGCCGCCTTCGATACCGAGCCGAGGGTTCCATGTCTGCAGCGCCAGTGCTGCGCCGCCGGGCACGGAGATCGTGATTGCGATGTCGGGCGGTAGCAGGTGTTCCGCGCAGATTTCGGCCACAACATCGCGCATCATCTGGCGCGGTACGGGGTTGATGGCCGCTTCGCCGGGCGGGATGGGTAGCCCCGGTTTCGTGATAGTACCCACACCATCACCGGCGTGAAACGTGACGCCGGTGCCCGACGTTTGCGGGCGCACGGATGCGATTATCGTTGCACCGTGGGTGACGTCCGGGTCGTCGCCCGCATCCTTCACGATGCCCGCAGTGGCGCCCCCGTCCCCGAGGGATTCGAAGCACAGCGGAAAGGAGGGCATCTGACCCTTCGGCAACACTATGGTGACCGGGTCCGGAAATTCGCCCGTCGCCAGTGCCGTCAGTGCGGCTTTGGTGGCAGCCGTGGCGCAAGCTCCGGTCGTCCACCCGCGGCGGAGCGGCGTCGCGGGGTCGGGTTTGCGCGGTTCATCCATCGCGTCGGTATAGGCGACGTTGGCGTGGCGCAAAAGCGATGGCGTGTGCGGGCAAAAGTTGCATAATGGACGTATGGACAACGTCTTCGATCTTGCGGCCCCATCTGCCGCCCTACCACGTTTCGAACCGGGCTGGGTTTGGCTTGTTGGCGCCGGGCCGGGTGACCCGGGATTGCTGACGCTTCACGCCGTCAACGCGCTGAAGCAGGCGGATGTTGTGGTCTACGATGCGCTGGTCGACCCGGCGATTCTGGCGTTTGCAGCATCGGGTGCGGAGCAGGAATATGCCGGGAAGCGCGGTGGCAAACCGTCGGCCAAACAGCGGGATATTTCCCTGCGTCTGGTGGAACTGGCGCGGCAGGGCAAGCGGGTTTGCAGGTTGAAAGGTGGAGATCCGTTCGTTTTCGGACGTGGCGGTGAAGAAGCGCTGACGTTGGTGGAACATGACATTCCGTTCCGCGTCGTGCCCGGCATATCCGCTGGTATCGGGGGGCTCGCCTATGCGGGCATTCCCGTCACCCATCGCGATACCAACCATGCGGTAACGTTCCTGACCGGGCACGATGCAGGTGGCGTGGTGCCGGACGCGATCGACTGGGCCGGCATCGCCGCCGGGTCGCCCGTCATCGTCATGTACATGGCGATGAAACATGCCGAACCCATCGCTGCGAAGTTGATGGCGGCCGGGCGTTCTCCGTCCGAACCGATTGCATTCGTCTGTTCGGCTACCACGAATGATATGCGGGTGCACGAGGCGACGCTGGGCGATATGGGAGATCTCGACGCGCTCGGTCTGCAACCGCCGGCCATCGTGGTGATCGGCGAGGTCGTCCGCATGCGCGCGGCTTTGGATTGGTTGGGGGCCGCCCAAGGCAGGGTGCTGGAACGCGATCCGCTCGGCAATCGCGATGTGGCGCAATCCGCCTGACCGGGCCACGCAGTTTGTCGTCCGCCAATCTCGGCTTCATGATTGCCGCGCCGTCATCCGGTAGCGGCAAAAGCGTTATCACGATGGCGATCCTGCGCGCCCTGCGACGCCGCCACGTGGCCGTTCGATCCGCCAAATCGGGGCCGGACTTCATTGACCCCGCCTTTCACGCGGCAGCCAGCGGTGCGCCCTGTGTCAATCTCGATGCCTGGGCGATGCGGCCCGATCTCGTCCGCATGCTGGCGGGAGACGGCGGGTTGCTTGTGGTGGAAGCGGCCATGGGCCTGTTCGACGGTGCAGCCGATGGCACGGGTAGCGCCGCAGACCTTGCGGCGATGCTCGCCCTGCCGATCGTCCTGGTGGTGGATTGCGCGCGGCAGTCGCATTCGGTCGCTGCGCTCGTGCAGGGCTTCGCGCACTTTCGGGACGATGTGACGGTGGCGGGGGTGATCGCCAACAATGTCGGCAGCAAACGCCATGGTGCGATGATCGAACGGGCGTTGCAGGACATCGGTATGCCGTGTTTCGGCACCGTTCCTCGCGACGAGGCGCTGATCCTTGCCTCGCGGCATCTGGGGCTGGTGGGAGCAGGGGAAACTGCTGCGCTCGACGCCTTTCTCGACGGCGCGGCGGATCTGATCGATGCCAGCGTGGACCTGGACCGGCTGATGGCGATGCCATGCGGCACGTGGCCAGCCCTGCAAGTCGCCCCCGCACTCCCGCCACCGGGGCAGCGGATTGCAGTTGCTCGACGATGCCGCCTTTGCGTTCGCCTATCCCCACATCCTCGACGGCTGGCGACGCGCCGGTGCGGAGGTGCTGACGTTTTCACCATTGGACGGCGACGCGGCACCAACCGGAGCGGACGCAGTGTTTCTGCCGGGGGGATATCCCGAACTGCATGCCGGTAGATTGGCTGCAAACAGATCGTTCCTCGTTGGCCTGACGGCAGCGGCAGCGCGGGGTATCCCGATTTACGGGGAGTGCGGCGGCTATATGGTCCTGGGTGAAGCGCTGATCGACGCGCAGGGTACGTCCCATGCCATGGCCGGGTTGCTGCCGGTCGTGACGAGTTTCGAGCAACGAAAGCGGCACCTCGGATACCGTCGTGCGCGCCTTTTGCAGCCAAGTGCATTCCTCGGCACGGCAGGTCAAAGGTTCGCCACACACGAGTTTCACTACACGGCGCTTGTAGGCGGCGACGAGGGACGGAGCGTATTCGATATGGAAGATGCACTGGGCGAAGAGTTGGGAAAGGGTGGGCATCAGCGCGGCAGCGTTACAGGTTCCTACCTGCACATCATCGACAGAGTGGAAACATGAGCGACCGCCTTGTTCATGGCGGGCGGCTCGACGCTGCAGTTGCGGAGTATGGCGGGCAGCGTGACGACTGGTTGGATCTGTCCACCGGCATCAACCCGCAGTCTTATCCGGTTCCCGAATTGCACGCATCGGTGTGGCACCGTCTACCCGACACGGCCGACTACGAGGCGGCGCGGAACGCTTTGCGTGGAGCCTACGGGGTGGCGGAAGACGCCGCGATTTCGCTCGCTTCCGGCTCGCAGATGCACATTCAGCTCCTCCCGCTGTTGCTGAAACCGCAGGACGTTTCGGTCGTCGGTTTCACCTACGCCGAACATGCCCAGGCGTGGCGGCGGGGCGGACACAACGTGTTCGTGTCCGACGGTCTGGCCAGCGCCGAAGCGAGCGCGCGGATCGTCGTGGTGGTCAACCCAAACAACCCGGACGGCACGCTTTTCAGCGCAGATGAATTGAAGGCCTTGTCCCGGCGCCTCGCTGCCAAGGGCGGGTTGCTGGTCGTGGACGAAGCGTTCGGGGATGTAACGCCTGACGCCAGCGTGCTGGCTGCGACGGGGCGGGAGGGGCTGATCGTGCTGCGTTCGCTCGGCAAGTTCTACGGCCTTGCAGGAACACGGTTCGGTGCGATGGTCGGGGCCGGTCCGCTGATAGGGCGCATGGACGACCTGCTGGGTCCATGGGCGGTTTCCGGGCCCGCGCTCACCGTGGCGGCAGCGGCATTCGGCGACAAGACCTGGCGGCGCAAGGCAGCGACGAAATTGCACGCAAACCGGCTGCGTTTGGAAGCGGATCTGCAGCAGGCCGGTTTGGAACTCATGGGGGCGACCGACCTGTTCGTATTGGCCGAACATCTGGACGCGCAGGCGATCGACGAGAAGCTGAAACATGCACGCATTCTCGTCCGCACGTTTCCGGAACAGTCGCTTTGGCTTCGGTTCGGCATTCCGGGTAATAGCCGGCATGCAAAGCGGCTGGCGAAGGCGTTGGCGGACCGCTAGACGGGCGGGATGTTCGCTCTCGCCCTTGCCCTCGCAATCGATCGCATCATCGGCGACCCGTACTGGCTCTGGCGGCGTGTCACCCCATCCCGTCGTCTGGATCGGCTGGCTGATCGACCGCGCCGATGGGTGGCGGATGCACATCACCCAGCGTCCGGCGGCCCAATTTGTGGTCGGCCTTTTGCTCTTGCTGGCCCTTGGCGGTCTCGCAGCCGTCCTGCACGTCGCGGTTGGCTGGCTGATCGCTGTCGCTCCGGGGTTCGGCTGGGTGCTTCACGTGGCGATCGTCGTGGTGTTGTTGGCGCAAAAGAGCCTGCACGATCATGTGGAGGCCGTCGGTCGCGCGCTCGACGATTCCATAGACGCCGGACGGACTGCTGTTGCCATGATCGTCGGTCGCGACGTGCGGACGCTGGACGAGACGGGCGTGTCGTCGGCTGCAATCGAAAGCCTTGCCGAGAACGCCTCCGACGGGATCGTGGCTCCCGCGCTGTGGTATGCGCTCGGCGGAATTGGCGGGATCGTTTTCTACAAGATGGTCAACACTGCTGATTCGATGATCGGCCACCGCACGGTGGAGCACGCGTATTTCGGCAAGGCGGCCGCGCGGCTTGACGACGCTATGAACTGGCCCGCCGCCCGCATGATGGCACTTCTCGTCGTGATCGTAACGGCGTGCACGGTTGGGTGGGAGAAGGCTCGTCATGTTTTACGAGCGTCCCGTAGAGACGCTCCGCACCACCGCTCGCCGAATGCGGGGTGGCCTGAAACGGCGTTTGCCGCCGCGCTCGATATTCGCCTCGGCGGTCCACGTGCCTACACGGAAGGGCCGGTGGCAGGGGCCTGGCTCAATGAGGATGGTCGGCCTGCAGAAACCGGCGATATCGACCGTGCTCTACGCCTCTTCTGGCGCTGCTGTAGCCTTCTGCTCATCCTCGTTCTCGCCGTCGGTGTTCTCGCCCGCATCGGATGAGAATGTCTGCATCGCGGCCAGCACCGCGTCCTCGTCCGGGTCGGGAATGTCACATGCGTCGGACGGTTCACCGACCAATGTCGCCAGACGCCGAACGACAGCACTTTCAGCGTCTGTCAGGCCGTCCACGATGGTGAAATGATTTGCGCCATCCACCTCCACATTGAGCGACGGCGTACCCAGCAATGACCAGCGGGAGGAAAGCTGTCGGCTTTGCCGGTGGTATTCGTCGCTTTCCGCGCTGCCGACCCATGTATCGAACCGGTGCAGCGGTTGGGGCAGCCAACCAAGGGGGCTGGAAGCTTCGGCCGTCTGTTCGTCCAAAGCCAACGCATCGTTGACGTGTGTGCGCACGAGCGGATGGAGGTCGTATAGACCGGAGAGCCCGAGGCCGCTTTGCACAAGGTCTTCCGGAAGTTCCGGGTGGAGGGACGGCCAGTCGGTGGCGAAGACGCACGCCGCCAGATGACCGCCCGCACTGTGGCCGAATACGGTCAGCGGGCGCTTGTAGGTCTGGTGCAGCAGAAGGCAGGCGCGGCGCATCTCCGTGACGATGCCGGCGACCGTCGTGTCGGGGCACAGTGTATAGGACGGAATGGCCACCCCTATGCCGTGTTCCAGCAGACCGGCCGCCATATGGCTGAAGTCCGACCTGTCCAGCCGTTGCCAGTAGCCGCCGTGAATGAACATCGTCAGCGGCGCGTCCCGCACCTCGTCGGGCCAGAAGATGTCCAGCAGGTTCCGCTCCGCGTTGCCGTATCGCATGGCGTAGTCGGCGGTGAGCCCATCGCGGTCCCGGAAGGTGGCGGCGTCGGCAGTGAACGCGTCGATCAACGCCGCAGCGTTCGCGACGCGACTGGAATTGTCGTATTGCTCGGCGAGATAGGGATCGATCTCGCTGTCGGTCGTTGGTTCGGTCATGCCCCATCCTGCCGGTTTGCAAGCGCGCGGGAAAGGTCCGGCGTGGCGGAAACGAGTTGTTTTGCCGCGTCGGAGGATGGTGCTTCGAGGACCGACCGAACCGGCCCGCGCTCGACGATGCGCCCGGCGTCCATCACGAGAACGGTGTCGCAGATGGCGCTCACGACGCCGAGATCGTGGCTTATGAACAGCATCGCGACGCCGAGCCTCGATTGCAGGTCCGCCAGCAGGTCTAGAATGCGCGCGCGAATGGAGACGTCCAGGGCGGAAACGGGTTCGTCCGCCACGATGAGGTCCGGTCTGGTGATCAGGGCCCGTGCGATGGCGATGCGTTGGCGTTGACCGCCGGAAAACTCGTGCGGATACCGATCCAATGCATCGGCGTCTATGCCGACTTCCTGCAACGCGTCCACGGCACGGGTTCGCAGTTGGCCCGGCTGCGTATCACTTTCCAGAAAAAGCGGTTCGGTGACAAGACGCAAAACCTTGTGGCGTGGGTTGAAGGAGGCGAACGGGTCTTGGAAGACCGGCTGCATACGCCGTCGGACGAGAGGCAGTGTCTCACCGCTGAGGGGGGTGCCGTCGAAGTCGATGGAGCCGGATGTCGGGCGGTTCAACCCCAGCACCATGCGAGCGAGGGTGGACTTGCCGCAGCCGGACTCGCCCACCAGACCGACGCTTTCCCCCCGCCGGATCGTCAGGTTCACATCGTCGACGGCGCGAAAGGGCTTTCCGGACCGAAACAGACTTATGCGCGGGGTCGGGTAGTCGCGCACGAGCCCACTTGCGGAAAGCAGCGGGAGGGCTGCATCGTCGAACAGGCGGCGCACCGGTTTGTGGGCGGAGGCATCCGCCAGCTGCCGCGTGTAGGGGTGGGTGATTGTCGACAACACCTCGGTCACGGTGCCACCATCCACAACGCGCCCCTCGCGCATCACGGCGATCCTGTCCGCCTGTTCGGCGACCACCGCAAGGTCATGGCTGATAAGCATCAGCGCCATGCCGGTTTCGTCCACCAGATCGCGCAGCAATGCCATGATCTGCGCCTGCAACGTCACGTCCAGCGCTGTGGTCGGTTCGTCGGCAATCAGCACCTTCGGCTGGCAGGCGCAGGCGATCGCGATCATCACCCTCTGGCGTTGGCCCCCGGACAGTTCGTGCGGGTAGCGTGTAGTGGGAATGCGCTGAAGGCCTACGCGGGCAAGCTGGGCTTGCGCCATATCCATCGCGGCGGAAGCACCCACGCGACGGTGGAGCCGAATGCCTTCGGCCACCTGCGCCCCGATCGTATGGACCGGGTTGAGTGCGGTCATCGGTTCCTGAAAGATCATGGCGATATCGTCGCCGCGCAAGGTTTGAAGGCGGGTCTCGGTCGCATCGAGCAGTTCGGTTCCGGCAAGCCTTATGGAGCCGGTCGCTTCAGAACCGTTCGGGAGCAGCTGCACGGCGGCCAGCGCAGTCAGCGATTTGCCCGAACCGGACTCGCCGACCACGCCCAACACTTCTCCGGGAGCGACCGAAAGCGACACGTCGTGCAGGATCGGTCTGCCGCCGATGGCGAGCGACAGGTTGTCGATAGCCAGACTCACGCCCGCAACACCCGCAAGCGCGGGTCGAGCACATCGCGCAGCCCATCGCCGAGCAGGTTCAGGCCGATGACGGTGATGACGATGGCCAGTCCCGGCACGATGGCGAGATGGGGCGCGAAACTCATCATGGTCTGCGCCTCGTTCAGCATCTTGCCCCAGCTCGGCATGGGCGGCTGTGTGCCGAGGCCGACATAGGCGAGCCCTGCCTCCTGAATGATGCCCAGCGCGAAGGCGATGGTGCCCTGCACGATGATGAGGTTGGCCATGTTCGGCACGATATGCTCCGCCGTAATCCGCACCGGACCCTTGCCTGCCGCGCGGGCTGCCAGAATGAAATCGCGTTGCCAGAGCGACAGCGCGGCACCTCGTGCGAGGCGGGCGAAGACGGGGATATTGAAGATGCCGATGGCGATGATGGCGTTTACCGCGCCGGGTCCGAAGATGGCCGTGATCATCACCGCCGAGAGCAGTGCGGGAAATGCGAAGATGACATCGTTGCCGCGCATCAGAAACTCGCCCGGCAAACCGCCCCGTGCGGCTGCCCAGCAGCCCAACGGCACGCCTATACCCACCCCGATCGCCACCGCGACGAAGGCGACCGCGATGGAATTGCGGGCACCGACCATGACCATCGACAGGACGTCCCGCCCAAACGGGTCCGTGCCGAACCAATGGGCGAGATTGGGCGGCTGCATCCGATCTGCAATGCGCAGGTTCGTCACATCGTAGGGGGTCCAGACAAGGGAGAGGAGGGCCATGCCTGCGATCAGGGCCGTGATGGCCAGGCCGATCGCGAAGGATCGATTGGCGAGGAACCGGTTCATGCCGTCCGCCGCCGCAAGCGCGGGTCGGCCCACAGATAGGCGAGGTCGATGACGAAGTTGATGGCGATGATGATGGCGACGAGCATGAGCACCACGCTTTCAACCAGAATGAGATCGCGCTGGGTGATCGCCTGAAAGACCAGTCGACCGAGACCGGGCAAGTAGAAGACGTTCTCGATGATGATCGTCCCCGCCAGCAGATAGGCGAATTGCAGGCCGATGATCGTCAGAACCGGAATGAGCGCGTTACGAAACACGTGGCGGCGCATGGTGGCGCGCCACGACAGGCCCTTCGCGCGTGCCGTGCGAACGTAGTCCTCCCCCATCGTATCGAGAAAGGCGGAGCGCGCGACCCTGGACAGGATGGCAGCCTGTGGCAGCGCCAACGCGACGGCGGGTAGGAACAGCGCCTTCAAGGCAGGCCACACCCCACCGCTCCATCCGGGAAAGCCCCCAGCAGGCAGCCATTGCAGGGTGAGGGCGAAAAAGAAAACCAGAAGCAGAGCGAGCCAGAAGTTGGGAACGGCGATGCCGATCTGGCTGACGCCCATCACCAGCGTATCGGCCAGCGACCCGCGGCGCGATGCCGCCCAGATGCCGACGGGAAGGGCTATCGCCGTAGACAGGGCCAGGGCGAGCAACGCGAGGGGAAGGGACAGGAGTATGCGTTCGCCGACGAGGTCCGACACCGGCACCGAATAGGCGTAGGAGACGCCGAAATCGCCGGCGAACCAGCCGGTGATCCACTCCCAGTATCGTACTGGCAGCGGACGGTCGAAGCCCATCCGTTCGCGCAGAGCGGCCACCGCATCGTCCGTCGCGTTGATGCCGAGCATGAGCTGTGCCGGGTCGCCGGGCAGGACTTCGAGAATTGCGAAGATGGCGATAGACGCGACGATGAGCGTTCCGAACGCCCAGGCAACACGGGTCAGCAGGGTGGCGAACATGCCCGCTGTAGCTGGGCTACTCGCTCCAGGTAACGCCCGTCAGATCGTTCGCCTGAATTGGCGAATTCTCCCACAGACCGACCAGTTTCGAGTTCCACACCCCGGCCTTGGCAAGCTGGAACAGGTAGCCGTTGACCGCGTCTTCCGTGATGAGCGTCTGCGCTTCCTTCATCAGGGCGTAGCGTGCGGTTTCGTCGGTTTCCGCGTTCAGCTTTTCCATGATCGCCGTGAATTCCGGCTTGGCGTAGTCGAAATAATAGTCCTCGCGACCATAGATATCGATGTCCATCGGCTCGGTGTGAGACACGATCGTCATGTCGAAATCGCGAGCCTTGAAGACGTCCGACAGCCAGACGGCCCATTCGACGGGGATGATGTCCACGTCGAGACCGATATCGCGAAGCTGGGAGGCGATGATCTCACCGCCACGTCGGGCGTAGGAGGGCGGCGGCAGTTTCAGCGTGACCGTCGTGCCTTCCGCGACGCCCGCTTCCGCCAGCAGGGCTTTGGCAGCTTCAGGGTCGAAAGCGTAGCGGTCGACCGCATCAACGTAAGCCGGATGGTGGGGCGCGAAGTGCGTGCCAATGGGGGTGCCCAGACCGAACATCGCACCGTCGATGATCGCCTGTCGGTCGATGGCGTGGGCGATGGCGCGGCGCACCCGCACGTCGTCGAAGGGCGGCTTGCCGTTGTTGATCGACAGGATCGTCTCGCCCTCGGTCGAACCGACAACCACCGTGAAGCGCGGGTCGGCCTGCAGTTGGGGCAGGGTTTCGGGTGCCGGGAAGTTGGCGAAGGCGTCGACGTCACCGGCCATCATGGCCGATAGGGCGGCGGCAGGGTCCGAGATGAAGCGGAATGTGGCGCTTTCCAGTGCCGGCACATCGCCCCAATAGGCGTCGTTGCGAACCAGATCGAGGGTGGAGCCGCGGGCCCACTTGTCGAACTTGAAGGGCCCGGTGCCAACGGGTGCGGTCTTGTTCGTGTCGGCCGATTCCGGTGCGACCATCACCGCGTCACCCCACCCCATGTTGAACAGGAAGTTGCCCGTCGGTTGCTTCAGGGTGACTTTCAGCGTGGTTGGCGCCATCACCTCGACGGTATCGATCGGTTCGAACAACGCCTTCTGCGCATTGACGCTGTCCTCGCCACGGGCGCGGTCGAGGGAGAATTTCGCATCTTCTGCATCGAACGTCGTCCCATCGTGGAAGGTGACGCCGTCGCGCAGGACGAACGTATAGGTCAGACCGTCGTCGGAAATGTCCCAGCTTTGCGCCAGTGCAGGCTGAACGGAACCGTCGGGGCCGATCCGGGTCAGCCCTTCGAAGACATTACCATAAACGACCTCGTCGATCGCGGCCGGCGCGTCGGTCGTCGGGTCGAGATGTTGCGGCTCCAGCACCATGCCCATCGTCATGGACGTCCTTGCGGCAAGGGCGAGATCGAATGGCAGTGTCATCGCCAGCGCGGCTGTAAGCAGTTTGGCAAAACGGGTCATGCGGGTTCCTTCATGAAAGGTCGGACCGACGTGCCGCTCCGATGCGGGCGGCGCTTGCCACAGTGTCGCGGGGGCGGGGGCCATGGTCAAGCGTGTTCATGCGGATGGCCCATGCAGCAGCGTGTCGATCGCCGCCGCCATGACCTTGGCCGACTTTACCATGTCGTCGATGACGATGAATTCGTCCGGCTGGTGAGCGAGGTCGAGAATGCCCGGCCCGTAGGCGATGCAGTCGTGCAGGTGGCCGATGCGGGCAATGTGTTTCTGGTCGTATGTACCGGGGGAAATGACATGCGTCGGCTTCCACGCCCATCACGTCGCGGATGCCGTCGTGCACGGCGCGGACCACCGGTGCATCGGCGTCTGTCATGGTCGGCAGCACCTCCATGATGTCGGATATCGCGTAGTCGAAGCCCGCCCGGTCGTGGCGCAGGCCGTCGAGCAGGTCGGTAACCTCGCGCTTTACCGTTGCAATGTCCTCCTCGATCAGAAACCTGCGGTCGATGACCATGCGGGCACTGTCCGGAACATTGGGGGAAGGCAGTCCCGTGTAGCCGTCGGTGCGTTCCGGCTCGCCGCCGTGGAACGAATTGATGTTGAGGGTCGATTGTTTTGCGCCATCCGGCACGACCGGCATGGCGGTGCGCTTTTCGGCAAGTGCCGGAAACAGGTCGCGCTCGAAGCGGTCGAGCACCGCGCCCATGTGTCGAACGGCACAATCGCCCAGAAACGGCATGGCCCCGTGGGCGTGGCGACCCTTCGTTTCTATCTGGGCCCACCAGACCCCGCGATGGCCAAGGCAGATGCGGTCTACGTTGAGTGGCTCGGGAATGATGACGTGGTCGACGCGGGGTTTGGAAAACAGTCCGAGCGAAGCGAGATGCGCGACACCGCCGAAGCCACCGGATTCCTCGTCAACCGTGCCCGAGATCTCGATTGCGCCCGCATGGTCCGGACGGGTCGCGATGTAAGCTTCGGCTGCGATGATCGATGCGGCCAACCCCCCCTTCATGTCGCAGGCACCGCGGCCATAGATACGTCCGTCGCGCACTTCGCCGCCGAACGGATCGACCGTCCAGCCGTGGCCGACTTCCACGACGTCGATATGGCTGTTGAAATGGACCGTCGGGCCCGGGCGCCGCCCTTCGCGGCGGGCGATGATGTTGATGCGAGGAAAGCGGTCGCTGTCGCCGGGCGTGCCGTCTGCGCGGATACGTTGCAGTTGCCAGCCGTTCAGCCGCCGGGCGAGATACTCGACGCAGTCGTCGTAGGCATCGCCGGGGGGATTGACCGTGGGTATGCGGATGAGAGCCTGCGTCAACGCCACCAGGTCGGCGCGCGTGTCCTCGACCCGTTCGGATATGGCGGCATGAAGATCCAGGGCAAAGTCTCGATTCGGCAACAGTCCCCGACAGGTTTTCACCCTGCTCGCCCTATGTCCATGACTCTGCACGCCACCCGTGCAAGCCTGATCGCGTGTCGGGTGAATGGTTACCAGCAGGTGCATGATTGCACGTGGGTTTACGAGCCACTTCACCTAGAAACCATGCGGGCACCGCTCGGGCATGCTGTCTTCACGCCAGCATAACCGTCGGGGCCTAGCACTTGAAGCACGGACCGGCGGCAGTTTCGCCGGCACGCCAATTGCACACGGGGCGACCACGACCCCGGAAACAGGAAGAACGAAGGGGACGAACCATGACGAGATTTCTTGCAGTCGCAGCCTTGCTGCTGGGCATGATGGCCTTGCCATTTGCAGCCCACGCCGAACGCTCGGCCGACTATGAGCGTCGATACCGTGACATCGAACTACGTGAAGAAGGACAAGGCCTACTGGACGCGGGTCTGGTACGAAAAGCAGGTCAAGCGCGGCAACTACGTCAAGCGTGGCAACCGCTACGTGAAGACGAACAAGGGCCGCAAGGCGACCGTTCGCAAAGCCAGCGCGCGCAAAAGCTCCGGTGCGGTCAAAAGCCGCCGTTCGGCTTCCGGTCGTGTGACCGCCAAGGTGAACCTGACCAGCCAGCGCATGCAGGTCTACCAGGGCGGCCGCGTCATCCACTCCTGGCCCGTCTCGTCCGGTCGTTCCGGTTACACGACGCCAACCGGCACGTGGACGGTGCACCGGATGCACAAGGAGTATTACTCCAAGAAATATGACGGCGCACCTATGCCTTACGCCATGTTCTACCATCGCGGGTTCGCGATTCATGGTACCAATGCCATCAGCCGCCTTGGCCGTCCGGCATCCCACGGTTGCATTCGCCTGCACCCGCAGAACGCTGCCACGCTGTTCTCCATGATCAAGCGATCTGGCGGCACGGTGAAGGTCAGCTACTAAAACCACGCACCGACGCATCGCAAAGCCCGTCCCGCCGTCCGGCAGGGCGGGCTTTTTGCATGGTCCGGATGCGACCTACGATGTCCCTTTTGCGGCTTTGCCAAAGTGCCTGACCGTGCCAACCTGAACCGGATGAGGTTTTCGGGAGGCCGCGCGCCATGAACATTCATATCGGGCAGAACGATATCAGCCATGTGGTCAAGGCCGACCGGGAGCATGTCTGGCATCACCTGACGCAGCACGCGAAGTTCGATGACGTGGACCCGCTCATCATCGTCGAGGGCAAGGGTATGCGGGTCTGGAACCAGGCGGGGCGAGAGCATCTCGACGCCGTGTCCGGCGGCGTGTGGACGGTGAATGTGGGCTACGGTCGCGAAAGCATCGCCAACGCCGTGCGCGACCAGCTCGTGAAGATGAACTTCTTCGGCGGCACGATGGGTACCGTGCCCGGCGCACTGTTTGCCGAACGGCTGCTGGAAAAGATGCCGGGCCTGAAGCGGGTCTATTATTCCAACTCCGGCTCGGAGGCGAACGAGAAGGCCTACAAGATCGTCCGCCAGATCGCGCATAACACGACCGGCGGCAAGAAGCACAAGATCCTCTACCGCGCACGCGACTATCACGGCACGACGATCACGGCGCTGTCTTCCGGCGGGCAGGACGAGCGCAAGGCGCAATATGGTCCGTTCACACCCGGATTCATCGAAGTGCCCCACTGCCTTGAATACAGGAATCAATTCGAGAGCGACGAGGATTACGGAATCGCGGCCGCCAATGCGATCGAGGAGGTGATCCTGCGCGAAGGTGCAGACACGGTGGGCGGGCTGATTCTGGAGCCGGTGACAGCAGGTGGCGGTGTCATCGTGCCGCCGGAACATTACTGGCCGCGGGTGCAGGAAATCTGCCGCAAGCACGACGTGCTGCTCATCATCGACGAGGTCGTCTGCGGCATGGGACGCACGGGCACGTGGTTCGGGTACCAGCACTACGGCATCGAGCCGGATATGGTGACGATGGCCAAGGGCGTGGCCTCCGGCTACGCGGCCATATCCTGCACCGTGACGACGGAAAAGGTGTTCCAGATGTTCCGCGGCGACCCGTCCGACCACATGAGCTATTTCCGCGACATTTCCACGTTTGGCGGCTGCACGGCAGGCCCTGCTGCGGCGATGGCGAATATGGATATTCTGGAAGAGGAGAACCTCCTCGAAAATTGTACCGCGATGGGGGAATACGCCCTGGAACGGATGGAATGGCTCAAGGCCAGGCACGAGATTATCGGCGATGCGCGCGGGAAGGGGCTGTTCCTGGGTTTGGAACTGGTGAAGGACCGCGAAACGAAAGAGCCGGTACCGGAAAGCGTTGCCCAGGCGATCGTCGGTCACTGCTTCAAGCACGACGCCGTCGTCATCGGCGCAACGAACCGGTCGCTGGCCGGATTCAACAATACGCTGTGTTTCAGCCCTGCGCTGATCTGCACGAAGTCCGATATCGACGAAATCATGACGTCGGTGGACGGTGCGCTGACGGCGGTGACCGCCTGAGCGACGATCAGCGGGTCAGTCGCGCTTCTTCGCGTCGAGCCAGAGCCGTTCCATATCGGCGCGGCTGGTTTGCGCGAAACCGTTAGGTAACGCGGATTCCATCGCAGCAACGCGCTTGCGGACCTTGGCGTTCGTGCGCGCCACCGCTCGCTCCGGGTCGATCCCCGCCAGGCGCGCGAGATTGGCGAGTGCGAAGAGCGTGTCTCCGATCTCGTCAGCGAGAGCGTCGCCCCCGTCGTCCAGTTCGGCTTCCAGTTCGTCCAACTCCTCGCGCACCTTCGGCAAAACCGCGCGCGGCGTTTCCCAGTCGAAGCCGACGGTTGCGAGTTTGTCCTGAAGTTTAACAGCTTGCGCCATGGGGGGCAGGGTGGTGGGCACGTCACCCAGAATGCCGGTCTCGGCTTCCTTCGGCGGTAAACCGAGTTCGCTGCGGCGTTCGGCCCGGGCCACTTTTTCCTGCGCCTTGATGCGTTTCCACGTGCCCTCCGCCATCCCGGTCGTTCGGGCGGTCTCATCTCCGAAAACGTGGGGGTGGCGGCGGATCATCTTGGCGGTGATGCCTTCGGTCACCTCACCGAAATCGAACGCACCTGTCTCGGTCGCCATCTGGGCGTAGTAGACGACCTGCAATAGCAGATCGCCGAGTTCTTCGCGTAGATCATCCATGTCGCCGCGTTCGATGGCGTCGACGACCTCGTATGTTTCTTCGATTGTGTAAGGAACGATGGACGCGAACGTCTGTTCGATATCCCAGGGGCAGCCGGTTTGCGGATCGCGCAGAGCTGCCATGATCTCGAGCAGGCGGGATATATCGCGGGACGGTTCCATGCGGGCGGTCTAGCGAAACCGCCCGCGCGTGTCAGTTCTAATCGTCTTCGAGCGGATCGTGGCCCCAGTTCATCAGCGAATAGCGCCAGTCGCTGTGTTCGACGTCATCATCCGGGCCACCCTGCGCCTTGTGGCGCTTGATGTAGCCGACGACCTTGGCCATGTGGTCCCACTGATCGTCGCTCAGATCGCCTTTGTTGGTCCGCTTGATCTCGACGATGCGCCGACCGGACTTGTGACCTGTGCTTTCGCCGTCGTCTTCCGTCGCACCCACGGACTGCGATTCCTCGGTTTCGAGGAAGTCTTCGAGCTCCTTCGGGGCCATGTTCACCAGATCGCCCCATTCGTCCCAGATCTGATCGCGGCTCTTGTCCGACATGACCTCAGCTCAGGGGCGGTTGACGCGAACGCCATCCGTATCAGGCGCATCACCGAGCTCGATATCGCCTTCTTCGGGCTTGTCGTTCTTGGAATGATCTTCGGAGTAGCGGTTGCCTTTGCCAAGATCTGCGGAAGCGCGAACATCCTTGTCCATCTTCTCGAAGGACTCCAGCGGCCCGTCGTCAGGCGTCGGCTGCGGACCGGCCTGACTTTCGCGGGTGTTCGACAGCAGGTCGTCGCTGCCGCCCTTCATGTCGGACGGGCCCTGAGCACCGGCATCGCCCATCGTGTCGTTTGCCAGATCGCCTTCGGACAGGCCTTCGCCTGCTGGCTTGCCCGGGGCCTGATGACCATTGGGGCCTGCATTGCCACCGGCTACACCACCACCCATTCCCTTGTCCGCTCTTGCCATCGTTCATCTCCACGTCATGTCAGGTTCGTGGGGCAACGGGGGCGGCGCACCATTTGTTCCGCCTACTCGATCTTGGAAGAGGGCACGTATTTCTCCACCAGATCGACCATGTGCTGATCCCGGGAGCGCCAATTGTCCTCGCCCAGAATGACGGCCACGATATCCTTGCCCCGGTAGCGCAGGGACGTGGCGAGGTTGAACCCCGACGCCCGCGTGTAACCGGTCTTCATGCCGTCGGCCCCGCGCAGGCGACCCAGAACGCGGTTGTGGCCCTTGATGGTCTTGCCGTTAAATTCGAAGCTGCGCAGCGCGAAGTAGCGCCGGTACTGCGGATAGTCGCGGCGCAGGGCGATGGTGAGGCGCGCCATGTCGCGGGCGGTAGAAACCTGCGCCTCGTCGGGCAGGCCGGAAGCGTTGCGGAAAGTGGTAGAGCGCATGCCCAGCGCGCGGGCCTTGGCCGTCATCTTCGAGGCGAAGGCGCGTTCCGTCCCGCTGATGTGTTCGGCAACTGCAGTCGCCACGTCATTGGCGGACTTTACCGCAAGCGCCTCGATCGCCTTGCCGATGGCGATCGTCTGCCCCGGTTTAAGGTAAAGTTTCGACGCCGGCTTGCGCGAGGCGTTGACCGAAGCGGTGATGAGGCTGGACGTGGTCTCACCGCTGGTGCGCATGTGTTCGAACAGAAGATACAGTGTCATCATCTTCGTCAGCGAAGCAGGATAACGCACCGCATCGGCCCGCATGTCGTGGAGAACCTTCCCGCTGCGGGCGTTGACGACGATGGCCGCGTAGCGTTCGTTCGGAATGGCGTAGGGCGCGACGTTCAGGGACGAGGCCGTCGTGCACCCGACCATGGACAGCGACATGAACGCGAGCAGGAACAGGCGTGCCGTCGGTCGTGCTAGGTTGAAAATGATCATGGGGGGTAGTGTCCTTCGGTTCCGGACCGGATGTCTTTGGCCAATCGGATAGACACAGCCGCGAGGGTGGGAGAATGAACGACAGCGTCCGTTCGCCCGCTTGAGCGTCTTAGACCGTGTAAATATGGCGTTCAACGGGCGGCGGCGATTGCAATTTCTGCAGCCAGGCGCGCATTGGCGGTAATCAGCGCGATATTGGTCGCCAGACTTTGCCCGCCGCTGGCATCTGCGATGTGCTGCAACAGGAACGGCGTTGCATCTTTGCCTGCTACGCCCTGCCGTCGGGCTGCTTCGAGGGCTGCGTCGATCCAGCCGTCGACGATGGCGCTGGAGATGGCGTGGCTTTCCGGAACCGGGTTGGCGACCAGGACACCGCCATGACCGCCCATCTGACGACGAATGGCTGCGAAACGGGCAATTTCCGAAGGCGTATCGAGCCTGAGGGGAGCTGCAAGGCCGCTGCTGCGGGACCAGAACGCCGGCAGGTCGTCGGTTCCATACCCGATGACGGGAACGCCTTTCGTTTCCAGCACTTCCAACGTCTTCGGCAGATCGAGAATCGCCTTCGGACCGGCGCATACGACGACCACGTTCGTGCGGCCCAGTTCTTCAAGGTCAGCCGAGATGTCGAAATCCAACTCCGCGCCACGATGCACGCCGCCGATACCGCCGGTGGCAAACGTGCCGATGCCTGCCATATGGGCCGCCACCATGGTTGCCGCCACAGTCGTCGAACCGGTGCCGCCCCGGGCGATACAGAATGCGAGGTCGGCGCGGGACAGTTTCGCCACGTCGTTCGCTAGCGACAGCCGTTCCAGTTCTTCACCCGACAGGCCGATGCGCAACACACCGTCCAGAACCGCGATTGTGGCCGGAACCGCTCCGGTGTCGCGCACGGTCGCCTCGACTTTCAGCGCCGTTTCCAGATTCTCCGGGTGGGGCATTCCGTGAGTGATGATGGTCGATTCCAGCGCGACGACCGGCCTATCGCTGGCCAGCGCGGAGGCGACTTCCGATTGGACCGTGATGAACGGGGGCAGCACGTCGGTCATGGCGGGTCAGGCATCCGGCGGAAGATACGGTCCCGCTACTTGCACCGTGCGGGCCGCGGCATCCAGCCCTGCGGCAAGGGCACCTGCCAGGCTCTTCCCGATCGCCATGGCGTGAAGCATGGTTCCCGCCAGTGCATCGCCGGCACCGAGGACATCGACGATCGTATCCGATTGCGGAATGGGAAACGGCGTGACGTCCTCATCGTCGAGGAGCCACAGGGGGCGCGGCCCGTCGGACGCGACGAGGATTGCGGCCGTGCGGGCGCGAAACCACTGGAACGGTTCGGCCGCATTGCCGCTCAGGGCGGCGAGTTCGGGAATGTTCGTAAAGATGATGGCGGCCTTGTTCAGCACGTCGATCAGCCGCGGAGCCTTTGCGGTCGATACCGTGGCGAGAGCGAGGTTCGGCGGTGAGCCATTCGTCAGGCCTTTCAGAGCCCGCTGCGAAAGGTTGGCGTCGACGACCACCCAGTCGTAGCCCGAGGTCGGTATCTCCGGCTCGTATTCGTCGAGGGCGACCATGTCCGACACGGCTGTTACCAGTTCGCCGCCCGGTTCCAGGATCGACGCGAACGTGCCGGTGCGTTCGGCGGTATCCGCCTGCAACGTCACACCGCGATCGTCCAGCGTCTGCCGGATCATGGTGGCGGCCGCGTCTTGCCCGAGCGCGGTTTTCAAGGTCGCCCTGCCGCCGCAGGCTGCGAAGCGGCTGGCCATGTTCAGCGATACACCACCCGCCGTTTCCAGCACCGCTGCCCGGTTCGACGTGGCCGCGACATGGGGCGACATCAGGCGGGCGTGACGGTCGAGGTTGGCAGCACCGACGAACAGGGCGGTGGGGCTGTATGGCATCGTATCGGTCGCTTCCATGATCGCACGCGAGTCGCAGCCTTCTATCCCTACACGCCAAGCCCTACGCAACCGCAGCGGAAGAACATTAAATGAACCTAAAACTTAAAACCTTGCTTAAACAGATCGCTAACCACATATTTACATATGAGAACAAAAGCGGTACGAAACAACGAATTGCAGACGTAGATGCCCCGTGAAATAAGGATGCACACATCATGGCAAATCCAGCACTGAAACTGGTCGAGGACAATAAAGTGGATAAAACCAAGGCTTTGGATGCCGCATTGAGCCAGATCGAGCGCGCGTTCGGCAAGGGTTCCATCATGCGGTTGGGTGCCAACGACAAGGTCGTTGAAATCGAAACCATTCCCACCGGCTCGCTCGGGCTCGATATCGCGCTGGGCGTGGGTGGGTTGCCGAAAGGGCGCATCGTCGAGGTGTACGGGCCTGAATCGTCGGGCAAGACGACGCTTGCGCTGCATGTCGTGGCGGAAGCGCAGAAGCATGGCGGTATCTGCGCCTTCGTCGATGCCGAACATGCGCTCGACCCTGTCTATGCGCGGAAACTGGGTGTGAATTTGGAAAATCTTCTCATTTCCCAGCCGGATACCGGCGAGCAGGCGCTGGAGATCACCGACACGCTGGTTCGCTCCGGTGCGTGCGACATTCTCGTCGTCGACTCGGTGGCCGCGCTGACGCCCCGGGCCGAGATCGAAGGTGAAATGGGCGCGTCGCTTCCGGGCCTTCAGGCACGGCTGATGAGCCAGGCATTGCGGAAGCTGACCGGTTCCATCTCGCGCTCCAACACGATGGTCATCTTCATCAACCAGATCCGCATGAAGATCGGTGTCATGTTCGGGTCGCCGGAAACGACGACGGGCGGCAACGCGCTGAAGTTCTATTCTTCCGTCCGTCTGGATATCCGCCGTATCGGCGCGATCAAGGATCGTGACGAAGTCGTCGGCAACCAGACGCGTATCAAGGTGGTGAAGAACAAGCTGGCACCACCGTTCAAGCAGGTCGAGTTCGACATCATGTATGGCGAGGGTATTTCCAAGCTGGGCGAGTTGATCGACCTTGGCGTGACGGCCGGGATCGTGGAAAAATCGGGGGCCTGGTTTTCGTGGGACAGTCAGCGGCTGGGTCAGGGGCGGGAGAACGCCAAGAAGTTCCTGCGCGAGAACCCGGATGCCGCAGCCAAGATCGAAACTGCCATTCGCCAGAATGCAGGCCTGATCGGGGAGAAACTGCTCGATGAGCCGACCGGCAAGGACGAAGAAGGCGAGGAGCCCGATTTCGCAGCCGGGTAAGCGGAACAGCCGGGCAAAGGTCGCGTCGTTTTCGCGGCGTGGCCTCTGCCAGGTTGGACAGGTCCGGCAAACTGACCTGTTGAATTGGTGGGACGAACCTGTTCAAAGCCGGACTGGAAATCCCGCATATCCAGCGGGGACGATAGAACGGGGCTGACACGACCATGGCTGGCGTCAACGACATTCGCTCGACCTTTCTGAATTACTTCGAAAGCAACGGGCATACGCCTGTCCCGTCGTCTTCCCTGGTGCCGCACAACGACCCGACCTTGATGTTCACGGCGGCGGGGATGGTGCAGTTCAAGAACCTGTTCACGGGCGTGGAAACACGACCCTACACCCAGGCGGCCACGTCCCAGAAATGTGTTCGGGCCGGGGGTAAACACAACGATCTGGACAATGTGGGTTACACGGCCCGCCACCATACGTTCTTCGAAATGCTCGGGAACTTCTCGTTCGGCGATTATTTCAAGGAACACGCGATCGAACTCGCCTGGAATCTGATCACCAAGGAATTCGGCGTCGATGCGTCCCGATTGCTGGTGACGATCTACCACGAGGATGACGAAGCGCACGCCCTTTGGCGCAAGATTGCCGGACTGCCCGACGATCGCATTATCCGCATCGCCACCTCGGACAACTTTTGGGCCGCCGGCGATACCGGTCCGTGCGGTCCCTGTTCGGAGATATTCTACGACCATGGCGACCATATCTGGGGTGGACCTCCCGGATCTGCAGAAGAGGACGGCGACCGGTTCGTGGAGATCTGGAATCTGGTCTTCATGCAATATGAGCAGGTCGACGCGAACAAGCGCATCGATCTTCCGCGCCCGTCCATCGATACCGGTATGGGTCTGGAGCGGATTGCCGCGCTGCTGCAGGGCGTGCACGACAATTACGACATCGACCTGTTCCGCGCGCTGATCGCCGCCAGCGAGGAAGCGACCGGCGTCGGTTCCAACGACGAAACGCGGGCCAGCCATCGTGTCATCGCCGATCACCTGCGCGCGGCCTGTTTTCTGATTGCCGACGGCGTTCTGCCATCCAACGAAGGGCGTGGTTACGTGCTGCGCAGGATCATGCGTCGCGCCATGCGCCATGCGAGCTTGCTCGGAGCGCAGGAGCCGTTGTTGTGGAAACTGGTACCATCGCTTCAGACGCAGATGGGGGCGGCCTATCCCGAACTGTTGCGCGCCGGTTCTCTGATGGCCGAGACGTTGAAGCTAGAGGAAACCCGGTTTCGCAAGACGCTGGAACGCGGCTTGACGCTTCTCGACGACGCCAGTTCGGACTTGACCGCCGGTGACAAGCTGGACGGCGAGGTCGCCTTCAAGCTGTACGACACCTACGGCTTTCCCCTCGACCTGACGCAGGACGCCCTGCGCCGCCGGGACATCGAGGTCGATACGGACGCCTATTCCCTCGCCATGGAACGGCAGAAGGCCGAGGCGCGGGCATCCTGGACAGGAGCCGGCGGCGCTGCCGACGATGTCATCTGGTTCTCTTTGGGCGAAGAGTTCGGGGCGACGGAATTCCTCGGTTACGAGACCGAGCGCGCCGAAGGCATCCTGAACGCAATCGTCATCGAAGGTGAAGCGGTGCAGACCGCGGACGCCGGCGACACCGTTCTCCTGACCTTCAACCAGACACCGTTCTACGCAGAGTCGGGCGGCCAGATGGGTGATGCGGGCACGGTGACGCTCTCCGATGCCGTCGTCGATATCACGGACACCGTGAAACGCGGCAACGGGGTCTTCGTCCACGCGGGCACGGTGCGCTCGGGTCGCGTCGCGCCCGGTCAGGCCGCCGTTCTGGAGGTCGATCACGAACGGCGGGCGCGGCTGCGGTCCAACCATTCCGCCACCCATCTCGTGCACGAGGCGCTCCGGCAGGTGCTGGGGGACCACGTTTCGCAGAAAGGGTCGCTCGTCGCGCCGGAACGGTTGCGGTTCGACTTCGCCCACACCAAAGCCGTCAGCGCAGCAGAACTGGCGCAGGTCGATGTTATGGCGAACGCCTATGTGCGCCAGAACACGCCGGTCGAGACCACCCTGATGGCTGTCGACGACGCCATCGCGCTTGGTGCGCAAGCGCAGTTCGGCGAGAAATACGGCGATGAAGTTCGTGTCGTTTCCATGGGCTCCACGATGGATGGGGACGAGGCAGGCAAGCCATGGTCGCTCGAATTGTGTGGCGGCACCCATGTGCGGGCGACGGGGGACATCGGATTGGTCGCATTGGTCAACGAAAGTGCCGTGTCGTCCGGCGTTCGGCGGGTGGAAGCGTTGACCGGTGCCGACGCGCTGGCTCATTTCCGCAACCAGTCGGAACAGTTGCGCCAGGCCTCCGATACGTTGCGCACCACCGCGGGCGACTTGCCAGGCCGGGTCGCGGCTTTGCTGGACGAACGCAAGTCGCTGGAGCGCGAGCTGAAAGAAGCGCGCAAGAAACTGGCAATGGGGGGCAATGAAGACGCCAACCAGCCCGAAGACATCGGCGGTATCAAGTTTCTCGGCCGCACCGTCGACGGCGTCTCGCCGCGCGATCTGAAGGGGTTGGTCGACCAGGAAAAGGCGCGACTGGGTTCCGGCGTCGTCGCCATCGCCGCCCGCACGGAGGACGGCAAGGCCGCCGTGGTGGTCGGCGTGACCGGCGATCTTGCCAACGATCACGACGCCGTCGCTCTCGTCCGCCGCGCGTCCCAGGCTGTGGACGGCAAGGGTGGCGGTGGCCGTTCGGACATGGCGCAGGCCGGCGGCCCGTCCGGTGACAAGCTGGTTGCCGCCATCGACGCGGTGCGGCAGGCATTGTCGACATAGGCGAGCGCACCGACGGAAGAGTCGTGGGCGATGTCCGGCGCGGAACACCCCGCGCCGGTATGGAATGCCGTCTAGCTCATCGCCTTCTGCAGATTGGAATCCACCTTGTCGAGGAAACCGGTGGTGGATAGCCACGGCTGGTCAGGGCCGATCAGAAGCGCCAGATCCTTGGTCATGTGTCCGCTCTCGACGGTGTCGATGCAGACCTGTTCCAATGTATCGGCGAACTTCGACAAGTCGTCGTTCCCGTCCAGTTTCGCCCGGTGGGCCAGACCCCGGGTCCAGGCGAAGATGGATGCGATGGAGTTGGTAGACGTTTCTTCGCCTTTCTGGTGGGCGCGGTAGTGGCGGGTAACGGTGCCATGGGCGGCTTCGGATTCCACGGTCTTGCCGTCGGGCGTCATCAGCACGGAGGTCATCAGTCCCAGCGAACCAAAACCCTGCGCCACGATGTCGGACTGCACGTCACCATCGTAGTTCTTGCACGCCCAGACATAGCCGCCGGACCATTTGAGCGCGGATGCGACCATGTCGTCGATGAGCCGGTGCTCGTACCATATCTTCTTCTTTTCGTAGTCCGCCTTGAATTCCGCCTCGTAGATCTCCTCGAACAGGTCTTTGAATTGCCCGTCATAGGCCTTCATGATCGTGTTCTTGGTGGACAGGTAGCATGGAACGCCGCGCTGAAGGGCGTAGTTTAGCGAGGCGCGGGCGAAGTCGCGGATGGATTCGTCGAGATTGTACATGCCCATGGCGACACCGGAGGAAGGGGCGTCGAAGATGTCGAAGTCCATCTCCTTGCCGTCTTCGCCGACGAATTTCATCGTGATCTTGCCGGGACCGGGAAAACGGAAATCGGTGGCGCGATACTGGTCGCCGAAAGCGTGACGACCGACGATGATCGGCTTGGTCCAGCCGGGCACGAGGCGCGGCACGTTCTGCATGATGATGGGTTCGCGAAAGATGACGCCCCCCAGAATGTTGCGGATCGTGCCGTTGGGCGAGCGCCACATCTTCTTCAGGCCGAACTCCTCGACGCGCTGCTCGTCCGGGGTGATGGTGGCGCATTTGACGCCCGCCCCGTATTGTTTGATCGCGTTGGCGGCGTCGATGGTGATCTGATCGTCGGTGTCGTCGCGGGCTTCGATGCCGAGGTCGTAATATTTCAGGTCGATGTCGAGATAGGGATGGATCAGTTTTTCCTTGATGAACTGCCAGATGATCCGGGTCATCTCGTCGCCGTCAAGCTCGACCAGCGGATTTTCGACCTTGATTTTCGTCATTTGAAATTATGTCTCGCATCGTTTGAATCTGTTGCCGGTGGCTATACCAGACTTCGCCGATAGGCCAAATCGGAATGGAAGCTGGCTGGCCGGCGCAACTGACCTTGATTGGAAGTGCCGCAATGGCGGGAACCGACCGAACGCAGACTTTGATCGCCGGTGGACCTGCCGTCGTTCTGGTCAACCCCCAGATGGGCGAAAACATCGGACAAGCCGCGCGCGCCATGGCGAATTTCGGGCTGGCCGACCTGCGCCTCGTGGCACCGCGGGACGGCTGGCCGAATGAAGCCGCACGTGCCAACGCGGCGAAGGCACATCATGTCATCGACGGCGTTCGGGTGTTCGACACGCTCGAGAAGGCGCTTGCCGACCTGAATTTCGTGTATGCCACTACCGCCCGCCAGCGTGAAATGCTGAAGCCGGTGCGGGGTCCGCGTGAAGCCGCCGCGACTCTGCAGTCCAAGCAATCGCAAGGCATGAAGACCGGCATCCTGTTCGGGCGCGAACGGGCGGGGCTGGAAAGCGTGGAAGTGGCTTTGGCGGACGAGATCGTTACCTTCCCCGTCAACCCGGCGTTTGCCTCGCTGAACATCGCGCAAGCCGTTCTCTTGATGGGTTACGAGTGGATGTGTGCCGGAGAAGCGAGCCTGCCCATAGCGGAACCGCCGAGCATCCCGGCGACCCGCGACGAACTGATCGGTCTTTACGACCATTTGGAAATGGCGCTGGATCAGGCGCATTATTTCAGGCCGCCGCACAAGAAGGCCACCATGGTGGAGAACATGCGCTCGATTTTTTCCAAGGCCGCTCTCAGCAAGCAGGAAATACACGCATTGCGCGGTATGGTGGCAACTCTGGAGGGCCGCAAGACACGGCCTCGCAAGGACCGCGGCTAAGGTTTCGCTAAGCTACCCGTTCTGGCGCGGCCAGAATCTGGACGGCATCGCGCAGGTTCAGGGAATGGTCGAACTGCCCGGATCGCAGGAACGTGCAGACCTGCGCCATGACGATCGGGTTGTTCATCATGAACGTGTGCGTGACGGGCAGGGTGATATGGTCCGCCATGCCCGCCACGCGGGTGCTTTCCACCGACACCTTGCCGTCGTTCGGGCCGGCAATCAGGGTGCTGGTGACCGGGTTGATCGACCGGTCTCCCGCGATGATGCCGACCGGGTAGTCCACCGGGCCGAGGGCTTTGGCCATGCCATCGGTGCCGAGTTCCATGCCAGCCGGGCCGTTGAAGAACGCGAACATCGGCAATTCGCGAAACGTGTCCACCAGTTCGGTGCCGTTGTTGGGCGGGGCGAGCATCACGGTGCGGCCCAGCTGTTCGGGTCTGTGCTCCATGAACCAGCGGCGTAGCAGAATGCCGCCCATCGAATGGGTGACGAAGTGAACGCACGGCCCTTCGCACGCCTGCAGAGCCACGGGAAAGGCGTGGTGGATGAGGTCGTCGATGGAAGCTTCCCGTGACGGGTAAGCGCGGTTCTGCACCGCGTAGCCCTTACGTTCCAGCACTTTCTGCAGCGCGAGCATCGACGCCGATGTGCGTGACAGGCCGTGCAGCAGAATGACGTTCTCGGCACCGGGAGGGGCGGTTGGGCCGGTCTGCATGTCCGTGCTATTCCAGTTCGATGATACCGATGCGGCGGGCCTCGAACCCGAGGGCGATGTCGCCGCGTTTGAGTTCAAGCGCCTGGGCACCGAAGAGTTCCCTGCGCCAACCTTTCAGGGCGGCGACGTCGGCATCGTCGTCGGCGGCGATCTTTTCCAGATCGTCGATGGTGGCAATGATCTTGGAGGCGACCTTGTTGTCTTCGGCCACGATCTTCAGCAGCACTTTCAGCAGTTCGGTCGCAGCCCCGGTGCCTTCCGGCGCCCGGGTGGGGCGGGGCACGGGCGGCAGGTCGGCTTCGGGAAGCGCCATTGCCTCCTCGACGGCTTCCAGCAGCGAGGTCGCGTGGCGGGAGCGTTCGAACCCGTTGGGCACGGCGCGCAGACGACCGAGCGCCTGCGTGTCCCGAGGATGTTGTTGCGCGATCTCGTAGACTCCGTCGTCCTTGATGACCCGCCCGCGGGGAATGTCCCGTTCCCGCGCTTCGGTTTCCCGCCATTTGGCAACCGACTGCATGACGGCGAGGTCTCGAGGCTTGCGCACCCGCATCTTCAGGCGTGTCCAGGCCTTTTCGACTGGTAGGTCGTAGGTTTCCGGCGATTCCAGCACCGCCATCTCCTCGTCCAGCCAGTGGGCACGGCCCTTGGATTTCAGATCGTCGCGCAGGCTTTCGTAGACGCCGCGCAGATGGGTGACGTCGGCCAGCGCATAGTCGAGCTGTTTCTGTGACAACGGGCGGCGGGACCAGTCGGTGAAGCGCGACGTCTTGTCGATCTGCGCGCCGGTGATGCGGCCTGCAAGCTGGCTGTAGGCGACGGAATCGCCGTAGCCGCACACCATGGCCGCCACCTGCGTGTCGAAGATGGGTGTCGGCACATGCCCGTCGAGATGGTGGAAGATTTCAATGTCCTGACGCGCGGCATGGAAGACCTTCACCACGCTCTCGTCGGCCATCAGCTCGAAGAACGGGGTCAGATCGATCCCCTCTGCCATGGGGTCGATGATGCACTCGTCGCCCTCCCGCGCCATCTGGATCAGGCACAGGATCGGCCAGAATGTGGTCTCGCGCAGGAACTCGGTGTCGACGGTGACGTAGTCTGCGCCAGCATAGTCCTGGCAGACCTCGCGCAGCGCCTCGGTTGTTTCTATGATTTTCATGGGCGTTCCATAGCGGCGGATACGCAAGAATCCCACCACAAAGTGCCGACGGGGCAGAAAGGTTGACACCCGTGGGGTGCGCGACCAAACCCGCGTTCGGAAGTTGCAATGATTGCAACGCTCGCTTTCAGGATGAGACCATGCACCGCTATCGCAGCCACACTTGCGCCGACCTGCGCGCAGAGGACGTTGGAAGCCAGACCCGTCTGTCGGGCTGGGTCCACCGGGTGCGCGACCATGGCGGCGTGCTGTTCATCGATTTGCGCGACCATTACGGTATCACGCAGGTGGTCGTGGACCCGGATTCCGACGGTTTTGCCGTGGCCGAGCAGGTTCGGTCCGAATGGGTCATCCGTATCGATGGCGACGTGAAGGCGCGCACGGACGAGACCGTCAACAAGGACTTGCCGACTGGCGCGATCGAGGTCTACGCACGCGAGATCGAGGTTCTGTCCAAGGCCGCCGAACTGCCGATGCCGGTGTTCGGCGAGCAGGACTATCCCGAAGACGTGCGGCTAAAATATCGCTTCCTCGACCTGCGCCGCGAGACGCTCCACGCCAACATCATGACCCGCATGGCGGTGATCGCAGACATGCGAAAGCGCATGAGCGAAGCGGCGTTCTTCGAGTTTTCGACACCGATCCTGACCGCGTCCTCGCCGGAAGGGGCGCGGGACTTCCTCGTGCCGTCGCGTATCCACCCCGGTGAGTTCTACGCGCTGCCGCAGGCGCCGCAGATCTACAAGCAGCTGATCATGATGAGCGGCTTCGACCGCTACTTCCAGATCGCGCCTTGCTTCCGTGATGAAGACCCCCGGGCCGACCGACTGCCGGGTGAGTTCTACCAACTCGACGTGGAGATGAGCTTCGTCGAGCAGGAAGACGTGCTGACCACGATGGAACCGGTGGTGACGCAGGTGTTCGAGACGTTCTCGAAGGGCGAGACCGTCGATCACGATTGGCCGCGCATTCCCTATGCCGAGGCGATCCGCAAATACGGGTCCGACAAGCCAGATCTGCGCAACCCGATCGAGATGCAGGATGTGTCCGAGCATTTCCGCGGCGGCGGCTTTGGCGTGTTCGCAGGCATTCTGGACGCGAACGAGAAGCATCAGATTTGGGCCATTCCCGTCAAGGGCGCAGGGTCGCGCAAACATTGCGACCGGATGAACGCCTGGGCACAGCAGAACGGCCAGCCCGGCATGGGCTACATTTTCTGGCGCGAGTTGGACGGCAAGTTCGATGCCGCCGGCCTGATCGCGAAAAACATCGGTCCCGAACGGACGGAAGCCCTGCGCGAGCAGATCGGGCTGGAACTGGGCGACGCCGTTTTCTTCGCCGCCGGTGACCCTGCCAAGTTCGCGTCTTTCGCTGGCGAAGCGCGTACCAAGGCCGCGGAAGAGGCGGGACTGATCGAGGAAGGCCGCTTCGCGTTCTGCTGGATCGTCGACTTTCCGTTCTACGAGCGTGACGAGGAGACCGGCAAGCTGGACTTCGGCCACAACCCGTTTTCCATGCCGCAAGGTGGCATGGCGGCGCTGGAGAACGACGATCCGCTGTCCATCCTGTCCTACCAGTACGACATGGTTTGCAACGGGTTCGAAATCGCGTCCGGCTCGATCCGTAACAACGAGGTCGACACGATGGTCGCGGCCTTCGAGAAAGTCGGTCTGTCGCGCGAAACGGTGGAGGAACGCTTCGGTGCGCTCTATCGTGCGTTCCAGTATGGCGCGCCGCCTCACGGGGGCATGGCCGCTGGCGTAGACCGGATCGTGATGTTGTTGTGCGGTGCCAAGAACCTGCGCGAAATCACGATGTTCCCCATGAACCAGCAAGCCCGCGATCTGTTGATGGGGGCGCCGGCTCCGGCAGATGATCCGCAGCTGAAAGACCTTCACTTGCGTGTGGTGCAGTCGAAAAAGGTGTAAAGCGACCACCGCCGTTTACACCTGTCACATTCGCCCGCTACGCTGTCGCTGCAACATCGGGAGGATATGATTGTGAGACTTTTCAGAACATTGGCTGGAACAGCCGTGGCTGCGGCATTCATCGCAGCGCCGGCTTTTGCCGAAAACCGCATCGATACCATACGCGCCGATGCGCCGGAACTGGCCGCTTACGGCGACCTGCCGGTCGGTGTACGGCAGATCGAACTGACGAACCCCGGCCAGATCGACGTGGTCAAGGTCGATCCGGCGGCCGAAAAGCCCGCCGAAATGCCGATGTATGATCGTCCGTTAACGGTGGAGGTCTGGTATCCTGCAGCCGATGGTGCAGAAGGCTCCACGACGCTGACTGCCTTCCTGCGCGACGGCAAGACGCAGGTGGAACTGGAAGGACGCGCCATGCGCGATGCCGACCCGCGTTCCGGCGAAACCTATCCGCTGGTGATGATTTCGCACGGCTATCCCGGCAACCGGTTCCTGCTGTCCCATCTGGCGGAGAATCTCGCGTCGAAGGGATACGTCGTCGCGTCGATCGACCATACCGAATCCACATACGACAACCAGCTCGCCTTCGGCTCGACGCTGGTGAACCGGCCATTTGATCAGCTTTTCGTACTGGACGAGATGGACCGGCTTTCGAAGGATAAACCGTCCTTCCTGAACGGGCTTGTGGACGCCTCCAATACCGGCCTGATCGGCTATTCCATGGGCGGTTACGGGGCGCTCATCACCACCGGGGCAGGGGTGACCGATACCGGCATCGAAGCGTCCTACGGTGCGCCGCACGGCTTGCTGGCCGTGCACAAGGAGGGGTCGGAAACGCAGGAAGCCATGCCGGACGACCGCATCAAGGCCGCCGTCGCCTTCGGCCCCTGGGGCAAAAATGCAGGTTTCTGGGACGAGGCTGGCTTGTCTGACATCGAAACGCCGTTTCTGGTCATTGGCGGTTCGCAGGATGACGTCTCCGGCTATGAGAACGGCGTGCGTTCGATCTGGGAGAACATGAAAGGCACGGACCGGGCGTTGCTGACCTTCGACAACGCCAACCACAACGCCGGTGCCCCGATGCCGGCACCTGCGGAGGCGGCAGAAGCCGGAGTGGACGACCATTATTCCGACGCTGCCTGGAGCAACGAGCGGATGAACAACGTTTCCCAGCATTTCGTCACCGCCTGGCTCGACAAGTATCTAAAGGGCGACGAAGCGAAAGAGACCTATCTCGATCTGGTCGCTGACTCCAATGCTGGCACGTTTGCGATGGGTGAAGATGGAAAGCCGACCGAAGACCACACCTACTGGGCGGGCTTTGAAAACCGCACGGCCAAGGGTCTGATGTTCGAAGAACTCGCACCCGGCGAGTGAACCGAGCGGCCTGACGAGGCGGCGGCATTGGCCTGCTGAATGCTGGCCTTCGCCGTCGCCATCTTCTTCCTGCTGATTACGCCTGGCCCGGGCGTGCTGTCGCTCGCAGGTGTCGGCTCGGCCTTCGGTCCGTCCGCCGGCTGGTCCTACGGCGCGGGGCTGTTCGTCGGTTCCAACGCGGTGATGGTGGCTGCGGCCTTGGGTGTGGCCACCTTGTTGCAAACGAACGAAGCATTGCGTCTTGTCTTCGTTGCGCTGTCGACGGGCTATTTGCTGTATCTTGCCGTGCGCATCGCGCTGACAGGGTCGAAGATCGCGTTCGTGGAGGCGATGCGCCCGCCTGGCGTTGCCGGTGGGATCGCCCTGCAGGCGTTTAATCCCAAAGCATACGCCGTGGGCGCGTTCGTCTTTTCCAACTTCCCGTTGGTCCCCGGCAATTACGCTGCAGAGATCGTGCTCAAGCTGGCGATCCTGAACATGATCTGGATTCCCATCCATATCGGCTGGATGTATGCCGGTGTCGGTTTGCGCGCCTTGAACCTTGCGCCCGCAACCCAGCGGACGATCAACATCGCCATGGCTTGCGCGATGGTGATCGTCGTGGGGCTGGCGTTGCGCTCCAGCCTATTCGGCTAGTTCGACGCGGAGACGGACAGGTTCAGCGAGTTCCGGCAACGCTTTCGGATCGCTTTGCGACAAACCTGCGATGGCGGCGATCGAAACCGGTTCGGCCGGATCGACGGAAATCGTCAGCGCGCCGGGGTTCTGCAGGAAGCTGCCGACCGCCTCGCGTGACCATCTGCGTCAGTTCAGGCATTTGAAGACGGCTCAAGCCCATGCCTAGAAACATTGGCGCGGACTGGGCAAGCTGTTCGCCCGACGTGCCCATTTTCTTGGCCTGCATGTCGAGCAACTTGCCGGTCAGGGACGCATCCGTAATTTGAAGCGTCATGCTGGCGACCTTGACGGACGACAGCATGGGCATAAGCGCCTGCATGGCTTCCGGGCTGTTCGACCGTTCGCCGTAGGTTTCGCTCCACTGCGACATCTGCCGTGCGAATTGTTCGGTATAGCCTTCCAGCCGGTAGGACATGCCGATGCTGGCCGCGTTCTCGACGGCAATCAGCGTATCGTCCGACTGGATGATACCGGCCGCCGGATCATAGGTCGCGGTACCGTTGACGCTGGCGTTCAACTGCTCGTAGCCAAGTTCGCCAATCGTGCCGGAGGAACCGCCGGATGGCAGATTGGCCAGGTCGATGACGATACCGTCGATGGTGGTGGTCGAGGTATAGACGCCGTCCGCACCCTGGTCCGTCGAGACCTGCGAAGCGGGAACCTCCACGATCGTCAGTCCGTCCCATTTCGCGACCATGTTGGTCATGGTCTGGGCGGCGTAGAGAGAGAACATCGCAGGGGTGCTCAGTGCATTGCCAGGAAAGTTCAGACCGGTCGTCTTCAACTCGTCGATGGTGATTGCAAGCTGATTGTCCGCCGCCGAGATTGCGATCCCTTGCGACGTCACCATCTCCGCGCTGCCACCGTCCGGCGCGTTAACGTATCCTGCAACATCGGTTTGTGCGACCTTCGCGTTCACTCCTTCCGCGGTCACGGTCATGTTGTCGAGGGTGAAGCCCTCACCGCTTTCGCTGGTGGTCTCGACCGTCACCGACGCATCGTTCTTCTCCGCAAATGCCTGCAGCGCGGAAACGAAGTCGTCCGCCGTTCCTGCAAGGGCAGGCGAGGCGGAAAGCATGAGCGTGGCGATGAAGGCGGCGTGCAATGGGCGCATGGGGGTCTGTCTTTCGCGGGTCGCTTGAGGGTGAACGTCGTTTCTACAGGGCGAATGTGGCGAACGCCGTGCGGTTCCCCGGTGATGCCACGCTTGTGAACTCCTCGCGCGTCCCATACTGCCAAGGCCATGGGCAACGATCTGATTCAACCGCCATCGGGAAACGGTCGGCGCGATGGTGGCGGGGACGATAGCGGGATCGTCTCCGTCGATCTGAAGGCGGCGCTGGAAGAACGCTATCTCGCCTATGCGCTGTCCACCATCATGGGCCGCGCTCTGCCGGATGTGCGCGACGGCATGAAGCCGGTGCACCGGCGCATCCTGCACGCCATGCGGCTGTTGCGGCTGAACCCGGAAGCGGGGTTTGCAAAATGCGCCCGCATCGTCGGCGACGTCATGGGCAAGTTCCACCCCCACGGGGACGCATCGATCTACGACGCGCTGGTGCGTCTGAGCCAGGACTTTGCAGTGCGCTATCCGCTCGTCGACGGGCAGGGTAATTTCGGCAATATCGATGGGGATAACCCCGCCGCCATGCGCTACACGGAAGCGCGGATGACGGTGGCGGCGACTGCGTTGCTGGACGGGATAACCGAAAACGCCGTCGACTTTCGTGCCACCTACAACGAGGAGGACGAAGAACCGGTCGTGCTTCCCGGTGCCTTCCCGAACCTGCTGGCGAATGGCGCGGCCGGCATCGCGGTCGGAATGGCCACAAACATTCCGCCCCACAACGTGGATGAGCTGTGCGCGGCGGCGCTGCATCTCATCAAGTTTCCCAATGCCGGGTTCGACAAGCTGCTCGAACTGGTGCCGGGCCCGGATTTCCCCACCGGCGGCATCGTGGTGGAGCCACGCGATGCAGTGCTCAACGCCTACCGCACGGGCAAGGGCGGCTTTCGCGTGCGCGCGCGTTGGGAGAAGGAGGATCTGGGTCGCGGGCAGTGGCAGATCGTCGTCACCGAAATCCCATATCAGGTGCAGAAGTCGAAGCTGATCGAGAAGGCCGCTGAACTGCTGATAGGCCGCAAGCTGCCGCTGCTGGCCGATATCCGCGACGAAAGCGCCGAGGACATCCGCCTCGTTCTCGAGCCGAAGAGCCGGTCCATCGACCCGGAATTGCTGATGGAACAGCTCTTCCGCACCACCGATCTGGAAACCCGCTTTCCGCTCAACATGAACGTGCTGGATGGCGGCAAGGTGCCGAAGGTGATGGACCTGCGCGCCGTGCTGCGGGCTTGGCTGGAACACCGAAAGGACGTGCTGCAACGCCGCTCCCGCCACCGGCTGGCGGCCATCGACAAGCGGCTGGAAATGCTCGGCGGCTACCTCATCGCCTACCTCAATATCGACGAGGTCATCCGCATCATCCGCACCGAGGACAAACCGAAACAGGCGCTGATCGCGCGGTTCGACCTGAACGACAATCAGGCCGAAGCGGTGCTGAACCTGCGGTTGCGGGCACTGCACAAGCTGGAGGAAGTCGAAATCCGCAAGGAGTTCGACGATCTGACCGAAGAGAAGGCGGGTATCGAGGCACTGCTGGCCTCGGATGAGGCCCAATGGAAGACCATTGCATGGGAAATCGGCGAAACGCGCAAGACGTTCGGCAAGAACACGCCGCTGGGCGCGCGCCGCACGACATTTGCAGAAGCTGCCGACGTTGACATGGAGGCTGTCGCGCAGGCGATGATAGAGCGGGAGCCGGTGACGGTCGTCGTCTCGGACAAAGGCTGGGTGCGGGCGCTGAAGGGGCACGTGGCCGACACGTCCACGCTGACATTCAAGGATGGGGACGCGCTGCGCTTCGCGCTGCATGCGGAGACCACGGACCGATTGCTATGGCTGGCGACGAACGGGCGGGTCTATACGCTACCCGCCGACCGGCTGCCCGGTGGGCGGGGCCATGGCGAACCGTTGCGCATCATGGTCGACATGGAAAACGACGCCGAGATCGTCTCTGTGTTCGTTCATTCGGCCAAGCGCAAGCGGTTGCTGGTCTCGACGCCGGGCAACGGGTTCGTGGTTGCGGAAGCAGACCTTCTTTCCAACACGCGCAAGGGCAAGCAGGTTCTGAACGTGGCGACGCCTGCCGAAGCCTTGTTGTGCGTCGCGGTGCCGGAGGAAGCATCGCACCTTGCGACAGTGGGCGAGAACCGCAAGATGCTCGTCTTCCCGCTCACCCAGGTGCCGGACATGACGCGGGGCAAGGGCGTGCGGCTGCAAAAATACAAGGACGGCGGCATCGTGGACGCGCGACCGTTTGCGCTGGCCGACGGGCTGACATGGACCGACAGCGCGGGGCGGACCCACAACCGCAGCGCAGACGAATTGCGCGAGTTCATCGGCGAACGGGCGCAAGGCGGGCGTATGGTGCCGAAGGGCTTTCCGAAAAGCGGTAAGTTCGCGGGCTAGTTCGTCCCGGCCCGCTTCAGTGCGAGAAGCAGGTTTTCAGGTCTGTATCCCAGCTTGCTCGGCGTCAGCCCCAAGCGCACGACGACGAGCCCGGTCGCGCGATCGATGGCTACCGATTGCCCGTCGTGGCCTGCAAGCCAGACAGTATCGGACAGGTTCGCGTCGACCGCATCACCGCGTTCTTCAGACCGGCGCGGTGGTGCGCGCCAAAGATGTCCACGGGCATATTGGCCCTCGCTTGCGGGATGCTCCTCCATCATCCAGTCCACGTAACCGGCGGGAAGCAAGCGCTCCCCGTTCCAAACACCGTCCTGCAGCAGGAACTGCCCGAAGCGCGCCCAATCGCGCGCCGTGGCATACATGTAGGAGCCGCCGACGAGCGCGCCCGCCGCGTCGGGTTCGATAATGGCGCTGGTCATTCCCAGTGGCGTGAACAACGCTTGCCGAGGAAGGTTTACCGCCTCGGGGCCGACCTTGCCCTGCCAGTATCTCGACAGCAGGATCGTCGTGCCCGACGAATAGTTCCACGTCTTGCCGATGGCTGAGCCGTCTTCCGTGTCCAGCGCCGCCGCTTCGACGAAGCTGCCCATATCGGGTTCGAGGTAAAGCATGCGCGTGACGTCCGAGACGGTGCCGTAACCTTCGTTCCAGGTCAGATCGCTCGCCATGCCGAGCAGGTCGGCCACAGTGACGCCCGCGCGAGCATCTTCCGACCACGAGGCGAAGAGCCCAGCATCGTCGCGGGACACGATGCCGGCCTGTTCCAACCGCCCTAGCAGGGCAGCAGTGACCGTCTTCGTCATGGACCATCCCAGCAACGGGGTGTCGTCGGTAAAGCCTTCGCCATAGCGTTCGGCGATCACCTCGCCGTCGCGCAGGACGACGATGGCGCGCATGTTCGGTCCTGCCAGATCCTCGCTGTCCACGATTGCCTGTGCGGCAGTGTCGATTTCGGTCGGCATCGGGGTGGGCGCGGGCAGGTCGGCCGGCGCGGTCAGGGCCAACGCGATCGGGGCCTCGCCAGCGGTGTTGGTGCAACCGAGGCCGGTTCTGTGAACCGATGTCGCCGTGGCGGCGAACCCGAGGAAGCGTGCGGTGACCGTGCCTTCACTCGGGTCGGTATCGACCGAAATGTATTTCAGAATCGGGTGTCCCGGCGCCTGTACATCGTCCGCCAACACGCTGTCGGCGTCCCGGCCGGCGATGAAGACGTTGGAACAGACGATCTTGGCGCTGTAGTTCGTTGCCACGCGGATGAGGTCCGGCGGTGCCAGCCAGAGCCAGATGAACGCGCCGACGACAAGCGCGACGAGGACCAGCAGAAATCCGCGAAATATTCTCATGACTACGGCGCTCCTACCGCGGCGACAGATGGAACGTGGCCAGCGCCGGGTCGAAGGCGATCAGGCCCGCGATACTGGCGCTGAAGTCGAACGGTTCGGTGTAGGACCACGCGATCTTCTCGATGCGCCCGTCGCCTTCGCGGATGAAATAGGTCGCATCGCCCTTCAGCGGACAGTGTGTCGTGCCGGGCACGCTGGCGATGGCGGTCGTCACGTCCGCGCGCGGCAGGTAGATGACGGGCGGATAGAGCGTCTTGCCGCCCTCCAGCAGCCAGACCGCGGACGTGCTTTCGGCGACCGTCTTGTCCCGCAGCATCACCTTCACGGTCTGTGCGATGGGTTTGAGAACGTAGAAATGGCCGGACCCGTCCGGGCGGACGACGGCGTTTTCGAAGTGAACATCGGTCATTCGGCGTCTCCGTGTGGTCGGACCAATCGATCGTGTTGGCAGGCGTTTCCGTCCGTCCGCCACGCACCGCGGCCCCATGGTCTTCGCCATCGACATCGTGCCAACCGGAAGGCGACAGCCTTTGCTGGGGCAGAAAACGTGCCTTGTAGGCCATCTTCTGGCGAGCCGGCGACATAGTAGCCGAGATGGCAATAGGGCAGCCCGTGGCGGCGCGCGCGGGCGATGGTGTCCAGAATGACGAAGGTGCCCAGCGACCGGTCCGCCATATCCGGTTCGAAGAACGAATAGACCATGGACAGGCCGTTGCTCAGCCGGTCCAGCAGAACGACGGCAATCAGGTCGCCTGCACCTTTGCCGGTAAACGCACTGTCCGCCGTGCGTCGGCGATACTCGACCAGAACGGTGTTCACGTGGCTGTCTTCGATCATGAGCGCGTAGTCCAGCACGGTCATGATCGCCATGCCGCTGTCGCCGTGGCGGGAATCGACGTAGCGACGAAACAGCGAGTACTGCTCGCTGGTTGGGATGTTGTCGCCTTCGACGCCGATCAGGTCCGCGTTGCGCTTCAGAACGCGGCGCATGGATTTCGTCGGCTCGAATGCATCCGTGAGTACCCGCGTGGCAGTGCAGGCACGGCAGCCCTGACAGGCCGGACGATAGGCGATGGACTGGCTGCGCCGAAACCCGCCGCGCGACAGTTCCTCGTGAATTGCAGGCGCGCGTTCGCCGACCAGATGGGTGAACACCTTCCGCTCCGTGCGCCCGTCCAGATAGGGGCAGGGGCCGGGAGAGGTGAGGTAGAATTGCGGTGTGTCGAGGGAGTGCGCCGTCATAACGCTACTTGGCCGCAGGACCGGGTGCGGGTCAACTAGAGGCCGTAGACCATGGGTGCAGCGACGGTGAAGACGATCCATAGCAGCACGATGAGCGGCAGGCCGGTGCGCAGATAGTCGCTGAACCGGTACCGTCCGGGCCCGAGCACCAGCAGGTTCGTCTGATAGCCCACGGGCGTGGCGAAGGAGCAGTTTGCGGCCATCACGATACAGATGACGAACGGTTCCAGCGGCACGTCGAGCCGCTGCGCGATGCCGATTGCGATGGGTGTGAACAACACGGCAGTGGCGTTGTTGGACAGCACGTTGGTCATCAGCGCGGTAACGATGAACAGCACCGACAGGATGGCCGCGGGTGAGGAGCCTTCCATCAGGGCTACGGTGCCATCGGCCAACCGCGCGGCACCGCCGGTCTGTTCCAGCGCGGCGGCCGCCGCAAGGGACGCGCCCACCATCATGAAGATCTGGCGGTCGAAGGATCGGGCTGCCTGCCGAATGGACAGGCAGCCGGACGCGATCATCGCATAGGCACCGACAAGGGCTGCCACCACGATCGGCAGGAAGCCGGTGGAGGCGGAGATGACCACGAATGCGAAGATGAGCGCGGCGCGCGGCGCGTATTCCGACAGGGGCACTTCGCTGGCGGAGCGTTCCAGCAGCAGCAGTTCGCGGCTGAAGCGCAGGCGTTCGATATCCTCCGGCAAACCGCCGATGAGCAGCGTGTCGCCGGCCTCCAGACGCACCTGACGGACGGGACTGCGACCGAGCCCGCTGCGCCGTTGCAGGCCAAGCACCGCCGTGCCGTAGCTGGCGCGGATGCGGGACGCATCGATGGTGCGACCGGTATAGCGGGAACCGGGGGCGACGACGGCCTCGGCGATCGTAAAACCCTCCGCGACGCGCGTGAGGTTGTCGCTCTCGCGGTCCGGCTTGCGATCTTCCTGCGCCATTTCCGGCAGGCTTGCGGCGCCGACCGACAGGGCCTTGGTGAGCGCGGTGCGGGTAGCGGCGACGACGATCATGTCGCCGGTCGTCAGGGTCACGTCCTCGAATGGGGGCAACAGGGCTTCGCCATCGCGATGGATGGATCGCACGGTGATGCCCTGAAGGCCTTGAAACTGCCCCGCCTTGGCGCTTTCCCCGAACAAGGGATGGTCCTCGCGAATTTCGATCTGCGCGAGAAACTGTCTGCCGGTCGTTCCGCTCGGTTCGTCGCCGGACGTGTCCGTCCGCAGCAGGCGGGGCATGACGAGCAGGACGTAGGCGAACCCGAACACGCGCGAGGATCGACCCCATGAAGCGTGAAGTCGAAGAAGCCCAGCTCGAAGCCGTAGCGCGCTGCGGTGCCGGCCACGAGCAGGTTGGTGGACGAGCCGATCAGCGTCGTCATGCCGCCGAGGATGCCGACGAACGAAAGCGGCAACAGCACACGGGTGTGGGCGAAATTACGCTTCGCAGCGATGGCGATGACGATGGGTATGAACATCACCACCACCGGGGTGTTGTTCAGCACCGCGCTGGTGACGAGCGCCGTGCCCAGCAGCACGACGATGGTGCGCGTAACGCTGCGCCCGCCCATCTTCGACAGCCATTTTGCGGGTTGGTCGAGGGCGTCGGTGGCAAACAGCGCCTGTCCCACCACAAGCAGCGCCAGCACGGTTATCAGCGCCGGGTTGGCAAACCCCGACAGGAGTGCAGTCGCCGAAACGTCCATGCCTTCAGGCTGCGGCACGGCAGTGAACAGCAGCAGGAAGATGACCAATGCGGCGAGCGATACCCCTTCGATGGAATACCGCTCGGTCGCATAGGCGACGATGGTGCAGGCAATGACGATATAGGTCGCCCAGAGGTGGAACTGGTCCAACGGCGTCCTTCCGCGAGCGGCATCGGCAGCCTAGTCGCTGCGGGTTCGGCTCAGCCTAGCCGCGTGCGATGTAGGTGCCAAGCAGGATATCGTGCAGCAGCCGCTTCTTGTCGGAAAACAACGAGATGACGAGGGGCAGAAACACGCCGAAGCCCTGGATGAACAGGAACAGGATGTGGTGCAGTCCGGCGAGAATTGGATCGACCTTGCCGCCGCCCAGCTTGACGACCTTCAGACCGTTCATCCGCATGCCCAGCGTTGCCTGTTTCTCACCGCCCAGGGTCATGGCGACGTAAACCACCGCAATGATGGGAATGAGGAACGGGAACAGACCCCATGCCAGGCCCAATGTGGGTATGCCTAGAATGGCGACGACGATCGCAGCGGGAATGCACAGTACCGCGATGACGAGGTAGTCGACGAGAAAGGAATAGACGCGGCCACGCCGCACGCCTTCCAGCCTCGCGGCGGGAATGACGTGGTCGTCGGGACGAGTGTCAAGTGTGGACGTGTCGGTCATGGGTGCGATCTCCTGTTACAGGAGACTTAGGCCGCTCCCGACCGCGTTCAAGCAGAGCCTACAGGTTCAGACGCTCGGCCACTTCCATCGCGTGGTAGGTCAGGATCGTGTCCGCCCCGGCGCGCTTGAAGGCCAAAAGGCTTTCCATCATCACCCGTTCCCGGTCGATGACGCCCGCCAATCCGGCCATTTCGATCATCGAATACTCGCCGGACACCTGATAGGCGGCGACGGGCAGTCCGAACGTCTGTTTCATGCGCCAGATGATGTCGAGATAGGGCATGCCCGGCTTGACCATGAGAATGTCGGCACCCTCCGCGATGTCGAACTCGGCTTCGCGCATGGCGTCTTCCGTATTGGCGGGGTCGACGTAATAGGTCTTCTTGTCGCCCTGCAGCAGACCATCGGTGCCGATGGCCTCGCGGTAGGGGCCGTAGAAGCCGGACGCGAACTTCGCGGTATAGGACAGGATGCCCACGTCTCGGTGACCGGCCCCGTCCAGCGCTTCCCGGATGGCACCGATGCGCCCGTCCATCATGTCGGAAGGCGCGATGATGTCGGCACCTGCATCAGCCTGCGCCAAGGCCCCGGCCACAATGCGCTCCACGCTTTCGTCGTTGACGATGATGCCATCTCGCAGGACGCCGTCGTGGCCGTGGTCGGTAAAGGGGTCCAGCGCGCTGTCGGTAATGATGCCGATATCCGGCACCGCCTTCTTCACCGCCCGCACGAACTGACAGATCAGGTTGTCGGCATTGGTGATTTCGGTGCCGGTCTGGTCGCGCTTGTCGAGAGAGACGTTGGGGAACGGAGCAATGGCGGGAATGCCGAGACCTGCTGCCTTGCGCGCCTGCTCGACGGCGAGGTCCACCGTGTAGCGTTTGGTGCCGGGCATGGCCGCAATGTCTTCCGTGCGGTTCGTGCCTTCGATGAGGAACAACGGCAGGATGAGGTCGTCCACACCGAGGCGGTTCTCCGCCACCATGCGGCGCAGCCAGTCGGCACGACGGTTGCGGCGCGGGCGCCTTCTGCCGGTGATCCTGTCGATCCGCTCTTCCCGTGTCTCGCTCATCGTCATACAGCCCTGCCAGAGTTCGAAACCTGTCTAGCCGTGCGGTAATCGCTTCACAATCCGTCGACGGTTGGGCAGTAAAGGAGGGCAGGGGGAGGCGACTTGGCATCACACGGCGCATCATTGGCTGAAGACGTTCGATTCGAGCGCATCGGACGGGCGGGTGTCATCACGCTCGACCGCCAGGATGCGCTGAACGCCGTGACCGATCCGATGGTGCGTTCGATCGCTGCGCAGCTGGACGACTGGGAGAATGACGCGGCGGTGGAGCGCATCGTCATTCGCGCTGCCCCCGGACGAGCATTTTCGGCAGGCGGCGACATTCGTGCGCTTTATGAAGCGCGTGAAAACCCCGATCTCGGCTTCTTTGCCCGCGAATACGCCCTGAACGTGCGCATTGCCGAATATCCCAAGCCCTATGTCGCATTGATCGACGGCATCGTCATGGGCGGCGGCGTCGGCATCTCGATCCACGGTTCCCACGTCGTTGCCGGACCGAACGCGATGTTCGCCATGCCGGAAGTCGGTATCGGGTTCTTCCCGGATATCGGCGCGTCCTACTTCCTGTCGCGCCTGCCGGGGCAGACCGGGCTGTTTCTCGGCCTTACGGGCCACAGATTGCGCGCGGGCGGGTGCGTCTGGGCGGGTCTTGCCGATTGCGGATGCGAAGATCTGGCGGCGCTGGAAGCGGACCTGTTCAACGCCCAGGACCTCGACGCGTGCCTTCGGCGGCATGCAAATGCTCTCGTGCCGGGTGATACTGCGACCCATCAGACGATCATCGCCGACGCCTTTTCGGCCAATTCGGTGAAGGCGATCATGGTGCGTCTGGCGGACCTTGCGCAGGTGACGGAGTTCGCAGGTCTTGCGCTGGAGAAGATGCAACGGCATTCCCCCACCAGTCTGGAGATTGCGTTCCGACAGATCAGGCTAGGCGCTACCCTCGATCTGCGCGACTGCATGGAGATGGAGTATCGTATCGTTGCCCGGGTGCTGCACGGGCAAGATTTTTACGAGGGCATTCGCTCGGCCATCATAGACAAGGACGGTGCGCCGAAATGGGCGGACCTCGATAACGATCATATCGACGCCGCCTTCGAACCGCTGGAACGCGGCCTGTTTTCGTGAATGGTTCGCAGGCTCCGTCGCCGGCGGCCGGTCCGGTCACGTTGGGCCAAACCCCGGAGCCAACGCTGCTGTCGCGGGGCTATACGGTATTTCTGCGCGTGCTGGCGCTGGTGTTCGTCATCTTCACGCTTCAGATGTGGCTCGTCTGCGTGGGCTTCGACGATACGGACCTGCGGTTCGACCTGGCCGACCGGTCGATGCGCGTCTATCTGGCGGTGCTTGCCGTGCTGTTTCCCGTCGCTGCCGTCGGCCTTTGGACGACCCTGTCGTGGGGACGGGTCGTGTGGCTGCTCGCCATCGGATTTCAGATGAGCGCCGGATGGTTGTATCCCCAGACGTTCCCCGAGGCTGTGGCGACCACCTCGTTCCACCTTCTAAGCCTCGTCGTCTATATCGGCTTCGTCCTCGGCGTTCGCATCACGGCCAAGAAAGGGTGAAGTCGCGTGCTTGCCAAGGGGTTAAACCCTTGTGCAACAACGCGTTCAAAGATTTACAGTAAGGTTGAGTTAAGTCTGCGCCTAAAGGCAAACTTCAGGCGGCACCTCTAGATTGATCGACAAGGCGGACGACATGATCTGCCAGTCAGGAAGAGGAACGACCCGATGCAAAACGCTGATATGATTGGGGTGCCGATCGCACCGTCGCAGCTTCAGGAACCCGTCAAGGCAGGCAACATCAAGCCCGTCTATCTGGAAGCGCTCACGCTGGTGGAACGCCTCCACCGCCGCCTGCTTGACGTCATCAAGGACGAGTTCGACCGGCAGGGCCGCAGCGACCTCACCGCCGTGCAGGCCCTGTTGCTCTACAACCTGGGCGACAACGAACTGACCGCCGGAGAATTGCGCACGCGGGGCTACTATCTGGGGTCCAACGTATCCTACAACCTGAAGAAGCTGGTCGACATGGGCTACATCCATCACCAGCGGTCCCGCACGGACCGGCGTTCGGTGCGCGTGAGCCTGACGGACGAAGGCAAGTCCGTGGCACGGATCGTCAACGAACTGTACGAACGGCACACGGAATCGCTGGAATCGATCGGTCAGATCGACTCGGAAGCCTTTGCGATCCTCAACCGGTCCCTGCAGCGGCTGGAACGGTTCTGGACCGACCAGATTCTCTATCGCCTGTAAGACTGGCGCGTAAACTTTACGCGATAGGACCTCGCACCTGAAATTTGGCCGCAATTCCTCTTACAGGTAAGGGTAATTGCGGCTTCCTGCGTTTGCGATGCGTTAACCGACGATTACCGGGTCGGCTCCTAGGGTTCCCCGGCGGTGTATATTCGGTTGAGAATGCGGTCGCACGCAGAGCATGGTTCGAGGACCGATCAGATGACGAAGATGACGAGACGCCTTTTCACCACCGGTCTCGCAGCGGTGGCAGGTGCCGGTGTGGCGCGGGCGAACGACACGGCTATCGACCAGATCCTCAACTCCAAAGGCCGCGACGCCTGGAACGACCGGTTCGATGGAACGACCTCGGTCGGCAGGCGGGAAGTCGCCTCCAACATGCCGGTCTTCGACCCGCAGACATCCGGCTACATCGAGCGTGCGATGGTGAACCACCGCAACATCGTTTCCGGTGGCGGCTGGCAGCGGGTTCCGGCGAACGAGAAGCTGCGGCTAGGGTCGCAGAGCGATGCCGTCACCGCCCTGCGCCGCCGTCTGATGATTTCCGGCGACATGCCGACCTCCGCAGGCCTGTCGTCCCAGTTCGATACTTTCGTGGACGCGGGTGTGAAGCGGTTTCAGGCGCGCCATGGCCTGCCGAGCGACGGCGTGATGGGACAATATTCCCTCGCGGCCATTAACGTGCCGGCCGATGTGCGGCTGGGGCAGTTGGAAACCAACCTCGTGCGCCTGCGCTCCATGTCCGGCTATCTGGGCGACCGATACGTGATGGTGAACATCCCAGCCGCCGAGATCGAGGCGGTGGAAGGGCAGCGTGTTGCCCAGCGCCATACGGCGATCGTGGGCAAGATCGACCGGCAGACGCCCATTCTGACGTCTAAAATCTTCGAGATGAACCTCAATCCCTATTGGACCGCTCCCAAGAGCATCATTCGGAAAGACATCATTCCGCACATGCAGAAAGAGCCGAACTATCTGGCGGACAACAGGATCCTGGTCTTTGACGGCAACGGCAATGAGATACCTCCTGCCTCGATCGACTGGAACACGGAAGAAGCGGTGCAGTACCGCTTTCGCCAAGAGCCGGGTCGCATCAACGCCATGGGTTCGGTCAAGATCAACTTCCCCAACGAACATGCCGTATACATGCATGACACGCCGCAGCAGGGTCTGTTCAACAAGCTGATGCGGTTCGATTCATCCGGCTGCGTGCGGGTGAAGAACGTGCGGGACCTTCTGGTCTGGCTGGCAAAGGACACGCCCGCCGGTTCGCGCCGCGAGATCGAAAGCATCATCGCGTCCGGGGCCCGGACCGACCTGAAGCTCGCGGCGCCCGTGCCACTCTACTTCACCTACGTGACGGCCTGGTCGACGGATGATGGTGTCGTCCAGTTCCGCGACGATATTTACAAGCGCGACGGCGTGGACGAATTGGCCTTCAAGCAGTAGCAAGGCAGGCATACCCGCCGCTTACGGACCCCTTCGTCATGGCCATTGCCGAAAACCTCGACAAACACGAAAGCCCCTTCTTCCGGCGGGCTCTCGCCGAGTCCGACCCCGCCGTCGCCAAGGCCATTTCCGGGGAACTTGGGCGTCAGCGGCACGAGGTCGAACTGATCGCTTCGGAAAACATCGTGTCCCGCGCGGTGCTGGAAGCGCAGGGCTCCGTGCTGACGAACAAGTATGCCGAGGGCTATTCGGGTCGGCGCTATTACGGCGGATGCGAGTTCGCAGATATCGCCGAAGATCTGGCCATTGAGCGGGTAACGAAACTGTTCGATTGCGCCTTCGCCAATGTGCAACCCAATTCCGGCTCCCAGGCCAACCAGGCTGTCTTCCAAGCCCTCATTCAGCCCGGCGATACCATCCTCGGCATGTCGCTGGATGCTGGCGGGCATCTGACACACGGGGCGCGGCCCAACCAGTCGGGCAAGTGGTTCAACGCCATTCAGTACGGCGTCGACCGCGAGACCCATCTGGTCGATTTCGACGAGGTGGAACGACTGGCCGTCGAACATCAGCCGAAACTCATCATCGCGGGTGGTTCGGCCTATCCGCGTCAGGTCGAGTTCGCCAAGTTCCGCGCGATCGCGGACAAGGTCGGTGCGTGGTTTCTCGTGGACATGGCGCACTTTTCCGGCCTGGTTGCCGGAGGCCAGCACCCGTCGCCGTTTCCCCATGCCCATGTTGCGACGTCGACGACCCACAAGACATTGCGGGGCCCGCGGGGCGGGCTGATTCTCACGAACGACGAAGCGCTGGCGAAGAAGTTCAATTCAGCTATTTTTCCCGGCATTCAGGGCGGGCCTCTCATGCATGTCATCGCGGCGAAGGCGGTTGCATTCGGCGAGGCGCTGGAACCGGGATACAAGAGCTACATCAAGAGCGTGACGGAAAATGCGAAGGCGCTGGGCGAGACGTTGAAAGCCGGTGGTCTCGATCTCGTTTCCGGCGGTACCGACACTCACCTGCTGCTGGTCGACCTGCGCCCGAAAGGTGTGACGGGCAAGGCGGCGGAAGAGGCGCTGGGTCGTGCCAACATCACCTGCAACAAGAATGGCGTTCCGTTCGATCCGGAAAAGCCGATGGTCACTTCCGGCATTCGGCTCGGCACCCCGGCGGCCACCACGCGCGGGTTCGGCATCGCCGAGTTTCAGCAGGTCGGCGCGTGCATTCTGGAAGTCGTGGACGGGCTTGCGGCCAATGGTGAAGCCGGCAACGGCGACGTGGAACGCGCGGTGGGCAAACGCGTCATCGAACTGACGGACCGCTTCCCGATCTATCCCTTGCTATAGGCCTTTGCCATGCGCTGCTCGTTTTGCGGTTCGCTCGATACGCAGGTCAAGGACTCGCGGCCGAGCGAAGACAACAGCGCGATCCGCCGCCGCCGCGTCTGCGGAGATTGTGCAGGGCGATTCACGACTTTCGAGCGGGTGCAACTGCGCGAACTGACGGTGCTGAAGCGGTCGGGCGACCGCGCGCCATTCGACCGCGACAAGCTGGCATCGTCTGTAACGATCGCGCTGCGGAAGCGGCCGGTGGACAGCGAGCGGGTGGAACGGCTCGTGTCCGGCATCGTTCGGCAGCTCGAAGGGCAGGGCGAGCCAGAAATCACCTCCGGACAGATCGGCGAACTAGTCATGGACGGGCTGAAAGCCGTCGACGATGTCGCCTATGTCCGGTTCGCCAGCGTCTACCGTGATTTCCGCGATGCGAGCGATTTTCAGGCCTTGCTGGGCGAACTGAAGAGTGATTGAAGGCCGAACCGACGACCGCCGCTGGATGGATGCCTGCCTGCGCCATGCGCGGCGACATCGCAGCCGTACGGGGACGAACCCGGCGGTCGGCACCTTGCTGATCCAGGACGGTATTGTTGTCGGACGGGGCATTACGGCGCTCGGCGGCAGACCCCATGCGGAACGGGTGGCGCTGGACGAAGCCGGTGCGCGGTCCGTCGGTGCCACGGCCTATGTCACGTTGGAACCCTGCGCTCACCACGGGGCGACGCCACCCTGCGCGCAGGCTTTGATCGACGGTGGCGTAGCCCGTGTCGTTGCGGCCTATGTCGACCCGGACGGGCGCGTGGACGGGCGCGGGTTCGCCATGTTGCGGGACGCCGGGATCGAGGTCGAGGCGGGCGTCGGCTGCGGTCCAGGCCGGGGACGACCTTGTCGGGTACCTGCGCCGCAAAGTGGCCAGTCGTCCGGCGGTTACGCTGAAGCTGGCCTTGTCGGCAGACGGCAAGCTGGGCGTGGCCGGGCAGGAGGTCGGTATTACCGGCCCACTGGCTCGCGCCTACGGGCACCGGATGCGGGCGGAACACGACGCCATTGCCGTGGGCGGCGGCACGGTGGAGGCCGACGACCCCGACCTCACCTGCCGCCTGCCGGGGCTGGAAGCCCGCTCGCCGCACCGCTTCGTCTTCGCCCGGTCGCTTTCGGAAAATTCCAAACTGGCGCAATCCGCCAATGGAACGCCGGTAACACTCGTCTCCGACGAGCCGCCCGCCTCGGATGTCGGACATCTGGCGGCGGAGCGTCACGACGGCAAGTTGGCACTGCCGGAAGTGCTGGAAGATATGGCAGGGCTGGGTATCTCCACGTTGATGCTCGAAGGTGGCGCATCGCTGGCGCGTGGGTTTCTCGAAGCCGGGTTGGTTGACGCCCTGGCGCTGTTCGTCGCACAGGGCACGATCGGGCCCGAGGGCATCGCGTCTCCGGTCACGCCGCAGACCGTTCCATCAGCTTTCGAACCGGTCAGGACGCTCGATCTGGGGCCGGACCGGCTGCATCTGTTCATGAGGCGATAGGCAATGTTCACGGGCATCATCACGGATATCGGGCGGGTCGAGGCTGTCGAGCCGTTGCCGTCCGGCAAGCGCTTCACTGTCGCGACCGCCTACGACACTGGCACGATCGCGATCGGCGCTTCGGTCGCCCATGATGGCGTCTGCCTGACGGTCGTCGAAACCGCCGCCGATACCTACGCCGTCGAAGCGTGGGAAGAGGCGCTGCGACTGACTACCGCCGGAACATGGGGCGTGGGCGACCGGCTCAATCTGGAACGCGCGCTGAAGGTCGGCGACGAGCTGGGCGGCCATATCGTCGCCGGGCACGTGGACGACATGGCGCAGATCGTGGCTATCGAGATGGAAGGCGATGCCACCCGCTACACCCTGCGCGCGCCCGACGATCTGGCGCGCTTCATCGCACCGAAGGGATCGGTCGCGCTCAACGGTGTCTCTCTGACCGTCAACGGCGTCGACGGTCGCGACTTCGACGTCCTGCTCATCAAGCACAGTCAGGACGTGACGACGTGGGGTGAGGCGCAGGAAGGCGACATGGTGAACCTGGAAGTCGACACCATGGCCCGCTACGCGGCGCGACTGGCGCAGTTTCCATCATAAGGCTTGCCGCGTCCTGCGGCGCATGGTTCACACGGGCCAAACCCTTCAGCCGAACGACCCGATTTGCCCCATCTGCTCATCATAGACGCGCCCTACTACACGCACATTTCCCAGGCGCTCCGCGAGGGGGCCGAGGACGTGCTGACCCGCGAAGGCGCGACCTGGGACGTGTGCGATGTGCCCGGGGTGCTGGAGATACCCGCTGCAATCGCCATCGTGCTGGAAGGCATGGACGGCGGCGGCAAGGCTTATGATGGCTTCGTCTTGCTCGGCTGCGTCATTCGCGGCGAAACGACCCATTACGATATTGTCGCCTTCGAGTCCGCCCGGTCCATCATGAACCTGTCGATCGCCGAAGGGCTCTGCATCGGCAACGGTATCCAAACGACGGAGAACGAAGAGCAGGCACTGGCACGGGCCGACAAGTCGCGGCTGAACAAGGGCGGCCATGCCGCACAAGCCGCGTTGGACATGATCAAGCTGCGCGAGAAGTTCGTTGGCTGACCGACAGGACACAGGCGCTGCAAGGGGAGCCAAGCCCGCCAACCAGCGTGGGGCGGCACGGTTGGCCGCCGTGCAGGCGCTTTACCAGATGGATGTTGGCGGCATGGGAGTGGCCGAAACCGTCACGGAATACGAGAATTTCCGTCTTGGGCGGGAGGTCGATGGCGAAACCTATCGTGCCGCCGATGCCGGATGGTTTCGCAACATCGTCGCCGGTGTGGTCTCGGAGCAGACGACGATCGACCCCGTCATTCACCGGTCGCTTGCCGCAAGCTGGAAGCTGGAGCGGATCGACTCGATCCTGCGGGCGATCCTGCGCGCGTCGGTGTGGGAATTGCGCGCCAAGAAGGACGTGTCGGCGCGGGTGATCGTCAGCGAATATGTCGAGGTTACCAAGGCGTTCTTCGAAGGCGACGAGCCCCGGGTGGTGAACGGCGTGCTGAACAAGGTCGCCCGCGACGTTCGTCCGCAGGAGTTCGGGGAGACCGCGTGACGCGATCCGAACGCCTCCGCCCGTCGCAATGCGTTGATCCTGTCCGGTGCCCAGGCACTGTCCGGAGCAGCAGCCCCGATCGCCATCGCGCTGGGCGGTCTGGTGGGGGTGTATCTGCTGGGACCGGACAAGTCGTTGGCGACGGCACCGGTGACAGGCTACAATATCGGTGTCGCGTTGATGGCGCTGCCGGCGGCCCTTATCATGGCACGGGTGGGCCGTCGCTGGGGCTTCATGGGTGGCGCGGCTCTGGGCGTCGCCGGTGGTCTGGTCGCCTGTTACGCTATTCTCGCCGCCTCGTTCTGGGGTTTCGCCTTCGGGATGCTGATGATGGGACTGGCGTCCTCGTTCACCCAGCAATACCGCTTTGCCGCTGCCGATCAGGGGACGGAGGCGTTCAAGCCGAAGGCGATCTCGTGGGTTCTGGCCGGCGGTATCGTTTCCGCAATTCTCGGCCCGGCGGCTGCGGTGAACTTTTCCGACCTCTTCGCACCCATCGAGTTCGCAGGTGCGTTCGTCGCCGGTTCCTGCCTGATGCTGGCGGCCATGTTCGTTCTGGCGTTCCTGCGCTTCGACAAGCCAATGAGCCGCGAGGACCGCAAGGCTGCGGGCAGCGGGCGCCCGCTTGGCGAGATCGTGCGGCAGCCGCGGTTCGTCGTTTCCGTGTTCTGCGCGGTGTGCGCCTATGCGCTGATGTCGTTCGTGATGACCGGTGCCCCGCTGGCCATGCAGATCTGTGGGTTCTCCGTGGACCAGTCCACCTACGGCATTTCGCTACATGTGATCGCCATGTTCGGCCCGTCATTCTTCACCGGCAACCTGATCGCCCGCTTCGGCAAGGAACGTGTCGTCGCCGTTGGGATGGTGCTGCTGACGATCTGCTCGATCGTGGCGCTGGCCGGCATAACCCTTGCCAACTTCTACGTCATGCTGATCCTGCTCGGTGTCGGCTGGAACTTCGGTTTCATCGGCTCGACCGCCATGCTGACGGATTGCTACCGGCCCGAAGAGAAGGCCAAGGCGCAGGGTGCCAACGACGTCATCCTGTTTTCGATGGTGGCTTTCGCATCGCTGATGAGCGGGCGCACGTTGAACGCTTACGGCTGGGACATGATCAACTACGTCACGTTCCCGGTCGTGGCCGCATGTCTGCTCTCGCTGGGCTGGCTGGTCTTCGTGTCGAAGGGGCGCGCGGAGAAGACGGCCTGATACCTGTCGCAGCGATCGAAGTGCAACTCCGCGTCCTTTGCTTTAGCCGCCCGTGCCGAACGGGTTGACGTTGCCCGCCGCGCCCAGCAACTGCCCGATGAAGCTGATGTCCTGACCGCCCGTCGGTGTGATGCGCCGGACGTAATCGAACACCCTGCCTTCTTCCAGACCGTAATTGGCGATCCGCTGCACGGTATCGTCGGGACCGAGATAGATAGCCAGCACCCGCTGTTCGACGACCCGAGCCTGGGTAAAGCGCGTGGAGCGGCGCTTCTGCTGGCTGATGTAGTAGAGCGTTTCGGTGCCGTCGTCCTGCCGCAACGTCGTCGATGGGGTGCCGAGCGACAACAGGGCCTGATCGCGTGATGAACCGACCGGCACCAGTGCCAGCGTTTCCTCGTTCAGCTGATAGCCGTGATTGAGGGTCTCGCCCATCTGGCAGGCGCTCGCACCCACGCCGACGGCCGCCGCAATGAACCCGACCCTGACAATTTTGCCGACCGTCATACCCAAACACTCCATTACCGGTGTGCAAACGCAGTGCGCGCGCACTATATCGGCACGGTACCTTCCTAAACGGTCCCGACCGAAACGAACAGGCCACTCGACCCACGATGTTTTCGACGCTTTTCGCCAAACCATCCAGCAAGCGCGCTGCACATGCTCTTTACGGCAAGGTTGTGGCGAGAGCGCGGGATCCGCGCTTCTTCACCGCGCTTCGACGTGCCCGACACGCTGGACGGACGTTTCGAAATGCTGACGATGCACCTGTTCATGCTGCACCACCGGCTGAAGGACGAGGGCCCGCAGGCCCGCGAAGTCTCGCAGCACGTCTTCGACGCCTTCATCGACGATATGGATATCGCCATGCGCGAAGCGGCCGTCGGCGATCAGATCGTGCCGAAGCGCATCAAGAAGATGACGCGGGTTTTCTACGGAAGAACAGGCGCTTACGAAAAGGCGCTTGCGGGCGATACCCCCGTTTCAGCACTTTCGGAGATACTGGCCCGCAACATCGATCCCGATGATCCGACCGCCAAGGACGACCTTGCGCGCTACATGCACGATGAGGTTCAAACGCTCGCGGCTACGCCGACGGACGATCTGCTGGAACGGGCCGCACTTTATCAGGGGGCCATATCGTAATGGACACGCCGTTCTCCCATCCCGTTGAACGTGAAGACGCTGCCCCGCAAAGGCGCTCGGGAACGCTTCGAAGCGTCTTCGGACGTTCGTGATGCCATTTCCCAGGCCTACGACCTGGAATCGGTAACGGCGTTCCTCGCGACTGCGGAAATAACCCATTGGAAGGCGAGAGGATTTCGCATTTCCGGGCAGGTCGACGCCGTCGTCGTTCAGCCATGCGCCGTGTCGGGTGAACCCCTGGAGGTCGTCGTTTGCGAACCGGTGGACGCAACCTATGTGCCGACCGGTTCGCCGCTGGCCAAACCGCGTCTGGACGATGCGGGCGAACTGATCTTCGACGCCGAAGGCAACGACATTCCGGACGAGTTCGACGGAACGATTCTCGATCTGGCCGACGTGTGGCTGGAACATTTCGCGCTCGGTCTGGACCCGTTCGCCCGCATCGAAGGGGCCGAATTTGCCGAGGTTGTCGGACGAGGCGAGCGAGCAAACGCCATCTCCGTTTGCGGCATTGGCAGCTCTGAAACGCGATTGATCTTGTTGCAGGGGCCGCATAACGTCCCTTCACAGGTAGCAAACGCCGTTTCGCGGTGTCCAAAAGGCGGTTCGACAGGACAATGACACCGGGTAATACGAAGACGATCACGGTCTCGCTCGACGTGATGGGCGGCGACCACGGCCCCGAAGTCGTGCTGGCAGGTGCCGACATCGCGCGCCGCCGCTACGAGGACTTGCGGTTCATTCTGCACGGCGAGGAAGACGCCGTCATGCCGATCTTCAAGGGTATGAACGACCTGCAGGCCGTCTCCGAATTCGTCGCTTGTGAATCCTCCATTTCGATGACGGACAAGCCGAGCCAGGCGCTGCGCCGGGGGCGGCGGGTTTCCGGCATGTGGAAGGCGCTGGAAAGCGTGCGCGACGGGCAGGCCGATGTGATGATGTCGGCCGGCAACACCGGCGCGCTCATGGCAATGTCGCGGTTCTGCCTGCGCATGATGCCCGGCATCGAGCGCCCCGCTCTGGCCGCCGTCTGGCCCAACGCGCAGGGTGAAAGCGTCGTGCTCGACGTGGGTGCGACGATCGGGGCGGATGCGGAAACGCTGGTGGACTACGCGCTGATGGGTTCCGCCATGGCGCGCGCGCTGTTCGATATGAACCGACCGAAGGTCGGGCTGCTCAATGTCGGGGTCGAAGAGGTGAAGGGGCTGGAAGAGGTGCGAACTGCCGGAGCGCGGTTGCGGGAACTCGATCTTGAAACGCTCGATTACCGAGGCTTCGTCGAGGGCGACGATCTCGGCCTCGGCGGCGTCGATGTGGTCGTGACGGAAGGGTTTACCGGCAATATCGCGCTGAAAAGTGCCGAAGGCACGGCGAAGCAGGTCGGCACCTATCTGCGCGATGCGATGAATAGGACGCTCATGGCCAAGATCGGTTACTTTTTCGCCAGAGGCGCTTTCGACCAGCTGCGCCAGAAGATGGACCCGCGCAAGGTCAATGGAGCGGTGATGCTCGGTCTCAACGGTATCGTCATAAAGAGCCATGGCGGGACGGACGCCGAGGGTATAGCCAGCGCGATTGCCACTGGCCACAACATGGTGCGCAACCAGTTGCAGCAGAAGATCACCGCCGATCTGGAACTGGCCCGTTTCGCCGATCTCGCCGTCGAAACGACGGCGGAAACGGAGACGGCTTCGTGATCCGCTCCGTCATCGTCGGTTCCGGTGCCGCGACACCGCGCAACGCGGTCAGCGAATGCGGACCTTGCGGAGCGGGTCGATACGTCTGACGATTGGATCGTGCAGCGAACCGGCATCCGGCAGCGCTACATCGCCGAAGAGGACGAGACCACCGCCAGCCTCGGCGAAGCGGCTGCCCGAGCCGCACTGGCCGATGCCGGGCTGACGCCGGACGATATCGACATGATCGTCCTGGCGACATCGACACCGAACAATACGTTCCCGGCGACCGCAGTCGACATCCAGCATCGGCTCGGCATGAAGCATGGTGCCGCGTTCGACATGCAGGCCGTCTGTTCCGGCTTCATCTTCGCGCTGACGACCGCGGATACCTACATCAAGGCCGGCAACGTGCGGCGGGTACTGGTCATCGGTGCGGAGACGTTTTCCCGCATTCTGGACTGGGAAGACCGCACCACCTGCGTGCTGTTCGGCGACGGAGCCGGGGCCGTGGTGCTGGAAGCGCAAGACGGGGTCGGCATGTCGAACGACCGTGGCATCCTCACGAGCCATCTCCGGTCCGACGGTTCCCACAAGGAGAAACTCTACGTGGACGGCGGCCCGTCGACGACCGGCACGGTGGGCCACCTGCGCATGCAGGGCCGGGAAGTGTTCAAGCATGCGGTGGCCATGATCACCGATGTGATCGAGGACGCCTTCGCGGCTACAGGTCTGGATGCCGACAAGATCGACTGGTTCATTCCCCACCAGGCCAACCGACGCATCATCGATGCCAGTGCCAAGAAACTCGGTATCGACCCGGCCAAGGTCGTGCTGACTGTCGACCAGCACGGGAACACGTCGGCGGCCTCGATCCCGCTTGCGATAAGCGTGGCCCGAAACGACGGACGTCTGAAGAAGGGCGATCTGGTTCTGCTGGAGGCGATGGGTGGTGGTTTCACATGGGGGGCCGTGCTGGTTCGCTGGTAGTCCTGCGTCGACCTTTCGTCTTGCTTGTTTTCCTGTCCCTGCTTAGGAAGTTCCGACGATTACTGGCTTTCTGTTGCGGAACGCGTGATCGAAATGCCTTTACTGCCGCCGAAGGGAATGCGCCATGTCCGACAAGACACTCACGAGAGCGGACTTGAGCGAGGCGGTTTACAGGAAGATCGGTCTGTCCCGGTCGGAATCCTCCGCCTTGGTGGAAAGCGTTCTGGACGAGATATGTCAGGCAGCCGTGCGCGGCGAGCAGATCAAACTCTCATCATTCGGCACCTTTACCATCCGCTCCAAGAACGAGCGCATCGGCCGCAACCCCAAAACGGGCGAAGAGGTGCCGATCACCCCGCGCCGCGTTATGGTCTTCAAGCCATCGAACATTCTGAAAACGAAGGTCATCGCCGGGAACGCGGGTCGCTAAGTCAGGCATCTTTCCGCTTCGGCGGATGAGTGCTAACGTATGTCGGCAAAGAAAATCGGGAACCGTCTCGTTTCATGTCGAAAAGCCCCGATGCGTTCCGCACAATTTCCGAAGCCGCCGCAGAACTCGACCTGCCGCAGCACGTCTTGCGCTTCTGGGAAACGCGCTTTTCCCATATCAAACCGCTGAAGCGTGGTGGTGGACGGCGGTATTACAGGCCCGAGGACGTCGACCTGCTGCAGGGTGTGCGCCATCTGCTTTATTCGGAAGGTTACACGATCAAGGGCGTGCAGCGCATCCTGAAGGAGCAGGGGGTGCAGGCCGTCATCGCGTCCGTGAATGGCGAAAGCATTCGGCTGTCCACCGATGACGATCGGGTCGAAGGAAGCGGTTTCGGTAGGGCAGGTTTCCGCCGGGTCCGCGCCCGCAATGGGCGACAGGGCGAAGCTGCAGGCCGCATTGACCGAATTGCTGGAATGCAAACGGTTGCTCGATCAGGCACGCCAGTCGGTCGAGTAAGGCCACTACCTGAAGTTTGTCGCGTGCGACTTGCACCGGCGGGCAGGGCGGTCTATTTCACGCCGCAGTCGGAGTATGGCGCAGTCCGGTAGCGCACACGCCTGGGGGGCGTGGGGTCGTAGGTTCAAATCCTGCTACTCCGACCATTCTGCCGCTGTCTGGCGTTGAGATTCTCCGCAGAGTTCGAGCGAACCTACTCCACTCTTGTTGCATCGCTCCGCGATGGTGGTTCGAATCCTGCTGCCCGGATGAGCCGGTCGGTCTGGTCGTGGAAAGCTCTCGTGGAGTTCAAGAAAGTCCTGCAACAGCACGGCGGCTTTGCCAGCGGGATTCGAGGGCCATGCAGCCCCAAATGAGGCCTATGAGCAGATAGGCATGTCGCCAGTGGTCGATGTCGATGACCCAGCCAACGAGGATGTGGCCGACATAGGTAACATAGATGCACAGCAGATAGGGTTTCCAAGGACGATCGCGTCCGAGAAGCCGACCGCCGCCGATCAGGGTCAGGACGGTGACCGTGAGGTAAGCGAAGAAGCCGATCCAGCCATAGGCCATCAGGCTCTTGACCCAGATGTTGTGGGTGTCCTCGCCGAGGATGATGCCGAACTCAAGCGGGCCGATGCCGAGAGGATGTTCGAGCGCCCATTCGAAGCCGATGGCGTGGCGGGCAAAGCGGCCCATCTGCGCCCCGTCATAGTCCTGCACCACCTTGGCACGCTGGGCGAACATGTCGCTGACGGCATCGAACTGAAGAGCGATCATCAGCGCCATGACGATTGCGGCCACTCCGGCACCGCCGAGCAGGAGCAGTTTCAGGCGCTGCGCATCGCTGCGTTCGGTCGCCAGCGTCAGCACGTAGTAGAGAGCACCCGCCAGCACCGTCAGCCCCCAGGCCGCGCGGGAGAAGGACAGGAACAGGCCGCCGAGAATTATCAGAAGCAGACGCTGCTCGGATCGGCGCCAGCGCGAAACGGCGATAGAGCAGGCCGTGCACGAGGTAGATGCGCGGGCAGTACCAGGAACGGGCCGAAGACGTTGGGATCCTGAAATGCCCCCATCGCCCGGTCGAACTTGGTGAACATCGCCGCGCCGGGAAAGGCGTGAAAATATCCACCGATGCCGAGCAGTGCCGTGCAGGCCGCGCCGATGACGTAACCGCGCATGATCGTGCGCAAGCGCCCCATGTCGGCCTCGACGACGGCGCACCAGAAGACGGATGTCAGGCCGAGGAACAGGGAGACGGCAAGGTAGATGGGAATCGTCTTGTATTGCACCATCGTGAACATCGACAGCATGCCGCCGAAGTTGAAGATGACGAACAGCGCGCCGAGCGTGATCGATATGCGTGACAGGCGCAGGCCGAACAGCAGGAAGACGACCATCGCGGCCAGCAGGATCAGTTCGTAGGGAGCCGGTTCGCGGATGACGAACGCGCCGACGAACGCGATGAACCCGATGGTCCACCGCGCGATCGTCGCGCCGCTGTTCTCGAAGGCGGGGCCGGCGGTTGCGGAAGGGTAGGCGGCTGCGGTCAATACGCGCCGTCCGATTTCAGCAGCTTGAGCGGGGTCGACAGCAGGATCTGGAGGTCGAACATCACCGACCAGTTTTCGATGTAGTAAAGGTCATGTTCGACCCGGCGGCGGATCTTCTCCTCGTTGTCGACCTCGCCGCGCCAGCCGTTGATCTGCGCCCAGCCGGTGACGCCGGGCTTGACCTTGTGACGGCCGAAATAGCCGTCGACCACTTCGTCCCAAAGCTGGTTCTGCGTGTGGGCGTTGACCGCGTGGGGGCGGGGGCCGATGAGGGACAGCTTGCCGCCGAACAGGACGTTGAACAGCTGCGGCAGCTCGTCGATGGAGGCGCGGCGAATGAAGCGTCCGACGCGGGTGACGCGCGGGTCGTTCTTCGTCACCGCCACCTTGGCGGACAGATCGGCCATGTCGGTATACATGGAGCGGAACTTCAGCACCTCGATGACCTCGTTGTTGAAGCCGAACCGCTTCTGCCGGAAGATGACCGGGCCTCTTGGAATCCAGCTTGATGGCGATGGCCGTGGCAACCATGACGGGGGACAGCAGCACCAGCGCGAGCGCCGAGAAGAAGATGTCGAACCCGCGTTTCATCACCGAGTCCCAGTCGGCGATCGGGCGGTCGAAGACGTCGAGGAACGGCACCGCGCCTTCGTAGGAATAGGAGCGCGGGCGGAAGCGCAGCTTGTTCGTATGGGCGGACAGGCGAATGTCGACGGGCAGCACCCATACCTTCTTGAGCAGTTCCAGCACCCGGCTTTCCGCCGTGATCGGCAGCGAAACGATGAGCATGTCGATGCGCGCGCGGCGGCCGAACTCGACCAGTTCGGGGATCGTGCCGAGTTTGGGATAGCCAGCGACCATCGGCGGGGAACGGTCGCTTTTGCGGTCGTCGAAAATACCGCAAATGCGGATGTCGTTGTCGGCGGAGGCTTCAAGCGACTTGATGAGTTCTTCGGCGTTCTGGCCACCGCCCAGTATGACCGCGCGCCGTTCCAACCGCCCGTCGCGGCCCCACAGGCGCAGCAGGTTCGCCATGATCGAGCGGGTGAGGATGAACAGGGCGAGGCCGGCCAGATACCAGCCGCCGAACCAGACCCGCGAATAGTCTTCCGAGACCTGCGCGAAGAAGGCGAGCACCGTCATCAGCGCGAACACGCCGGACCATGACAGCATTACGCGGCCCAGGGTCGTGAACAGGGAACGCATGGTGGCGATGTGGTAGGAATCGGTCGCCTGGAACGCGATGATCGTCAGCATGGCACCCAGCAGGCAGGGCCAGATATAGGCGATCTTGAACCCGTCCATCGGCACGACGTAGGCTGCATAGACACCCATGCCCACCGCGATGACGCCCAGGAACTCGATGATGCGCAACACGGCAGCAACGACGAACGGCGAGACGGCGTTCTGGGCGAACTGGGAGGCGACCTGTTCGGCCCGTTCCGACAGGACCACCGCCGTTCGCGGGCCGTGCGCGTAGGCCGACACGCTGGCGGCCATCATGGCGCTGGCGTTGTAGGTCGTTTTCGGGTCGAGCGGATCGCTGATGGACATGGGAATGCGCCGGTGCTTCTTCGTTGAAGCGCCGATCCTACGGGGCGACCTATAAGAAAGCCTTTCGGCCCGGCGATGGGGTTCAGGTTCGCGCGACGAGTGCCCTGTCGTAGGATGCCATCACATCGCGGGCCATCGTGGCGGTGGAGAAACCATCGGAAAGACGGTCGAGCAGGCGATGTTGCAGGGCGATATCCGCCGGAGCGTCGAGCGCTGCAAGCAGTGCTTCCGACAGGGCGGGGGCGTCGCCGGGCGCAACGAGCCCGACTGGAGTCGGGGCCGTAGATTTCCGGGATCCCACCGACCGAGGTGGCAATGAGCGGCTTCTCGGCGGCAAGGGTTTCCAGCACGATGTAGGGCATGGACTCCGCGCGGGAGGGGACGATCGCCACCTTCGCCAGCGCAAACGCTTCGCGGGCTGGCATGGGCGCATGAAATCGGATGTCGATGCGGTCCTGCATCGCCGTGCTGCGCTTTCGGTACGCTTCCAGGTCCGGCCCATCCCCGACCATTGCGACCGATATGCGCCGCGGCGGATGCCTTGGCGGCGAGGTCCAGCGCGTCGAGCAGCACGTCCACGCCCTTCAGGTCGCGCATCATGCCGATGTAGAGAAAGTCGGCGGCGTCCCTCACAAGTGGAACAGGCGCGAACTCTTCGGGCCGCAGGCCGTTTCGGACGACGGAATAGGGGCAGTTCGGCTTGCCGACCTTGTTGAGATAGGCGTCGCGCTCGTAATTGCTGACGAAGACCAGCTGGTCCGTCACCCGCTCCAGCGCCCGTTCGAGCATGAAATAGATGCGCCCGGACAGGGTGGTAGAGGCAAAATGCATCGACCCGCCATGGGGGCAGTAAAGGCGCGCCGGTGCCTTGTTGCGCAGGGCAAGCGCCGTGCCGATGAGGCGGGAATAGGCCCCGCCCTTGGCACCGTGAGAGTGCAGCACGTCGAGGTCCAGACTCGATACCGTGCGGTAGAGGCGCGCCATGACGGCGGCATCCGACGGGCGGATCGCCCGGCTCATGGGGAAACGGTGCAGGCCGAGCGAGAGTTTGGGCGCGAGTTCGGCCAGCATCGTCTCTTCGAAGGTGCCGCCCGTGTTGTTGTCGCAGATCACACCCAGCTTGTGCCCGGCATCGACCTGTTCGTCGATCAGGTCGCGCACATGGCGGAAGATGCCGCCTACGGGTGAACGGAAGCAATGGACGATGCGTAGCGGGTGGTGCTGGAGCGGCGGTGCGTCCGCAATGCGGCCTGGTCGGGGCATCGGTCTGCTTGGGTTTCAGCGAAATCAAAACAGCCGCTCCCGCAGGTAGATGGTATCGCCCGGCAGGATGGGGTCGGTGATCGGCACGCGACCGGTCATCACCTTGCCGTTGACGGAGCGGGTGATGTCGACGGAACCCTGCAACGCGCGCGGGCTGTAGCCGCCCGAGATCGCGATGGCATTCTGCACCGTCATGCCGGGAACGTACGTGTATTGTCCGGCCGTGTTGACCTCGCCCATGATGAAGAAGGGGCGGTACTGGTCGACCTGCACGGATACGTCGGGCTGGCGAATGTAGCCGTCGGCGAGACGCCCGGCGACATCGCCTTCGACTTCCTTGATGGTGCGTCCGCGCGCCGCCACGCTGCCGACGAGGGGGAAGGCGATGTAGCCTGCCTTGTCGACCGAATACGTGTTGGACAGATCGTCCTGCTCGAAGACCGTGATGCGAAGCAGGTCGCCGCTGTCGAGGCGGTATGGTGCTTGCAGAACCTCGTGAAAGGCAGGCGTAGCGGGAGCATAGGTCGAGGCGCAACCGCCTGCCGCCGATGCGGCGATGGTGACGGTGAGGGCTGCGAGAAACGAGCGCCTGTTCATGATCGATACCCTGTTACAGGCCACACCGGACAAGCCGACGCAGCTACGCGAGACAAACCACGCGGCACCGAGCCGCCGTGGACAGACCCCACAAAAGCGCAACGTGGTTAATTCGCGGTAAAGAGCGGCCCTCTGACGCCGTATTCGCTTCCACGCTGCGCCACCGCTGGCAATTAACGGGATGGAAACCATAAGCGACAAAGGGTTGACCGGACGCCTACGGGCACGACGCACGAAAAACAGGCACTCCATGGCTGGTGAATCCGATCTGACACGGGAAACGGATGTCGACCTTGCGGGCATCTTCACGAGCCTGTGGACCCATAAGGGAAAGCTGATCGTGGCGGCCCTCATCGCCACGGCCATCGCCTTCGTCGTGTTGCAGTTCGTCGAGCCGCGTTATCGCACCGAAGCGCGCATTCTCATCCGCGCGGGCGAAAACATTCTGGCCGGTCCGGCTGGTACGGGAGCCAACCCGTCCAACGACTTCGACGATCCCGGCATCGCCAGCCAGGTTCAGCTGCTTCAGTCGCGCGATATTGCACGGCGCATCATTGCCGATGAGTCACTCGGTCTGATGAACCGCAGCGAGTTCGAGACCGGCAAGAATGCCGGTTTCATGTCCCTGATCGGTCTCGGCGGAGGCGGGAACGCCAGCGGCGCGGAAGACCGGGTGCTGGAAAGCTATTACAAGCGGCTGAAGGTCTTTCAGGCCGACCGGGCGCGGGTGATCGTCGTGCAGTTCTGGTCGTCCGACCCGGAACTGGCGGCCGCGATCCCCAACCGTATCGCAGCGGAATATCTCGCGCTGCAGGAAGAACTGAAGCGCGGCATCGCGCCGGAGGAGCTGGCCAGCCTGAAACCGGAGCTGGAAGAACAGCGTCGTCTCGTGCAGGAAGCGGAAGCGAAGGTTTCCGACTACCGCACGCAGTCCGACCTCGCACAGGGCCGCGACGACAATTCGCTGGCTACGCAGGAATTGTCCGAACTGGCGACGGAACTCGGTCGGGTGCGCGCGCAGCTTTCGCAGGCCGAAGCCAATGCGGACGCCGTCGAGCGGGCGCTCAATTCCGGGTCGCTGGAAAGTGCGAGCCAGGTTCTGTCCTCTCCCCTTGTACAGCGGTTGCAGGAGCGTCTGGTGTCGCTGGAAAGCGACCTGTCCGAACAGTCGACCACGCTTCTTTCAGGCCACCCGCGCATTCAGCGGTTGCAGTCGCAGATTGCCACGCTGGAACAGCAGATTTCCCGCGAGGCGCGCAAGATCCAGCGCAGTCTTGCCGAAGAGGCCGCCGTGGGCCGGGCGCGGGAGCGTGACCTGCTGCAACGCCGCAACCAGTTGAAGTCGGAAGCCGGTCGCGTGGACCGTGCCAACGTCGAACTGCGCGCGCTGGAGCGGGAAGCCGATGCCCAGCGGCAGCTCCTCAACACATATCTGCTGCGCTTCAAGGAAGCGACGTCGCGGCAGGACAGGGAGTTCCTGCCGGCGGACGCTTTCGTCTTCTCCAAGGCGCAGGTGAAGGCCTCGCCATATTTTCCCAAGAAAGGCCCGATCCTTGGCGGCGTGTTCTTCGGCACGTTCCTGATCGGCGCGCTCATCACCATGGCGGCCAACATCCTGTCCGGCACCGCGGTGCGTACCCAACCGGTCGCTGCAACGCCGGAAATCGCGCCGACCGCACACGCAGTACGGTCCGAGCCGAAGTCGGCAACTGCACCCGTACAGGCACCGGCGCAGTCGCGTTCCACACCGCACCGGCAACAGGTGCCGGCGACCGCCTCGCTCGCGCCCGACATCGCAGCGTTCGCGCCGATGCACGACAATGCCGTCAGCACCGATGCTGCCGCGCAGTCCATTGCCGCACTGGGGCAAGCGCGGGTCGTCGCACTCAGCCCGTCGGGTGCGGATGCCGCACAGGGCACGCTGGAACTGGCACGGGCGCATCTATGCGATGGGCCGCGGGGTCGTGCTTGTGGATGTAAGCGGAACGGATGCGCTGTCATCGCGCGTGTTCCAACCCGGTGAGCGGCTTGGATTGCGCAACGTGCTCAGCGGCACGGCAGGCTTCGGAGACGCGCTCCACAGCGATCCGGTGACGGGCCTGCACATCATGCCGAGCGGCACGAACGACGGCGCCGCCGGGCGGCGCGCTGAAATTGTCCGCCGTTCTGTCCGCGCTCGCGCAGACCTACGATTGCGTTCTCATCGAGTGCGGTTCTGCCGGAGCGAAGGCACTGCGGCAGGTCGTCAGTGGCGAGACCGTGTGCGTCATCAACTCGACACGCGCGAGCGATCCGAAGGTCGCGGGTGTCGTGACTGACATGCAGCGTGCCGGTTATCAGGCACCGCTGGAAGTGCGGATGGACGCGCAGGAAGATCTCGCGCACTACGCGTGAGGTGTGGAGCTGTGCCGGTTCAGACCTTGCCGTAGAGACGGGTGCGGACCTGCTTGGCGAACGCCCATGTCGCCGCATTGCGCTTGACCATGCGCTTGGCGTTCAGCTTGGAGCGTTCATAGAGCGCAAAGCCGATCGCGCGCCGTGAAATGGGTTGCACCGAATCGAACATCGGGATCGTATCGGTGCACCACGACGTCTTGTAGCGCTCTTCCCCGCGACCGAGGTCGAAGGTCGACAGCCCGATTTCCGGTGCAGTGCTGGATGACGAGATAGATCAGCATTTCGCCGGGGGAGACGCTTTTCCACTCGTCGTCGGCAATGGACAGGAAGCAACCGGACATCTGACCGTGGCGGATGCCAGCGGCAAACGTCGCGCGTATCTCGCCCTCGATCTCAAGCGCGAAGAGCCGCAATTCGGGCTCCGGTTCCGCCAGCGAGCGCAGGGCCGCGTTGCGAAAGAATGTTTGCGCACCTGCGTCGTCGAATGTGTTCCAGATGCCGGAGCGGGTGAACCGCACGGCCATCTGCGCGAAAGCCGCATCCAGGATGCGCCGACAGGCGTCCGGGGTGTCGGCAATCAGCAGGGTCGCTCCGCCGACGGGTTTCAGCTTGTTGGTCTGCCAGCGGAATTTCTTGCGCTTGCGCGCACCGTTACCGCGGTCGAGGGCGGCATCGAACCCGTCGCTAAGGTCCAGAGCGTAGGCATGGTTGTGACTTTCCTTGCGTTCGACGAAAGCCATCGGGTTTGCACGTCGCCTGCCAGACTTCAGGCTGACAGCACAGTTCGAGCGTGTCGCAACCTTCGATCAGGACGGAAAACTGACCGACGATGGCCAGCATGTCGGAACGGGCTGGCATCGGCGACGAAGCCTGATGTCATCAACGGCATGTGGAAATTGGTATGGCTGTCGCCCAGCCAGCCGAGCACACGGAATGGCCCGCGCTTGCGCACGGCGAGGGGAAACAGGGCCAGCACCTCGGCATCGCGCGAAACGACAACGATTTCCGGATGGACCTTGGCTGCCGATCCGATGGTCTCGCAGCCAGCCGTTCATCCAGCCGAAGCGCTGGTAGGCTGAACAGACGCGCATCTGCGTTCGAACGCCTTCCAAAGCCCTTCGACGTCGGACGGGCTGGCGAACCGGGTCAGCCGGATGTTGCCCAGCCCGGCCGTCGCCAGGACAACGCTGCATACGGCGCGGTCCTGCGGCAGCAGCGGCATGTGTTCGACGGGTTCTGGGACGTGGATGGACATGGCTACCGGTCAGACTGCGAAAACGGGAACCGGGATGGTTGCAAAGAAATCTAAACAACTTGTCGGTAGCGTTTGGGGAGAACCGTCGAAAGGTCAGCATCGTTAATGTTAGACGCACGCACAAAAGCCCAACGCACCATGCTGGCCGGCATGACCGTCAGCGGGCTGGACCGGTTGTACCAGCAGCTGGACAACGAGCTGGGGTTCATCCTGACGTTGCACAGGGTGCGCGAGCCTTCCCTCGACCCGTTTCAGCCTAACGCACATCTGTCCGTATCCGCCGATTTTCTGGAAAGTGTCCTGCAACTGGTCCGCGCCCGCGGGCTGGATGTCATCTCGATGGATGAGGTTGCCGAGCGGCTGCGAAAAGGCGGGTCGGGGCAGAAGAGATTCTGCGCCATGACTTTCGACGACGCCTACAAGGATACGCTGGTGGCGGCCGCGCCGCTGCTGTCGTCATATAACATTCCCTACACGGTTTATGTCGCTGGTGGCCTGGTGCAGGGGACTGCCCATTTGTGGTGGGAGAAACTGGAACAGGTCATTCGCCTCAACCGCACGCTGCGGGTGGATTTCGGGGACGGGGTGCAGGAAGTCGACTGCGCGACCAGTGAGCAGAAGTATGCCGTCTGGTGCCTCGTCATGGATTTCGTCACCGAAGCGAACCCCGAACCGGCGAAGGCGCGGTGGATGGCCGACACCTGCGCCGCGCAGGATGTGCCGCTTGATTCTGCGACCCCCGGTGAAATCATGTCCTGGGAAGACGTGCGGACGCTGAACGCCGACCCGCTTTGCACGATCGGTTCGCACACCGTTTCCCACTCGGCGCTCGCCAGATTGCCGGAAGAGATAATGCGCCACGAGATCGAGGCAGGTGGCCAGGCCGTGCGCGAGCAGATCGGCCACGTTCCCCAACACATGGCTTACCCCTACGGCTATCGGCTGGCTGCCGGGGCACGTGAGTTCGCAGCCGCACGAGAACTGGGGCTTACCACGGTGGTGACGACCCGGCCCGGAATGCTGTTTGCCGACCACGCGAACCACATGACCGCGCTGCCGCGCATCTCGGTCAACGGGCACTACCAGAGCATCCGCCATTTCGCACCGCTGACGAGCGGGTTGCCGACGCGGATCAAGAGCCGGTTCAGACGTCTCGACGTGGCCTAATTCTCCGTCACCATCCACTTGATGATGATGGCGGCTGGTACGACCCACAATATGCCGCTGAAGGCGAAGTAGAGCATATGGGCGTACCACGGAGCGGTCGCGAGCGTTGCGCCCGCCACGGTGACCGCGACGATGGCATAGATGAATATCAGCGCCAGGATCAGGAACAGCCCGATCATCTTCTTGGCGCGCAGGGGCAGGGTGGTTCTCATTGCGGTCTCCTAGCCCGGACGGCGAGCCTGCGCCAGCGTTGCCGACAGCGACGCCGTGTCGCTGGATTGCGGCGCTTCGGGTGGCTATGTGTGCGGCGATACCGGAGAACGACCCGCTATGACGCCATCCCACCCCACCACCGCGACGACTGTCTCCCGAGCCGGATCGGTTGATCCGTTGGTGGTTGTATTCGGTCGCCGCGCTGGTGGCGTTGATCGTGCTGGTGGGCGGCGCGACGCGGCTGACGGATTCCGGGCTGTCGATTACCGAATGGAACCCGATCAGCGGCGTCATTCCGCCGCTGAACGCCGAAGACTGGGCGCTGGAGTTCGACAAGTATCGCACCACGACAGAATATCAGACCGTCAATGCGGGCATGACGCTGGCGCAATTCGAGTTCATCTTCTGGTGGGAATGGGGACACCGGCAGCTCGCCCGTCTCATCGGGCTCGTCGTGCTTGTGCCGATGATCGCGTTCTGGGTGGCGGGACGGCTGTCGTCCTGGGCCAAACCGCGCGTGGTTCTGCTCTTTGCAGCCATCTGCGCGCAGGGTGCGGTGGGCTGGTGGATGGTCGCATCCGGGTTGGTGAACCGGGTGGACGTCGCCCACGAACGGCTCGCCGTGCACCTGACGATGGCGTGCCTCGTTTTCATCCTCGCCCTTAGTCTCGCCCATGCCCACCGGCGTGAAACGGTGCCGCCGGTCCCCGCAGTCGGACGTTGGGCTGGCTGGTTCATCGTGCTGGCGCTGGTGCAGATCTTCGTCGGCGGTCTGGTCGCCGGACTGGACGCAGGCATGGCGTACAATACGTGGCCGCTGATGAATGGTGCTCTCGTGCCCGAAGGACTGGGTGCGATCACGCCCGCGTGGCGCAATCTGGTCGACAATGCGATGACGGTGCAGTTCATCCATCGCGGGCTGGCCTACACATTGTTTGCGCTTGCCTTCGTGCATCTGTGGCAGGTGCGGCACAGCGCGCCCGAGCACACGGGGTCCGCGACGCTGCTTGCAGTGGTGGTGACGGGACAGGCGCTGATGGGCATCGCCACACTGTTGATGCAGGTGCCAATGGCCGCAGCGCTGATGCACCAGGGTGGTGGGGTCGTGCTGTTGGCCGTGGCAACCTGGCACTGGCGCAATCTCGCTGGTGTCCGTGCTGCGGCTGCCTGCCTCTGGCCAGAGTGCCAGTGCGACCGTAAATGCGGAGTATGACCCCGCCTGATCGCCCCTTCCTCGACGTTGCCGGATCGCTGACGAACCAGCGTTGGGTTTCGCGCGCCACCCCGCCGCAGCGGGCCATCGCGGAGACGATGGTGGAACAGCGCAGGCTGGACCCGGTGCTGGCACGGGTTCTGGCGGGCAGGGGCGTGGCGGCGGCGGAGGTGGACGCCTTCCTCAACCCGACCTTGCGCGAACTGCTGGTCGATCCTTCCATCTTCACCGACATGGATGCGGCGGTCGCGCGGGTGGCGGACGCTATCGGACAGGCGCGAGCGCATTGCCATATTCGGTGACTACGATGTCGACGGTGCCACGTCCGCAGCGCTGTTGAAGCGGTTTCTCGCACCCTTCGGCAACGCGCTGGAAATCTACATTCCCGACCGCGTGTTCGAGGGGTACGGGCCGAACGCGCCTGCCATCCGTGAACTCGTCGAGCGGGGCGCCAAGTTGATCGTGACCGTCGATTGCGGGTCCACCAGCCACGAGGCGTTGGCCGTCGCCAGGGAGGCCGGGGTCGATGTGGTCGTTCTCGACCATCACCAGACCAACGACACGCTGCCGGACGTTACCGCGCTGGTGAACCCGAACCGCGACGACGACCTTTCCGGACAGGGGCATCTGTGCGCGGCGGGGGTTGTGTTCGTCTTTCTCGTGGCCCTGCACCGGCATCTGCGCGAGGCGGGTATCTTCAGCGACGAAAACCCCGGCCCCGACCTGCGCGCCCTGCTTGACCTCGTGGCGCTCGGCACGGTTTGCGATGTGGTGCCGCTGGTCGGCGTCAACCGTGCATTCGTGACCCGGGGCATGGAAGTGATGCGAGCGCAGGACAACGAGGGGCTTGCCGCCCTTGCGGAAGTTGCCAGCGTTCAGGGGCGGCTGGCTCCGTGGCATCTGGGCTTCGTGCTGGGCCCGCGCATCAACGCGGGCGGGCGGATTGGCAACGCGGCATTGGGAGCAGAACTGCTGACGACGGACGATGCCGACGAGGCTGCCAGCATTGCATTCCGTCTGGACCAGCTGAACGGCGAACGGCAGGCGATGGAACAGGCTATGCTGAAACAGGCCATCGACGAAGCGGACGCGGAGGCCGGTCTTGGCGATGGGCCGGCCATTCTGGTCACGGCCCATGACGGCTGGCATGCGGGGGTGGTCGGGTTGCTCGCATCGCGATTGAAGGACCGGTTTCGGCGACCGGCCTTCGCCATTGCGTTCGACGACCGCGACATCGGTACCGGATCGGCGCGGTCGATTGCTGGGGTCGATATCGGGCGCGCCGTTCGGGAAGCGGTGAGCGAAGGGTTGCTGACGCGCGGCGGCGGGCATGCGATGGCGGCGGGTATCACCATCGAGCGCGATAGGTTGGGAGCGTTTCGCGGCTGGCTGGAGGAGCGGTTCGGCGAGACCGTCCGCGCGCGCATGACGACCAGCACTTGCAAGATCGACGCCGCGCTTTCCGCCAGGGGCGCCACGCCGGAATTCTTCGACGGGTTGCAGCGTGCCGGGACCATTCGGGTCCGGCAATCCCAACCCGGTCTTCGCCTTCCCCAACCATGTCGTGCGCTATGCCGATACCGTCGGTGCCGGCCACGTGCGCTTTGCCCTGCGTGCGCCGGATGGCGGGGAAATACGAGGCATCTCCTTCCGCACCGCAGACACGCCGCTGGGGCAGGGTTTGCTGGGGCGGGTCGGGAAACGGCTACATGTGGCCGGTACGCTGTCGCTCGATACCTATGGCGGGCAGCGGCGTGTCCAGGTGCGGCCTGTCGATGCCGCCATTCCCGAAGGAGAGTGACGGGTTCGTTCAGGCGGGCGGGCCGAGATAGGCGCCGAGGTCCGGATGAGCGAGAATCGCCTCGGTCGGCTCCCTCCATCGCGATCGTGCCGTTCTGGATAAACGCGGTGCGGTTGGCAAGGGCACGGGCGTCGCCGGGGTTGTGGGTCACCATCACGATGGTGACACCGCGTTGTTCGCGCAAGTTTTGCAACGCCGACAACATATCGGCCCGCATGGCGGGTCCAAGGGCGGTCAGGGGTTCGTCCAGCAGGAGGACCGGCTTGTCCCGCAACATGCAGCGGGCCAGAGCTACCCGCTGGCGCTCGCCGCCGGAAAGCGCACCGGGCTTGCGCGGGCCATAGCCTGCCAAACCTACGTCCGCCAAAGCCTGTTCGACCCGCCCTAGTTCGTTCGAAAGGTTGGGCAGTCCAAGCGCGACGTTGGTGGTGATGTCGAGATGGGGAAACAGGTTGTGGTCCTGGAAGATCATGGAAAACGGGCGGGCCTGCGGTGGCAGTGCGGTGATGTCCGCGCCACCGATCTCGATGCGTCCAGCATGCGGTGTCGCAAAGCCTGCCAGCAGGAGAAGCAGCGTCGATTTGCCGGAGCCGCTCGGCCCCAGGACGGCGAGCGTGTCGCCATCGTTCACGTGCAGATCGAACTTGAAACCCGTATCACCGTAGGCGAACGCGACGTCGTGCATCTCGATCTGACCGCGCCCCATGCCTGCCATCACGACGTCGCTCTCCGCAGCCTGTCACCGACCGTGAATATTGCGAGCGCCAACGCCGTCAGGATGAGCGCGATACCTGCGGCGTCGTCGGTTCGGTAGCTGCCGAGGCGCTGCATCAACAGGTAGGGCAGGGTCACCAGATCGTCCGATGCAAGCATTGCGATGGCTCCCAGATCGCCGAGGGACAGGGCGGCGGCGAACATGGCGGCGGTTGCCAGCGGACGTCGCAGGACCGGCCAACCGACCAGCCGCACCCAGCGCCAGCCGTCGATTGCCAGCATCGCCGACAGCCGGTCCGTGGTCTGGTGCATGTGGTCGAGGGCGGGTTTCAGTACGCGCACGGCAAATGGCAATGCGATCAGAGCGTTCGTCGCCACGAGCAACGCCGCGCCGAGGCCAGTCTCGCCGAGCGAACCGGCGAGGTAGACGAACCAGCCGGCCCCGATGAGCACCGGCGGTACGACCAGCGTAATGCTGCCTGCAACTGCCAGAAGGCGCGACCAGATGGCGTTCTGCGCGGCCCGTTCTGCCTCCAGCAAGGCCAACGCCAAACCGACGGCCAGCATAGCTGCAGGTACGGCAACCAGGATCGAGGTGAAGAACGCTCTGCGAACGCTGCTCTCCCCCGCCAACCGAACCAGATCGGCGGCGATGCCGTCCACGACTGTCGCCAGCAACGGCAGCGCCACGAATGCGGTTGCCAGTACCACGAACCCAACGGCGACCGCCTTTGGGCCGGATGACATCGTATCGGGGCGTCGGGTTTTCAGACCGGGTTCCTGCACGAGGCTGAATGCGGAAAGGGACAGCAGAGACAGGATGGTCAGGGTCAGTGCCAGCTGTACGGCGGCCAAGGCGACGGCGCGTCCGGGATCGAAGTCGAACCGCAATGCCTGATAGATCGCCACCTCCAACGTCGTGGCTCCCGGTCCGCCACCCAGCACGAGGACGATGGCGAAGCTGGTCAGACACAGCATGAAGACCAGCCCAGCAATGCCGGGCAGAGCGACGCGCAAGGACGGCCATTCCACGTAGCGCCAAATCGCCCAGCCGTTCATTCCCAATTGTTGCGCCGTACGCCATTGCTCGAGCGCAATGCGATCGAGTTGCTCCAGCAGCAGGCGTGCGGCAAGCGGTGCGTTGAAGAACACGTGCGCGATGAGGATACCGGGCAGGCCGTAAATGCTCGGTGCATCATCGACACCGATTGCCGCAAGCCCATCCGCAAACCATCCGTTGCGACCCCAGACCGCAAGCACACCGAACACCGCGACGATTGCGGGCAGGGCCAGCGGCAGGCCGAACAGGCGCACGATGAAGGCGTGACCCGGCAAGTCCGGCAACCGTGACAGGGCGATCGCCAACGGCACCGCAACCAACACGGACAGGACAGACGAGAGCGTCGCCTGCCAGATGGTGAACCGGACGACCTGCAGCAGATAGGCATCGAACGCCCCAGCCGCGTCCCCGCCACCGCGACCGACGAGCGCAATCGCAGCGCCGACAATGACGATCGTGATGAAGCCGAGCCCGACGGACCCCGCTATCGTCGCCTTCAAGATGTGGCCTTCAACGTGCCGCTATCGGCTCATCGAAGCCAGCCATTCGTCGATCCACGCCTTGCGGTTTTCTGCAACGACCTCGGGCGCGATGGACAGGGTTTCCGGTGCAATCAGCGTATCGAAGGCTGCGGGCAGCGGCTCGGAGGTCGCTGCGGCGGGTTTCATCCAGTTGTTGGTGGGGATGATGTCCTGAAACGCGGGCGTCGTGATGAACTGCAGAAAGGATACTGCAAGCTCCGGCTCGCTTGCAGACTTGAGGCGACCTGCAACCTCGATCTGCAACGTGTGCCCTTCGGGGAATTGCAGCGCGGCGTAGCGGTCCGTTTCCTCGGCAATAAGATGATAGGCGGGGGAGGTGGAGTAGGACAGAACCATCTCCGCCTCACCCTTGGTGAACAGGCCGTAGGCTTCCGACCAGCCCGGCGTCACGGTGAGAACGCGGTCGCGCAGCCGTTCCCAGGCTGCTCCCGCTTCATCGCCATAGACAGCCTTCATCCACAACAGCAGACCGAGGCCCGGGGTCGACGTGCGAGGATCCTGAATGACGATCTTGCCGGTGCCCGTTCCGTCGACCAGTTCGGCAAGGCTCTTTGGCGGCTCGATCCCGGATTCGCGGTCGTAGATGACGGCAAAATGGGCATAATCGTAGGGGACGAAAATATCGCTCGTGAAGTCACCGGGCACGGCGATTGCGGACGTGTCGGTACCGGACGGTGCAAACAGACCGGTCTGTTCCGCTTCGACCGTGAGGTTTGTGTCGAGGCCGAGCACCATATCGGCCTTCGAGCTGTCGCCTTCCAGTTTCAGCCGGTTAAGCAGAGCGACGCCATCGGCAAGAGCGACCCATTGCAGATCGCATTCGCAGGTGGCTTCGAAGGCTTCTTCGACCTTCGGGCCGGGGCCCCAGTCCGCGGTGAAGCTGTCGTAGGTGTAGATGGTCAGCACGGGCTTGCCGGCAGCGAACGCAGCCGACGATAGCATCGCCGTCAGAGCCAGGGTCAGGATTGAGCGCATGAGATGTTCCTTCGATGTGAAGGCTGCGCGACGTATTGGGGAGGGCCGGTGGACCTGTGTCCGGCGGCGGCTCATTTCCTACGCCGGTGCGAGCCGGATCAGGTTCGACGGGTTGGACTGGCGTCCTCTCAGCATACCTGTCGCAAGACTGGCACGCACCCCGAAAGCTCCGTAAGCCTAGCGCCACACCGGGGTGGACCACAAGGGTTGCGCATGGACAATCTATCGAAGGAAGGCCGCTGGACGATCCTGCTGGGCGGTAACATCACCCCGACCACCCGTCTGCGCAGGTTGGTGGACGGTACACGGGTGGTCGCGGCCGATGGCGGAATACGCCATGCGCATGCTCTCGGCCTTTCACCCGAAATGTGGATCGGCGACTTCGATTCCGCCGATCGTGATCTTCAGGAACGCAATTCCCATGTGCCTCGGCAAACCCATTCGGCCGCGAAGAATGCGACGGATGGCGAACTGGCAGTGGCCTTCGCCGTGTCGTCAGGCGCCAAACATCTGACCCTGGTCGGCGCGTTCGGTGGGCGCGCGGACCAGGCCACGGCGCATATGCTGATGGCCCTTCGGATGGCTCAAGAAGGGGTCGAGACCTGCCTTACGAGTGGAACCGAAGAGGCCTTCGTCGTCCGCCCGCATTGGAAAGCGCCGGGTTGGCCGATCGGAACATCGTTCTCGCTGCTAGCCTTCGACGATCTGACGGGCGTGATGATCGAGGGGGCCCGCTGGCCTTTGGCGGGTTTGAGGATCGGGCTGGGACAAACGCTAGGCCTATCGAACGTGGTCAGTGGCGAACTGCGCCTGCAGGTCCGCGCTGGCCGCTGTCTTGCGATCGCAAGGCTCGGAAAAACTGCAGGACGGGCGACCGGAATAGATACGATCGAAAGAGCGACAGCTGGTAGTCCCTAGGGGAATCGAACCCCTCTTTCCAGGTTGAAAACCTGGCGTCCTAACCGATAGACGAAGGGACCACAGCGAGGTCTGTCTAGTCACAAAACTTTTGGCAGGCAAGACCGCCGACGGCGAAAAAATCAGCTTTCTGCGCCCATCGCAGTTGCGGTCAGGCGCGCTTCTTGCGGCGGCACCGGCGGTTCCAGTCGCGCTTGGTGCCGATGTCGATATGGACCGATTTGGTGTGGCAATATGTGCCGACGCCACCGCGCCCGGGAAGGCCGCGCAGATAGGTCGCCAGGGTCCATTTTGACACCCCCTGGACCTGGATGTCGGCTGCCAGACAACGCACGTGCAGGGACTTCTTCGCGCCGCGAATCTTGCGGTTGTAGGAAGGGCTGCGGTAGCCGGACGTGACGATCGGCGTTCTGCCGAATTTGCGTTCCACCCTTTTGAGGATCGTCAGCAGGCCGGGCGGAAAGCAACCGACGTTCACGCCGGGACGCTGAAGAAGCAGACCGTGATCGCCGCGACGGGCCATATTCGTCAGCGACGCGACCCGGGCGGCTTCATTGTCGCCGCCAGCGAGATAGTCGCTTTCGCCGGATTCCTCCTCGTCGATAGCGAAGACGTTCTTCATGCTCACACCCGGCAAGGAACCGGTGGAACCGCGCGACGCGGAGCCGGATGTGGACCGGGTGACCGTCAGACGCGCCACCTGTCTGGTCTTGGCCGGCTTGCGGAAGGTACTGCGTGCCCTTGTATTGCGCGCCTGCGCCCGGTCGTCGCCCACATTGGCCCGGGGACGGCTCGCTGCCGACTGGCTTTTCAGGAATGCAGAGAACGGATTGGCGGCTTTCGCGGGCTCGGCGGCCAGCGCCGTCGTGGTTTCCCCGGCGTTCGCACCATCAGCCTTGCCGTCCGCCGGTTCATCGGTCGTGGCCTCTGCCACTTCCGTAGCGTCGGCGGTCTCGGCGGTATTCGCAGCCGTTTGGACGTCCGCATCGTCGCCATTTGTCGGCGACGCAGCGGTGGTATCGTCTGGCTCGGCTTGGTCGACCGTGCCGGTGGACAGGGTCGTTTCCAGATCAGCCCCGGCGGATGCCGTGCTTTCCACGTCGGTCGATTGGGGGGTGAGCACCGATGCGAGATTTCGCGGCGGTACAGTGCCGGCATTCGTGCACGACGACAGGATGATCGTCAGTGCGAAGAGGCATGTGACCTTCGACCAACCCATCATCGCACCACGGTTCCGGTCGCCATCGATAGCCTTTCAATCACATTTGAAAACTGGCGGCACGGGAACGCGTGGGCACCGGGTCGGGCTGCGGTATGGTGAAAAGCGGGCACGAATATGACCGCCGGACCTCGGCTTACAGTCCGTCGGAAGTGGCTAACGGATCGTTACCACGAACCGGTATTTTCCATCGAAGCCCATGGCTCCTGCGCGGGCAGCGCGTCGCCTTTCTGCAGCAGTTCGATGGAAATGCCGTCCGGCGAGCGGACGAAGGCCATGTGTCCATCGCGGGGCGGGCGGTTGATGGTGACACCCGCGTCCATCATGCGCTGGCAAAGCGCATAGATGTCATCCACGACGTAAGCGAGGTGGCCGAAATTGCGGCCGCCGTCATAGTCTTCCGGATCCCAGTTGTGGGTCAATTCCAGTTCTGGCGCATTGTGCGCCTTGGCACGGGGTTCGTCTTCCGGAGCGGCGAGGAAGATCAGGGTGAACCGACCTTTCTCGTTGTCCATGCGTTTGGTTTCGACAAGGCCAAGCTTGTTGCAGTAAAAGTCGAGGGAGGCGTCGACGTCGGCGACACGAACCATTGTGTGAAGATAGCGCATGGAACTCGTCCGGCTGTTTGGGGATGATAGCGGCGAGGATAGACGCCCGATGATGAAAGACAAGCGATGGACCAAGTGACCGCTGCAACCGAGAAACTCGCCGATATGCTGGCCGACGCCGACAGGGTCTGCGTCTTCACAGGGGCGGGTATTTCTACCGAAAGCGGCATTGCGGACTTCCGCTCCCCGGGGGGAATATGGAGCCGGATCAAACCGATACCGTTTCAAAGATTCGTGGAAGATGAAGAGGCGCGGCTGGAGGACTGGCGGCGGCGGTTTCACTTCAAGGCACAATACGAGGCCGCGCAGCCCAACGCGGGCCACTACGCGGTCGCGAAGATACTGTCCGCCAGACCGCGATCGGTTGTGGTGACGCAGAATATCGACGGCCTTCACCAGCGCGCCGGTGTGGCAGACAATTCGGTAATCGAACTTCATGGCAGTGGTCTGAAGGCTTCATGCCTGGACTGTGGTGCACCCATGGCGCTGGACGCGGCTCGCGACCATCTTGAAACACAGGGTGTCGCGCCGCGGTGCGGCCGGTGCGGCGGTATCGTGAAAGCCGATGTCATATCGTTCGGCCAACCCATGCCCCAGACCAAACTGCGTGCGGCGCTGGAAAGCGCCAGCGCCTGCGATATGGCGTTGGTCTTGGGCTCGTCGCTGGTGGTTCAACCGGCCGCGAAGGTGCCGGAAGTCGCGGCTAAGTCCGGGGCCGGTCTGGTCGTCGTCAACAACGAGCCGACGCCCTTGGACCGCCTGGCGACCCTGGTCATCCGCGCGCCAATCGGAGAGGTTCTGCAACGGGCGACGGCTTGGGCAACGGCGTAACCGAACCCACCCGACTCCGCCGACCTGTCATCAGTGCGGACCCTTGCGCCGATCCGGCCCTGCGGTGCTATGGTAACAGGACGAATCAAGAGTGGCGACGCCGGTCCCGTGGCGGCAAGTTCACTCATTTGTGTCGTATTGGTGGCGTCGATTGGAGTTGGAACGATGGATGACGATTTGACCACCGGGCGGACCGTTGCGGATCGTACGGTTTCGGACGGTGCGGAAATCGGTCGCGACATCGATGGTGACATCCTGGAAGTGACGGGGGTGATCAAATGGTTCGATGTCGCCAAGGGCTTCGGCTTCTTCGTTCCGGACGAGGACATGCCGGACGTTCTGCTCCATGTGTCGTGCCTTCGGCAAGGCGGTTACCAGACGGCCCATGAAGGTGCGCGGGTGACATGCGAGGTCGTTCGCAAATCCCGCGGGTTGCAGGCGATAAACGTGCTGTCCATGGACAATTCCACCGCCTTGCACCCGTCCCAGCTTCCACCGGCCCGCACCCATGTCGAGGTGGAACCCACGTCCGACACGATGCGCGCGGAGGTTAAGTGGTTCAACCGCACGAAGGGTTTCGGTTTCCTGACGACGGGGCCGGACGATGAGGATATTTTCGTCCACATGGAAACGCTGCGCCGGTATGGACTGACCGAGTTGCGGCCCGGCCAGATCGTCATGGTGCGCTACGGGGAAGGGGAAAAGGGTTTGATGGCGGCGGAAGTCCACCCCGTCGCCGGGGCGAGCCTGCCGCGCAACCATTGAGACTTGCACCTTTACTCATTGCCGTTCTCGCGCTTGTCAGTGCCAGTGGTACGTCCTTTGGCAAGACCCCGACCCAGACATTCTGCACCGTTTCGATCAACGACAAGAGTTGGCGCGCCGAATATGTTCACACGCCCGAGGGTAGGCAGCTGGGTCTGATGTTCCGTCGTGCCATGCCGTCGGCCCATGGCATGCTGTTCCGCTTCGACGAGGAGCGGCGCGTCAGCATGTGGATGAAGAATACGTTCATTCCCCTCGACATGATTTTCATCGCGGAGGACAAAACGGTGGTCCGCGTCCATCGCGGTGCCGTACCGGAATCGTTGGAAACGATCCCGTCCGGCGGAGCTGGTTCGCTACGTTCTGGAGGTCAATGCCGGGGAGGCGTTGCTGGCTGGCATCGAAAAGGGGCAGATCGTCACGGAGACCTGTTCCGCCTCCTGACGACTACCGACCCCCCGCAAGGGTTCGTTCGCAGGTATCAGTCCAGGGAATCAGTGGGTCCAGGGCACCTTGCGGTCGTACCGGAAATTTTCCGAATAACTGACGACCCGCCGTTTGAACTCTTTCGGCTCCTGCACGCGATATTCGATACCGTTGCGCTTGGCGTAGTCGATGGCATCCTCACGGGTGTGAAAGCGCATCGTCACCTGCGAAAGGGTGTCGCCGGAGGATGTGTATCCCATGAACGGCTCACGCTTCTTGGCGACCGTGGGCAGGTGTTCCAGCACCCAGTAGTCCGTCTTCGCCTTGCCGGACTGCATGGCCGTCTTGGACGGTTTGTAGATTCGGGCTGACATATGCGGCGGGACTCCTCGCTCTGGCGGAGATACGGATGGTCGGGGCGAGAGGATTCGAACCTCCGACCCCCTGGTCCCAAACCAGGTGCGCTACCAGGCTGCGCCACACCCCGACATCCGAAGCCGTGCATAGTCCCTGACGGCCAAACCCGCAAGCGATGAGGCGCTTAAAATGACGGAGATTGGCGAACCCGGCAGGATTCGAACCTGCGACCGTCGGCTTAGAAGGCCGGTGCTCTATCCAGCTGAGCTACGGGTCCGGATAGCGGGGGTCTACAGCCGCTTTCGGTGGATGAGAAGCCCCCGGCAAACCGGCAACCCTCGCGACCGGCTACAAGGCGGCTAGACCCTTTTCGATGTCGGCCTTCAGATCGTCGAAGTCTTCCAGGCCAACCTGCAGGCGAATGGTCACGCCGCCTTTCGGCGCTTTCGCCACCGTCCGGTCAGAGAATACCGGCATGACGGCAAGGCTTTCGTGCCCGGCCCAGGAATAGCCGAGGCCGAAAATTTCAAGCGCGTTCAGGAAGCGGGCACCCTGCGCCTCGTCGCAATCTTTCAGCACGATGCCAAACAGGCCGCTGGCACCGGTGTAGTCCTTTTTCCACAGGTCATAACCGGGGTCTTCCGGCAAAGCGGGGTAGAGAACACGCGCCACCTTCTTATTGCCCTGAAGCCAGAGGCACAGTTCCATGGTCGTCTTCGCCTGGTGGGCGAGGCGGACATTCATTGAGCGTAGCCCACGCAATACCAGATAGGCCTCGTCGCCGTGGGCGCATGTTCCCAGTGCGAACTGGGTGTCTTCGAGTTGCTTCCAGTACCGCTCGTTCGCGGACACACCGCCCATCAGCACGTCCGAATGGCCGCTGGGATATTTCGTCAGTGCGTGGATCGAGATATCGCAGCCGTGGTCGAGCGGTTTGAAGTAGAGCGGGGTCGCCCACGTGTTGTCCATCATCACGACGCAGTCGTCGTTCGCCTCGTGGGCCAGACGGGCGATGAGGGGTACATCGCACATCTCGAAGGAGTTCGAAGCCGGGGCCTCCAGCATGACGATGCTGGTGTTGTCGCGCATCAGGTCGACAAACCGATCACCGATATGGGGATCGAAGTACTCGATCTCGACACCCATGCGCGAAAGGACGGTATCGCAGAAGTGCCGGTTCGGCTGATAGACGGAATCGACCACGAGAACGTGGTCGCCAGCTTTGGCGAACGCCAGCATCGGCACGGAGATGGCGGCAAGGCCGGACGGCACCAGGATCGTGCCATGGGCGTTCTCGAGCTCGTTGAGCGCGCTGCAAAGGGCGTCTGTCGTGGGCGTTCCTCGGGTACCGTAGGTGTAGGGCTGGCCGCGATCCCGCATCGTTTCGTAGTCGGGAAACAGAACCGTGGACGCGCGCACCACGGGTGGGTTGACGAAGCCGTGATAGGAACGGGGATCGTAGCCGACATGCGCAAGCCGCGTATTGATGCCGTGATTTGGTGGATTCTTAGCCATTTCGACCTGCGTTTCGTGGGTTTCGGGCAGGGATTGCCCCAAAATGGTGCATGCACACACCTTGACCGCACCGCTGTAATGTCATGTTATCGAACGGTCAAAGGGGCTGCCCCTGCGGCGGCGAAATCGTGCATGTGATTGTACGGTGGCGCAGTTGCGGTGGAAGCGCGAAAGGAACGGCGCGTGTTTTCGAAGCGTAAGCTTCGAGCCATGGGTTGTCCTTTTCGTCGATAAGAAGACGGCCGCAACGACTGTGACTATCAGGACGGAAACACGATCGGGAGACCGGTCTAGGGAAATGCGAAAGGCCTTACCCAATATGAAAACCAAGTTTACCAAACTCGCGCTCGGCGCAGCAGCGCTCGCAATGGTGGCGGTCCCCGCTTCCGCTGCAACGATGGATGACGTGAAGTCCAAGGGCTTCCTGCAGTGCGGCGTGAACACCGGCGCTGCCGGCTTTGCATTCAAGGACGATGCGGGCGACTACAAAGGCTTCGACGTCGCGATCTGCGAAGCCGTCGCTGCAGTCGTGCTCGGCGATCCGAAAGCTGTTCGCTACACGCCCACGACCGGCAAGACGCGCTTCACGGCTTTGTCTTCCGGCGAGGTCGACATGCTGGCCCGCAACACGACGTGGACCTTCTCGCGCGACGTGGACCTGAAGTTCACTTTCGCACCGGTCAACTACTATGACGGGCAGGGCTTCCTGGTTCGCAAAGACCTTGGCGTTGATTCCGCCCTGTCGCTTTCCGGCGCCACGATCTGCATCCAGACCGGCACCACGACCGAGCTGAACCTGTCGGACTATTTCCGTGCCAACAACATGGAATACACGCCGGTGCCTATCGAAACGCAGGCTGAAGCCGAAGAGCGCTACCTCGCCGGTGCATGCGATGCCTACACGACGGATGCCTCCGGTCTCGCTTCCGCGAAATCCGCGTTCGAAAACCCTGCCGACCACGTCGTTCTGCCGGAAATCATCTCCAAGGAACCACTGGCACCGCTCGTGCGCCATGGCGATGACGAATGGGCAGACGTCGTCTCCTGGACGGTTCGTGCGCTGATCCTCGGCGAAGAGCTCGGCATCACGGCCGCCAATGCCGACGACATGCTTGCCGCTGAAGACGCGAACCCGGACGTTGCACGTCTTCTGGGTAAAGAAGGCGAGTTCGGTGCGATGATGGGTGTCGACAACGACTGGGCCCTGCGCGCCATCAAAGCCAATGGCAACTACGGCGAGATCTTCGAGACGTATGTCGGTGAAGGCTCCCCGCTCGGTCTGGCCCGCGGCTTGAACGCGCTCTACACCAACGGTGGCATCATGTATGCCGCGCCAGTGCGCTAAGACCTGACGAACAAGACGCGCGCCCGTTTCTTCGGGCGCGCGTTTTAACCTTGCATACCGCCTTGGGGGAGGCGTCGATCGCGCGGGACAGGGCCGTGCGACAGCCGGCTGCTCCGTGCCTTCCACATACGTGAATCAGATCGAAGGGTCGCACATGGCTTCCACGACCGACGCCCGCTTTTCGGGCACGGCACCGAAGACGGAGAGCAAGAGCTTCCGTCCGTCCATGCTCCTCAACGACAGCCGATACCGAGGCTACACGTTGCAGGTCATCACCGTCCTCATACTGGTCGCCGCAGTCTGGTGGCTCGGCAACAATGTGGTCCAGAAGTTCGCCGACCAGGGCAAGACCTTCTCCTTCGACTTCCTCTGGCAGCCCGCCGGTTACGATATCGATCAGCCGCTGATCGACTACACGTCCCGTTCGCCCCACGGCGTTGCGGCGATCGCCGGCATCATGAACACCTTCCTCGTTGCAATTCTCGGCATCATCGGTGCCACCATCATCGGTGTAGCCGTCGGCGTTGCCCGCCTGTCGCAGAACTGGCTCGTCGCCCGGTTGATGACGGTCTACGTGGAGGTGACACGCAACATTCCCCTGCTGATCTGGATCGTTCTGGCGATCGCGATTTTTACCACGGTCTTTCCCTCACCCCGCCAGGCGTGGACCCTGGGCGGCGGTCTGGGTTCGTTCGTCGAGCTGATAACATTCGGCATCTACAGCGGCGAGCCCATCGGGCAGGGTGCCGTGTTCACGAACCGTGGCATTCAGTTCACGGCTCCCGATTTCCTGCCCGGTTCGGGGGTCGTCGTTGCAGTGTTCTTCCTGTCACTCCTCGCAGCATATTTCGTGCGTCGCTATGCCATGAAGCGGAAGATGGAGACGGGTCATCTGTTCCCGTGGGTTCGTGTTTCGCTGTTGGTTGTCATCGTGCCGACGCTGCTTGCCTATTTCCTGATGGGCCGCCCAATCGGGCTCGATGTGCCCGAACTGGCAGGCTTCAACTACGAGGGTGGCGCTCGCATGTCGGGCGCTCTCTTTGCGCTCTGGTTCGCCCTGACCACCTATACCGCAGGCTTCATCGCGGAGGTCGTGCGCGCCGGTATCCAGGCCGTCAGCAAGGGGCAGCGTGAAGCGGCGGGCGCACTCGGCCTGCCGCAGAAGCGGATCATGAACCTCGTGGTTCTGCCGCAGGCGCTGCGAATGATCATTCCACCGTTGATATCGCAGTATCTCAACCTGACGAAAAACTCGTCGCTGGCCATCGCCACTGGCTATTTCGACATCACCGGCACGCTGGGGGGCATCACGCTCAACCAGACCGGGCGTGAAATGGAATGCCTGCTGCTGCTGATGGCCTTCTATCTCACCGTATCGTTGACGATTTCCGGTTTGATGAACGTCTACAACTCCCGCGTCGCGTTGCAGGAGCGCTGAACCCATGTCCGATCTCCATTCCGAAACGACCGCATTCGTCGCCAGAGACATGATTCCGCAATCCACCCCGCCGGCCAGCGAAGTCGGACCGGTTGGCTGGGTGCGCAAGAACCTGTTCGCTACGGTGGGCGATACGATCACGACGCTTTTGTCGATCATATTCGTCGTCTACATCGTGTGGACCTTTGCGCCGTGGTTCATCTTCGGCGTGTGGAACGCCGGTTCGCTGGCGGAGTGCCGCGAGATACTGGACGGGGTTCACGCCGCCTGCTTCGCGGTGCTGAAAGTGCGCTTTAGCCAGCTCGTCTTCGGCTTCTACCCGGACGCCCAGTTGTGGCGACCTACGCTGGCACTGCTGTTGTTCGTTCCCGCCGTCATACCGGTGCTGGGCGACGGTTGGGTTCGCAAACTGATGCCGTTCTCGCTGCTCTACCCACTGCTGGCGTTCTTCCTCGTTTGGGGTGGTCCGATCTGGGGCATCGCAGCCTTCATCATCAGCCTCGTCGTGGGCTTCGTCATCTTCAAGCTGGCGTCCAGGTTCACGTCGAGCGCTACGGCAGCCCTCATCGCCGCTTTGGCAACGGTGGTCTTCTGGCTTTACGGTATCGGACCGACCGCCTCCGCCTTGAACTCGGTCTTCGGGTTCGTCGGTCTGGAGCGGGTGGAATCGGCGCAACTCGGCGGCATATTGCTCGCGATGATTGTCGGTGTGTCCGGCATCGTGCTGTCCTTCCCGCTTGGCATTCTGCTGGCGCTGGGGCGGCAGTCCCAACTGCCGGTGGTGAAGATGATCTGCGTCGGTTTCATCGAATTCATCCGCGGCGTCCCGCTCATCACGTTGCTGTTCGTAGCGTCCACGCTGCTCAACTATTTCCTGCCTCCGGGCGTTTCGTTCGATCTGCTGCTGCGGGTGGTCATTCTGGTGACGCTGTTCGCCTCCGCCTACATGGCCGAAGTCATTCGCGGTGGATTGGCGGCGCTGCCGCGCGGGCAGTATGAAGCGGCGCAGTCCATGGGCCTGCCCTACTGGGATTCCATGCGCCTCATTATCTTGCCGCAAGCCCTGAAAGTAGCGATCCCCGGTATCGTGTCCACGTTCATCGGCCTGTTCAAGGACACCACGCTGGTCTCGATCATCGGTCTTTACGACCTGCTCGGTATCCGTAGCGCCATCACGTCCGATCCGAACTGGACCGGCATTTTCTGGGAGCTGCTGGTCTTTGCCGGCGTCTTCTTCTGGATCTGCTGCTTCTCCATGTCCCGCTACTCCATGTATGTCGAACGCAAGCTCGACACCGGTCACCGATAGGAAAGGCTCCATTCATGGCCAAGAACCCAACTTCCACCGCCCGTTCGCCGCTAACACCTCCGCCCTCGATGGAGCGGCCTGAACATCCCGACGACCTGACCCGCATCGCAGGGGTCGGCCCGCAAATCCACGGCAAGCTGAACGGTATGGGGGTGTGGACCTTCGCGCAGATCGCACGGTGGAAGAAAGCCGACGTCGCTTACGTGAACTCGCACCTGAAGTTCAACGGTCGCATCGAACGGGATGAATGGATCGCCCAATGTCGCCTGTTGCGCGATGAAACGCCTAAAGCTGCAGGAAGCTCGGTAGGCGCACCGGCGAAGCCGAAATCTGCAAAGAAATCCGCACCACGCAAGGCCGGCAGCGTGGCGGCGTCGTCCTTGCCATCGACGCCCGCTGTCGATACCGGCACCACCGCTGGGGTCGACACACCGGTGACGGGCGCCGAGGGCCTGGGGATGGTCGGGTCGAGCGCCGTCGCATCCGTCGAACACGAACCGACCGTCAGCGAACCTGCCTTCGCAGCCGTTCCGGCGGACAGCGAGGCCCATGCCCCGGTCGCCGCAGCGCCTGCCAGCGCCATGGAAATTTCGGACACCGATGTCGCCATCGAGATCAACGACATGAACAAGTGGTACGGCGACTTCCACGTCCTGCGTGACATTAACCTGAAGGTCATGCGCGGCGAACGGATCGTCGTGGCCGGGCCGTCCGGTTCCGGCAAATCCACGATGATCCGCTGCATCAACCGGCTGGAAGAGCATCAGAAGGGGCAGATCATCGTCGACGGCATCGAGCTGACGTCGGACCTGAAGAAGATCGATGAGGTGCGCCGCGAAGTCGGGATGGTGTTCCAGCACTTCAACCTGTTCCCCCATCTGACGATCCTGGAAAACTGCACGCTCGCGCCGATCTGGGTTCGCAAGATGCCCCAGAAGGAAGCGGAGGATGTGGCAATGCACTTCCTCGAACGGGTCAAGATTCCGGAGCAGGCCAACAAATATCCCGGCCAGCTATCCGGTGGGCAGCAGCAGCGCGTCGCGATTGCCCGCTCGCTGTGCATGAACCCGCGCATCATGCTGTTCGACGAGCCGACTTCCGCGCTCGACCCGGAAATGATCAAGGAAGTGCTGGAGACGATGGTCGATCTTGCCGAAGAGGGCATGACGATGATCTGCGTCACCCACGAAATGGGCTTTGCCCGGCAGGTGGCCAACCGGGTCATCTTCATGGACGAAGGGCAGATCGTGGAGCAGAACGAGCCGGCTGCGTTCTTCGACAATCCACAGCACGAGCGGACCAAGGAGTTCCTCAGCCAGATCCTGCACTAGGCATCGGGGAACGGTAATCGGCGAGAGACTTGCAGTCCCGACCCCCGTACCGACCGGCTGCTGCCTAGGTGGCGGATGAGCCGGTCACGTTGTCGGCGATCGGCGAATTTCGCACATCCACAGCCATCTCGGTTTCGTCACCATCCATCAGGCAGCCTGGTGGAATGGTCGCGGTCGGGCCGAGATTCGGGTCGTGCCGAAACAGGGTAGAACAATAGGGGCACACCTTTTCCGGATCATCGCCCATGTCGAGATAGACGTGGGGATGGTCGAAGGGCGCGCTGGCACCCACGCACATGAACTCCCGCACACCTATATCGATGCGGGGGACGCCCTGATCGTTGTGAAAATGGGGAACGATTGCCTTGGCCATTGAACGTGTTACCAGCTTCGTGAATGCCACGCTCCCTTAACGAGCGTGGCGGCTTTTGGGAAGTTGCGCGGGTTCGTAGCATGGATGAAATGACGATTGTCGATACCGGCAGGCTCGAGATGGCCTTCCTCGACCTTCCGCCGGTTGCCGAAACTACCGGCACGATTCTGCTGATCCACGGCTTCGCGTCCACCGCGCGCGTGAACTGGGTCAATACCGGCTGGACGGATGCGTTGCGCGGTGCCGGCTATCGGTGCATCGCCATTGATAATCGTGGCCACGGGCAGTCGCAGAAGTTCTACGAGCCTACCGACTACGGCCCGGACATCTTCGCCGCCGACGCGTTATCCCTTCTCGACCACCTCGGTGTGCAGCGATGCGACGTGATGGGCTACAGCATGGGCGCGCGGATATCATCGTGGATCGCGGCGCATCACGCTGACCGGGTGGATCGCGTCGTGTTCGGCGGCATGGGCGAGCATATTTTCGGCGGGCGCGGCGGATACGAGGCCATCGCCGAAGGGCTGGAGGCTGACGATCCGAGTCCGCAATTCCTGCCGGCAACGCACGCGATTTCCGCATTTTCGCCGATAGAACCGGAAGCGACCGCCTCGCTTTGGCCGCCTGCATCAGGCCTTCGCGCCAGAAGGTAACCCCCGACATGATCGCTTCCATCGTCGCGCCGGTTCTCGTGGCGGTCGGGAGCGAGGACGACGTAGGCGGCAAGCCGGAGCCGGTTGCGGCCATGATGGAGAACGGCCGGGCTTTCGTCATTCCGGGCAAGGACCACATGAGGGCCACCGGCGATGCGGCTTACAAGAACGCCGTTCTGGACTTTCTGAAACGATGAAGACGCACAGCTTTGCAGGCGCCGAGGGCAACCTTCTGGCGGCATCGATCTACGATGTGGACGACAAGGATGCGCCGACAGCCTTGCTACTTCACGGCGGCGGCCAGACGCGGCACTCGTGGCACGGTGCGAGCCGTCTGCTGCAGCGCCACGGTATCCGTGCCGTCGCGGTGGATGCGCGGGGGCATGGCGACAGCGACTGGTCCGCATCCGGACACTACAGGTTCGAACATTTTGCGGAAGACCTGATAGCGCTTGCGGCGCAAGCGACCGAAATGACCGGCGCGCGACCCGTGTCGATCGGCGCGTCCATGGGCGGCATCACCACCATGAAGACCTTCGCGACCCGCGCCGACCTGTTCGCTGCGACCGTGTTCGTCGACATCACGCCGACGATGACGGAGTCCGGGGTGATGCGTATCATGGAGTTCATGGGCGCGAAGGCCGCCGAGGGTTTCGCCACCGTCGACGAAGCTGCGGACGCCGTGGCGGCCTACATGCCGCACCGGAAACGACCCAAAACGACGAGCGGACTGGAAAAGAACCTGCGGCAACGCGAAGACGGGCGGTGGTACTGGCACTGGGATCCGGCCTTCGCGACCGGCGCGCATTCGATCGTATCGGACGGTCAGGCACAGATGGAAACGGTGCGGCGGGCGGTGAGCAATATCGACTGCCCGACCCTGCTGGTGCGGGGCGCGCAGTCCGATCTGGTGACCATGGAAGCGGTGGAAGAGTTCCGGACGCTGGTTCCACATTCGGAGTTCGTCGATGTCAGCGATGCGGGCCATATGATCGTCGGCGACAGGAATGACGTCTTCGCCGACGTGATCGTCGAGTTCCTGAACCGAACCGTGAAGTCTCGCTAGATCAGGCGACAGCCCGTGAAAGGGCGCATTGGGACCAGAGGTTCGACAAGGCACCGACAAGCTTGTCGATATCGTCCATCGTGTGCATCGGCGAAGGCGTGATACGCAGACGCTCGGTTCCTACCGGCACGGTGGGGTAGTTGATCGGCTGGACGTAGATGCCCCACGTTTCCAGCAGCAGGTCGGAGATGAACTTCGCCTTTTTGGCGTCACCCACGATGACCGGCACGATGTGGCTGTCGTTGTGCATGTACGGAATGCCCTGGGCGTCGAGCTTCTCGCGCAGGATACGCACGTTGCGACGTTGGCGCTGACGTTCGAAATCCGATTGCTTCAGGTGCCGGATCGATGCCGTAGCCCCGGCGGCCAGTGCCGGGGGCAGGGCGGTGGTGAAGATGAAACCGGAGGCGAAGGAGCGAATGAAGTCGCACAGATTGGCGGACGCTGCGATGTAGCCACCCATGACGCCGAAGGCCTTGCCCAGCGTGCCCTGAATGATGTCGATTCGATCCATCAGACCGTCGCGTTCCGCAATGCCGCCACCACGGGGACCGTAGAGACCCACGGCATGGACCTCGTCGATGTAGCTGATCGCACCGTACTTGTCGCAGACGTCCAGAATGTCCGCGATCGGTGCGATATCGCCGTCCATGGAATAGACGCTCTCGAACGGCCACGAGCTTCGGCACGTCACCGGCGGCGGCCAGCTTCGCTTCCAGGTCGGCGACGTCGTTGTGTTTCCAGATGTGGCGCGGAGCCCGCGAATGGCGAATGCCTTCGATCATCGAGGCATGATTGCCCGCATCGGAAAATATCTCGCACCTGGGAAGACGCGCGGCGAGCGTGCCGAGGGCAGCCCAGTTCGACACATAGCCCGACGTGAAGAGTGTGGCCGCTTCCTTGCCGTGCAGATCGGCCAATTCCCGTTCCAGCAGCACGTGGTGGTGGTTGGTGCCGGAAATGTTGCGCGTGCCGCCGGCCCCGGCGCCGCATTTGTCCAACGCGTCGTGCATGGCGGCCAATGTAGCCGGGTGCTGGCCCATGCCGAGATAGTCGTTGGAGCACCATACGGTGACCTCGCCAACTTCACCATCGACATGGCGGGCGGCCCGGGGGAACGATCCGCGCTTGCGTTCGAGATCGGCGAATACCCGATAGTTGCCGCCTTCGCGCAGCCCGTCGAGTTCGCTCTTTAGAAAGGTTTCAAAATCCATTTTTTCGTCCTGTCCGCTGGTGCGGGAAAGGTCAAGTCTGCGCGAATTGGAAGCCGCCGGATTTGATCGATATCAAACGGTTTGCGAAGAAATGCCGCACGGAATCGAACGCGCCAGCTTTCGCATGTCCACGCTGACCGGGGGTCGGGTTACATCCCGCACTGTTCAGGTTACGTTAAGCATACCGAACCCTAAACGGGACCGGTAAGGCTGCGTCCATCATTGCGCGTGATCCTGAGCACGAGATGAAGCCCAACCGTTGGCGGCACCACTTTGCAACAGCACGACAAAATTGCTTCGGGCTGAACGTGCTACGGTAAAGACACGGCCGTCCATAGCGACTAAGCCACAGGTCCGGGTCGCCGGGTAAGCCGGGCAATGTTGCGGAGAGAGGGACTATGCCGATGCAGATTGCGTCCGATCCCAGGAGATCGTGCTGGCCTGGCATCCGCGTCGCTACATTGGCGACGGGCCTTTGCGCTTCGGTACTGGTGTTGGTGCCATCCGCGCACTCATTCGAACTTTTCGGTCGCTGTCTGTTCGGCACGTGCGAGTCGGACGCTGGTGACAGCGAAATCGCCTTCATCGACCCACGGACCTACGATCTCGATTTCACGGTGGAGGAAGACGCTGATGACGACAGTGCGGAAAATGCGGTCAAGGGTGCATCCGACCTTTGGAACGGCCGTGATGGCCCGGTCGGCGGCGGTGCCGGGCTGATCGCACGCGCCAAGGGCGACTACAAACGCATTCTGGCCGCTCTTTACAATCGCGGCTACTACGGCCCGCTTATTTCGATCGAACTGAACGGAACGCAGGCGTCAGAGATACGTCCTGGAACGGAGGTGCCGCAGAATTCAAGCGTGACGGTTCGTGTTACGCCGGGGGACCGCTACCGGTTCGGCACCACTGACATCGTCAACGCCGCGCCCGCGACGCTGGACCCCGACGACCAGATCGACGGCCCGGAAAGCGTTGGCTTTGAAACCGGCGAATTTGCGGAAGCCACCGCGGTACGCGCAGCTGGGCGGCTCGCCGTTCGCGCCTGGCGGCAGCAGGGATATGCAAAGGCAGCCGTAGGGGATCGCGATGCGAATGCGGTTCACCCCGACGATCAGCTGAACGTGACGATTAGGATGGAGCCCGGGCGGAAGGCGGCCTATGGCGAAATCACCGTCGAAGGCACGGAGTACATGAACCCTGCCTTCGTGGCCTACATGACCGGCCTGACCCCCGGTGAGGAGTATGACCCCGATACGCTGGCCCGGGCGCGCAAACGCATCGAGCGGCTCGGCGTCTTCACGTTGCAGCGTTTTCAGGAAGCGGAAACCATCGGCAACGACGGTCTGCTGCCCATCAACGTGCTGGTGAAGGAGCGCAAGTTGCGCCGCATCGGGGCAGGGGCGACCTATTCGTCCATCGATGGTGCCGGGGCGGAGGCGTTCTGGCTGCACCGCAACCTGTTCGGGCAGGCGGAGAGCCTGCGGCTGAGCGCGGAAGTCGGCGGCGTCGGCGGTGGAGCGCAGGTCGACGCGGTGGAGGAACTTGATTACGAGATCGCCGCGACCTTCAAGAAGCCGGGTTTGCTCGATCCGGACACGGATTTCATCGCAAACGCTTTCGCCAGATCCGTTTTCAACGACACATTCAGCGAGAAGTCGGTCGGCGCTTCCGCCGGTCTGACGCGGTATCAGACGGAAAACATAACGCTTTCTGCAGAAGGGTTCGTCAAATACGGCGAATACGAAGACGTGTTCGGCACCCGGCGTTTCGGTATCGTCGGAGCGCAGGCAACCGGCGAGTACGACCTGCGCGACAACGAGCTGGACCCGACGGAAGGTCTGTATTTTTCGACTCTGGCCCGTCCGTTCTACGAATGGGAGTTCGGCAATGCAGCTTCGCGCTTCGAAGCCGAGGCACGTGGCTATTTGTCGCCCGGCGATGAGGGACGCTCGGTGTTCGCCGCTCGGGTCAAGGTCGGCACCCTGCTCGGGCCATCGATTGAGGAAACGCCGCCGGATCAGCTGTTTCTGGCGGGCGGTGGCGGTTCGGTTCGCGGATACGGCTTCAAGAATATCGGTATCAGACAGCCCAACGGGGATGTGACGGGCGGTCAGTCGCTGGTCGAGGGGTCCCTCGAATTCCGCCAACGGTTCGGCGCTCGTTCGGTGCCGTCGCATTCGCCGATATCGGGATGGTTGGCGAGGAGAGCTTCTCCGGCTTCGATACCGATCCGAAGGTCGGCGTGGGGGTCGGTTTCCGGTACTACAGCGGGCTCGGACCGATCCGTCTCGATGTCGCCATTCCGTTGAACGCCGAGGACGGCGATCCGGACTTCGCCTTCTACGCCGGCATAGGACATGCGTTCTGATGCGATTTCTTACACTTACATTTCTCTTCATTTTCGCTTTTCTCGGCACCGCCTTCGCCCAGTCGGAGGAAGAGGAGAAATCATCGCTCATCACCTATGTGGAAGAGCAGCTTTCCACGCCGAGCATGCAGATCTCGCTGAACGGTCTGGAAGGGTCGCTGTCATCGAACATATCGCTGGCCAGTATCACCATCGCCGATGAGGAAGGGGTCTGGCTGACGATCGAACGGCCGACAACTGGTGTGGAACCGTTCCGCGCTCTGCGCAGGCCGTGTGGAGATCGAGGAATTGTCTGCGGAAGGCATGAGTTCCCCCGCCTGCGAAGGCGGACGAAAGCTTGCCATCGCCGAGGCCCAGCCGTTCTCGCTGCCGGAATTGCCGGTCTCGATCCGCGTCGACAAGCTGGCAATCGGCCGGATGGTGGTAGGTCAGCCGGTGTTCGGCCTGGCCGCGGAGGGCAGTCTGGACGGCTGCTGTCCTCAGGATGCCACGTTCGACCTTGATCTGGCCGTTGACCGGCTGGATGCGGGCGGCGCGCTGAGCGTTCAGTCGACAATTTGGCGGCGATCCAGCGAACTGACGCTGGCCGTCAGCCTGCAGGAGCCCGAAGGACGGCATCATTGCCAATCTGCTGAATCTGGAAGGCACGCCGCCCGTCACCGTCGTGCTGATCGGCGAAGGGCCGGTGGACGATCTCACCACCACCATCGCGCTCGATGTGGACGAAGATCGGATCGTCGAAGGTACGGTCGCGCTGGACCGGACCGGCGACGTGTTCCAAGGTCACCGCCAATCTGGACGGTCCACTCGGCAGGATCTGCCGCCGCAAGGCAGCGGGCACTACGGCGACCAGAGCCGGGTCGAAGCCGACGTGCTGGTCAACGATGACGGGACGATCGTCATCGATCGGGTATTGCTCGACAGTCGGTCGTTGCAGCTTGTTGCCGATGCGCGGCTGACGGCTGACCAGTTTCTCTCCGCACTCGATCTCGACTTCGCCTTGCACCAACGATGGCGCGCGCATCGTGCTGCCGGGAGAAGGGGAACAGCCAAGCCTGGGGTCATTGCGTGCCAATGTAGACTACGACGCCGCAGCAGACGACGCGTGGAACGCGGTCATCGAAGCCGGCTCGGTGCGCGCCACCGACATTCGGGTGGAGCAGGTGCGCCTGTTGGCTTCGGGGTGGGTCGAGAACTTCAACCAGGCCGAACGGCGGGCCGTCGATTACACGATCGCCGGGAATGTGCGCGGGATAGAGGCGCAGGGGGACGGGGTTCAGGAGGCCCTCGGCTCGTCGCTGGATCTGACATCGTCCGGTTCCTGGCAGGCGGGGCAACCCTTGCTGCTGGATCAGCTGCGACTTGTCGGTGAGGCCTTGGAACTGACGGCGCAGGGTGCCTTCCAGGACAACAGTTTCGACGGCTCGGCGGAGGTTTCGTCAGCGCGGCTGGTGGCCTTCTCCGGTCTTGCACAACGTGACCTTGCCGGCGCCGCCACGTTCGGCTTCGAGGGCACGGTACGCCCGATCGACGGTATCTTCGACTTCGACGTGACCGGCAGGGGGCAGGATCTGCAAGTGGCCATCGAGCAGGTCGATGCTCTTCTGGACGGGAAACCACGATCTTGGGCGGGGTAGCCCGGGACGAGAACGGTATTGCCTTCGACAATCTGCGTGTCGTCAACAATCAGTTCAATGCGAATGTCAGCGGGCGGTACGGGTCCGAACGGTCCGATCTGCGTGCGGACATTCTACTGGCGGATGCCGGTCTGGTCACGCAGGATGCATCCGGGGCGGTGCGGTTGCAGGCGCAGCTGGCAGGAGCAGCGCTACCGTTCGACGCCGATTTGTCGGTCTCCATGCAACGGGGCCGTCTTGCCGGTCGTGACGTTAGCGATCTGGAAATAGCGTTCGACGGGACAACGGACCTGGAAGGCCTGCAAGGCGCGCTTTCCGGGCAAGGGTCGATTTCCGACCAGAGGCTTTCACTTGCAGGCGACGTCGACATGCAACGGTCAGCGCAATCCGTCAGCGGTCTGACAGCGCGTCTGGCGGAAACGGTTATCTCCGGCAACATGTCACGTAATGCGCAGGGTTTGCTGGATGGGGCGATCGAGATTGCGAGCGAGAATATCGCCGCCGCCGCAGCTTTGGCACTGGTGGACGCGAGTGGTGCCGTCAATGGCACCGTGCAGCTGTCGAGCGATGGCGGGCAGCAAGGCGGCAGCGCCGACCTTCGCGTCGCCGACCTGCGCTATGGAGACGTGGCCCGGGTCGGGGCAGGCGAGCGTGGATGCCGCCTTCGACACGCTGTTTAGCAACCCGAAGATCAATGCCGATATCTCCGCGCAGGACATTCGCGCGGGGGGTGTCGTGGTGCGTAGCCTGGAAGGGGACGTCGCAACGCAAGGGGAGCGGACCACGTTCGAACTGACCGCCGATCTGGACCAGCAGAACGCCCGATTGCAAACGCAGGGCGTCGTCGTTCAATCTCCGAACCGGACAGTGGTCAGCGTTTCGCGCCTCGACGTGACGAGCGCCATCACAGATGCGCGTCTCACGCAGCCGGTCGATATTACGCTGGCCGATGGAACGACGCGCATCGGCAATGCGCGCTTGCAGGTCGGCGGTGGCGCAGTCACGGTCGGCGGAACGGCTGGAGACCGGCTCGATCTGACGGTTGCGATCGAAGCGCTGCCGGTCTCGATTGCCAAATGTTCGCGCCCGATCTGGGGGCAGGCGGCACGATTTCGGGCAACGCGCAGGTCGGGGGACACCATCCGCACCGACCGCCCGGTTCGACCTGCGGGCCAACGGTCTCACGGTCCGCGCGATTTCGGAAGCTGGCATTTCGCCGATCTCCCTGTCCGGTAATGGGCAGCTTTGCCGACAACACGGTGCGCATTGCTACCCTGAACGCGACGAACGACCAGGGCATTTCGCTGACCGGCTCCGGCACGGTGCCACTGAGCGGCGGGCTGAATGTGCGGGTGGATGGCAACGCGCCGCTTGGCCTCGGCGAAGCCTTCCTGGCTTCGCGCGGCACGCAGCTGGCCGGTACGGGTGCGCGTGAACGCGACCGTTACCGGTTCCATCGCAGACCCTCAATTCGGCGGGCTCGTTTCCCTGAGCGGCGCGACGATCTCCGATCCGCTTTCCAACCTGCGTCTGAATGACGTCGGTGTTATCGCAGGTTTGAGCGGCGACCGGCTGAACATTCAGCGCGCTTCTGCGAACCTGTCGACCGGTGGCTCCGTATCGGCGTTGGGGGTCCGTGTTGCTCACACAGGACCTGCAAACCGATATCGATATCGTGCTGTCGAGCGCCCGTTATACGGACGGACAGACATTTTCGACGACGGTGAACGGCCAGCTATCGTTGACCGGACCGGTCGCCCGATCGCCGTTGCTTTCCGTCCGTGTGGGAACTGGCGCGCACGGAAATCATCGTCCCCGAGACTTTCGGAGGCAGCGATCTGCTGCTCGATGTGGACCATATCGCCCCGTCCGAGCCGATCCAGCGCACGTTGCGTCGGGTGGAACAGGCATCGCCCACACCCACGCCGAATGCGCGTCCAGTCATCCTCCGGACCCCTGAATTAGCAGTTAGCGCGCCATCCCGCATTTTCGTGCGGGGGCGGGGGCTGGATGCAGAGCTGGGTGGCCAGCTGTCCGTGCGCGGTCCGGTCAACGATATCCGCCCGCAGGGTCGCTTCGAGTTGCGCCGTGGTCGCCTGTCGATCCTGGGCCAGCGGATCGTTCTCGACGAAGGCAGCATCACGTTGACCGGTACGCTCGACCCGTTGCTGAACTTCCTGGCCCGTGTGGAATTGGGGGACGTGACCGCTTTCATCCGCCTGCAAGGCCGGGCGTCGGACCTCGACGTATCCTTCGAGTTGCAGCCCGACCTGCCGGAAGACGAGGTGCTGTCGCAGATCATCTTCGGTCGCAGCGTAGGTGAACTGTCACCGTTCCAGATAGCCAGTCTCGTGTCCGCGGCAGCACAGCTGACCGGCGGTGCAAACACCGATATCGTCTCCGGCCTGCGCGCTGGCACCGGGCTGGACGATCTCGACGTGGTATCCGACGCAGATGGCAACGCCTCCGTTCGCGCGGGCAAGTACATTGCCGACAATGTCTATCTCGGCGTCGAAGCCGGGCAGAATACGAAGGCGACGATCAATCTGGACATAACCGAGGACCTGACAGCGCGGGGCGCAGTCGGCTCGGACGGGGATAGCGAGATCGGCGTGTTCTTCGAGCGCGACTACTAGTCGCATTTCCACTCCGACTGCGGCGCAGCCGACCCTTGCACGGTCGGGCGGTCATGCTAGTGACAGGTGTCGGACAGGGTTCCCGGCGGAGACGATCTTGGCGACACGCGTTTGCCGCGAGGGGTTCGATCCACTTCATATCGTCGACAGCGGCCGCCCCTGCGCGGTTCGTCGGTCCTATGCGCAAATGACTGGCGGACCCTATGATGCTCGACGATAGCGAACAGACCCCTCTCGATCGGCAGCAGGCCGCCGGCCGACGGGATGGGAAGCGCCGAAACCCTTCCAAGCCGAAGGGACGTCAGGTCGATGATGTGCCTTGCGGAGATTAGCGCTCTTCTGCACGGGTGGTCGCTTCAGCGCGATCTGCTTATCGAATATCTGCACCTCATTCAGGATGCTTACGGCTGCCTGAGTGCGGCCCATATCCGCGCCCTGGCCGAGGAGATGCGGCTGTCGCAGGTCGAGGTCTACGAGGTAGCCTCCTTCTACGACCATTTCGACGTGGTGAGCGAGGGCGGAAGGCAACCCGGCGCCGCTCACCATCCGGGTCTGCGATGGCATATCGTGCATGCTGGCGGGTGCGGAGGCGCTGATTGCGGGCCTGGAAGCCGGGGTCGACCCGCGGCGATCCGAGTAGTGCGCGCGCCGTGCATGGGCGGTTGCGACGTCGCGCCGGCCGCGCGGATCGGCGACCGCGAGGTCGGGCCACGCCACCGCCTCGGGGCTTGCTCGACCTTGCGGCTGCCGGAGAGACGGGTCCGTCGCTCCCGACTACGTCGACCTGGACGGATATCGCGCGAAGGGCGGCTATGCGGTGTGGGATACAGTGCGTTCCGGCGCGCTGTCGTCCGACACGATCATCGACACACTGTCGGACGCCAGTCTGCGCGGGCTCGGCGGCGCGGGCTTCCCGACGGGCAAGAAATGGGGCTTCGTGCGCGGCTACGAGGCACCGCGCCTGATGACGATCAACGGCGACGAGGGCGAGCCTGGCACGTTCAAGGACAGGTATTATCTGGAGCGCAACCCGCACGCCATGTTTGAAGGTGCGTCTGATCGCCGCCCGTGTAGTCGAGGCCGGGCGGTGCTATGTTTACATGCGCGACGAATATCCGGCAGGTGCTCAATATCCTGCGCGCCGAGATCGCGGCGCTCGAAGCCGGCGGTCCTGCCGAGCCGGGCTTCTTCGAACTGCGTCGCGGCGCCGGCGCCTATATCTGCGGCGAGGAAAGCGCGATGCTGGAAAGCATCGAGGGCAAGCGCGGGCTGCCGCGCCATCGCCCACCCTATATCGCGGAAGTGGGCCTTTTCGGCCGGCCGACGCTCAACAACAACGTCGAGACGCTGTACTGGGTGCCCGCAATTTTGGCGCAACGGCGCGCAATGGTTTGCCGACAGGGCAAGCCGGGCCACCCCGGGCCGCGCTCGTGGTCCGTGTCCGGTCGGGTCGCAAACCCCGGCGTCGTCGTCGCACCGGCGGGCGTGACGGTGGCGCGAGCTGATCGAACGATGCGGCGGCATGGCGGAACGGGCACGCGTTCAAGGCCTACCTGCCCGGCGGCGCGTCGGGCGGCATTCTGCCCGCCTCGAAAGGCGATGTGCCGCTCGATTTCGGCGGCGAGCTGGCGTCGCTCGGCTCCTTCGTGGGCTCGCACGCCGTCGTGGTCTTCAGCGAGGCCGATTCGATGAAGGACGTGGCGCTCAACCTGCTCGACTTCTTCACCCACGAATCCTGCGGCCAGTGCACCCCATGCCGCGGCGGCACGGAGAAGCTGGGCAAGCTGCTGCGTAGCGACGGACCGCTGGATGAGGACGCGATCCGCGATCTCGAGCAGGTGATGCGCGACGCTTCGATCTGCGGTCTGGGGCAGGCGGCGCCCAACCCGGTGAACCACCTGCTGACATATTTCCGGGAGGATCTGTGATGAACAAGCACAACGTTTCTGCGGCCGGGCTTTTGGCGGTGCGAGCTCGGTGCGGGAGCGACCTACGGATTGCTTGGTTCGGGGCCATTCGCCCGGCAACCCTATGCGGATGAACACGGTCGGACGATCAGCTCTCTCAGCGCGGAGGATGTGGCGGACCTGTCGGAAGGGCGCGGGTGGGGGCTCGCGAAGCCGGCCGAGTTCAACGGATATCCCGGCCCGGCGCATGTTCTCGAACTGGCCGACAGGCGGGTTGAGCGTCGATGCAGCGAGAGGGCGGATGGATGCAAGTTTCGCCTCCATGCAAAGCCGCGCCAAGGCGCTCGGCTGCAGTTGATCGACGCGGAAAAGGCGCTCGATGCCGCTTTCGTGGACAAGTCGATTACCGGGAAGCGCTTGCAGACCTTCTGCCGGTGCAGCCCAGGCAGGCGCGACTTGCGGCAGGCACATCTTGCGGCGCATCTTGAGGTTACGCCGGTTCTGAACGACGGGCAGAAGGCCAGATACGCCGCACTGCGCGGCTATGGCAGCGGGCACGAGGGGCATTGATGTGACCGACCTGATCTCCTTCACCCTCGACGGCAAGCCCGTCACCGCCGAGCCGGCGAAAGCATCTGGACCGTCGCCAAGCGGGAAGGCACGCGCATCCCGCATCTGTGCCACCTCGACGAGCCGGGCTACCGCGCGGACGGCAATTGCCGGGCCTGCATGGTGGAGGTCGAGGGCGAGCGGGTGCTGGCGGCTTCCTGCCAGCGCAAGGTCGCCGAGGGGATGGTCGTCCACACCCAGACCGAGCGGGCCGACAAGGCGCGGCGGATGGTGTTCGAAATGCTGGCCGCCGACATGCCGGAGCAGCCGGTGGATGCGCAGTCCCCGTTCTGGAACTGGGCCGGCAGCATGGGCATCGCCAAGGGCGACCGCCTGCCGTCGAAGCACGGCGGCGACACGACCCACGGCATGCCGGATGCGACAGGCCCCGCTGCACGACGTTTCCAACCCGGCCATCGCCGTCAATCTCGACGCCTGCATCGCCTGCAATCTGTGCGTTCGGGCCTGCCGCGAAGTGCAGGTCAACGACGTGCTCGGCATGGCCGATCGCGGCCACCATTCGGTGCCGGTCTTCGACATCCACGACCCGATGGGCTTTTCCACCTGCGTGACCTGCGGGGAATGCGTGCAGGTCTGCCCGACCGGCGCGCTGTTCGAAAAGACGCTGATGGACGATGCGGGCCGCACCCGCGTGGTCGAGGACTTCGACACCAAGGTCGATTCCGTCTGCCCGTTCTGCGGCGTCGGCTGCCAGACGACGGTCTACACGCAAGGACGACAGGATCGTGCTTGTCGACGGGCGCGACGGCCCGGCCAATGAAAACCGGCTGTGCGTGAAGGGCCGCTTCGGCTTCGATTACGCCATGTCGGACGAGCGGCTGACCAAGCCGCTGATCCGCCGCGACGATGCGCCCAAGACGCGGCGATCTCGATGCGCGGTTCATGAAGACGTCCGACCTGTTCCGCGAGGCGACATGGGAAGAGGCGCTGGCGCGGGCCGCCGGCGGCTTGACGACGGTGCGCGACCGGGATGGCGGCGGCGCGATTGCCGGCTTCGGCTCTGCCAAGGGCTCGAACGAGGAGGCCTATCTGTTCCAGAAGTTCATCCGGCAGGGCTTCGGCACCAACAATGTCGACCATTGCACGCGGCTGTGCCACGCCTCGTCTGTCTCCGCGCTGCTGGAAGGCGTCGGCTCCGGCGCGGTTTCCGCGCCGTTCATGGACGCGGGCAAGGCCGATTGCGTCATCATCATCGGCGCGCGGCCGGCAACCAACCACCCGGTTGCCGCGACCTATTTCAAGCGCGCCGCCAAGCGGGGCACGAAGCTCGTCGTCATGGACCCGCGCGGGCAGGACCTGATGCGCCATGCGGAACATTCGCTGCGCTTCAAGCCCGGCACCGATGTCGCGCTGCTGAACGCGATGATCCACACGATCATCGACGAAGAGCTGTACGACGAGCAATATATTCAGGCCAACGTCGATGGCTTCGAGGCCTTGCGCGACAAGGTCGCCGATTTCGCGCCGGAGACGATGGCGGATGTCTGCGGCGATCCCCGCCGAGACGCTGAAAGCGCGTTGCGCGGCTCTATGCGACCGTCCGAACGTTCGATGATCTTCTGGGGCATGGGTATTTCCCAGCACACCCACGGCACGGACAATTCCCGCTGCCTGATCGCGCTGGCGCTGATTACCGGCCAGATCGGCCGTCCCGGCACCGGGCTGCATCCGTTGCGCGGGCAGAACAACGTGCAGGGCGCGTCCGATGCGGGGCTCATCCCGATGTTCTTTCCCGACTATCGCTCCGTCGAAAACGGCGATATCCGCGGCGGCATGGAAGATTTCTGGGGCCGTTCGCTCGATCCGGTGAAGGGGCCTGACGGTGGTGGAAACGATCGACGCCATCCACGACGGGCGGGTGAAGGCCATGTATATCATGGGCGAGAACCCGGCCATGTCCGACCCGGACCAGCACCATGCGCGCGCCGCGCTCGCCAAGCTCGAGCATCTGGTGGTGCAGGATATTTTCCTGACAGAAACCGCCTGGCACGCCGATGTGGTGTTGCCGGCCTCTGCCCATGCCGAGAAGCTCGGCACGTTCTCAAACACCAACCGGCAGGTGCAGATCGGGCGGCCCGTGCTGCCGCTTCCGGGCGATGCGCGGCAGGATCTCGACCTGCTCGTTCAGCTCGCCAACCGCGTCGGCCTCGACTGGACATACGACGGCGCGCCGGAGGTCTACGAGGAGATGCGGCAGGTGATGAAATCGCTCGACTACATTCCGTGGCAACGGCTGGAAGCGAACGAGAGCGTGACCTATCCGTCGCTGCGAAGACGGCACGGAGAAATGGGTCGTCTTCGACGAGCGCTTTCCCACCGCCGATGGTCGCGGGCGCATCGTGCCGGCCGACCTGCGCGCGCCGGACGAAGTGCCGGACGACGACTATCCCATGGTGCTGACGACGGGCCGCGTGCTGGAGCACTGGCACACCGGCGCCATGACGCGCCGCGCCGGGGTGCTGGACCAGATCGAACCCGAAGGCTTCGCCGCCATGAACCCGCGCGAGATCGAGAAGCGCGGCTTCGATCGCGGGCGAAATGATTTCCGTGGAGACGCGTCGCGGGCACGATCGAGGCGCTGCTGCGGGCTGACCGGGAGGTCGCCGACGGGATGGTTTTCATCCCGTTCTGCTTCAACGAAGCGCCGGCCAATGCGTTGACCAACCCGATGCTTGATCCGTTCGGCAAGATTCCCGAATTCAAGTTCTGCGCCGCGCGGGTTTCGCGCCCGGCCGTGCGGGAAGCGGCGGAGTAGGTCAGTCGCCCAACACGTCTCCGTATCCGGCCCGAACGAGGGCGGCGCGCTGCGGTAGGTGACGGGGGTGCGGGAGAATTTCAGCGGGTTGCCGATCAGCTCCACCGGCCATCGGCCGCCTGCAGAGGGCAGCGCGATCCGCATGTCCCGCGCGGCGACCTGTTCGCTGTCGAACACCCGGTCCAAAGTGTTGACAGGGCCGACCGGCACCCCGACTGCCTCCAGCCCGCTCGATGGTCTCGTCGGTCGTACCGGCGCGCGATTTCAGGCTCTATGAGCGCGACCAACGCTTCGCGTTTTCCACCCGTGCCGGGTTGGTGGCGAAACGCCTGTCGTCCGCCCAGCTCTCGTGAGCCCCAGAAAGCGTGCGAAGCGGCGGAACTGGCCGTCGTTGCCGACCGCGGCGATGACATGGCCATCGGACGTGGCGAAGACCTGATAGGGCACGATGGTCGGGTGGCCGTTGCCGCGCCGTGACGGGCAGCTCGCCCGTGGTCAGGTAGCTGACCCCCTCGTTGATGAGCCACGCGATTTGCGTGTCCACCAGTGCCAGTTCGACGTGCTGGCCTTCGCCGGTGCGCTCCTTGTGGCGCAAGGCGGCCAGAATGCCGACGGTCGCATACATGCCGCACATGACGTCGGCGATGCCGATGCCGACCTTCATCGGCTCGCCGTCCGGCGCGCCGGTCAGGCTCATCAGCGCCGCCGAAACCCTGCGCCATGAGGTCGTAGCCGGGTTTGGCTGCGTTCGGGCCGGTCTGGCCGAAGCCGGAGATCGAGCAATAGACGAGGTGCGGATGGGCGGCGCGCATCGTGTCGTGGTCGAGGCCGTGTTTCGCCAGCGCGCCGGGCTTGAAGTTCTCGATGACGATATCGCAATCGGCGGCCAGCCTCATCAGCGCGGCTTGTCCCTTCCGCCGAGGTGATGTCGACGGCCACGGATCGCTTGTTGCGGTTGGCAGACATGAAATAGGCCGACAGGTCGGTCGGCTTGCCATCGGCTCCGGTCACGAAGGGCGGCCCCCAGGAGCGCGTGTCGTCCGCCGCCGCTGGCCGGGTTTTCGATCTTGTAGATGTCCGCGCCCAGATCGCCCAGCAGTTGGGTGCAGGTCGGCCCGGCCAGAATGCGGGAAAGGTCGAGGACTTTGATGCCGTCGAGTGCTGCAGGGCATGGTGGGGTCTCGCGGCTCGGCAGGGCTGAGGGTTGCGGCCGGACAGTATCGGGCTGGCGCGCCAATCAATGCCGTTGGCCGTGTCGATGCGGCACGAATGTCGCACTTCTGCGACCGATGACGCAAAGCCATTGTTGCGCGGCGGGCTTGCGACTCTATTGCGGCTGCACAGACCTTCGCTCCCCGGAACGCGAGTGCGCACCATGGCCTTCAAGACCGACATCGAAATCGCCCGCGAGGCGCAGAAGAAGCCGATTAGGAGATCGGCGCCAAGTTGGGCATCCCAGGGCTGGAACCTGCGTGCCGTACGGACACGACAAGGCGAAGGTTTCGGCCCGCTTCATCGCTGCGCAGGCGGAACGGCCGAACGGAAAGCTGATCCTCGTTACCGCCATCAACCCGACACCTGCCGGCGAGGGCAAGACGACGACGACAGTCGGTCTCGGGCGACGGCCTCAATGCCATCGGCAAGAACGCGGCGAGTCTGCATCCGCGAGGCCTCGCTCGGTCCGTGCTTCGGCATGAAGGGCGGGGCGGCCGGTGGCGGCTACGCGCAGGTCGTGCCGATGGAGGAGATGAACCTTCACTTCACCGGCGACTTTCCATGCCATCACGTCCGCCCACAATCTGCTGTCGGCGATGATCGACAACCACATCTACTGGGGCAACGCGCTGGACATCGATTCCCGCCGCGTGGTCTGGAAGCGGGTGATGGACATGAACGACCGCGCGCTGCGGCAGATCACGTCCTCGCTTGGCGGTGTGGCCAACGGCTTCCCGCCGGAAGCGGGTTTCGACATTACGGTCGCATCGGAAGTGATGGCGATCCTGTGCCTGTCGAACGATCTGGCCGATCTCGAGGAAGCGCGTCTGGGCCGTATCATCGTCGCCTACACTCGCGACCGGAAGGCGATCACCTGTGCCGATATCAAGGCCGACGGCGCGATGACGGTGCTGCTGAAGGACGCGATGCAGCCCAACCTGGTGCAGACGCTGGAGAACAACCCGGCCTTCGTGCATGGCGGGCCGTTCGCCAACATCGCTCACGGCTGCAACTCGGTCGTCGCTACGAAGACGGCGCTTGAAATTGGCAGATTATGTGGTGACGGAAGCCGGGTTCGGAGCCGACCTCGGCGCCGAGAAGTTCATGAATATCAAGTGCCGCAAAGCCGGTCTGGCGCCTGCCGCCGTCGTGATCGTCGCCACGATTCGCGCCATGAAGATGAACGGCGGCGTGCTGAAGCAGGATCTGGGTGCGGAGAATGTGGATGCCGTGAAAGACGGCTGCGCCAACCTTGGGCGGCATATCGAGAACATCAAGAGTTTCGGCGTGCCTGCCGTGGTCGCCATCAACCACTTTCCACGGGGACAGCGAGGCGGAAATCGACGCCTGCAAGGCCTATGTGAAAAGCCAGGGTTCCGAGGCGATCTTGTGCAAGCATTGGGCAGATGGCTCCAAGGGCATTGAGGAACTCGCCACCCGCATCGCGGAGATCGCTGATAGCGGACAGGCCCAGTTTTCACCGCTTTATCCGGACGACATGAGCCTGTTTGCCAAGATCGAAACGATCGCCAAGCGGATCTACCGTGCCGATGAGGTGTTGGCCGACAAGAAGATCCGCGATCAGCTGCGCCAGTGGGAGGAGGCGGGTTTCCGCGACCTGCCGGTCTGCATGGCCAAAACGCAATATTCGTTTTCCACCGACCCGAATCTGCGCGGCGCGCCCACTGGCCATTCGGTGCCGATCCGCGAAGTGCGGTTGTCCGCCGGTGCGGGGTTCGTCGTGGTCGTGTGCGGCGAGATCATGACCATGCCCGGCCTGCCGCGCGTGCCGTCGTCCGAGAGCATTCGGCTCAACGACGAAGGGCTGATCGAGGGTCTGTTCTAAACGCGCACTGGCAGCCGGCGGTGCGGTTTGTTCGCACCGGCCGGCAGTCGGCGTCGGAAACTGCCCAACGTCGCGTGTCGGTTGACGTCTTTGTAGAGCAGATACCGGAAGGGGCCGGTGCCCGTCGCCTCGCAGGCCTGCGGGCAGAAGGCGCGCAGCCACATGTAGTCCCCGGCAACCACGTCCACCCAGTCACGGTTCAGGCGGTAGGCGGCCTCGCCTTCCAGCACGAACAGGCCGTGTTCCATGACGTGGGTTTCGAGAAACGGTATCACGCCGCCCGGTTGGAACGTTACGATGTTGACGTGCATGTCGTGGCGCAGGTCAGCGGGGTCCACGAAACGGGTTGTTGCCCATTTGCCATCGTGTCCGGCATGACAACTGGGTCGATGGCCTGATCTGGGTGACGAAAGCCTCTGGCGGTCGATCCCGTCGACAGCTGCATAGTGCTTGCGCAATCCAGTGGAACTGAGCGTCGGTGTCGGCGAGGTTGCTGAAGGACCACGTGCGTCCGGGGGGCAGGTAGACGTAGCCTCCCGGCCGCCAGATGCGTGGCTGACGCCATCGAGCGAGATCGTTGGCTCACCACTCACGACGAACAGTACGTGCTCGGCGCGCACATCGTCGTCCGGACGCGTGCTGCCGCCGCCGGAGGCAACATCCATGATGTAGTGGGAGAAGGTCTCGGCAAAGCCGGACAGAGGGCGCGCGATCACCCACGAGCCGCGTCTTCGTCCAGTGCGGAAGGGCGCTCGCCACGATGTCGGTCATCGTGGAGCCGGGCAGCACGGCGTATGCCTCGGTGAACACGGCCCGTTCGTCCAGGTCGGTACGGACTGGGCAGGCAGACCGCCTTTCACGATGTGGTACGTCATGAAAGCATATCCTTCAGCCGCAGCAGGGCGATGCGCTCCACCTGCGCGCAGGCGGTGGCGAATTCGGTGGCGCGGTCGTTGTCGATACGCGTGTGGAAGGCGGAGAGGATGTCCGCCTTGTCGAGACCTTTCACGGCAATGATGAAGGGGAAACCGAATTGTCGCGTGTAGCGCGTCGTTCAATTCGGTGAACGTGGCGCGCTCGGCGTCGGTCAGTGCATCGAGACCGGCGCCCGCCTGTTCGCCCGTCGATTCCGCAGTCAGCCGCTCGCGGCGGCCAGCTTGCCGGCAAGGTCCGGGTGAGCGTTCAGGACCGCCAGTCGGTCGCTCGGCGTCCGCCAAGTCGGAACTGGATCTTCATGGCGTGATGGAGGCCGTGCGCCGTGTCGTTGGCAGCACCCAGGCCTGCGTCCCACGCTCGTTCGGCGATCCATGGGGAATGTTCGAACACGCCACCGAACCGGTCAACGAACGCTGCCTGTCCATATGCGAAGCACGTTCCCTACGTGGTTGGGGCGGGTGGTGTCGCGCCCAGTGCTCGGCGATGTCGATGCGCCGGGCGAACCAGACATCGGCCTTCGACTGGGCGTAGTCGATGAACCGTTGAGCGCCGCCACCGGCCCGGACGACCAACGAGGCGGCAATGCAGGCCGATATTCATCATCTTCGGCGGCCCGCTTCACCTTCGGCGTAGAGCGTGTCGAACGTATCGCGCAGATAGGCTTCGAACTGGTCGCCGGAATTGAAGCCCTGCGGCGTGGCGAAGCGCATGTCGTTGCAGTCGAGCGTGTAGGGAATGATGAGTTGCTCGTGGCCTTCGTGCTCCCGCCAATAGGGCAAGTCATCGTCATAGGCGTCGGAGATGTAGGCGAACCCGCCTTCCTCGCTCACAAGATCGACGGTGTTCTCGCTGCATCGTCCCAGATACCAGCCGCGCGGGCGTTCGCCGGTGGCTGCGGCGTGCAACGCGATGGCTTCGTGCAGCCATCGCCGTTCGGTTTCACGGTCGAAGTCCTTGAACTCCACCCATTTCAGGCCGTGTGAGGCGATTTCCCATCCCGCTTCCTGCATGGCTGCTACCTGCGCCGGGGAGCGCTGCAAGGCCGTTGCCACCCCGTAGACGGTGACCGGAATCTCGGCCCGGGTAAACAGCCGGTGCAACCGCCAGAACCCGGCGCGGGCACCGTATTCGTAGATCGATTCCATGTTCCAGTGGCGCTGGCCAGGCCAAGCTGCGGCGCCGACGATTTCCGATAGAAACGCTTCAGAAGCCGCGTCGCCGTGAGAATGTTGTTCTCGCCGCCCTCCTCGTAATTGACGACAAACTGCATGGCGATCTTCGCGCCGTTCGGCCACGCGCGTCGGGTGGCGTTGCGCCGTAGCCGTGCAGGTTTCTGGGGTAGTGCACGCAAACGCCTCTTCGATGTCGGTGAGACCGTGTTATGAGAATGAACCGGCGATGGATTGTCAATTCCGCCGCACCACGCGATAAGCGATGCCCGAATCGAGCCGTGTGACCACTCTCGGGACGCCGACACGCATTTCCACTCGAAGGAACCTTTCCATGGCCGGAGCAGGGCTTTCTGACGACCCACATTCTCGATACCGCCCGCGGCTGCCCTGCAAAGGGCGTGACGATCGAACTCTACCGGATCGACGGGGAGCAGCGGGAGCATGTGACCACGACCACGACCAACGACGATGGCCGCACGGATGCGCCCCTAATTTCGAAGGGTGCCCTGACCGCGGCACTTACGAACTCGTCTTCGCTATGGGCGCTTATTTCGAGGGCACGGTACGCAAGAGCGAGCATCCCTTCATCGACATCGTGCCGATCCGCTTCGGCATCGACGACGAGACGAGCCACTACCACGTGCCGCTGCTAGCATCGCCGTTCAGCTATTCGACCTATCGCGGCAGCTAGAGCGGCCAACCGACCATGCCCGACACGATCACGATCTTCGCTGTTGCACCGATGATGGACTGGACGGACCGTCATTGTCGGTTTTTCCATCGCCAACTTTCGCGCCACGCGCTGCTTTATACCGAAATGGTGGTGGCCGACGCCTTGTTGCATGGCGATGTCGAGCGGTTGCTGGCCTTTCACGAATGCGAGCATCCGGTGGCACTGCAACTGGGCGGTTCGGACCCGGCCAAGCTGGTCGAGGCTGCGCGGATCGGCGCATCGTTCGGTTATGACGAGATAAATCTGAATGTCGGGTGCCCTTCGGACAGCGTGCAATCCGGCACGTTCGGTGCCTGCCTGATGCGGGAGCCGGACCTCGTTGCACGTTGCGTGGCCGCCATGAAGGGGGCGGTGGACGTGCCGGTGACGGTCAAGTGCCGCATCGGCGTCGATGAGCAGGATACGAAACCGCTCTGGACGATCTGGCCGACCGTGTTTTCGCAGAAGGGTGCGACGGGTTTTGGGTTCATGCACGCAAGGCGTGGCTTCAGGGGCTGTCACCGAAGGAGAACCGCGATATTCCGCCGCTCGATTACGGTCGTGTCCATCGGCTGAAAGAGCGTTGGCCGGACCGTTTCATCGGCATCAACGGCGGCATCGACGATCTCGATATGGCCGTGCCGTTTCCACGCCGCTGGACGGTGTGATGCTCGGTCGGGCCGCCTATCACCAGCCGGCACTGCTGGCGGACGTGGATGCACGGTTCTATGGCCGCGAAGCGACGCCGTTCGACGCCTGGGCAATTTGCGCGGCGATGCAGGACTACGTGGCGGCCCATTTGCAAGGGGGGGCGGGTGTCGCATGTGACACGACACATGCTCGGGCTGTTCGCCGGTCGCCCCGGTGCGCGGCAGTACCGCCGCATCATGAGCGTGGATGCCGCGCAGCCCGACGCAGGGCCGGAGCTGATCGAACGGGCCTTTGGCGTGGTGGACGGTCTGGCGACGCGCGCTGCGTGACTGGCTCATCCGTTTACCATGTCGGGAAATTTCGCCGTTAAGACTTGATTAAGGGCGTTCGTCCGCGCAGATTTGGCGCACTGGACGATTTGCGTGTCGGGAGGTTGCCGCCTCCACCGGCTTGTCGTTTTCGCAAACGAAACGCGGGGTCACACCCGGAAAGGCGGCACCATGTCTACATTCTTCAGAACTGTTCTGGCGGGGTCTTTCTTCCTGTTCCCCGTTGGCATCGGCACCGGGGTCATTCAGGTCGAAGCCGGTGATCGGATCGTCCCGTTCTCCATCTCCGACCAGCAGGCGGTGCGCGTACCGGGCGCATTCGCAACGATGCCCACTGGATCATGCGCCGAGCGAAGCAGGGGCTGTACGGCTATAGTCGCGGCCCCGTGTTCAACGCCGCCAACCCCTTAGCCGGGTTCGATGGGATCAATTTGCCGGCACGGTTCAACGCCGCCAACCCGCTGACCGGTCCGTCGCGCTTCCGCACACGCAACGACCGAGGCTATTACGACAGTCCGGAACCCGGACCGTTGGGCCAGAGCGGCGCGCTGCGCATTGCAGGCACGGCGCTGCCGACCAGACCGTCCGCCAAGATCATCACCGTCGATGGCGACCTGGTCAGCGTCGCGGAGGAGCGCGCCGAAGGCCGGTTGCAGCGGTTCGAGCAGGAGAATGTGGAAATTCGTTTCCACACGCCACGGCAGGCCTACGATGCGCGCTTTCCCAACGTCATCTATCTGGACTCCCGCTGAGCGAATGAGTTGACAGGTTCGGGGTGGGTTTCTACACCCGCCACGAACCGGCTTGGAGGAGTGTCCGAGTGGTTAAAGGAGACGGACTGTAAATCCGTTCGCTTAGCGTACGCTGGTTCGAATCCAGCCTCCTCCACCAGCCGGTTCCGTCCCCCTGCGCCCGTTGCTTGCCGCTTGGCAAATGCCGCCGTCGGCAATAGGGTCTGCGGTGTGCGGGCGTTGTGTAATGGTAAGACCCTAGCCTTCCAAGCTAGAGACGCGGGTTCGATTCCCGCCGCCCGCTCCAGTCTGCCGGTAATTGTGGACGTTGTTTTCAGCCACTTCACCCGTATGCGGACCCGCGATGCCCAGTTAGCGCGGTTAGCGCGCATGGTTCGATAATCGCGCCAGCTCAGTCTGCCGCAGTGGGCGCGAATTTCGGTTGCGTCTGGAAGATTCGGTTCGATACCCGCCGCCCGCTCCAGTCCTGCGGTTTGTTCGGCGTTCGAGTTCGCCGCGAACGCTGCCTACGAACCCGCGAGCACCTGGTTGTCGCGCTGCGCGCGTGTGGTTCGATACGCCAAGTCGGCGATCCCGGCTTCCAGATCGTGTACGACGCCCAAGCCCGTGTCCTGCGGGCCATCGCCGGAAGCCCCGATTGACAGTCCCCGCGCGCCGCGCGATGACAGCGGCGCCGCGGGTGTAGCTCAATGGTAGAGCTTTTGCTTCCCAAGCAAGTGACGAGGGTTCGATTCCCTTCACCCGCTCCAGAAACCGCGCTTCGCAGACGCTACTCGCCGCGCCCGGTCTTACCTTGCAGTTCATCGATGCGCTTGCTGGCATCCGCCTTCGACAGGTTCTCGTCGAACTCGACGCCGGCCTCCTCGGACAGTGTCATGAGATAGCTTTTCTGCGCGCCGGTCATCTTCTCGTCGCCCGTCACCCAGTTGTCGGGATCCTTCTGTGCGTTGCCGCCGATTTCGCTCTTGTCTGTGTTGTCTTCGGACATTGTCTGCCTCGTTCGATGTTCCTGATGTGTTCGCAACGCGCGATGGCGGATTTGGTTCTGGCAAAAGGTGAAGGAAACCTTGCGCGGTTTGCCTGCGACTTCTATATCGCGCGCGAAACGGCGCGTGCCGTGAGACCATACACCCTGCGAGGATTTCATGGCTAAGGCAAAGTTTGAACGTAACAAGCCGCACTGCAACATCGGCACGATCGGTCACGTCGACCACGGCAAGACGACGCTGACGGCGGCGATCACGAAGTATTTCGGTGACTTCAAGGCCTATGACGAGATCGACGGTGCGCCGGAAGAGAAGGCGCGCGGGATCACGATCTCCACGGCGCATGTGGAATACGAGACGGAAAACCGTCACTACGCCCACGTCGATTGCCCCGGCCACGCCGACTACGTGAAGAACATGATCACCGGTGCCGCGCAGATGGACGGCGGCATTCTGGTCTGTTCGGCAGCTGACGGCCCCATGCCCCAGACCCGCGAGCACATCCTGCTGGCCCGTCAGGTCGGCGTGCCCGCGCTGGTCGTGTTCCTGAACAAGGTCGATCAGGTCGACGACGAGGAGCTTCTGGAGCTCGTCGAGATGGAAGTGCGCGAGCTGCTCGACCAGTACGAGTTTCCCGGCGACGACATTCCGATCATCAAGGGTTCGGCTCTTGCTGCCATGAACGGCGAGAACCCCGGAGATCGGCGAGAACGCGATCCGGGAACTGATGGAAGCTGTCGACAGCTACATTCCCCAGCCCGAGCGTCCCGTCGATCAGCCGTTCCTGATGCCCATCGAGGACGTGTTCTCGATCTCCGGTCGCGGCACGGTGGTGACCGGTCGCGTCGAGCGCGGCATCGTGAAGGTCGGCGACGAGATCGAGATCGTCGGTATCAAGGACACGCAGAAGACGACCTGCACGGGCGTGGAGATGTTCCGCAAGCTGCTGGACTCCGGTCAGGCTGGCGACAATATCGGTGCTCTGATCCGCGGTATCGACCGCGAGCAGGTCGAGCGTGGTCAGGTTCTGTGCAAGCCGGGTTCGGTGAAGCCGCACACGAAGTTCCGCGCGGAAGCCTATGTTCTGACGAAGGAAGAGGGTGGCCGTCACACGCCGTTCTTCACCAACTACCGTCCGCAGTTCTACTTCCGCACGACGGACGTGACGGGCGTTTGCGAGCTGCCGGAAGGCACGGAAATGGTGATGCCGGGCGACAACGTGGAGATGACGGTCACGCTGATCGTGCCGATCGCCATGGAAGACCGGCTGCGCTTCGCCATCCGCGAAGGCGGACGCACCGTCGGTGCCGGCATCGTGGCGGAAATTCTGGAGTAGTCAACGCTCGCGACGACTGCGGAGGGCCGGTCAGGGAAACCTGACCGGCCCTTTCTTTGGGGCTTCAGTTTTTCTGCCAGATGAAGAATGGAGCCTTGCCGGGACGGACGGACAGTTCGGCCCGTCGATCCTCGCTAACGCCCTCGCTCAAGAGCCGACCGCCCTGCAGGGCTTCGAGCGTCGGAATGAAGTCGTCCCCCAGCATCTTGAAGTGGTCTTCCTGCAGAAACTGCTTCAGCCGCTCCGCATCACTCGACAGATGTTCCCCGCCTTCCTTCGTCGGGCGGCCGGTATAGGGGCCGGGTATGGAGAATATCATCTTGCCACGCGGTGCGAGCAAACGCGCGAAGGCCAGCAGGTGGTCGCCGTAGTGGCCTGGAATATGTTCGAGCACATGATTGTGCAGAATGGCGCTGAAATAACCGTCGGGAAACAATCGGAAGTCGTCGGGAAAGAACAGCCGCATGCAAGGTGCGTGCGGATAGGTTTCGGGCGATGGATCGGCACACAGGTAACCTGATCCGAGCGTGTCGCGAAGTTTGGGATACAGCCACGGCTCCGGCGCAAGATGCAGAACACGGCCCCTGCCGCGTGTCTCGCCGATGAGGTTGCTCCGATAGACCTCCCAACCGACCCGGTGCCGTGCGAGAGAACCGCACGAGGCGCATTTTTCATTCGGTCGGCCGCGGAAGGTTTCGAAAGACGTGCCGTCGCAGATGTTGCATTGGGACATGGAAAGCGTTCGCTCGATTCAGCGTGTTCGCCAGCTTTATTCCGCGCCCTTCATTCAAAAGCCACGTCTTTTGCGCGATAGTGCGTTCCAGCCGCACGACATTGCCAGGTTCGAAAGGGAGGCCATGCCGAGATCGTCCCGTCATATCGCCCGGAAGCCCTGCTGGGTCGGTCCTTACGCGGAGCAGTGCCCCGTTGGTTGATACGACGAACTCACTTCACGAATCTTACCGCAAGCGCCGTGCGGTCCGTCAGCTTTTTCGCAGGCGGCCACCGTTGCAGCGGTTGGGGCAGGCGTTCTGGATCGCATGCGTCAAGTTGGTGAATGACGGAGGCGTGGTGATCGCTTCCAACGTCGCCATGTCGCTCCTGCTGTCCATCTTTCCGTTCCTCATGCTCGTCGCATCACTCATGCGTGCCTACGGGTCGCCGGAAGTGGCCATGCTGGTTGTCGAACTGGTGCTCGGCCACTGGCCGGCCGACAGTGCCAAACCGATCGAAGACCAGATCAACGTGCTGCTGGAAGAAAGCCCGACGGAATTCTTTTCCTTTTCCACCATCGTCGTGCTGGCGCTGGCCACGAACGGGATCGAAAACCTGCGGGATGGGTTGAACCGCGCCTACCGTGTCAACGAAACCCGCTCGTTCGTGTGGCGGCGGTTCGAGGCGACCCTGTTCGTCATCGGCGGTGCGGTCGGCCTCATCTTCACCGCCGTGCTGCTGATTGCGGCGCCGGTTGCATGGGACTTCCTGCAGGAACGCATCGACCTGATGACCCCGTTCCGTGCCCTGTTTCAAGCCGGTCAGTACGTGCTGGCAACGATCATCCTGTGGTTGATCCTGCTGGCGTTCCACAAGCTGTTGCCGGACATGAAGGGGGAGGGGCGTCAGATGCGGTGGGGTATCCTGCTCACCATTGTCGGCATCTTCGTCGGTTCGAAGCTGTTCGGTCTGTATTTGCAAAACATCGCCAACTACACGGCACTGTATGCGGGTCTCGCCGGTATGATGGTGGCCATCGTCTACCTCTACTGCCTGTCCGTGCTGTTGCTGTTCGGGGCGGAGTTCAACACCGCGTTCACCGAATTGCGCGCGGCGGAAAAGGCGGAAAGCGCGCGGGAAGACGCGCTGAAGGTTGTGCGGCGCGTGAACCCTGATGCCGACACGCCCCCGCAACCGGCAACCGATTCCACTTGATTGCAGACCCGTTTGGCCTTACCGCTGCGCCTGCGCATAGGGGTATAGCTCAGTTGGTAGAGCGACGGTCTCCAAAACCGTAGGTCCCGGGTTCAAATCCTGGTGCCCCTGCCACGTTGCTTAACGAATGGTTAAGCGTTGGGCTCGACTTGGTGCTTATGCGTTCACACGCGCAAATAGCCTAAACTTCGATACAAATTGACGAGTTGCCCGTTTCGGCCAGAGTGAAGCCATTCACTTCCCTGAAAATGTTGGCTTTCCACCGTGTCCCGTTCGTTCAATCTGGCTTCGAGCCTCTTTGAAACGGCGCGATCAGCGCCGGACCGTCTCGCACTCCAGCAAGGCAAGACCAGTCTTACCTACGGCAATCTTGCACGCCGTGCGCAATCGTTGGCCGACAGACTTTCCCCCATCCTGAAAACGAAGCGGGTCGGCATTCTCGGCTCCCGCAGCGCCGAAGCCTATGTGGCGATCGCCGGCATCTGCTGGGCGGGCGCGACCTATGTTCCGCTGAACATGAAGTGGCCTGCGGAGCGGTTGATCAAACTGCTGGCGGAACTGGACCTCGATGCGCTCGTGCTCGATGGTTTCGGCGAGAAGATGCTGACAGACGACGTGCGGGCCGCCGCTCCGGCCCGTGATCTTGCATCGCTCGGACCTGATGGACGAGACGCCACTGCGCGAGCCTGCCCATCGTGGGGCGAAGGAAACCGGCTATATCGTCTTCACGTCCGGCACGACCGGGGAGCCCAAGGGCGTGGTCGTGTCCTGCGGTGCGCTTGCGGAATATCTCGGCAGTACGCGAGGTTGGGTCGGGTTCACCCGAGACGACCGGGTGGCGGAAGCCCACGACATCACGTTCGATCTGAGCGTTCACAACCTGTTTCTCACCTGGGAAGCGGGGGCCAGCCTGCACGTCATGTCGCCACTGGATATGATGGCGCCGCAACGGTTCATCCGCGCCAACGCGATCACCTGCTGGATGTCGGTGCCCACGATCATCGCGCAGATGCGGCAGATCAATGCGCTGACGGAAGGTGTGTTTCCGACACTTCGCCTTTCCGTCTTCTGCGGCGAACCTCTGCCGTTGGCGGCCGTGCGCGCATGGGCCAAGGCCGCGCCGAACAGCGTGGTCGAAAACATCTACGGGCCGACGGAGGGCACGGTCGTTTGCACGCGGCAGCGGTTTGCCGAGCCGCCGGTCGTCACGGAAAGCCGTCAGATCATCGCTATCGGAAAGCCTTACGACAATTTCGAGGTCGCTATCTGCGGACCTGACGGAGGTGCCTTGCCGGATGGGAAGACCGGCGAAATCGCGATTTCCAGCACGCAGCTTTCCGACGGCTATTTCAACCGCCCCGAACAGACCGCGAAGGCCTTCCGCATGATCGACGGCAGGCAATGGTATTTCACCGGCGATCTGGGAATGCGCGACGAGGACGGCGTGCTGCACCACATGGGCCGAGCCGACAATCAGGTGAAGCTGAAGGGCAACCGGATCGAACTGGAAGAAGTCGAAATGCACTTGCGGGGCGCGTGCGGAACCGACTTGGCCGCCATCGTGGCGTGGCCCGTGGTCGATGGCAGTGCGCAGGGGCTGGTCGGGTTCATAGCGGGGGACGGTGTCGATACCGCCACCGTGCGGCGCGTCATGGCGAAAACCCTACCGGACTACATGGTGCCAGGGCGGATCGAAATGCTTTCGGAATTGCCGCGCAACATTAATGACAAGATCGACCGCAATGCTTTGCAGGCTTCGCTCGACAGGCCTGCCGTGGAAGCGCCGGACATGGTCACGCCCCTGCGGACCGGGGCGAAAGCGTGAGCGTTTCCCCCGCCTTGCCGGAACGCTCCGCCTTCGCGCCGGAACGGTGGCGACAGGCGTGGCTTTCGATCGACGACAACCGTGCGGCGTTGGATTTCGTGCAAACGCGGGCAGGCGGACTGGCACTGCACCTCGTATTCATCGCTGCGCTCGCGCTAAGCGGTCAGCTATCCCGACCTGCGTTGGCGCTGAGTGCAGTGGCGCTACTCGGCATGTGGGCGCTGCCTGCCCATCGGCTCGCCGTGCTGATCGGCGCATCGGCGTTCTATCTGCTGATGCGCCCATTTCGTATCGATGGCTGGCGAAATCTGAACGATCTCCTTGCAGGCGAACTGTCGATGAACCCGCTGGCGCTGCAAGGCGTGGGTGTTCTCACGGTCGTCGCGTGCAGCTTTCTATTTCTGGCAGGCTTGCGCCGTTGGCCGGGTTCGGTTTGGGCCAAACGGCCGGTCGTCAGTCTCGTCGTGGCCTACTTCGTTTTGCTGGCGTCGGCGATGTCCGGCCTCGGCGGCGATGCGGTGTCCAGCTTCAAATGGGCGGTTGCGGGCATATGGATGTCGTGCATGTGGGTGCTCGCTTACGCGGCGGTCGATGCGCGCTCTAAGAACGCGACACCAACGGTCAGCCGCGCCCTGTTCCTGCGCCCGTTCTGGGGTGGCAGCGCCACTCCCATCGGAAAGAATTTCGGTTACCTCGACAAGTTCGCCGCCAAGGACGCGGATGACCTCGCCAAGACCCGCCTGAAGGGTTTGAAGCTTGTCGTCTGGGCCGTCGTGCTGGCGGGTGTTTGGTGGGCGTATGAGGCGTTCGTTTACGACCTTATGGCGGTTTCGCCGCTTCAAAGTGCAATTTTGTCGGATGCGAACGGCACTTCACTGCCTGTCCTTCACAGTTGGACGGCGCTTTTGTCGAACTATTTTCTCGACCTGCTCATCATATCCGTGTGGGGCCATTTGATCGTGGCGACGGTGCGGATGTGCGGTTATCGCATTCCGCGCAATACGGTGAACCCGCTCGCCGCGCGGTCTCTGGCCGACTTCTGGAACCGGTATTTCTTCTATTTCAAGGAGCTTCTGGTCGACTTTTTCTTCTACCCGGCTTTCGTGCGCTACTTCAAAGGCAACGTGAAACTGCGGATCGCGTTTGCCACGTTCTGCGCAGCCGGGCTCGGCAATTTTCTCTACCACTTCATGCGGGAAACCTACGTCTTCGCCGACGGTAACCTGTGGGACAATCTGGCGATCTTCCAAAGCGCCGTCGTCTATTCGCTTGCACTGGCCACCGGCCTGATCGTGAGCCAGCTCTGGACGAAGAAAGCCAAGCCGGAAGACGGGTTCGTCATCTACGAGGTGCTGCCACGCATTCGGGTCATCGGGTTTTTCTGTTTCCTAAAGATTTTCGACGATCTTACCGGCGAGGGCACGCTGCTGGAGCGGGCCGGATTTGCAGCATCCCTGTTTGGAGTTTGACGCCATGGCCATCGATACATTCGTACGCACCCTGCTTGCCGATCGGGGGAAGGAAGCGACGCTGGCACCGGATGATGCGATCTTCACGTCCGGCCTGCTGGATTCGCTGGCGGCGACCGAACTCATGCTCCATCTGGAAGCGGAGTATGGTGTCGATCTGGCGGACGCGGACTTCGACATCGGCAAGCTGGACACACTGGCCGATCTGCAGGGCCTGACCGCACGTTAGCACCCTTGCCTTGAGCGGTATGCGGCGCTATTGCAGTGCGATCAGCGGGCGCGGTCGGGGTAACAGCCTTGATCGCGCCCCGATGCTGTTTAAGTGCAGTGCATCTCACCAAGACCGGCAGGTTTCATCGTGGCGTCCAGAACCAATCCATTCACGTTCCTCCAGCAGGTGCGGGCCGAGGTTTCCAAAGTCGTCTGGCCGACGCGCCGCGAAACGATCACCACCACGATCATGACGTTGATTCTCGTGTTCCTCACTGCCGTGTTCTTCTTCTTCATCGACCAGCTGCTGAGCTACGGCACCAGCTTGCTGTTCGGATAAGCCAACGCAACCAAACGGATACGCACTATGGCCATGCGCTGGTACATCGTTCACGCCTATTCCAACTTCGAAAAGAAGGTGGTCGAGGACATTCTGAAGACCGCCAAGCAGAAGGGGTTGGAAGACCTGTTCGAGCAGGTGCTGGTTCCGACCGAGAAGGTCGTCGAGCTGCGTCGCGGCAAGAAGGTGGACGCCGAACGCAAGTTCTTCCCCGGCTACGTGCTGGCGCGGATGGAAATGACCGATCAGGCCTACCACCTGATCAAGAACACGCCGAAAGTGACGGGCTTTCTCGGTTCCGAGAACAAGCCGCTCCCGATCACGGACAAGGAGGCCGACCGCATTCTGAACCAGGTTCAGGAAGGCGTGGAGCGTCCGAAACCGTCGATCACCTTCGAGGTGGGCGAGAATGTCCGCGTGTCGGAAGGGCCGTTCGCGTCGTTCTCCGGCACGGTGGAAGAGGTCGACGAGGAGCGCGCCCGCCTGAAGGTGGAAGTCTCCATCTTCGGCCGCGCAACGCCGGTCGATCTCGAATACGGACAGGTCGAAAAGGTCTGATTCCCCGACCGCGTAGGCGGTCAGAACTAGAATTTCGCAGCGCAAGCTGCGGACCTTCCGTGTGGGAGGGCAGGGGCGCTGGCCGCGCCTTAGGCCTGTACCACGCGGCTGCAACCGCCCGGCCTTCGGTTGGGCAAACATCAGAACGCTTCGCACTGAAGCATGAAAGGCAGAACATATGGCCAAGAAAATACAGGGGTATCTGAAACTTCAGGTGCCCGCGGGAAGCGCTACGCCATCCCCGCCAATCGGTCCGGCGCTGGGTCAGCGCGGGCTCAACATCATGGAATTCTGCAAGTCGTTCAACGCGGCTTCGCAGGAGATCGAGAAGGGTTCGCCCGTCCCGGTCACGATCACGATCTTCCAGGACAAGTCCTTCACCTTCAAGATGAAGACGCCGCCTGCGTCTTACCTTTTGAAGAAGGCTGCCGGTCTGAAGTCCGGTTCGAAGGAGCCCGGCAAGTCGGTCGCCGGTTCTGTTTCTGCCGCGCAGGTGCGTGAAATCGCGGAATCGAAGATGAAAGACCTGAACGCCAATACGATCGAGCAGGCTGTGCTGATGATCGAAGGGTCCGCACGGTCCATCGGCTTGAAAGTGGAGGGCTAAGACCATGGCAAAGACCGGAAAACGTCTGACAAACGCCCGCGCCGATATCGACCGCAAGGCGCATTACCCGCTTACCGAAGCCGTCAACATGGTGAAGGACCGGGCCAAGGCGAAGTTCGATGAAACCATCGAAGTCGCCATGAACCTCGGTGTCGATCCGCGCCATGCGGACCAGATGGTCCGCGGTGTGGTGCAACTTCCCAATGGCACGGGCCGCGAGGTTTCCGTCGCCGTGTTTGCACGGGATGCGAAAGCCGAAGAGGCGCTGGCCGCCGGTGCCGACGTCGTCGGTGCGGAAGACCTGATGGAGCGCATTCAGGGTGGCGACATCCCGTTCGACCGCATCATCGCGACGCCGGACATGATGGCCATTGTCGGTCGTCTCGGTAAAGTACTCGGCCCCCGTGGCCTGATGCCGAACCCGCGTGTCGGCACGGTGACCCCTGATGTCGCGACCGCCGTTGCCAACGCCAAGGGCGGAGCCGTCGAGTTCCGCGTCGAGAAGGCCGGCATCATCCATGCCGGTGTCGGCAAGGCCAGCTTCTCGGCGGAACAGATCGAACAGAACGTGCAGGCGTTGGTCGACGCAATCATGAAGGCCAAGCCCGCCGGCGCGAAGGGGGCTTACCTGAAGCGCATTGCGCTGACGTCCACCATGGGCCCGGGCGTCAAGATCGACCCGGCCAGCGCGATTGCCGCCGGCTAGGTTCTGCTGACATCGAATGAGAAGAAGGGGCGGGCGACCGCCCCTTTTTTTGTGCTCTTATGCCATCGCCCGGTACAGCGCAGGGGCGATCGTCTGGTTCAGCAGGATCTGCAACGCGGTAATACCGAGCAGAACGACGATAGGAGACAGGTCGATCGTGCCAAGATTCGGCAGGAATTTCCGCACACGGCTCATCACCGGTTCGGTCGCGTCATAGAGAAACCGGGCGACCGCGTTGACGAACTGGTTCGACGAGTTGACCACGCCGAAGGCGAACAGCCAGCTCATCACCACCGAAGCGATGACGATCCACCAGTAGATATCGAGGACGGCATTGAGCAGGTAAAGGATGGCGGCCATTGGTTCGGTTCCGGTGCAGCGTTGTCGTTCAGATATGGCGATGCCCGAAGTGGCGCAAGGAGAACGCGGCCTGCGGCGGCTAGAGTTCGACCAGCCGATCGTCCAGTTCGTTCTTGTCCCCCGGTGTCGGCGGGAAATGGACCGCGAGAAGTGCGCCCGAAGCTTCGATGGCTGCTACGAAACCGCCAGCGAGATCGTTCGCTTTCGCGCCTTCGATCAGGGTGTCGACCATGGCGTCCCATTCGCCTTGATCGACCAGTCTGTCGATGCCTTCGTCCGTCACCACTTCCGCGTGACGCTCGGCGAGGGAGACGAACAACAGCACGCCGGACCGGTGCTGCGTCGTGTGGAGATTGTGAGCAAGGAACTGTCGCACCGCGTTGTTCGACGCCCGTTTGCGCGCCACGCTGCGGGGCACGAGCGCCATGCGGAATGCGGGAAACAACACCAGACATATTATCACCGCTGCAAAGGCCAGCGCCTGCGCCAACGGTACCCAGAGCGGGTCGTAGACGAGCCCCTGCCAGCTGAGAACCATGCCGCACAGCAAGCCGAATACCAGCGACCAGGTCGCGGCGAATGCGGTGGCGACAAAACCGTAGCTGTCGCTCGCGTGGGCGACGACGGCAAAGATTTCACCGTCGGTCTGCGTTTCGGCCTGCTTGATGGCCGCAGTGATGCGGGCATGGTCCGCCTGTGTGATGCGTGTTCGACTACCAGCCACCGGATGCTCCTCCCCCGCCAAACCCGCCGCCACCGCCGGAAAAACCGCCGCCGCCGAAACCACCGCCACGTCCGCCCAGGCCAGCACCACCGATCAACCAGCCGCGTCCGCGACGTCTTCTGCGTTGCTTCTTTTTCTGTTCCTGCGTCAGAGGCGGGCGGAACAGGGAGGCGATTGACGGACCGACGAAGAACAGGCCGAACAGGAGAAAGAAAATCAGCGAACCCGGGTCGATACCGACCTCATCGAAGGAGACCGATGGCGCAGGGTTCAACCGCGTGCCGCCCAAAACGCCAAGCACCGCGTCGACGCCTGCGCTGATCCCACCCGCAAAGTCCCCGGTCCGGAAGCGCGGGACCATCGTTTCCCGGATGATGAGGCCGGACTGTATGTCCGTCAGCCTCCCTTCCAGGCCGTAACCGACTTCGATGCGGATCTGCCGTTCAGCTTGCGCGACAAGCAAGAGAGCCCCGTTATCGAAGTCTGCCTGCCCGATGCCCCAGTCGCGGGCCAAACGCAGGGAAACGTCTTCCAGCACGTCGCCTTCCAACGATGGCAGGGTGACGACGACCACCTGTTCGCCCGTGCTGGCTTCATGGGCCGCGAGGCGATCTGTCAGGACGTTTTCCTGCGCCGCATCGAGCAAGCCCGCATTGTCGACAACCCGCCCGGTCAGCGGCGGCGTCGCGAGTTGTGCCCATGCCAAACCGATGGCCAAGGTGGCGATCGCAATGGCCGACAGAAACTTTACCGGGAAACGGGTCATGGGTTCGGCTGCGCGCGGCTAGTCGAAACTTACTTCGGGGACCGTCTGTTCGGCTTCGGGTATGTCGAAGGTCGCCAGCGGTTCGTTACCGGTATGGTAGAACTGCGCCCACAGGCTGCCGGGCAGGGTTTTCAGTTCGGTATTATAGACCCGTACCGATTCGATATAATCGCGGCGTGCAACGGATATGCGGTTTTCGGTGCCCTCGAGCTGGTCCTGAAGCGTGAGGAAGTTCTGGCTCGAGCGCAGTTCCGGGTAGCGTTCCACCGTCAGCAACAGCCGCGACAGGGCACCGGAAAGCTGCGCCTGGCTGTCGGCGAAGGCCTTCACCGCCTCGGGATTGTTCAACTGGTCGGCGGTGATAGTGGTTTGCGTGGCCTTCGCCCGGGCTTCCACCACCTGCGTGAGTACCTCGCGCTCCTGCTCTGCGAAGCCCTTCACGGTTTCCACCAGATTGGGAATGAGGTCGGTGCGCCGTTTGTATTGGTTCAGCACCTGGCTCCAGGCGGCGCGCGCCTGTTCCTCGTAGGTCGGGATATTGTTGATACCGCAGGCGGACAGCAGGAAAGCCGCGGCCAACAGCACGGATACCCGCATCGGGGCGCGTGCGGTGCGATAGGGAACGGGTGTATTGGCCATTGAAACGCTGTCTTTCAGGGTGTGTATGCGGGTTTAGCATGTGCCGGTGGACAGAACGACGCAATGGCCGAACAGTTTCATACTTCCAGTGGCTCACAGGCGGTCATCGTCGTTTCCAGCCATGTGGTGCGCGGCACGGTCGGAACACGGGCCGCGGCCTTTGCGCTGGAGGTGCTCGGTCACCCGGTCTGGTCGCTGCCCAGCGTCACCCTTCCATGGCACCCGGGGCATATGGCGACCGCGGGAGCGGGAACGAGGATGATACCCGAACAGGTGCATGTTCGACCGCATGATCGACGATCTGATCGGAGCGCCGTGGTTGGGGGAGGTGGGCGCGGTGCTCACGGGCTATCTGGGAAGCGCCGAACAGGCACGCAGCGTGGCCCGGCTCGTCGATGGTGTGCAGGCGCGCAATCCCCGCGCGATCTACGCGTTCGATCCGGTGCTGGGCGACGATGCGGGCCGGGGCGGACGGCTATATGTGCCCGAGGCGCAAGCCGACGCCATGCGCAGTCATCTTCTGCCCCGTGCGGACCTCATCACGCCCAATGCGTTCGAACTCGGTATCCTGGCCGACTGCCCGATGCCCGCGACCGACGACGCGTTTGCTAGAGCCGCTCGCGAGTGCCGGTTCGCCGATGGTCGTGGTCACATCCGCGCCGGGTGCGGATGATCAGGCGATCGGCAACTGGCTGTTCACCAGTGCGGGAAACGTGCGGGCAACCACTCCACGCCTCGACCAGGCGCCGAACGGTGCGGGGGATCTGACGGCGGCCTTGATGGTCTCGGCGCTGTTGAAGGGGGTAGGGGATGCGGAAGCCCTGCGCCGCACGACGGCTTCCGTCTTTCAGGTCTTGAACAAGGCTATCGTTCTGAAGTCGGACGAACTGCCGCTGGAGCGATGCCTGGACGCCCTTCTGGACCCGTCGCAAGTGGTTCGAATGGATGAGGGCGTCAGTCGCCGTTGATACGCTCGATCTGCGCGCCGACGGCTTGCAGCTTCTCTTCCAGTTTCTCGAAACCGCGATCGAGGTGATAGACCCGGTTCACCTCCGTTTCGCCCTCCGCCACCAGGCCGGCAATGACGAGAGACATGGAGGCGCGCAAGTCGGTCGCCATGACCGGGGCGCCGGACAGGCGCGGCACACCTGTAACGGTCGCAGTCTGGCCATCGATGGCGATCTTCGCCCCCAGCCGCGCCAGTTCCTGCACGTGCATGAAGCGGTTCTCGAATATGGTCTCGCGCACATGGCTGACGCCGTCGGCGCGGGTCAGCAAGGCCATGAATTGCGCCTGCAGATCGGTGGGGAAGCCGGGGAACGGGTCGGTTTCCAGGTCGATCGGCTGCAGACCGTTTCCGTTGCGGGCGATGCGGATGCCGTCGTCGCTTTCCTCGACCGTCGTGCCCGTTCCTTCGAGCACGTCGAGCGCTCGCCGCAGCAGGGACCCGTCGGCACCCTGCAGCATGACATCGCCACCAGTCATGGCGACACAGCAGGCGAAGGTTCCGGTTTCGATCCGGTCCGGCAGAACCGGATGGGTCGCGCCGTGCAGGGATGTGACGCCCTCGATGGTGATGGTGGAGGTTCCGTGCCCGGAAATCTTCGCGCCCATCTTGTTCAGGCAATCGGCGACATCGACGACTTCCGGCTCGCGCGCGGCGTTCTCGATGATCGTCGTGCCGTTAGCGAGGGATGCGGCCATCAGCATCACATGGGTCGCGCCGACCGACACTTTCGGAAAAGTGTAGGAACCGCCTCGCAAGCCGCCTTTCGGTGCTTTCGCATTCACGTAGCCCGCGTCGACGTCGATCTCGGTGCCAAGCGCGCGCAGAGAATCGAGAAACAGGTCGACCGGTCTCGTTCCGATTGCGCAGCCACCCGGCAGTGAAACCCGTGCCACACCGCAGCGGGCAAGCAGTGGGCCGATGACCCAGAACGAAGCCCGCATCTTGCGCACCAGTTCGTAAGGCGCGGTGGTGTCGACGATCTCGCGGGCGCGAAATTCGATGCTGCGCCCGGCCATGTCGCTTTCGCCGGCACGTTTGCCCTTGGTCAGTGTATCGACGCCGTGATTGGCGAGGATGGCGGTCAAGCGAATCCACATCCGCCAGCCGTGGCATGTTTTGCAGCGTCAGCGTTTCGGACGTCAGCATGGACGCGATCATGAGCGGCAGAGCGGCGTTCTTCGCGCCGGAAATTGGAATCGTGCCGGAAAGTGCGCCGTTGCCGCGCACGATGATTCTGTCCATCGGAATACCTGCCTTGTGCCGAACCGTGCGGCTCTCGAATGTGGGGAGACGAACCGAGCCGGTTCGTGCTGTTGGATAGCCTTTCAGCCGTCAATGGGGCAACGGCATGGTCGATGAGATGGCTAATCGCCGGTTTGGTTCGTCGCTGGAGATCCTGTCGTCCGTCCGCATCGCCTTTGCCTTGGCCTTGCGTCGCTGGAGATTGGCCCGCAGGGCGGATTTCAGCTTCGAGCCGCGGGCAGGATTGGCCTTCTGCGCCGGCGACGGGGCGCTTTTCGTCTTTCTCGGTCATCTCGAACCCCACCTTTCGCGTATCGTGTTGACCCTGTAGCGCACCTGATCTACATCGCCCACGTGCCTGCAAGGGCCGATGCTGTTGTAGCTCAGGGGTAGAGCACGTCATTGGTAATGACGAGGTCGGAGGTTCAATTCCTCTCAACAGCACCACTTTCCCACATCAGCGCCTCGCGTCCACCTGCCGAACGAAAACCCCCGCCCGAAATCAATCGGACGAGGGTTCGCAGCGTTCTGTCGGTGCCGAGGCACCGGCCAGATTACTTCAGTTCGACGGAAGCGCCGGCGCCTTCGAGCTGCTTCTTCAGCTCTTCGGCTTCGCCCTTGGAAATGCCTTCCTTGACGGGCTTCGGTGCGCCTTCGACGAGGTCCTTGGCTTCTTTCAGGCCAAGACCCGTGATGGCACGGACTTCCTTGATGACGTTGATCTTCTTGTCGCCAGCGGCGGTCAGGATCACGTCGAACTCGTCTTTTTCTTCTTCGGCTTCAGCGGCCGGGCCGGCAGCGGCGGCAGCAGCGGCTGGAGCGGCGGCGGAAACGCCCCAATGCTCTTCGAGCATCTTGGACAGTTCAGCAGCTTCCAGAACGGTCAGCGCGGAGAGGTCGTCAACGATCTTTTGCAGATCAGCCATGGGTTCAGTCCTTCATGTGGTGTGCGAACAAAGCGCACGAACGATTTGGTTTGTTTTGAATAGTCGATTGTGGGAAGTGCGCCTTACGCCGCTTCTTCCTCCTTGCGGGCATAGGCCCCGATGACGCGGGCCACCGCACCGGCAGGTGCGGAGGTGAGAACGGCGATGCGCTGTGCGGGGGTGTTGACCATCCCGACGATTTTCGCACGCAGTTCGTCCAGCGACGGCATGGAAGCGAGAGACTTCACACCGTCGGCATCGAGGTTGGTTGCGCCCATTGTTCCGCCGAGAATGACGAGTTTGTCGTTCTTCTTGGCGTATTCACTGGCCGCTTTCGGCGCCGCGACAGGATCTTCCGCATAAGCGATCAGGGTCTGGCCCTGAAAAAGATCCGACATGCCTTCGGCGTCGGTGCCCTCAAGAGCAAGTTTGACGAGGCGGTTCTTCGCCACCTTCACCGTGCCACCGGCGGCGCGCATGTCTGCACGCAGTTCGGTCATGTTGGCGACGGTGAGACCGGTGTAATGCGCAACGACGATGGAGCCTGCGCCGTCCAGCGCCTGCTTCATTTCCGTGACGAATTCGCGTTTTTCCGCTCTTTCCAAAATGTCACTCCGAGTTTGCCGCACGCGCGTGATTGCGCGGGAGGCGGTTCAAGTTTGCCATTCCACATGGAATGACGGCTCAAATCCTGCCCCCTGCGGCATCGGTTAGGATGTGCAGGCAAATCGTATAAAGCCGGGTGTGACACCCAAATGGCTGTTACCGGTCTGTGCAGGCTGTATGATTAAGGGAGCACGCTCCCGCCGGCAGTCTTGGACAGGGTGAAGGGTTCGCACCCTTCGCGTCCGCGGCATGTGCAACGGACATCGCGCTGATGCCAGATAGACGACACGAGCGCAAGTCTATGTCAGAGGAACCTAGTTCCAGGCGTAGGCGACCTTCGGCAGGGTTTTGCCGTTGAAGGTCTCGGACCCTTCGGCGACGTCGCGCCCACCGGCATTGGCATAGAAATGCGTCGCCTGCGCATTGTCTTCCAGCACCCAGACGAGGCTGGACTTCATGCCCAGAGCGGCCAGTTCGCTGCGCGCGGCCAGAAAGAGCTGCTTGCCGAGGCCGATCCCCTGATATTCCGGCAGCAGGTAAAGTTCATAGACCTCGCCATCCTGCGGCAGTTCGCTCACCCGGTTCGGACCGACGGTAGCATAGCCCACGACCTGACTCGCCGACTTCCAAAACCAGAATGCGGGTGGAATTGCGGATCGCCCGCGCCCACCATTTCGGGTCACGCCGCCGCACCATCGTGTCGAGCGACTTGTGGGGGATGATCCCGTTATAGGCATGACGCCAGGACGTCTCGTGCACACCGGAAATCGCGAAGGAATCGGAGGCTCTGGCGCGCCGTGTGTCGATGGTGATCGTGTTCATGGCGCTGACCGTAGTTAAAGATTTCTTAACCGACAAGTGCGCGCACCGGTTCCTTCAAAGCGAAATTTTCCCTTTCCAGCTGCGTTCGCCGGTGGTTGGGTCGCATAAAACCTCGTTCGTGGACGCATCCAAATGAATTTGCGGGACATCCAGACCTTCGTCGTCGGCAACCCGCCACCGGGATTCGGCGGCCGCTACTTTCTGTTCGTGCGGGTGGAAAGTTCGAACGGTATCGTCGGCTACGGCGAAATGTATGCCGGACAGCTTTCCCCCGACGTGCAATGCGCGGTCGCCGAGGATGTGTTCGAACGACACTGCGCCGGCACCAGCGTTTTCGAGCGCGAGACGATGCGGGCGCGGGTCCATGCGTCCGGCTTTTCCCAACGCCCGGACCCGACCCTGTTCGCCGCATGGTCGGCCATCGAGATGGCGTGCTGGGACATTATCGGCAAGGCGTTGGACCAGCCGGTCCACCGATTGATCGGGGGCAGGGTGCACGAGCGCGTGCGGGCCTATACCTATCTGTATCCCGGGCCGAACGACGACCCGGCGGAGTTCTACAACGATCCGGACGCGAGTGCGGAAGAGGCAGCGCGGCTGGTCGGGGAAGGGTGGACGGCCATCAAGTTCGATCCGGCCGGTCCCTACACGATCTTCGATCCGCACCAGCCGGCGCGGGCGGACGTGGCGCGGTCGCAGCTTTTCTGCCGCCGCATTCGCGAGGCGGTCGGCGACCGGGCGGACCTGCTGTTCGGCACCCACGGGCAGTTCACGCCCAGCGGTGCCATCCGGGTCGGACAGGCCATCGCAGGGTCCGACCCGCTCTGGTTCGAGGAGCCGGTTCCGCCGGACAATGCGGGTTCACTGAAGCGGGTGGTCGAGGGACAGCCCGTGCCGGTCTCGGCAGGGGAACGGCTCACCCACGTCAACGAGTTTGCGGCTTTGCTCGACGCGGGGGTGACGATCCTGCAACCGGCTCTGGGCCGGGCAGGCGGCATCGGAGAAGCGGTCAGGATCGCCACGCTGGCGGCATCGCGACATGCGCAGGTCGCACCGCATCTCTATGCCGGACCGCTGGAAGCTGCGGCCAACATCCAGTTCAGCACAGCCACGCCGAACCTGCTGGTCATGGAATCGATCGGTCGGATGGACGGTTTTCACGCCGACCTTCTGTCGACACCCGCTGCGCGTGGAAAATGGCCACGCGATCGCTTCGACCGAACCTGGGATGGGGCATGATCTGGACGAGGACGTCGCTGCTGCGAACCCGTATCGAGGCGACCGGCTGCATCTGGAGATGGAAGACGCGCCCTACGATTACAGCCGCGAACAGCGGTTTGGCGGCGGGTAGGCAGAGGAGAGACCGGTTGCGGGACGACGCCCCGCAACCGGTCCGCAGGCTAGCGTGATGCCGTCAGCAACGGCGTGATGCGGCGCACCGTTACCCGGCGGTTCGCCTGGCTCGGGCCGTCTGTCTCGACCTTGAGATAGCGTTCGCCGTAGCCCTGCGTCAGCAGGTTTTCCGGCGGCACACCGTAGGACGAGACCAGAATCTTGGCGACGGTTTCGGCTCGGCGGTCGGAGAGCAACAGGTTATTCACGTCCGAACCCACGGCGTCGGTATAGCCTTCCACGAGGAACACTTCCTTTGCGTCATCCGCAACGATGGCTGCCATCGCGGTTCCGACCGCTTCCAGCTTTTCGATCTGGCTCAAGGTCACCCGGGCCGAACCGGTTTCGAAGTTGATGGCATCCAGATCCACGCGGCGGACCTTGTCGCGCAGGCGATTGCTTTCGCGGATCTCGCGCACGGAATAGGCACGTTCGACCTGTTCCACCGGCTCATCTGCCAAGGCTTCCTGCAGTGAGCGCCGGTTCGACGTGGTGGCTTCGACCACATACTCGTCGAGCGGAATTCCCAGTTGGAGCGGGGCCAGCGTTTCGTCGTAGTTGACGTATTCGTAGGCACCGAAGTCCTGGTTGTCGATCAGGACGACCTCATCGCCGTTCGGGAAGGCGGCGGGTACGAAGCAGGATGTCTCCGAACTCATCGCGCAGCGTGACGATCTCGACACCATCGGGACGCGTTGCCGTCGTGCGGCTGCGGCCCTGATCGAGCTGTTCGGTGCGAACGATGACACCATCGCGGCGCAGCAGTTCGTTCTCGTCCTTGCGCAGGAAGTAGGTGCCGTCGTTCTGTTCGACCACGACGCGGTCGCCCTGATCGGCAATCACCTCACCGCCGAACACACCACCGATGACAGCGCCAACACCGAGACCGACGAGACCGGCACCGATCAGTTCCTGGCGGTTCTTCTTCTTCTCGGAGCGCAATTCGTCTTCGAGCGCCTGAATGCGGGCCTGCTGCTCGGCCGTCGCATCGTCCGGCATCGACGATCGTCGGCGATTCGGCAGCGGCTGCCGCTTGAGCCGGAGTGGCGTCGGCGGGAACTGGAGCGGGTGCTTCTGCTGCAGCTGGAGCCGTTGTCGCGGCCGGTGCTGACTCTGGTGCCGGTGCGGCAGCTGCTGCTGGCGCTGTTTCGGTTGCCGGTGCGGCAGTTGTTGCGGGCGCCGTTTCCGGGGCCGGAGCGGTTTCGGTCGTCGTCGCTGCGCTGTTTTCCGACGGGGTTTCGACAACTGCGTTTGCAGGTTTCTCTTCCGGCGTTGCCAGGTCTTCAACGGGCGTTTCCTGAAGTTCGTCGGCCACTTCTTCTGCGGCGGTCGGCGCTTCGCCTTCGGCATCCTGTGCAGACTCTTCCTCGGTAGCTTGCGCTGCCGCATCGGCTTCGGCCTGGGCAGCATCGGCTTCGGCCTGTGCAGCAGCTTCCCGCGCTGCATCGTCAGCTGCCGCTTGCTCGGCCTGCGCTGCAGCTTCGGCGTCGGCTGCGGCTTGTGCTTCGGCTTCTGCCTCCGCGGCCTGCGCTGCGGCGGCCGCGTCCGCTTCTGCCTGAGCAGCCTCTGCCGCGGCTGCTGCATCGGCTTCAGCTTGGGCAGCTTCTGCTGCCGCTGCAGCATCGGCCTCGCCTGCGCGGCTTGGGCTGCCGCCGCGGCGTCAGCTTCGGCCTGAGCAGCTTCGGCTGCGGCTGCAGCATCGGCTTCCGCCTGTGCGGCAGCCTCCGCTTCGGCGGCCGCCTGCGCTTCTGCTGCGGCTTGCTCTTCCGCTGCGGCTTGTGCCGCGGCTCGCCTCTGCCTCTGCAGCTTCTGCGGCTGCGGCGTCCTCTACGCGTTGCAGTTCTTCAGCGGTAGGCTGCGCGGCATCGTCGCCCGCGTTCGTGTCCTGCGCGTGGAGCTGCGTGAATGTGGTGGTGGCGAGCAAAAGCGCCGTGGTGAGCCGAAGTCCGTTGCGTGTCATCGATACGATCCTGTCGAATACGGGTTCAAGACGGAGGCAGATACGCACCGCTGTTTGAACGCAGAATGAACACTGAACGACGACCGCACCTCGGAGGTTGCTCCGAAACCGACGTGTTTGTCACCGTGTCTTGCGCGCACCGGTAAGAATTCGGTCAAGCAGGATCGCGACGACCACGATGACCATCCCCGCTTCGAACCCGAGCGAGGAGTTGACGGTGTTGAGCGCCCGGACGACCGGCTTGCCAAGACCATCGGCACCTACGAGCGCCGCGATGACGACCATCGACAGGGACAGCATGATGGTTTGCGTCAGCCCTGCCATGATGTTGGGAAAGGCATGGGGCAGTTCGATGGTCCGCAGAAGTTGCCGTTTGGAAGCACCGAACGCCGCACCGCATTCCAGCAGATCATCGGGCGTGGAGGCGATGCCGAGTTGCGTCGCGCGGATGGCTGCGGGAATGACGAAAACGACTGTCGCTACCAGCCCGGGCACCATGCCGATGCCGAAGAAGATGATCGCCGGAATCAGATAGACGAATGTCGGCAGGGTCTGCATGAGGTCCAGCACGGGACGTGCGAAGGCGTAGGCGCGACGGTGATGGCCAAGATAGATGCCGACCGGCACACCGACGACCATGCACACCAGCGACGACGCCAGCACCAGCGTGAGTGTCTCGGTCGTTTCCTCCCAATAGCCCTGATTGATGATGAACAGGAGGCCGAGGGCAGTGAGAACGGTGAAGGTGATCGAGCGTCGCATCCACCACGCGAACCCCGTGATGAGGGCAACAAGCAGCAGGGGGTGCGGCCATTGAAAGGCGACCAGCAGCGCTTCGATGATGAAATCGAGGCCCGTTTCCAGCCCGTTGAAAATGAACGCGAGGTCGCGGGTCATCCAATCGACGATGGCCGCGAGCCACTTGCCGAGCGGAATCTTGTTGTCTGTCAGAAATTCCATGGTGTGGTCCGGGCGCTGTTACGCGCCCGGAATTTGGGGTCGGCCTACAGCCCCAGTGCGGAGGACACGGCGGCTTCGGCATCGCCGCCATCTTTGGTCGTCACGCCGTCGAGCCAACCCATCACCATGTCGGGATTGGCTTTCATCCAGGCGGTGGCCGCGTCAGCCGGGTCCTTGCCGTCATTCAGGATCGCGCCCATGATCTCGTTTTCCATAGGCAGGGAAAATTTGAGGTTGGTCAGCAGCTTGCCGACATTGGCACATTCCTCGACGTAGCCTGCGCGCACGTTGGTATAGACGGTCGCGCCGCCGAGGTCGGGGCCGAAGAAATCATCGCCGCCTTCGAGATAGGACATCTCGATATTGGCATTCATGGGATGGGGTTCCCAACCGAGGAACACGACGGGCTCGCCCCGTTCCGATGCGCGGGTCGCCTGCGCGAGCATGCCGGCTTCGGAGGATTCCACGACCTCGAAACCTTCCAGTTCGAAGGCGTTCTTGTCGATCATGTCCTGAATGAGCCGGTTGCCGTCGTTGCCCGGTTCGATGCCGTAAGATCTTGCCTTCGAGCGCATCCTTGTTCGCCGCGATGTCTGCAAAGGATGCGATACCGAGATCGGCGGCGGGCTTGTTGACGGCCAGCGTGTATTTCGCGCCCTCGAGGTTTTCGCGCACGGTTTCCACCGAACCGTCTTCGCGGTATTTGGCGATGTCGCCTTCCATCGTGGGCATCCAGTTGCCGAGAAAGACGTCGATGTCCTTGTTGGCGAGCGAGACATATGTCACCGGGACGGAGAGCACCTTGATGTCGGTCTCGTAGCCAAGCGCCTTCAGAACTTCGGTCGTCGCGGCTGTCGTCGCGGTGATGTCGGTCCAGCCGACGTCGGAGAACCGGACCGTGTTGCACTGTTCGGGTTCCTGCGCGAAAGCGGGAGCGACCAGAACAGATGTGAGAGCGAGCGCTACGAGAAATTTTTTCATGCGTCGGGTTTCCTTCGTTTTCAGCCCTTCAGCGGGCCGTGAATTGAATTAGTGCGATCATCGCGGCTTTGACCTATCGGGTCAAACGAATGCGCCGGTTTGATGGAGAAGGCAGATGACGAAGCAGCCGAATTTTCTCGTATTCATGGTGGACCAATGCAACGGCACCCTGTTCGGCGGACCGCGGGTAGGTGCCGAGAATGGCGGCCCGGCCGACTTTCTCCACGTTCCGAACCTGCGGGCGTTATATGACGAGGGCGTGAATTTTGCAGCGAACTATTGCGCCTCGCCCCTGTGCGCTCCGAGCCGGGCGGCCTTCATGTCGAGCCTGCTGCCGTCGCGTACCGGTGTGTATGACAATGCGGCCGAGTTCGCGTCCGCCGTGCCCAGCTTCGCCCATCACCTGCGGCGCGCGGGTTATGAGACGGTTCTGTCCGGCAAGATGCACTTCGTCGGTCCGGACCAGCTGCACGGCTTCGAAAAGCGCACCACGACCGACGTCTATCCCGCCGATTTCGGCTGGACGCCGGACTGGACGAAGCCCGGCGAGCGCATCGACTGGTGGTATCACAACCTCGGGTCCGTCACGACGGCCGGGAGTCGCGGAGACGACCAACCAGCTGGAATATGACGACGAGGTCGCCTTCTTTGCCAAACAGACGTTGCACCAGCTGGCGCGGGACCGATCGCGGCCCTTCTGTCTGGTTACCAGCTTCACCCACCCCCACGACCCCTACGTGACGCGGCAGAAATACTGGGATCTGTATCCGGAGGACAAGATGCCTCCGTTGGCGGTCGAGGCCATTGCGTACGACGAGCAGGACCCGCACTCACAGCGCCTGCTGGATATGTCCGACTGGCGCAATTTCGAGACCGGTCACCAGAAGATCGTCGATTCCCGGCGCGCCTACTTCGGCAACCTTTCGTACATCGACGAGAAGGTCGGGGAGATTCTGGAGACGCTGGAGGCGTGTGACTTTGTCGACGATACGGTCGTGATGTTCGTGTCGGACCACGGTGATATGCTCGGCGAAAAGGGGCTGTGGTTCAAGATGAGCTTCTTCGAAGGCTCCAACCGCGTGCCGCTGATGATCCACGCACCGAAGCGGTTCGAAGCGAAAACGGTAACCGAACCATCCTCGACACTGGACGTGTTTCCGACCCTGCTCGATCTCGCTGGCATCGACGGTGCCAGATGATATCGACGGTGTCTCTCTCGTTCCCGCCTGCGAAGGGGCAGGCGCGGCGCGGACCGTGATTACGGAATATGCGGCGGAGGGATCGATCGATCCGATGGTGTCGATCCGGGAAGGTCGTTGGAAGCTGAACGTGTGTCCGGTGGACCCCGATCAGCTCTTCGATCTCGACGCGGACCCGCACGAACTTACCAATCTGGCGAGCGACCCACGTCATGCCGAAACCCACCAGCGTCTGCGGCGAGAAATCGGTTCCGCCTACGATTTCGACGCCTATCGGGAGGACGTGCTGGTGTCGCAAAGGCACCGCCTGCTGGTGTATGACGCCTTGCGGGAAGGCAACTATTACCCTTGGGACTACCAGCCGCTCCAACAGGCGAGCGAGCGGTACATGCGAAACCACAAGGATCTGAACGTGCTGGAAGGCGATAAGCGCTATCCCAAATATGACGGCAACCCGACGTGAGCTTCACCGCCCACGCAGCGCCGCAGGAATGGGTGCAGGAGGCGGACTACGTGATTGTCGGCTCCGGTTCCGCCGGTTCCGTCGCGGCATCGCGGCTGTCGGAGGACGGCAAGTTTTCCGTTTTGGTGCTCGAATATGGCGGATCGGATATCGGGCCGTTCATCCAGATGCCGGCGGCGCTTTCCTACCCGATGAACATGGCGCGCTACGACTGGGGATACGGCACGGAGCCGGAACCCCACCTCAACAATCGGCAGATGGCGACGCCGCGCGGCAAGGTGGTGGGCGGGTCGTCCTCCATCAACGGTATGGTCTATGTGCGCGGCCACGCGCGGGATTTCGATCATTGGGAAGAAAGCGGCGCGCATGGATGGTCCTACGCCGACGTGCAGCCTTATTTCGAACGGGCCGAGACCAGCCATGGCGGTGCGGAAGGCGAGGGCAGGGGGACGGACGGGCCGCTTCACATTTCGCGCGGCAAGCAGGCCAACCCCCTCTTCGACGCTTTCGTAAAGGCAGGCGAGCAAGCCGGGTTCGAGACGACGGCGGATTATAACGGGCTGAAGCAGGAAGGCTTCGGCGCGATGGAACAGACGATCTGGAAGGGTCGCCGATGGTCTGCCGCCAACGCCTATCTGCGTCCCGCGCTGAAGCGGCGCAACCTGCGGCTGATGAACTGTTTCGTACGCCGCATCATCATCGAGAATGGCCGTGCGACCGGCGTGGAAATACAGCGCGGCGACCGGGTGGAACGTGTTCGGGCGGGCCGGGAGGTCGTGCTGGCGGCGTCGTCGATCAATTCGCCGAAACTGCTGATGCTGTCCGGTATCGGTCCTGCCGCCCATTTGCGCGATCACGATATTGACGTCGTGGCGGACCGTCCCGGCGTTGGTGCCAATTTACAGGACCATCTGGAACTGTACGTGCAGCAGGCGTGCACCCAGCCCATCACGCTCTATTCGAAGATGAACCTGATTTCAAAGGGACTGATCGGTGCACAATGGCTGTTCACCAAGACCGGGGACGGGACGACGAACCACTTCGAGAGCGCGGCATTCCTGCGTTCGAAAGCGGGTGTGGAATACCCTGACATCCAGTATCACTTCCTGCCCATCGCCATTCGATACGACGGCAAGATGCCGGCGGAAGGCCACGGTTTCCAGGCCCATGTGGGGCCGATGCGGTCGAAGTCCCGCGGCACGATCGAACTAGCTTCGGGCGACCCCCTCGAACCGCCGAGAATCTGCTTCAATTACATGAGCACGGCGGAGGACTTCGCCGACTTCCGCCACTGTATCCGCCTGACGCGCGACATCTTCGGCCAGTCGGCCTTCGACCCGTTCCGCGGGAAGGAACTGTCGCCCGGCGCGCATGTGCAGTCCGACGAAGCGCTCGATGCCCATGTCCGCGAACATGTCGAGTCGGCGTATCACCCCTGCGGGACGGCAAAGATGGGGCGACCGGACGACCCGATGGCCGTCGTGGACGAGCAGACCAGGGTCATCGGCGTCGAGGGTCTACGGGTCATCGACACGTCCATCTTTCCACGTATCACGAACGGCAACCTCAACGGACCGGCGATCATGACGGCGGAAAAGGCGTCCGACCATATTCTCGGGCGTGCTCCCTTGCCCCGGTCCAATCTGGAACCGTGGATCAACCCGGACTGGAAGACTTCCGATCGATAGGTCTGCGCTGCCATGAAATGGTCGCTTGAGGCACCGTTCGCGCCCTGTTAGGGCGTGGCGATGAAATGGTCACTCGGCTTCGGTCTGGAACGTCTGGGCCTCGCCGTGCTGCGCGCACCGCGGGTGGCCAGCGTATTTCTGTTTCTTTCGATCGTCGTTTCCGTAGCACTGGTGCCGGGCCTGAAATTCGACGGCAATCTGACGGCGGCCATCGACAATACCAGCGCCGCCTTTGCCCGCTACGAGGCGCGAAAGGCCGACTTCGCGGAGACCGCCAACGCCATCGCCGTCGCGGTCACGGGCGAAAACCTGCTCGACCCCGATGTGCTGGAAGGGGTGCGCACACTTCAACTGGATCTGACGCTGGAACCGGACGTCTCCAGCATCTTCTCCGTGTTCTCCCTGTCCGATGCCATCGGTGCGTTGAAGGAGGATGCCGATGCGACGCTTCCGTTCGATTTCACGTTGGAAGGGGCGCTCCCGCCACGCGAGGCGCTGGACGCCTTCATCGCCAGCGAGCCCTCCGCCGCCGCGCTGGCTTCCACCGCCGAACCCGCGTTGCTGCTCCTTGTGGAAATCGAAGGGCTGGCAGACCTAGGCCATGCTGCGCTGGATCAGCGATTGGCCGAATTCTCGCAGCTGATCGAGGAACTTGGGCCGGAGGGCGTAAGCTACGCCTATGCCGGACGGTATCACCTGCGCACCGGGATAACGAATGCGATCATCGCCGACCAGTCCATCCTGACGGGGCTTGCAATCGCGCTCGGGGCAGGGGTGGCGTGGCTGATCTTCGCAACGTGGCGTGCGGCGTTGATCTGTACGCTTGCTCCGGCCATCGCCGTTCTGTGGACGCTGGCGCTCTTCTCAGCGACGGGGACCCCGATCGATTTTCTGTCGACAGCGCTTCCCACGCTGGCGCTCATCATCACATTCGCCGACACGGTGGTGCTCTACTTCAAGTGGCAGACGCTGGATGCAGCGGATTCGTCGGACCGGGTCGGCAATCTGAAACAGGCGATCCGGACGGTCGGGCCTGCATCGGCGCTTACGTCGGTGACCACGGCCATGGCGTTTGCCTCGTTTTCGATCTCGACCAGCGCCGCCATGGACCGGTTCGCCCTGTTCGGCGTGCTGTGCGTCGTTTTCGCGTTTCTCTCCCTCATGGTCGCCATGCCGCTGGCCACATGGTGGACGTTGCAGTTCGCCTCGAAGAAACGCAGCTCAGGCAAGCCGCGTGTCGGAACCGAGGGGCCGCGGCTGGCGCTGTGGGTGACCTCGGCACCCCGTGCGACGGTTCTTGTGGCGGTCGGTCTGGTAATCGCGTTCGGGTGGATCAGCCTGCGCCTCGAACCGTCCTACGCCGTCCGCGACTATCTGCCAGTCGGCTCCGACATCCAGCAGACCGAGGCGCTGGTGGACCGGGTGTTCGGCGGAACCAGTCAGGTCTACGCCACCGTGCCGACCGTGGACGGACCATTTTCCGCCGAGACCGCTGCCCGGCTGGAAGCCGTGCAGGACGCGGTAGCCGCCAGCTACGGGGCGGGCCGGACCGTATCGCTGGCTTCGGCGGGTGGTGACCCGGCTGTGCTTGAAGAGGCTCTGGCGGAAGTTTCGCCCGGCTTGCGCAACCGGTTCATCTCGGTCGATGGAAGCATGGTGCAGGTGACTGCCGGAGCCAGCGCCAGCGAAAACACGGCACTGGCTGAAGAGCGGCTGACCGACCTGCGCACCAGGCTGGACGCACTGCCCTATGGCGACGAGGTATCCGTGACCGGGCTGACGGTGCTGCTCGCAGAGGAACTGCCGAACATGATCGGTGAATTGCGGTTCAGCCTTCTGGCGTCCGTCTTGATCGTCATTCTCATGGTTGCCATCGCGACCCGCTCGGTCCCGCTGGCCATCGCCTGCGTCTTGCCCAACATCCTGCCGGTCCTGTTTACTCAAAGCGTCATCTGGTCGATGGGCGCGAGCCTGTCGCTGACCAACGTGGTGGCGCTGACGATCGGGTTCGGCATTTCCATCGACAATTCGATCCACGTCATCAACGCATTCCGATCCGTGCAGGGACACCGCGCGACGGTCGTCGGTGACGTTCGTGCCGCCCTGTCGGAAGTGGCCCCTGCCTTGTTCTCGGGAACGATCATCATCTGCATCGCCGCTTCGATCACGCTGTTGTCCACGATGCCGTCCATCGGAGAATTGGGCGGATTGCTGGTTGCGACACTGTTGATGGCACTTGTATCCAACATCGCCATATTGCCGTCGGCTATGATCGTCATGTTGCGGGCAACAGACGGCGTTCGCACAAAATAGGTTCGCGCCGTGCCCTTCCCGGAGACTTACACCGAATGAAACTTCTTATCGGCCTCGGCGCATCCCTCTTTCTGGCGACGTCAGCCTACGCATCACCCGCAACGGACTATCTGAAGAGCCTCGATGGCAACTGGCGCGGGGGCGGTGTCATCGAAGCCGATGACAATGGCAAGGAAACGCGGGTGCGCTGCTCGCTGCGCAACAATATGGGGTCCGCCTCTCTCGACATTGCAGGCCGTTGCGCCTCGTCGGCCGGAACGCGGCCCATTCGCGGCGAACTGTCGGCTTCCGGCAATACCATATCTTCCTCGACCGTGCGGCTGCCCGGTGTCGGGCGCATGCGCGACGTGCGCGCTTCGCTGAGCGGATCGACGCTGACGTTGACCGGCAACGTGAGCCGTGGCGGTAAGGCGGTTCCGATCCGCACCCGGATTACGCCCAACGGCTCGGCGCTGACGATGGCCGTGCAGTCGCAGGTGAACGGGCGCTGGTCGGACAAGGGCACGCTTAGCGTTTCGTCGCTGACCTGTCGCGCTGTTCTTCGCGGCGGGTGCGCTTTGCCGCCTTCGCCTGCGCGAGATCGGCGGCGATGTGAGTGCCGCCGCGCTTTCGGGCCAGGTCCATCTGCCGTTGGCGCTCGGTAAAGCGCGCGCGCTGTTCTTCGCTCAGGGTGCTGTGGCAATGAACGCATGAGATACCCGTGACAGTGCGTTCGTCCGCCTGTTCGTCTGGCGTCAGCGGCATCTTGCACCCGTGACACAGTGCGTTTTCGCCGACTTGCAGGCCGTGCCCGACCGAAACCCGTTCGTCGAAAACGAAACACTCACCCAGCCAGCGGCTGTCGGCTTCCGGCACATGTTCGAGATAATTCAGGATACCGCCTTCGAGGTGATAGACATTCTCGAAGCCCTGCTGGCGCAGATAGGCGGTGGATTTTTCGCATCGGATGCCACCGGTGCAGAACATGGCGACCGGCGTCGCGCGGTCGATATCGAGGTTCTGCGCCACCCATCCGGGCAGGTCGCCGAATGCATCGGTTCTCGGGTCGGTCGCACCTGCAAACGTGCCGAGCCGCGTTTCATAGGCGTTGCGCGTGTCGATGACGACGGTTTCCGGCAAGTCGATGAGCGCATTCCAGTCGGCCGGAGCGACATAGGTTCCGGCGTGTCGGGCGGGGTCGATATCACCAACGCCCAGCTTGACGATCTCGTCCTTCAGCCGAACTTTCATCCGCGTGAACGGTGCTCGGGTAGCCTGCGCAAATTTCACGTCCAGTTCTGCAAAACCGGGAAGACTGCGTATGGCTTGCACTGTCGTTTCGATACCGTCGGGCGAACCGGCAATGGTACCGTTCAAACCTTCTGTCGCGACCAGAATGGTGCCCTTGATCTCACTCGTCGAACAAACAGTCGAGCAAGTGTTGCCGCACGGCGTCCCGGTCGGCGATCGGCGCGAATTTGTAGAATGCGGCTATCACATACATTCGAAACCACCAGAACGGTGCGAGTTGGTAAGGCTGTTGCCGGACATACGGGCTCGCCCAGCCAGACTGCAACCATCATGGCAGTTCGCACGAAAAAGGGGCGCCCGCGAGAGCGCCCCCTTCAGTTGATAGAAAACGGTAGTCTTAGTCGGTGTATTCGGGCTGGGCTTCCAGCTCTTCTTTCGTCGCGTCCACATAGACACGCACATCGTCACCGGCATCGGACCGAACGATCTTCACTTCGTCCATCGTCAGTGCAACGGCGTGCTCGCCCATTCCCAGGAAGCCACCGATACCGAGAACGGCTTTGGACAGCTTACCAGCGTCGTCGAGCAGAAGGGTGTCGATTTCACCGATATCCTCGTCGTTCAGGCCATAGACCCGTGCGCCGGTGAGTTTCTCGGTCGTCAGGTCCTCGACTTCGACGGGCACATAGCCGGCGCGCTCGAACTGCGGGGTGCGCAGCATCGTGCGGTCACCATCCATCCGGGGCTCGTTGGTCGTCACGACCACGGTCTCGTCGGTTGCTTCGGCTTCAACGACTTCTTCCGTCACGTTCGTTTCGACCTCGGCTACGTTTTCTTCCGTCGCCTGCACGGCGTCGGACGTTGCGTTCGATACCACCGTCACACCTTCGGCTGCGGTATCACCGACGGCTTCCGCTGTTTCTTCAACTGCAACGACGGTTTCCTCACCCGCTTCGGCGGCATCGGCTTCGACTTCGGCAACCTGCTCGTTCACTTCAGCCTGCGTGGTGGCCATCTGACGCTCGGCTGCAAGATCGTCGGCAGACCGGAATTCCTCGGCGTCGGTCAGGAGCTCCTTGTTGGCGTTCACCACGAGGAAGAAATCATCAGCCTCGACGGCATCCGCTTCGCGAACCATCTTGATGGCTTCCATGGGCAGGGCCACGTCTTTTTCGCCGATACCGATGAATCCGCCCACACCAAGAATGACGGCGCGAACCTGGCCATCACGACCGAGAATGACGTCGTTGACTTCGCCGATGTCGTCCCATTCCGTCTCTGCGCCTGCGGCGACGGTCGTGTCCATCGTGAACGAGTCGTAGTCACGTTCGGCGGAATAAACACGCATACCGATAAGCTCGGAGGCGTAGATGTCGGCGGCCACGTCGGTCTTGTATGTCGTGAATGGCGTCGTCTGTGCGAACGCTGCCGTGCTCATCATGAGCGACAGCGCTGTTGCAGCAATAATATGTTTCATGGGGTTCTCCATACTGTTCCCACCCGTCTGGCGGGTTCAGCATGGAAACGGGGCAGGCGGAATTCGGTTGCCGCAGGCGTGGAATAATTCTGCAGCGTGACAGGGCTCCATAACCCGCCATCGCGGGGCGGAAGGGGGGCGGGGACAGGCATAATGCGCGCACCCCTTTTATTTTGTCGCCGATGAGGCTAGTTATCGACCAGCGGGTGTCCTCACTGTCCGGTTGGATAGGATGGTATGGCGACCCGATCATCATACGTATTCAGGATCAGGTGGCTTCCCGTAAGCCGCGTGGTCCTTTTTGCCGTTTCCATTTTCGATTGCGATTCGCGCCGTGGTGGACAACGTCAGGAACAATCCTCCGGTCCGAAGGCCGGTTTGCCCTCAAGGAGCGTCCTCACCTATGGCCAAGGCTGCCCAGAAATCCGCCCAACACGTCTTCAACGGTCGCAAGCGCGCCCGCAAGGTGTACGGCAACATCACCGAAGTCATCGACATGCCGAACCTCATCGAGGTTCAGATGTCGTCCTACGACCAGTTTCTGATCGTCGATGAGCCCGAAGGCGGTCGCGACGATGTCGGTCTGCAGGCGGTGTTCAATTCGGTGTTCCCGATCAAGGATTTCACGGGTTCCGCCCAGCTGGACTTCGTACGCTACGATTTCGAGGCGCCGAAATACGATACCGAGGAATGCCGCCAGCGCGACATGACCTATTCGGCACCGTTGAAGGTGACGCTGCGTCTGATCGTGTTCGATATCGACGAGGATACGGGTGCGAAGTCCGTCAAGGACATCAAAGAGCAGGAAGTCTTCATGGGCGATATGCCGCTCATGACGGGCAACGGCACGTTCATCATCAACGGCACGGAGCGGGTCATCGTCTCGCAGATGCACCGCTCGCCCGGGGTGTTCTTCGACCACGACAAGGGCAAGACCCACTCGTCCGGCAAGCTGCTGTTCGCGTCCCGCGTCATTCCCTATCGCGGCTCGTGGCTCGACATCGAGTTCGACGCCAAGGACGTGGTCTATGCCCGTATCGACCGTCGCCGCAAATTGCCGGCAACATCGCTGCTGATGGCGCTGGGCATGGACGGCGAGGAGATCCTCGAACATTTTTACGACACCGTGCCAGTTTCCTTCGATCAGAAAAAAGGCTGGTCCATGCCGTTCAACGGCGAGCGGTTGAAAGGCACGAAACCTGTCGAGGACATCGTCGACGCCGATTCCGGCGAGGTGATCATCGAGGCGAACACGAAGATCACGGCCCGTACGATCAAGGACCTCGAAGGCAAGGTCAGCCGCATCAGCGTGCCGCAGGAGCAGATCGCCTCGCGTTACGTCGCAGAAGACATCGTCAATATGGAAACCGGTGAGATTTACCTCGAAGCCGGTGACGAACTGACCATCGAGACCAACGAGAAGACCGGCGAACAGACGGGCACGCTGCTTGACATGCTGGAACTCGGTTATACCGAGTTCGACACGCTCGACATCGACCATGTGAATGTCGGCGGTTACATCCGCGCGACCCTGGCCGCCGACAAGAACTCGACGCGTCAGGAAGCCCTGTTCGACATCTATCGCGTGATGCGTCCCGGCGAGCCGCCGACCATCGAAACCGCCGAGGCGATGTTCGAAAGCCTGTTCTTCGACCGCGAACGCTACGACCTGTCCGCCGTCGGTCGTGTGAAAATGAACTCGCGCCTCGATCTCGATGCCGAAGACACCGTGCGCGTTCTGCGCAAGGACGATATTCTGGCGGTCGCCAAGACGCTCGTCGAATTGCGCGACGGCAACGGCCAGATCGACGATATCGACAACCTCGGCAACCGCCGGGTGCGGTCGGTCGGTGAGCTGATGGAAAACCAGTACCGCCTTGGCTTGCTGCGCATGGAGCGTGCGATCAAGGAGCGTATGTCGTCGATCGAGATCGACACGGTGATGCCGCAGGATCTCATCAACGCGAAGCCTGCCGCTGCCGCCGTGCGCGAATTCTTCGGCTCCTCGCAGCTGTCCCAGTTCATGGACCAGACGAACCCGCTGTCGGAAATCACGCACAAACGCCGCCTTTCGGCGCTTGGCCCGGGCGGTCTGACCCGCGAACGGGCAGGCTTCGAAGTGCGCGACGTGCACCCGACCCATTACGGACGTATCTGCCCCATCGAAACGCCGGAAGGGCCGAACATCGGTCTCATCAACTCGCTGGCGACTTTCGCGCGGATCAATAAGTACGGCTTCATCGAAAGCCCGTATCGCAAGGTGCTCGATGGCAGGGTGACGGACGAGGTTGTTTATCTGTCCGCCATGGAAGAGGCGAAATACACGGTCGCTCAGGCGAACGCGCCATTGGATGAAAACCGTTCGTTCGTGAACGATCTCGTTATCGCGCGTGAAGCCGGTGACGTGCAGATGCACCCGGTTGCGGAAATCGATCTGATGGACGTGTCGCCGAAACAGCTGGTTTCGGTCGCTGCGGCACTCATTCCGTTCCTGGAAAACGACGATGCCAACCGCGCGCTGATGGGCGCGAACATGATGCGTCAGGCCGTGCCTCTGGTGCGCGCCGAAGCCCCGTTCGTGGGAACGGGCATGGAGCCGATCGTGGCTCGGGATTCCGGCGCTGCCATCGGTGCGCGTCGGGCGGGCATCGTCGATCAGGTGGACGCCACCCGTATCGTGGTGCGCGCGACCGGTCAGCTCGACCCCGGCAAGCCCGGCGTCGATATCTATCGCTTGCAGAAGTTCCAGCGCTCCAACCAGTCGACCTGTATCAACCAGCGTCCGCTGGTTCGCGTCGGCGACGTGCTGAACAAGGGCGATATTATCGCGGACGGTCCATCGACCGATCTTGGCGATCTGGCGCTTGGCCGCAACGTGCTCGTCGCGTTCATGCCTTGGAACGGCTACAACTTCGAGGACTCCATCCTGCTGTCCGAGCGCATCGTGCGCGACGACGTGTTCACGTCCATCCACCTCGAAGAATTCGAGGTGATGGCGCGGGACACGAAGCTTGGTCCGGAAGAAATTACGCGCGATATTCCCAACGTCTCGGAAGAGGCGCTGAAGAATCTCGATGAGGCCGGCATCACCTATATCGGTGCCGAGGTTGGGCCGGGCGACATTCTCGTCGGCAAGATCACGCCGAAGGGCGAGAGCCCGATGACGCCGGAGGAGAAACTGCTCCGCGCCATCTTCGGTGAAAAGGCGTCCGATGTGCGCGACACCTCGCTGCGCATGTCACCGGGTGCTTTCGGCACCGTGGTGGAAGTGCGTGTGTTCAACCGCCACGGCATCGAGAAGGACGAGCGCGCGATGGCCATCGAGCGCGAGGAAATCGAAACTCTGGCGAAGGACCGCGACGACGAACAGGCGATCCTCGACCGCAACGTCTATGGCCGCTTGCAGGAATTGTTGAAAGGCAAGGACGGTATTGCGGGGCCGAAGGGCTTCAAGAAAGGCACCAAGATCACGGCCGACGGGATGGAGGAGTATCCCCGCAGCCAGTGGTGGATGTTCGCCGTCGACGACGAGAAATTGCAGGGCACGATCGAGGCTCTGCGCGGTCAGTACGACGAGTCCAAAGGCCAGCTTCAGGCGCGCTTCATGGACAAGGTCGAGAAGTTGCAGCGCGGGGACGAGTTGCCGCCCGGCGTGATGAAGATGGTCAAGGTTTTCGTGGCCATCAAGCGCAAGCTGCAGCCTGGCGACAAGATGGCCGGACGCCATGGCAACAAGGGTGTGGTTTCCCGCATCATGCCGATCGAGGACATGCCGTTCCTCGAAGACGGCACCCATGCCGATATCGTGCTGAACCCGCTCGGCGTGCCTTCGCGCATGAATGTGGGGCAGATTCTGGAAACCCACCTTGGCTGGGCCTGCGCAGGCATGGGCCACAAGATCGGCAAGATGCTGGAAGTCTATGACAAGGACGGAAACATCGCGCCGCTGCGTGGCGAGCTGGAAAAGATTTATCCCGAAAACGACCGCAACGAGCCGGTGCGCCGTTATGACGACGATTCCGTCATCATGCTGGCCGATCAGATCAAGACGGGCGTGCGCATTGCAACGCCGGTCTTCGACGGTGCGCACGAGCCGGACATCGTGGAAATGCTGGAAGAGGCGGGGCTGAACGGTTCCGGCCAGTCCACGCTTTACGATGGTCGCACGGGCGAACAGTTCGACCGCCAGGTGACGATGGGCTACATCTACATGCTCAAGCTCCATCACCTGGTCGACGACAAGATCCACGCCCGTTCCATCGGTCCATACTCCCTCGTCACCCAGCAGCCGCTCGGTGGTAAGGCGCAGTTCGGCGGACAGCGCTTCGGCGAGATGGAGGTGTGGGCGCTCGAAGCCTATGGCGCGGCGTACACGTTGCAGGAAATGCTGACCGTCAAGTCGGACGATGTGGCCGGTCGCACGAAGGTTTACGAATCCATCGTGCGCGGCGACGACACGTTCGAAAGCGGCATTCCTGAATCGTTCAACGTGCTGGTGAAGGAAATCCGTTCGCTCGGCCTTTCCGTCGAACTCGAAAACTCCAAGGCGGAGATCGAGGACGACAGCGGGGACGACGACGACTTCCAGTTCCAGGATGCAGCCGAGTAGCCACCATTACGGGGCGTGCCCGGCGGCACGCCCTGACCACAGCAAGATTTTCGGGTGCCCCTCCCGGCACCACAGCGGGCTGACAAGCCCAAGGAGACAGACGACATGAACCATGAGGTCATGAATCTCTTCAATCCACAGGTCGTGGCGCAGACTTTCGACCAGATCCGCATTTCCATCGCGTCGCCGGAGAAGATTCTCTCCTGGTCCTTCGGTGAGATCAAGAAGCCAGAAACGATCAATTACCGTACGTTCAAGCCGGAGCGGGATGGCTTGTTCTGCGCGCGTATTTTCGGTCCGATCAAGGACTACGAATGCCTGTGCGGCAAATACAAGCGCATGAAATACAAGGGTATTATCTGCGAGAAATGCGGCGTCGAGGTCACGCTGTCGCGCGTTCGGCGCGAGCGGATGGGCCATATCGATCTGGCATCGCCGGTTGCCCACATCTGGTTCCTGAAATCCCTGCCGTCGCGCATCGGGCTGCTGCTCGACATGACGTTGAAGGATCTGGAACGGGTTCTGTATTTCGAGAACTTCGTGGTCACCGAACCCGGCCTGTCGCCGCTCGGCCAGTACCAGTTGCTGTCCGAAGAAGAGCACATGATCGCGCAGGAAGAGTATGGCGAGGACGCTTTCACCGCGATGATCGGTGCGGAAGCCATTCACGAAATGCTGTCCGGTCTCGATCTGGAGAAGCTGGTCAACACGATCCGCGAAGAGATCGCCGCGACCACGTCGGAGCTGAAATACAAGAAGCTGTCGAAGCGACTGAAAACGGCGGAAGCCTTCCTCGATTCCGGCAACCGCCCGGAATGGATGATCATGAAGACCATTCCGGTCATCCCGCCGGACCTGCGCCCGCTGGTGCCGCTGGATGGTGGCCGTTTTGCCACGTCCGACCTGAACGATCTGTATCGTCGCGTCATCAACCGCAACAACCGCCTCAAGCGGCTCATGGAACTGCGCGCGCCGGACATCATCATCCGCAACGAAAAGCGCATGTTGCAGGAATCCGTCGATGCGCTGTTCGACAACGGCCGTCGTGGCCGCACGATCACGGGTGCCAACAAGCGTCCGCTGAAGTCCCTGTCCGATATGCTGAAGGGCAAGCAGGGCCGTTTCCGTCAGAACCTGCTCGGCAAGCGCGTCGACTATTCCGGCCGTTCGGTCATCGTGGTCGGTCCGGAACTGAAACTGCACCAGTGCGGCCTGCCCAAGAAGATGGCGCTCGAGCTGTTCAAGCCGTTCATCTATGCGCGGCTCGACGCGAAGGGTTATTCCTCCACCGTCAAGCAGGCCAAGAAGCTGGTCGAGAAAGAGAAGCCCGAAGTCTGGGATATTCTCGACGAGGTGATCCGCGAACATCCGGTGCTGCTGAACCGCGCACCGACGCTTCACCGCCTCGGCATTCAGGCTTTCGAGCCCGTGCTGATCGAGGGCAAGGCCATCCATCTGCATCCGCTCGTCTGCGCGGCGTTCAACGCCGACTTCGACGGCGACCAGATGGCCGTTCACGTGCCGCTTTCGCTGGAAGCCCAGCTGGAAGCGCGCGTGTTGATGATGTCCACCAACAACATCCTGCACCCGGCCAACGGTCAGCCGATCATCGTGCCGTCGCAGGATATCGTGCTGGGTCTCTACTATCTGTCGATCGAGGCGGAAAACGAGCCGGGGCAGGGCATGGCCTTCTCCGATCTGGGCGAACTGCAGCACGCGCTGGATACCGGCGCGGTCACGGTTCATTCCAAGATCAAGGGTCGCTTCAAGGGTCTCGACGAGAACGGCGAGCCGTTCAGCGAAACGGTGGAAACGACGCCTGGCCGCATGCTGATGGGCGAACTTCTGCCCAAGCGCGCGGGCGTTTCCTACGACATCGTCAACCAGGAAATGACCAAGCGGAACATCTCCGCGATGATCGACACCGTCTATCGCAAGTGCGGTCAGAAGGACACGGTCATCTTCGCCGACCAGATCATGAAGCTCGGCTTCACCCATGCGTGCAAGGCCGGCATTTCGTTCGGCATGGACGACATGGTGATCCCGGACACCAAGGAAGGCATGGTCTGCGGAAACGCAGGCGCTGGCCAAGGAATTCGAACAGCAGTATTCCGACGGTCTCATCACGCAGGGCGAGAAGTACAACAAGGTCGTCGATGCCTGGGCCAAGTGCGGCGACAAGGTTGCCGATGAGATGATGAACGGTCTTCAGGCGATCCAGTTCGACGAGAACGGCCGCCAGAAGCAGATGAACTCGGTTTACATGATGAGCCGCTCCGGTGCGCGTGGTTCGCCAGCGCAGATGAAGCAGCTTGCCGGTATGCGCGGCCTGATGGCCAAGCCGTCGGGCGAGATCATCGAGACGCCGATCATCTCGAACTTCAAGGAAGGCCTGACCGTGATGGAGTACTTCAACTCCACCCACGGTGCCCGTAAGGGTCTGGCCGATACGGCGTTGAAGACCGCCAACTCCGGTTATCTGACCCGTCGTCTCGTGGATGTTGCGCAGGATTGCATCATCAACGAAACCGATTGCGGCACGACCAATGGTCTGACGATGCAGGCGATCATGGATGCGGGCCAGCTGGTCGCGTCCCTCGGTCAGCGTATCGTGGGCCGTGCGTCGGCCGAAGACATCAAGCATCCGGAAACGGGCGATGTGCTGGTGAAAGCCGGTCAGTCGATCGAAGAGCCGGACGTTGCGCTGATCGACGATGCCGGTATCAAGTCGGTGAAAATCCGCTCCGCGCTGACCTGCGAAACCCGCACGGGCATTTGCGGCACGTGCTACGGGCGCGATCTTGCCCGCGGCACGCCGGTCAACATGGGTGAGGCTGTCGGCGTCATCGCCGCCCAGTCCATCGGTGAGCCGGGTACGCAGCTGACGATGCGGACGTTCCACATCGGTGGCGCGGCAACGGTGGCGGACTCGTCCTTCATCGAAGCCAGCTACGAAGGCAACGTGCAGATCCGCAACCGCAACGTGGTGCGCGATTCCGACGGTCGCCTGATGGCGATGGGCCGCAACATGGCCGTCCTCATCATGGACGATCAGGGCAACGAGCGTGCCGTGCACCGCGTGACCTACGGTTCGCGCCTGCACGTGGACGAGGGCGACAAGGTTTCGCAGGGCCAGCGTCTGGCCGAGTGGGATCCCTACACGCGTCCGATCCTCACGCCCGTCAGCGGCACGGTGGAATACGAAAGCCTGCTCGAAGGTGTGTCCATCAACGAAAGTGCGGACGAAAACACCGGCATCACCAAACGTCAGGTGATCGACTGGCGCACGAACCCGCGCGGTGCGGACCTTCGCCCTGCGCTTGCCGTCATGGGCAAGGATGGAGACGTGCAGACGCTGGAGCATGGTGGCGATTCCCGCTTCCTGCTGTCGGTCGATGCGATCCTGTCGGTCGAGCCCGGTGCGGACGTGAAGGCCGGTGACGTGCTGGCGCGTGTTCCGCTGGAAAGCGCAAAGACCAAGGACATCACCGGTGGTTTGCCACGGGTGGCGGAATTGTTCGAAGCGCGGCGTCCGAAGGATGCCGCTGTGATCGCCGAGATCGACGGCAACATCCGCTATGGCCGCGATTATAAGAACAAGCGTCGCATCCATATCGACCCGACTGCGGAAGACGCGGCCAACGGCGTCGAGCAGGTGGAATATCTCATCCCGAAAGGCAAACCGTTCCACCATCAGGACGGCGACCCGATCGAGAAGGGGGACTACATCCTCGACGGCAACCCGGCGCCGCACGACATTCTCGCAATCAAGGGTGTGGAGGCTCTCGCGTCCTATCTCGTGGACGAGGTGCAGGAGGTCTACCGCTTGCAGGGTGTGGGCATTAACGACAAGCACATCGAGGTGATCGTTCGCCAGATGCTGCAGAAGATCGAAATCGTCGACGCTGGCGAGTCCGGTCTTGTGCGCGGCGAGCAGATGGACCGTATCGAGATGGACCTGATGAACGAGAAGCTGGTGGAAGAGGGCCGCAAGCCCGCGACCGGCGATCCCGTTCTGCTGGGCATCACGAAGGCGTCGCTGCAGACGCGGTCGTTCATCTCTGCCGCATCGTTCCAGGAAACGACGCGGGTGCTGACGGAAGCGGCTGTCGCCGGCAAGTCGGACACGCTGGAAGGCTTGAAGGAAAACGTCATCGTGGGCCGTCTCATCCCGGCCGGTACCGGCGGCGTGATGAACCAGGTTCGCCGCATCGCCAATTCGCGCGATGACCTCATCATCGAGGAACAGCGCAAGGTGCAGGAAGCGGAAGCTGCCATGCTTGCCGACATGACGGAAAGCGAAGCTGCCGAATAGGCGGAGCCTTCCGCGAAACAACAAAAGCCGCCGGAGTTTTCCGGCGGCTTTTTTGTTGCCCATTTACCATTCTTTAGGAAATACCGAGCCGCCTGAAGGAAACCAGGTCGGCTTTTGGCCACTTTCTTCGGATGCATGCTACATGAGTGCAACGCCCGCAGGGTCATTTCGACCAACGGCAACCTGTCTGGAGACTCCATGTCGATCCGTTTTTTCGCAATGACCTGCGCCATTGGCGGACTATCCGTGGCGTCCGGTTGCACGTCCATTTCGTCCACGAGCGGTTATGCAGCGCTAAACGTTTTGCCCGCTGTCAGCTCGCGGTCTCCCGACTACGATAGCAGTTATCGCACCCGTGACAGCATTCTTGCCGCCAGAACGCCAACCGAAACCGTCGATTACGCGTATGCCTATGCGGCCAAGCTCGACGGGGACGTGTCGGTGGAGGCTTTCGACTACCAGAAGATGAACAGCAAGTTCCTGCGCCAGCAGGTGCGGTATTTCGGTCAGGAGCCAGCGGGCACCATCGTGATCGATGCCAACGCCAAGTTCCTCTATTTCGTTCAGCCCAATGGGTTGGCCATGCGCTACGGGATTGCCGTGGGCAAGGAAGGCCATGATTGGACCGGCAACGCCCGGATGCAGTGGAAGCAGAAATGGCCGACCTGGACGCCGCCTGCCGAAATGATCGAGCGTCATCCGGAATACGCCAAATATGCCGAAGGGCTGGAGGGTTCGCCGTCGAACCCGCTCGGCGCACGCGCCATGTATCTGTTCAAGGGCGGCAAGGACACGCTCTACCGCATCCACGGTACGAACAAGCCACATTCGATCGGAAAGGCGGCCTCGAGTGGTTGCTTTCGCATGATCAATCAGGACGTGATCGATCTGTATGCCCGCGTCGACGGTCGCCCCGGTGTCTATGTGCGCGATCACGTCACGCAGGTTGCCACGTTCGACAATCACAGCCGCTGATTGCGGCTGGTCCGAGCGTCAGCCGGTTTCGACCGACGTATCGCTCCGTCCGCCCCATTCTGCCCAAGACCCGTCGTACAGGCGATGATCGCGCGCGCCGAGGGTTTCCAACGCTAGCGTGATGATGGCGGCGGTGACCCCGGAGCCGCATGTCGTGACAACGGGTCGGGTCAGGTCGATACCTGCTGCATCGAAACGCGCTTGCAATGCGGCCGGAGAAAGCAGCTTTCCATTGTCGACAAGCGCGGCGACCGGAAGGGACGTCGCGCCCGGCATGTGGCCGGACCGCATGCCAGCCCTTGGCTCGGGCACCGCACCGCTGAATCGACCTGCCGGTCTGGCGTCGAGTATGGCGTGCTCGCCGTCGTCGACCAGTTGGCGCATGGCGTCGAACGACGCGACCGCCCTATCGTTGGAGGCGGCCTTGAACAAGGCCGGATAGAGCGGGGCGGAACCGCTCTCGACTGGCAAACGTGCCTCGACCCATGCAGGAAATCCGCCGTCCAGAATGACGACTTTCGCAGCGCCGAAGGTGCGGAACATCCACCAGACGCGGGCGGCAGAAAACAGGCCGGAGCCGTCATAGACGACGATCGTGTCGGTATCGGAGATGCCGAGTTTACCCACCATGCGCGCGAAGGTGTCGGCGTCCGGAAGCGTGTGGGGAAGGTTCGAACCCGCATCGACGATTTGGTCGAGGTCGAAGAAGACCGCGCCGGGAATATGCGCGGCATCGTATTCGGCACGGCCGTCGCGCTTCATGTCCGGCAGGTACCAGGATGCGTCGACGATCGAGATGCCGTCGTCTTCCAGGCGCTCGAACAGCCAGTCGGGGTCGACCAGAAAAGGGTTCATGTGACCTCGAACGGAATGTTGAACGCCGGTGCGCCAGCTTCCATCCACGCTGGAACGGGCAGGTTCTTTGACCGCAGGAACTCCGGGTTGAACAGTTTGGCCTGATAGCGGGTGCCGTAGTCACACAGGATGGTCACGATGGTGTGGCCGTGGCCGAGATCGCGCGCCATCCGGACCGCGCCGGCGATGTTGATACCCGACGAGCCACCCAGGCACAGACCCTCGTTCTGCATCAGATCGAACACATAGGGCAGGGCCTCGGCGTCCGGAATCTGGTAGGGATAGTCGACTTCGAGGCCTTCGAGGTTCTCCGTGATACGCCCCTGACCGATACCTTCGGAAATCGAGTCGCCGGACGATTTCAGTTCCCCGTGGGCGTAGTAGTTGAACAGCGCTGCCCCCTCCGGGTCCGCCAGTCCGATCTTCACCTTCGGCTTCTTCGAACGCAGATAGTCCGCCATGCCGGCCAGCGTGCCGCCGGAACCGACCGCGCAGATGAAGCCGTCTATTTCGCCTCCGGTCTGTTCCCAGACTTCGGGTCCGGTCGTTTCGATATGGGCTTGCTTGTTGGCTGTGTTGTCGAACTGGTTCGCCCAGATCGCGCCTTCCGGCGTGTCTCGTGCAAGCTGCTCGGCCAGACGACCGGACAGGCGCACGTAGTTGTTCGGGTTCTTGTAGGGCGCGGGCGGCACCTCCACCAGTTCGGCTCCGAAAGCGCGGATCGCGTCCTTCTTTTCCTGGCTCTGGGAACTGGGGATGACGATGACCGAGCGATAGCCGAGGGCGTTGCCGACCATGGCGAGGCCGATGCCGGTGTTGCCCGCCGTGCCTTCTACGATGATCCCGCCGGGCCTGATGCGCCCGTTGCGTTCGGCGTCGCGAATGATCGACAGCGCCGCGCGGTCCTTCACGCTCTGACCGGGGTTCATGAACTCCGCCTTGCCGAGAATTTCACAGCCGGTCTCGTCGGAAACCTTGTTCAGGCGAATGAGCGGCGTGTTGCCGATGGCGTCGATGATGGATGGTTTGGCGGGCATGGATGGCGTTCCGGCGCGTGCTTTGCGACAGTTCTAGCGCGCCCGTTCGGCGGCGTCGATTGTGGACCGCAATTCCTCCACTTCCCGCCGACCGAGCGGGAACGACCACATGAGGGCGACGGCGGGGATCTTCAGCAGTATCGGGCCGAACCCGTAGGTGAAGGCCAGAGCCGCGATGCCCGCCTGCGTGGAGGTTTCCGGTGCGTCGGCGGAAAAACCGAATGCCGCCAGCAAGCCGAACGCAACGAATGCCGCAAAGGCCAGCGACAGTTTCGTGGTCATGCTCCACAGCGCGAAATACAAGCCCGGAGCGTTGCTCGCCGGAACGGGCCGTGTCCACATCGATGACGTCGGCCTGCATGGACGGGGGCAGAGCGATGTCGGCCCCCAGCATCAGGCCGGACAGCAGGCAGACGGCACCGAACCCGTAGACGGATCCCTCCGGAAGAAACGGGGCGGGGGCGAAGAACACCATCGCCAGCAGCATCGCCGTGCACCAGGCGCGATGTTTCGATATGCGCCCCGATAGCCACGTCCAGAACGGAATACTGATGACGCCTGCCAGAAAGTAGACGAACAGGAACGGGCCACGCAGGTCGGTCAACCCCAGACGAGCGGAGCAGAACAGCAGGAAAAGCGTCGCCGCAATCGCGTTGCCGAAGCCATTCAGAAAGAACGCAGCGGCCAGTCGCAGGAACGGTTTGTTGCCGATCAGATGGCCCACGCCCTCGCGCAAGTTCACGCGGTTGACGGAATGCTCTCGCGGTTCCGGCACCTGCCACACGGTCAGCAGCGCGAATATCGGCAGAGCCACGGCGATCATGATCGCCAACACGGCCAATCCGTGCATCTCGCCCGCGTTCTGCCAACCGATTGCCACGGGAACGGCGGTTGCAACCAGCGTGCCCACCAGCGTCATGCCCTCCCGCCAACCGGCGATTTGCGACCGCTCCCTGTACCCGGTCGCCAGTTCCGCTCCCCAGGCGGACAAGGGCAGAATGCAGCCGGTATAGCCGATCGACAGGACGATGGACCACATGCCGAGATGCCACGCGGTCGCGTCTGCCGGCGGCCAAAGCACGTTCCACGAACCGAGAATGACGAGCGGCACGGATGCCAGAAACCAAGTCCGTCTGCGGCCGAAACCGGGACGAAGCCTGTCGGCAAACCAGCCAATCAGAGGGTCGTTCACCGCATCGAACAGGCGCACGATGAGCAGCGTCGTTCCGATGAGTGCCAACGGAATACCGAGGGATTCGGCATAGAATGTCGGTACGAACGAATAGAGCGGCAGTGTGAGTGCGGCCAACGGCATGGCCGGCAGGGCATAGGCCAACATTTGGAGGCGCGACAGGTTCATGGTGCGGGGTGCTCGCGGTGTTGAGGTTGAGCGGTAGCACCGGGCAGGCCGATAGGCGAGGTAACTGCGGCCCGTTCTTGTCAGCCCGATCGCGAGGGCATTGAAGAAACCGAACGGGAACCGTATCTTGAAGTCACAAGCCGAAAACCGATGGAGATACAGTGTCCCGTTTTGCCATCCTCACGTTGACGCCTGCGGCCATCGAGCGGGTCGAGGAAATCGTTGCCAACAATGAAGGTCAAGCTTTGGGCATTCGCGTCGGCGTGAAGAACGGCGGCTGCGCGGGCATGGAATACACGGTCGATCTCGCGCGGGAAGCCGCGGCGGGGGACGACCGCGTCGAGGCCGGAAGTGCCGCGGTGTTCATCGACCCGAAGGCAATGCTGTTCCTGCTCGGTACGAACATGGACTACGAGGTGACGAAATTGCGGTCCGGTTTCGTGTTCAACAACCCCAACCAGACGTCGGCGTGCGGCTGTGGAGAGAGCGTCACACTCGTGGCTGCGGAATTGCCGGGCGGCGTTGCCGTGGCGGAACCTGCGTAAACCAGTGGTTTTTTCTGGAACTAAAGCCTCAACAGTGCTTTTAGGGCGCATGGCGGGCATCAACGTCCCTGTTTCAATCGAAAGGAAATTTCATGACCGGCATTGGTATTATTATGACCATCATTCTCGGTGGTATTGCGGGCTTCATCGCGGAGAAAATCATGAAAGCCGATATGGGCCTGCTCATGAACATCATCGTGGGCATCGTGGGTGCCATGGCGCTGAACTTCATACTCAGCCTGCTCGGCATCTACACGACGGGCGGAAGCTGGATCATTCAGAGCATCGTCGCCATCATCGGTGCTTGCATCCTGATCGCCGTCTACCGCGCGGTTGCCGGTCGCAAGTAAGCGGTTCGGAAGGTCTGAAAGGCGGTTTGCCTTGGTGAACCTGCTCGACACTCTGGCAGCAGCCCGCGACCGCGCGGGCTCTTCGCCATCCGGAAAAGGCCCACAAACCGGACCAGACCGTGCTGAAGAAGCCGGACTGGATCCGGGTGCGCGCCGCCACCAGCCCGGTTTTCGAACAGACGCGCCGAACGGTGCACGACAACGGGCTGGTAACGGTTTGCGAAGAGGCCGGCTGCCCCAATATCGGGGAATGCTGGTCGAAGAAGCACGCCACCATGATGATCATGGGTGACACGTGCACCCGCGCCTGTGCCTTCTGCAACGTCCGCACGGGCATGCCGAAGGCGCTCGATGCGGATGAACCGCGCCGCGTGGCCGATGCGGTCGCGACCTTCGGGCTTCGCCATGTCGTCGTCACTTCGGTGGACCGAGACGACCTGGCCGATGGTGGTGCGCGACATATGGCGGCGACGATCGAGGCCATCCGCCTTCAATCACCCGCAACGACCATCGAAGTTCTGACCCCCGATTTTCTGCGCAAGGACGGTGCGCTGGAAATCGTCGTCGAAGCACGGCCCGACGTCTTCAATCACAATCTGGAAACCGTGCCGTCCAACTACCTGACCGTTCGGCCCGGCGCTCGCTACTACCATTCGATGCGGCTGCTGGAACGGGTGAAAGAACTTGATGCCGGCATGTTCACCAAGTCGGGCATCATGGTCGGTTTGGGCGAAACGCGGAACGAAGTTCTGCAGCTGATGGACGATCTGCGCGTGGCGGATGTCGATTTTCTCACCATCGGACAATATCTCCAGCCGACCAAGAAACACCACGCGGTCAGCCACTTCGTCACGCCGGACGAATTTGCATCCTACGCCACGTCTGCCCGCGCGAAGGGTTTCCTGCTGGTCTCGTCCAGCCCGTTGACCCGATCGTCCTACCATGCGGACGAAGATTTCGCGGCGCTCGTCGAGGCGCGCCAGACCAAACTTGCTGCTGCCTGAACGATGCCGAAGGTCGAGACAGTCGAGCGGATCAACCATTCCGCACAAGCCATGTTCGATCTTGTGGCCGATGTGGAAAAATACCCCGAATTCGTGCCGCTCTGCAGCGCTTTGGCCATTCTATCCCAACGGGAACGCAAGGGTCGTGAGATCATCGAGGCGCGGATGAGCGTTGGCTACAAGGCTGTCAACGAGACATTCAGCACTCGCGTCATCCTGCGCCCTGACGATTTGAAGATCGATGTCAGCTACATTGACGGCCCGTTCCAGTATCTGGAAAACAACTGGACGTTCATCCCGGTCGCACCGAACGTCTGTGACGTCGATTTTCGCTTGGATTACGCGTTCAAGAGCCGCGCTCTGGCCATGTTGATGGGCAGCGTCTTCGACCGGGCATTCGCCCGGGTCGTGGGGGCATTTCGCCAGCGCGCAGATACGATTTACGGACCGTCCACCACCTCCATACCGTCGAGCTGACGCGCGAGCATGTCGAGTGCCTGCCGCACAGTTTCCTCCCGGATCTGGCTGCGAGATGCGTCGCTGCCAAGGGTATCGGCAAACCGGTATTCCTGCACGATCGTGCTCCGTCCCGTCATGGCGGAAGCGATATAGACGAGGCCCACCGGTTTCGCGTCCGTTCCGCCACCCGGTCCTGCGATGCCGGTAACGGCCACGGAGAGCCCGGCATTCGAGCCCTTCAACGCGCCGATCGCCATGGCCTCGGCGACTTCGGCTGAGACTGCGCCTAGCCTTTCGATCATCGCGGTAGGCACGGCAAGCATTTGCGTCTTCGCAGCGTTGGAATAGGTGACGAAACCACGGTCGAACGCCGCCGAGGAACCCGCAATGTCCGTCAGCGCAGCGGCGATAAGCCCACCGGTGCAGGATTCCGCCGTCGAGATGACGACACACCGAGCCCGGGCGTTCTCCAGAACGTCGGCTGCCGTCACGACGGGAACACGACGGTTGCAGTTGCAAGGGCGACGATCCCTTCTTCGCGCCCGATGAAGCCGACTTCCTCGTTCGTCGTCGCCTTCACGGACACCCTGTTGGCGTCCACATCGCAGATGGATGCGATCCGGGCCCGCATCGCCGCCTTGTGCGGGCCGATTTTCGGGCGTTCGCACAGCAGGGTCACATCGCAATGGGTCAGGGTGGCTCTTTCGGCGCGCACTAGCTTGCAGGCATGGGCGAGAAACCGGTCGGACGCCGCGTCTTTCCACTGCGGGTCGCTCGGGGGGAAATGGTCGCCGATGTCGCCCGCACCGATCGTGGCGAGCAGTGCATCGGTCAGTGCGTGCAGGCCCACATCCGCGTCGGAATGGCCGTCGAGAGCCATATCGTGCGCGATCTCGACACCGCACAGCGTGATGCGGGTTCCGGCAACGAGGCGGTGGGTATCGTAGCCGTGGCCTACCCGTATGTCGGGAACTGCCGTTCGGTCGCGCGCACGGTTCATGTCAGCCTCCGTGGTCAGTTTGATGTTGTCGGGGTGGCCTTCCACTAGGGTCACCGGCAAACCGGCCCATTCAGCAACTGCGGCATCATCGGTCAGGTCGCTGCGGCCTGCGGCTGCCGCGGCCTCGTGGGCGGACAGGAGGGGAGCGAGCCGGAAACACTGCGGGGTCTGCGCCGCGAACAGGTTCTCGCGCGGGACCGTTTCAAGACCCGCCTGTGTCGAGCGGCGAAGCGTATCGTTGACGGGGAGGGCGGGAACGACGGCATCGTGGTCCACGAGTGCGGCGATCAGTCGATCCAGTGTGTCGACCGGCAGAAACGGACGCGCCGCATCGTGGATAAGAACGTGGGTCGCACCGATTGCCTCGGCCGCCCGTAAACCTGCCAGAACGGAAGCCTGTCGCGTAGCTCCGCCTGTTACGGACGGTTGCAGTCGGGCCGTCGAGGCCAAGGCGCGGTGATACAAGTCAGCATCGTCTGCATGAATGACGGTGACAATGTCGTTGACGGCATTGCATGCCTGAAACGGAGCCAGCGCGCGAGCCAGCACGGACATGCCTCCGATGCGTTCATATTGCTTCGGCCCGTTGCCGCCAGCGCGCGTCCCGCGCCCTGCCGCGACGATGACCGCCACGCAATGCCGTGCTTCGAGTTCCGCTGTTTCACTCATGCAACCTGCGTTGCAGATCGTCGATCGTGGCGCAAGCGTAGCACCGCCGATCGGATTCCGGCTTGCGGCTCCGCACGGGTCTGCCTATCAAACAGGCATGAGGAACAATTCGACATTCCCGGCTGACGCACCCCTCCGCATTGGTTCCCTGGCGCTGCGCAACAGGGCGTTTCTGGCACCCATGTCGGGGGTGAGCGATGCTCCGTTCCGAAAGATCGCCTGGCAGTTCGGCGCGGGCATGGTCGTATCGGAGATGGTAGCGAGCGAGGCCCTGCTGACCGGGCAGGACGAAATGGTTCTGAAGGCCAAAGCCGCCGACATTCCCATTCATATGGTGCAGATCGCCGGGCGCGAGGCCCATTGGATGGCGCTGGCCGCACGCATGGCGGCAGACGACGGCGCGTCCATCATCGACATCAATATGGGTTGTCCGTCCAAACGGGTCACGAACGGATATTCCGGTTCGGCGCTCATGCGCGATCTCGATCACGCCGCAACGCTTATCGACGCCGTCGTCTCCTCGGTCGACGTTCCGGTAACGCTCAAGATGCGTCTCGGCTGGAGCCGAGAGACCATCAACGCCCCCGACCTCGCCCGGCGGGCAGAAGCTTTCGGGGTCTCGATGTTGACGGTTCACGGGCGTACGCGGGACCAGTTCTACAAAGGTCATGCGGACTGGGCGTCAGTTGCCGATGTGGTGAATGCCGTTTCAATTCCCGTCATCGTGAACGGCGATATCCGCGACAGGGAGACCGCATCGCGCGCATTGGAACTTTCCGGCGCGGATGGCGTGATGATCGGACGGGCGAGCTACGGCGCGCCCTGGTTGCCGGGTGTCATCGGTGCAGGTTTGGATGGTGAGGTCCCACGAAGCGCGCCCACGGGCACCAACCTGCGCGACCTCGTCTGCGATCATTACGAGGCGATCGTCTCCCACTACGGCGCCGAACTGGGCACCCGCAACGCACGTAAACATATCGATTGGTACAGCGCCCATCTGGCGGACCGGTCGGCTTATGAGGCGATGCGCAAGTCCATCATGGGTTCCACCGATCCGGCGCACGTGTTGCGGGCGTTGTCGTCGTCTTTCGACGGCTCACGCGTGGCGGTTGCGGCGTGAACGATTCGAACACGGCCCTTCTCAACGCTCTGCCGCACCCGGTCTTCACGCTTAACGCGGATGACAGGTTCGATCTCGTCAACGCGGCGGCGGAGGTGTTTTTCAGCACGAGTGCCGCCGTTCTGCAGAAGCGAACCCTGTCCCACTATATAGCGCGAAATTCGCCCGCGCTGGCACTGGTGAAACAGGTGCGAACGACCCTCGCACCGGTCAACGAATACAAGGTCGACCTGTCGTCGCCCAGGCTGGGCGGCGAGCGATGGATGGACATTTATGTCGCTCCGTTCGGCGACACGCCCGGCACGCTCATGGTCATGCTGCAGGTGCGCACCTTTGCCGCCGCGCTCGACAACCAGCTGCACCACCGTGGTGCGGCGCGCACCGTCACCGGGCTTGCAGCGATGCTCGGGCACGAGATCAAGAACCCGTTGTCCGGCATTCGCGGGGCGGCGCAGTTGCTGGAACATGCGCTAGGGGAAGACGAGCGAGCGCTGACGCGTCTCATCACGGAAGAGACCGACCGCATCGTGCGGCTGGTCGATCGCATGGAGGTGTTCTCCAACGAGCGCCCGATCGTGCGCGATCAGGTCAACATCCACTCCGTCTTCGACCATGTGTTGAACGTGGCCCGGCAGGGCTTTGCACGGGATATCGCCATCGTGGAACTCTATGACCCATCCCTGCCGCCGGTTTATGGCAACCGGGATCAACTCATTCAGGTCTTCCTCAACCTGGTGAAGAACGCCTGCGAAGCGATGAACGGGGGCACCGAGCGCACGCTGACCATGCTGACGGCGTTCCGCCCCGGCATTCGCGTGGCGGCCCCCGGGTCGAAGCACCGCGTATCGTTGCCCATTTCGCTGACGGTGCGCGACAACGGCCCCGGCGTTCCCGAAGACCTGCACGATCTGATGTTCGACCCGTTCATTTCATCGAAGCAGAACGGGTCCGGGCTGGGACTGGCGCTCGTCGCCAAGATCGTGGGCGACCATGGCGGCGTCATCTCCTGCACCCGCGACAGACAGCATACCGATTTCACCGTTCTCCTTCCGGCCTGGCCCGGAAGCGGCGACGCACAGAAAGGCCACTCCGATGGGTGAGATCCTTATTGCCGACGACGATGCCGCCATTCGTACGGTGCTGACGCAGGCTTTGGCCCGCGAAGGGCACACGGTTCGGGCGACGTCCAACGTCGCAACGCTTCTGCGGTGGGTGAATGCCGGGGACGGCGACCTCGTCGTGACCGACGTGGTCATGCCGGACGAGAACATCTTCGACGTCCTGCCCGCCATGAAGCGGGTGCGTCCGGACCTGCCGATCGTCGTCATGAGCGCCCAGAACACGTTCATGACGGCGATAACCGCTACGGAAAAGGGCGCGTACGATTATCTGCCAAAACCGTTCGACCTGCGCGAGCTGGTGGATACCGTCGCCCGCGCGCTGAAGGAACCGACCGGTATTCCAGTCGAAGCCGACGACGGCCCGCCTATGCCGCTCGTTGGCCGGTCGCCTGCCATGCAGGACATTTTTCGCGTTATCGCCCGCACCACGCGCACCGATCTGACGGTCATGATTACCGGGGAGAGCGGGACCGGCAAGGAACTCGTCGCCCGCGCGCTCCATGACTTCTCTAGCCGTGCAAAACGCCCGTTCGTTGCGGTCAACATGGCGGCCATCCCGCGCGAGCTTATCGAGTCCGAACTGTTCGGCCATGAGAAAGGTGCGTTTACAGGCGCGAACACGCGCTCCGAAGGGCGTTTCGAACAGGCCAATGGTGGTACGCTGTTTCTCGACGAGATCGGCGACATGCCCTTCGAGGCGCAAACGCGCCTGCTGCGCGTCTTGCAGGAAGGCGAATACACGACCGTGGGTGGCCGCAAGCCGCTGAAGACGGATGTGCGCATCGTTGCAGCAACCCATCAGAAGCTGGAAGACCTCATCGAAGCCGGCCGATTTCGCGAGGACCTGTTCTACCGCCTGAACGTGGTTCCGGTGCGTTTGCCCGCCTTGCGGGAGCGCGGTCAGGACGTGCCGGACCTCGCCCGCCACTTCCTGGTACGCACGGCGGAGACGGGGCTTCCTCGCAAGACATTCGAACAGGGTGCGCTCGACCGGATGCGCGAACATTCCTGGCCCGGCAATGTGCGGGAACTGGAAAATCTCGTTCAACGTCTGGTGGCACTGCACCCGCAGGAGGTCATTACCGCCGAACTCGTGGCTTCCGAACTGTCGAACGGTCCGGCAACCCGAACGGGTGGCGACAGGCCGGAAACCGCACGCGCCCGTTTGCACGATGCGGTTGCCGAAATCGCGCAGGAGTTGCTCGACGAAACGACCGGGGAACAGGAACGCGAGGACATCTACCGCCACGTGCTGCACGAGATGGAAAAACCGTTGCTGTCCATCGTGTTGCACAGGATGGCTGGCAATCAGATTCAGGCGGCGCGACGGTTGGGCCTGAACCGGAACACGCTGCGCAAGAAGATTCGTGATCTCGGCATCACGGTTGCCAAAGGGTTCGGCTAAACGACCTTGTGGTATTTGTGCCACAATTAGTTGCAACAGGGACACAAGCGACGAGATGCACGAGGGTGCAATGGCAAGCACGACGATGAACGCGATGGCCGGGGAGGGAACGTCCGCGTCCTCCAGGGCCGGTGTGTCGGGCTCCGTCAGATATGCCCGACGTTTCGCGGTTCCGTTCGTTCTGCTGGCGTTGTTGCTCAGCGGTGCATCCTTCGTCGTGCTGCTCGGTCTGACGCGCATCGAGCCGGACCGGACGACGATCATCGTCATATTGTCCATCAATGCGGCGTTTACCGCCCTGATGTTGTTGCTCGTCGGTCGAGAAGTTTCCGCGCTGTTGCGTGCGCGGCGCAAGGGGCGGGCCGCCGCGCGCATGCACATACGCATCGTTGGCCTGTTCGGGGTGGTGGCATCCATTCCCGCGATACTGGTGGCGCTGATTGCAGGCATATCGCTGGATCAGGGTCTGGAACGCATTTTCGATACGCGAACGCGCACCATCGTCGACAATTCGATTTCGGTTGCGGAAAGTTACGTTCGGGCTGCGACGGACAGCCTGAACACCCACACCGTCAATATGGGTATTTTCCTGAACCGGAACACGACGCTGTTCGATCTCGATCGGACCGGGTTCCAGAACCTGCTGTCCGGGCAGGCACGGGCGCGGGGGTTGATCGGTGCCTATGTCATGACCGCGAGCGGTGAGCGGCTGGTCGGTGCCATCGCACCCAATGTCGAGCTCGTTGCCGAACCCGCCTGCCGAAATGCTGGAACAGGCCGCGGACGGGCAGCCTTCCTGCATCCAGCCACGCCGTCAGGCGCTGGCGGCATGTGCATTTCTGCTGAAGGACTTCTCCAGCCCCACATTCTTCTACGCGATGACGGCAGTGGACCCGACGGTGTTGAACTCCATCCAACTGATGGAGGAGGCAACCGAGGACTACGCGCGCCTCGAGACCGGCCGGGTGCCTTTGCAGATCGCTTTCGCATTTCTGTATGTCGGTCTCTGCCTGACCATCCTGCTGGCGGCAATATGGATGGGAATCGCGGTCGCCGACAGGTTCGTGGAGCCTATACGCCGGTTGATCGGTGCTGCCGATGAAGTGGCGGCGGGCAACCTCGATGTGACCGTTCCGAAGACGAAATCGGAGGGCGAACTGCGTTCGCTCGCCAACACGTTCAACGCCATGACGGCCGATCTGCGCAGCCAGCGGGCCGAAATTCTGCAGACGCAGGAACTGATCGATACGCGCCGCCGGTTCACCGAAGCCGTTCTGTCCGGCGTCAGCGCAGCCGTTGTCGGCGTCGGAGCGAATGGGGAAATCGCCATCTCCAATTCATCGGCGGACCTCATGTTGAGCGACGAAGGGGATATCGTGGGCCGGCAGCTTTCGACCGTTTCTCCCGAACTGGCTGCGGTGTTGGAAGCGGCCAACCGCTCCGGCAAAACGGATTATCGTGAGCAAATCACCCTGTCCGGCGATGGGCGGGACCGTACCCTCAACGTGCAGGTCACTGTCGAGCGGGATGGTTTGAAAGCGCATTCAAACGTGCTGACGATCGACGATATTTCGGACCTGGTGGTGGCCCAGCGAACGTCGGCATGGGCGGATGTGGCGCGACGTATCGCTCATGAAATCAAGAACCCGCTGACCCCTATCCAGCTTTCGGCGGAGCGTATTCGCCGTCGCTACGGCAAGGTCATTACCGAGGACCGTGAGGTGTTCGACCAGTGCACGGACACGATCATCCGGCAGGTGGAGGATATCGGCCGAATGGTCGACGAGTTCTCCTCCTTCGCGCGCATGCCCAAACCGCAGATGCAGGTCGCCGATCTCGCCGGCCCGGTGAAGGAGGCAGCCTTCCTGTTGCGGGTCGGCAATCCGAAGATTTCCTTCGACGTGGACCTCGGCGAAGCTCCCCTCATGGCAAAGTTCGACGGCCGACTGCTGGGGCAGGTTTTCGGCAACATCATCAAGAACGCGACCGAGGGTATCGAAGGGTATGATTTCCCCGAAGGCGAGAAGCCGAAGATCATCATTCGCGCCCGCACGGACGCGAAACGTCACATTGTCGAGATATTGGACAACGGCAAGGGGTTGCCCGCGGAGAACCGTCAGCGCCTGCTCGAACCTTACATGACGACGCGAGAAAAAGGCACCGGCCTCGGCCTCGCGATCGTCTCGAAAATTCTGGAAGAGCATGACGGTAGTGTCGAGTTGCTCGATGCGCCGGATGCCGAGGCCGGGGGTCACGGCGCGCTCGTTCGCATCGTGCTGCCCGCCGTGACGTCCGAACCTGCAAGCAAGGGAGATACGCAAGAAAATGGCGTCTGATATTCTGATTGTCGACGACGAGGCGGATATTCGCGACCTCGTGGCGGGCTTGCTCGAAGACGAGGGCCACGAAACCCGCCGCGCTGCCCACAGCGATGCTGCGCTCGGCGAGATCAACGACCGCAAGCCGTCCATGGTGTTTCTCGACATCTGGCTGCAGGGCAGCAAGCTGGACGGGTCTGGCCCTGCTGGACGTGATCCACGCCCAGCACCCGGACCTGCCGGTCGTCGTCATTTCCGGCCACGGCAATATCGAAACGGCGGTGTCCGCCATCAAGCAGGGCGCTTACGATTACATCGAAAAGCCGTTCAAGGCCGACCGGCTGATCCTCATCGCGGAGCGCGCGCTGGAAACGGCGGGTCTGCGCAAGCAGGTGGCCCAGCTGGAGAAGAAAAGCCCTGACATGCCGGAGATGATCGGCAAGTCGCTGGCGATGAACCAGCTGCGTTCGACCATCGAGAAGGTGGCCATGTCCAATTCGCGTGTCATGCTGATCGGGCCGTCCGGCGCCGGCAAGCAGACGGTCGCCCATGCCATCCACAAGGCGTCGCACCGCGCAAAAGGACCGTTCGTTGTTGTCAACGCTGCGGGCATGACAGCTGATACGATGGAAAGCGAACTGTTCGGCATCGAAGGGGGCGAGGAGCGCGAGGCGAAGACCGGCGCGATGGAGGAGGCCCATCTGGGCACGCTGTTCCTCGACGAAGTGGGCGAAATGCCGCGCGAGGTACAGAACCGGTTTCTCAAGGTGCTCGTGGAGCAGAAGTTCGAGCGGGTTCACGGCACGAAAAAGGTCAAGGTCGATGTGCGTGTCCTGTCGTCGTCGGCGCTCGATCTGGAGGAACGGATCGAGCAGGACGCCTTCCGGCAGGATCTGTTCCACCGCCTCGCCGTCGTGCCGGTGAAGGTTCCCGGGCTGGAGGATCGTCGTGAGGATATCAGCGACCTGATTGCAGCCTTCATGGACCAGATCGAGGTGCAGACCGGCATTCCGCCCTGCGAGATCGGGCCGGACGCGATGGCTGTGCTGGAGGCCCATTCCTGGCCCGGCAACCTGCGCCAGCTCCGCAACAATGTGGAACGGCTGATGATTCTGTCGCGCGGCGAACACGACGGGCCGATCCGGGCGGACCAGCTGCCGGGGGAAGTGTCGGACATGCTGCCGACGACGCCCGGTTCGGAGGACGAGCACATCATGTCGCTGCCGTTGCGGGAAGCGCGGGAGCGGTTCGAGCGCGACTATCTCGATGCGCAGATCGTCCGCTTTGGCGGCAACATCTCCAAGACGGCGAACTTCGTCGGGATGGAGCGTTCAGCCCTGCATCGCAAATTGAAATCGCTTGGCCTATAAGGCGCTGTTGGCGGTCATTTCCGCATACGGGCGTCGAACACCGGCGATAGCGCATGAAGGTCATCATTTGCGGGGCAGGGCAGGTCGGCTACGGCATCGCCGAGCGGCTTGCGCAAGAGGGCAATGACGTCACCGTCATCGACAACACGCCTGCACTGATCCAGACCATTCGCGACCAGCTCGACGTGCGCGGCTTCATCGGCCACGGCTCGCAACCGGACGTGCTGGAAGCCGCGGGCGCCGAAGACGCCGACATGATCATCGGGGTGACGCTCTACGACGAGGTCAACATGATGGCCTGTCAGGTGGCGCATTCGCTGTTTCGCGTGCCCACGAAGGTCGCGCGGGTGCGGGCACAGGAATATCTGCTGCCGCAATATGGCGACCTGTTTTCGCGCGAGCACATGCCCATCGACGTCATCATCTCTCCCGAGGTGGAGGTTGGCGAGATGGTGCTGCGGCGCATCGCCCTTCCAGGCGCGACCGATGCGGTGCAGTTTGCCGACGAAGCGGTGACGATGATTGCCATCGAGTGCGACGACGATTGCCCGGTCATCGACACGCCGCTGGGACAGTTGTCCGAGTTGTTCCCGGATCTGTCGGCCGTCGTCGTCGGGATCTGGCGGCAGAACCAACTTTTCGTGCCCCATTCGACCGACTCCATGCTCGCCGGCGATCTCGCCTATGTCATCGCGCGCAGCGACCGGGTGCGGCGAACGTTGAATATTTTCGGCCACGAGGAACCGACAGCGAGCCGCATCGTCATCGTGGGCGGCGGCAATATCGGTACCTATGTCGCCTCGGCCATCGAAAAGCGCCAGTCCACGGCACGGGTGAAGGTGGTGGAAAATTCACGCGAGCGGGCCGTCGCCATTGCCGACCAGCTGGATCGTACGGTCGTGCTGCACGGCTCCGCTCTCGACCAGCAGATATTGCTGGAAGCCGATATCGAACATGCCGATCTGATGGTGGCGCTGACGAACGACGATCAAGTCAACATCCTGTCTTCCGTCATGGCCAAGCGCCTGGGCTGCGAGGCCAATCTGACGTTGCTCAACAACACCAGCTACTACGAATTCACCAAGACGCTGGGCATCGACGCTCATGTGAACCCCCGTTCGGTGACGATCTCGAAGATCCTGCAATATGTGCGCCGTGGGCGCATTCGCGGCGTTCACTCCGTGCAGAACGGTGCGGCGGAGGTCATCGAGGCCGAAGCCATGACCACGTCGAGCCTCGTCGGGCCGGAACTGCGCGATCTCGACCTGCCGGAAGGCATCCGCATCGGGGCGATCTATCGCGGCAAGAAGGTCATCATTCCCGCTGGTGATACCGTCATCAAGGCAAAGGACCGCGTGGTGGTGTTCGCGCGCCGGGAACAGGTGAAGAAGGTGGAACAGATGTTCCGCGTCACTCTCGACTTTTTCTCCTGACATGCCGTGCTGACGGGCATCTTCTACATCGCCATGCTGGGGCTGGTGCTGTCGGCCTCGCTGCTGGTGCCGATGGCGCTGGCCTTCGCCGATGGCGACACGATGATGGCCTACCGGTTCGGCACCTACACCATTCTCGGCGGCTTTGCCTTCGGCGGGCCCGCGCTGTCCATCCTGGGCAGGTATCGCCGGGTGCCGCGCGTCGGGCGGTTGGTGATGCTGGTTCTGGTGTGGTTCATGCTGCCGGCGTTCGCCGCCATTCCCGATCTTCGACATGTCGGACCTGACAGCGGTCGAATCCTATTTCGAAGCGGTGTCGGGGCTCACGACATCCGGTTCGACCGTACTGAACACGACGGAAATCTGGCCGCGCGCGCTGCTGATGTATCGCAGCCAGCTGCAATGGCTGGGCGGTTATTTCATGCTGTTGACCATCGTGCTCATCATGGCCCCGCTCGGTATCGGCGGGTTGCAACAGCGGCGCGGCGGGTTCGGCAGCGGTGGGGACGTGATGACGGGAGCGGGCAGTCCGGTGCGTATAGCCGGGCAGATCGCGTTGCTTTACGGCGTGCTGACTTTCGCGTGTTTCGCGTTGCTGTTCGTGTCCGGGCACCAGCCGATCCATGCGGCGGCGTTTGCATTCGCCGCCCTGTCGACCGGATCGTTCCTGCCATTCGACGGGCAACCGGTGGACGTGCTCAACACGTTCGGCATTTCGGTCGTCGGCGGCTTTCTCGTGCTGGGCGCGACCAGCATCTTCTGGCAACGGCGATTGCTGCGGGGACAGTTCAGGCTCGTCCGGGACCATCGCGAAAGCCGCAGCATCATCGCAGGCACGGTCGCGCTGACGGTCGTTTTCGCGGCGTTGCTGGTCGCCACGCCCGGCTATTCGCCTGACCTGACGACCATGGCACGCTCCCTATTCAACGCAGCTTCCCTTGTGGCGACGAGCGGAATGCAGAGCGAAGCCGGCGTCTTCGTCCTGTTGCCCTACAGTGCCGTGCTGTTCGTCGTTCTCATCGGTGGCAGCGCCTACGCCACCGCAGGTGGGGTCAAGCACTACCGTATTTCAGCGATGCTCGCTCAATCTCGGGCCGAACTGGACAAGCTGGTCTTTCCCAACGCGGTGAAGCCTTCGAGTTATGGGGTCGAGAATGCCGGAATGCCGGTGATGCGGGCGATATGGAGTTTCTTCATCGCCGCGCTGGCTGTGATCCTGTCATGCGCGTTCGTGCTGACATGGACCGGCATGCACTTCGAGGCGGCTTTCATGGCGGCGGTTGCCAACTTCGCCACAGCCGGACCGGTCTATCTGGCAGGCTGGAACCCGGATGGACTGCTGGACTGGCCACGCTACAGCGAGATGACGTCCGGTGCCCAGCTGACGCTGGCGTTCACGATGATCGCCGGTCGGATCGAGGTTCTCGCATTGCTGGCTCTGGTAAGTCCTCGATATTGGCGCAGCCGCTAGACGCAACGTGGTGCGAGGCCTAGACTTTCGGGCAATCTAGACAACGGATCACGCCAAGATGGTCGAACGGGCACCTGGACTTCAAGATTCCTTCCTCAACGCGGTGCGCCGCCGAAAAATCCTGCTCACCATATTCCTGGTCAACGGGGTGAAACTCACGGGAATCGTCACGTCCTTCGACAATTTCTGCCTGCTGCTGCGGCGCGACGGTCATTCGCAACTCGTCTACAAGCATGCCATCAGCACGATAATGCCAGCAGAACCGGTCGATCTGCAGAACGAGGCGGACGGCTGACGCATGAGCGAACACGACCACGATACGAAGACGAAATTTCAGCTCGACCAAAGCGACAAGCATAGTTCCGGGCGCGCCATCGTGCTGGTGCCGGTGGTGCGGGAGCGCAACGACAAGGATGCACCGCCGCGCAGCGAGGAATCGCGAGTCGAGGAGGCGGTGGGCCTCGCGCGGGCGATCGAACTCGACGTGGTGCATAGCGGCATCGTGCGGTTGAGCGGGTTGAAGCCCGGCACCCTGTTCGGCACCGGCAAGGTGGACGAGTTCGCCGGGATGGTCGCGGCTCTGGAGGCGGGGCTTGTCATCGTCGACCATCCGCTGACACCCGTTCAGCAGCGCAATCTGGAGAAGGCGCTGAACGCCAAGGTGCTCGACCGGACCGGCCTCATTCTCGAGATTTTCGGCGCTCGTGCGCAAACGAAAGAGGGCCGGTTGCAGGTCGAACTGGCGCATCTAAATTATCAGAAGGGCCGCCTGGTACGGTCCTGGACGCATCTGGAGCGCCAGCGGGGCGGTGGCGGCGGCAGTGGCGGATTTCTCGGCGGCCCGGGCGAAACGCAGATCGAAAGCGACCGCAGGCAGTTGCAGGAGCGGGTGACGAAGCTGGAAAAGGAGTTGGAGAAGGTGCGCCGAACGCGCACACTGCATCGCTCCAAACGCCAGCGCGTGCCCCATCCCGTCGTTGCGCTGGTTGGCTACACGAATGCCGGCAAGTCTACCCTCTTCAACGTCCTGACGGGCGCGGACGTGATGGCGAAGGACATGCTGTTCGCCACGCTGGACCCGACGCTGCGACGGCTGACCCTGCCCAACGGCACCGAAATCATCCTGTCGGATACCGTGGGTTTCGTCTCCGACCTGCCGACCCATCTGGTCGCCGCATTCCGCGCCACGCTGGAAGAGGTTATCGAGGCCGATCTCATTCTCCATGTGCGCGACGTTTCCGACCCGGACCACGCCGTCCATTCGGAGGATGTCTATTCGATCCTATCGCAACTGGGCGTGGCGGATGATGGACATGCCAAGGTTGTGGAAGTCTGGAACAAGATCGACCGTCTGCCTGCCGATACGCTGGAAGCGATGCGGTCCGCACGGGAAGGGGAGGATGGACCACTGTTTCTGTCGGCAACCACCGGGACCGGGCTGGACGGGCTGATGGAGCGGATTGAGACCGTCATCAGCCGGTCCGACACGGTGCTTAACGTGACGCTTGCCAATGAACGACTGAGCCAGATCGGCTGGTTCTACGACCATGCGCAGGTGCTCGACAGGTCCGACGAGGAAGATGGATCGGTCGGTCTGACGATCCGCATTCCGGTGCGAAGGCAGGCGGAGGCGCTGTCCCGGGCGGAAGCGCCGGCCTGACTAGACCGGAATGATCGACACCCGGTTCCCCGACTGACGTTCCAGCATCCCCGCCAGATCCAATTCGAGAAGCAACATCTGCATCGCTCCCGGCGCAATGCCGGTATGGGCGATGAGGTCGTCGATGTCGGTCGGCGTATGTCCGATGGCGGACACGAGCCTGTCGCGGTCGGTCTGGCTGGGCTCGGCAAGGTCCGGTTCGCTTTGCCGCCGTTCGGCGAAGTGAAAGTCCGTCTGCCGGGTCGCATCGATCAGCGGGGCGAGTTCGCTTACGATGTCGTCGCTGTTCGTCACCAGTGCCGCGCCGGAGCGGATGAGGTGGTTTGCCCCTTCGGAACGGGGGTCCAGGGGTGAGCCCGGGACGGCAAACACCTGCCGTCCCATCTCGTTGGCCAAGCGTGCGGAAATGAGCGACCCGCTACGTTTGGCAGCTTCCACCACGACCAGTCCGAGCGCCATGCCGGCCACGATGCGGTTGCGGCGGGGAAAATCCTGGGCGCGGGGTTTCCAACCGAGCGGCATTTCGGAGACCAGCGCGCCCCCGTTTTCCACGATATCATGCGCCAACTTCACGTTCCCCGGCGGATAGATGACGTCGAGACCACCGGCGAACGCAGCGATCGTGCCGCCCTTCAGCGAAGCGATATGCGCCGCGGAATCGATACCGCGCGCAAGACCGGAGACGATCGCATAACCGGCAGCGGAGACTTCTGCGGCGAGGGTTCGTGTGAACTTCTCGCCCGTCACCGATGCGTTGCGGGAACCGACGAACGCCACGCAATCGCGATGCAACACGTCGCGGCTACCCGCGACGCTGAGCACTGGCGGTGCGGCATCCGAAGCGCGCAGGGCGGCTGGATAGTCCGGCTCTCCCAGACAGACCGTATAGCCGCCTAGAGCGTCGAGACTGGCAAGTTCCCGCTCGGCATCAGCGCGGGAGGCAAGACGGATCGCCTTGCCGCGTCCGGCGCGTTTGGCGAGGTCGGGGATCGCTTCGAGGGCGGCGGACGCGGTGCCGAAGTGGTTGATGAGTTCGCGGAACGAGACCGGGCCGACATTCTCGCTACGCACGAGTTGCAACCAGGACAGGCGCTGCTCGTCCGTCAGCCTGATACCGTGTTTCGGGGCGAGCGCGTCGCTCATCCCTTCGCGCCGATCCTGCCCTCGGTGCCAGCGCGCAGGCGGGCGATGTTCTCGCGGTGGCGCCAGTAGGTCAGCGCCGTCATAGCAACCAGACAGGCCGCAAGGGCAGGGGGCGACAGGATGGTGGCTATGATGCACACCGCGACAGTGGCCAGCAGGGCGGCCAGCGAGGAATACTTCGTGACGAACGCCGTCGCCAGCCAGATAGCGGCGAACGTCGCCAGCAATATCCATGAGAAACCGATCAGAACACCGACGAACGTCGCGATGCCCTTACCGCCCTTGAAGCCGAGCCAGACGGGATAACAATGGCCGATGAACGCGGCAAACCCCGCCAAGGCCATGACCGTCGGACTCCATGTGGCGAAGAAGAGGACCGGCACGGTTCCCTTCAAGGCGTCAAATAGCAGCGTGGCCGCCGCCAGGCCCTTGCGGCCGGTTCGCAGAACATTCGTCGCGCCGATATTGCCGGAGCCGATGGAGCGCACATCCCCTGCGCCACCAAGCCGGGTAAAGAGAAGACCGAAGGGGATGGAACCCGACAGATAGCCGACGATCAGCGGTATCAGCAGGCCGAGCAGGGACGGTTCGGTCATGGCGCGTTCACATGGTTTCGGCGGAAAAGACGGTGCGCCCCGCGACGATCGTTTTCAAGACGCGGCCCTCGAACCGTGCCCCTTCGAACGGCGTGTTGCGCGCGCGGGAAACAAGGTCAGCCTCTCGCAACACCCATGGTGCGTAAGGGTCGAAAAGCGTCAGGTCTGCCGGAGCACCGACTGCGATACGCCCGCTTGCAAGACCAAGGCGGTCCGCCGGTGCGCTGGTTAGGCATTCAAGAACGCGCAGCAGGGGAACGCCATCGGTGTGATGAAGGCGCAGGCTTGCGGCCAAGAGGGTTTGCAGCCCGACTGCGCCTTCGGCGGCGTCTGCAAAGGGCAGACGCTTTGAATCCACGTCCTGCGGGTGGTGGTTGGAGACGATGATGTCGATCGTGCCGGACTGGACCCCTTCCACCAGCGCCATCCGATCGTCCTCGGACCGCAGCGGAGGCGAGACCCGGAAGTAGGTGCGGTAGGGGCCGATATCGTTCTCCGACAATGCCAGATTGGCCACCGGAACCGCCGCCGTGACGTCCAGCTTCCGCGCCTTGGCTCGCTCGATGATGGCCACGCTTTCCGCTGCCGAAAGAGCCGCGGCATGATATTTTGCGCCCGTCATGGCAACGAGTCGCATGTCCCGTTCCAGGGGAATTATCTCGGCTTCACGGGGAATGCCGGGCAGGCCCATGCGCGTGGCGATGGCACCGGCGTTCATTACGCCCGAACCGAGTGTAGGGTCGTTGGCAGCTGCCATGACGAGGCCGTCGAAATTCCGCGCATGAACAAGCGCGCGGCGCATGGTCTGGGCCGATGCCACCGTTTGCAATCCGTCGCCGAAGGCGACTGCGCCCGCTTTCGACAGCAAGCCGTATTCGCAGATTGCCTCGCCCCGCATGCCGCGTGTCAGGGCAGCGGTGGGCAGAACGCGCACCTTCGCCTTGTCGGCGGCCGTGCTGTTGACGAACTCCACCAGCGCCGTGTCGTCGATGACAGGATCCGTGTCCGGCATCATCACGATCGTCGTAATGCCGCCAGCAGCCGCCGAGCGGGCAGCGGACTTGATGGTCTCGCGATTCTCGTATCCAGGCTCACCAACAAAGACGCGCATGTCGATCAGACCGGGGCACAGCACGTGCCCATCGCACTCGATGACCTTCACACCCTCCGGCAGGTCGATGCGATCGGCGATCTCGACGATCCTGCCCTTGCGCACGAGTATATCACCCGTCCCATCGCGGCCGCTGGCCGGGTCGATGATGCGGGCGTTGCGGAACAGGCGATACTTGCGCTTCATCGACTACGGCTTTCCAGCAGCATCGCGATGACGGCCATGCGCACAGCCACCCCCATCTCGACCTGCTCGACGATGACGCTCTGAACACCATCGGCGATGCTGGTCGCGATCTCCACGCCCCGGTTCATGGGGCCGGGATGCATGACGATGGCGTCTTCCTTTGCCAGCGCCAGACGCTTCTGGTCGAGGCCGAAGAAGGTGAAATATTCGCGCGGCGAGGGGATGAGCGAGCCTTCCATCCGTTCGCGCTGTAGGCGCAGCATCATCACCACGTCACAGCCGACCAGCCCTTCTTCCATCGTGTCGAACACCGTCACGCCAAAATCGGCCACGCTGCTGGGCAGCAGGGTCGCGGGGGCCACGATGCGCACCTGCGCACCGAGGGCCGTCAGCAGCAGCATGTTGGACCGGGCGACGCGGGAATGGGCAACGTCCCCGCATATGCACACACGCAAACCTTCGATGCGCCCCTTTCGGCGGCGAATGGTGAGTGCATCGAGCAGCGCTTGCGTCGGGTGTTCGTGGGCACCATCGCCCGCATTGACGACGCCGCAGGACACCTTGGCCGACAGCAATTCCGCAGCGCCCGCCGCCGGGTGGCGCATGACCAGCAGGTCCGGCCGCATGGCGTTCAGCGTGGCGGCGGTATCAAGAAAACTTTCGCCTTTCTTCACCGATGACGTGCCCACCGCCATATTGACGACATCGAGCCCAAGGCGCTTTGCAGCAATCTCGAAGGAGGACTGTGTGCGGGTCGAGTTTTCGTAGAAAAGATTGATCTGCGTTTGGCCGGAGAACGACCCGCGCAGGTCGTCCCGGTTGCGGAACGCGGTCGCCATCGTCGTCGGCGCGATCGAGCAGAGCGGTCAGTTCGAGCGCAGACAGGCCGCGGATCGACACGAGACTGGTCCGGTCGAACGGCGGGAGTTGGAAGGCCGCCGCCTCCGTTTCACTCGTCTGATATCGGGGCGGAGCGTTCATCGAATGCCGGTTTAGGGGGCCGGGCGGCTTGCGTCCAGCACTGCACACTTCGTCCACAGACGGCGGGATGGGAGATTAACCTTACCAAAGGGTTTACATGGACCGTCCGCGACCCCGCCCGCAGGTTGGGCGTTCACTCGCCAAACACGAGACGCGGTGCGCCATGCGAAGTTTTCTCTATCTCTGGGTTCTACCGATGAGTCTGTTCGGCACCTGGTACGGCTTGTCCTACAACGACCTGCACGGTGGCATGTGGTTCTTTTCCCGCGCCATGCACGACAAGGTCATGCTGGTCTACGCGGCACCGCTGGGCATGGACCCGGCAGATTTGCCGCCGTTGCTTTTGCGTGCCTTGATCGTGGATACGATGCTTGTTGCCGCGATCATGGCGTACCGCCACCGCAAACGCTGGTGGCCGCAATTTGCCTCGTTCATTCGTTCGTATCGGGGGCAGGAAGGGCGCGAAGAGCGTCAAGAGCAGACCGCAGGATAAGACTTGCCGCCACCGCGTCGATCGTATCGGCGCGGTTCCTGCGTGCGCGTTTCGACAGGGCCGCATCGGCTGCGACGGTGGACAGCCGTTCGTCCCAGAACAGAAGCGGCAGTTCGCTCAGGGGCTGCGAGATTGCGCGCGAACGCCCGGGTTGCCTGCGCCCTCGGTCCTTCGCTCTCATCCATATTGAGCGGCAGGCCGAGCACCAGCCCGGCAACGGCATTGTCCTTCGCATAGGACAACATGTCGGTAACGTCCGCCGTGAACTTCGTGCGCCTGATCGTCCGCACCGGCGAGGCGACGGACCAGTCCGCATCTGACACCGCAAGGCCTATTGTCTTCGTTCCGAGATCGAGCGACAGCAAACGCCCGGTACCTTGCAGGGCGGCAGCGAACTCCGCACTCTGGGAGGGTTCGAATCTCATGGGGAAACGGTGTCCGATGAAGCTGACCTGGTACGGCCATAGCGCATTTCGGGTGGAAACCGCCAAGGCGCGGATCCTCATCGACCCGTTCTTCGACGATAACCCGTCTTTCGAAGCCTCGATGCGGGCGGGGGCAATCAATGGGCTGACGCACATTGCGTTGACCCATGGCCATTTCGATCACCTTGGAAACACTGTGAAAATTGCTAAGGAGACCGGCGCGACGGTGCTCGCCAATTTCGATTTGGCGCAGTTTCTCCAGCAGCAGCGCGGTGTCGAAAATGTCGATATGGGGAACACCGGTGGGACGGTGCATCATGACGGGTTTTCGATGACCTGGGTCAACGCGGTTCATTCCTCCGCAATGCTGGACGAGAACGGTGTTTCCCACGATCTGGGTGATCCTAACGGCTTGATATTCCACTTCGAAAACGAACCGACGCTGTATCACATGGGCGACACGGATATCTTCGGCGACATGGCGCTGATCAACGAACTGCACCAGCCGGAGATCGGGCTGGTGCCCATCGGCGACCGATTTACGATGGGCGGGGCGGTGGCGGCGTTGGCCTGCAAAAGGTACTTTGATTTCAAGACGATAGTGCCGTGCCATTACGGCTCATTCCCGATCATCGATCAGACTGCGGACACGTTCGTGAAGGCAATGGACCGGTCTGACGCGGTAAAAGTGCCGAAGGTGGGCGAGGTGCTGGAGTTGTAAAACCCCGCCGCCGTTTTATACCAAGCCAAAGCCTTTCCGAGAGCCTCCCGAATGTCCGTCGATACCGAAACCGTGAAGCGCGTCGCGGCCCTGTCGCGCATTGCCATCACCGATGAACGCGCGGAAGAAATGCGCAGCGAATTGAATGCGATACTGGGCTTCGTCGAACAGTTGAACGAGGTCGATGTGGAGGGCGTGGAGCCGATGACATCCGTGGTCCACATGGACGCGCCGCTGCGCGCTGACGAAGTGACCGATGGGGACAAGGCGGAGGATATCGTGGCCAATGCGCCGGTCTCCGACGACCATTTCTTCATGGTCCCCAAAGTCGTCGAATAGGAGGTGGATAATGTCTGACCTGACCGATTTCACCCTTTCCGAAGCCCGAAACGCCCTGACCAAAGGCGACTTTACGGCGACCGAACTGACGAACGCTTACCTGCAAGCCATAGACGCGGGCAACGAACGGCTGAACGCGTATATCTCCATCACGGCCGACAAGGCGCGCGCAATGGCCGCGGCGTCGGACGCGAAAATCGCCAAGGGCGAGGGCGGGGCGCTGGAGGGCATTCCGCTCGGCATCAAGGATCTGTACGCCACGAAGGGCGTCCACACCCAGGCCTGTTCGCACATTCTCGACGGCTTCAAACCGCCCTACGAATCCACCGTCACGCAGAACCTGTGGGACGATGGGGCGGTGATGCTCGGCAAGCTGAACATGGACGAATTCGCCATGGGCTCGTCCAACGAGAATTCGTATTACGGCCCAGTGGTGAACCCGCATCGGCTGAGAACCTGCGTGTCCCGGCGGATCGTCCGGCGGGTCGGCGGCGGCGGTGGCGGCGAAACTGTGCGCGGGGGCGACGGCGTCGGATACGGGCGGGTCGATCCGCCAGCCGGCGGCGTTCACCGGCACGGTGGGGCTGAAGCCGACCTACGGGCGCTGTTCCCGCTGGGGCATGGTGGCGTTCGCCTCGTCGCTCGATCAGGCCGGGCCGATCACGCGGACTGTGCGGGATGCGGCGATCATGCTGCGCTCGATGGCGAGTTTCGACCCGAAGGATTCCACCAGCGTGGACCGTGCGGTGCCGGACTATGAGGCGGCCATCGGGCAGTCGGTCAAGGGCATGGTGGTCGGCATTCCCCGCGAATACCGCATGGACGGGCTGGACCCGGCCATCGACGCGCTGTGGGAGGAGGGCAAGGCGAAGCTGGCCGAAGCGGGCGCGGTGATCCGCGACATTTCCCTGCCGCACACGAAATATGCGCTGCCCGCCTATTACATCGTGGCCCCCGCCGAAGCCTCGTCCAACCTCGCCCGCTATGACGGCGTGCGCTACGGGCTGCGGGTGGATGGCGACAACATCACCGACATGTATGAGAAAACCCGCGCCGCCGGTTTCGGGCCGGAGGTGCAGCGCCGCATCATGATCGGCACCTATGTGCTGTCGGCCGGTTTTTACGACGCCTACTACACCCGCGCCCAGAAGGTCCGCACGCTGATCCGGCAGGATTTCGAGCGCGCCTATGCCGACGGCGTCGACGTGATCCTCACCCCCGCCACCCCCTCCGCCGCCTTCCCCATCGGCGACAAGACCATGCACGACGACCCGGTGGCGATGTATCTGAACGACGTGTTCACCGTGACGGTGAACATGGCGGGGCTGCCGGGGATCGCGGTGCCAGCGGGCACGGATGCGGGCGGGTTGCCGCTCGGGTTGCAGCTGATCGGGCAGCCGTTCGGGGAAGAGGATTTGCTGCGGGTGGGGGCGGTTTTGTGAGATGACTAAATGATGAAGAATGACCCGAACTAGCGACGAGTAGTTCTGGCCGAAATTCGTCGATAATGATTAGCATCGAGACTTCGATCGTAAATTCGGAGACTACCACCAGATGTGCTTCGGCAAGTTAGCTCGCGAACCTTCTTCAATTCATAGACATCGTATGACTTGAAGAATTCACAGGTTTCCACCAAAATCTTATTTGCAGAGATGTATCGATACCGTCATCAAAGCAACTTGGAGCGGTATACGTGTCAGCTCGTAGTATGACAGCTATACGCGATGTCACGAAGAATTGCGGATAAAGGTGAGTCACGCTATCGCAGACATTACGATCAATTCGGAACGGGTGCAGAGATACCGATGTTTCCAAACTAGCCTCAGCATGATTCAGGTGAGAACGTTCAGCAGGTGATCAGAATGACGAAATGTGCTTCAGCAGAAGACTAGAAATGCTACGCAGAAAGTTATAGCACCGCTTTCGACATGCTTTAGAGCATCCGATGCTATGCGGCGTATTCAGTTGAAAATCGAGGGCAATCTGAGATCGATGAAGCATTGGCACAGCCTGGAGAATTGCCAACATTTACGTTGCTAAGGCGCGGAAGCACATCGAGGACGCCTCGTTCGGCGCAGAAGATAGGCTCAGTGAGCGTTCGAGCAATAGCTGGCACGAACTTCTCAATCGGGCTAGTTTAATGCGTTCGACAGCATCCAGACACGTTGGTGCGATACTAGCAAATCTCTTGAGAATGTTGGTGCTCGTGCTCTATGAATTCGTTCGGATCTGAGCTCGTCAGACTGAACGCAAAGTCGATCTCGTTGTAGAACGAAGGCCTGAAAGAAACGATGGAGTTTGCGCGAACTTCTCGGGATGACTACTATCAATCAACGGCTTCTATGCGTCAGCGTTCGCCATGTTCTGCCGTAGCTCGTTGCCGCAAGTGGCCAAGCCTTGGAACACTATCGAAAAGATATGGCATAGAGCTGAGTAAATGCGATGAACACGATCAAGGAACGGCATCGGCTTGCGATATCACGCAAGCAACATGCGCACAAGCGTTCTATCATGATCTGAGAACTCGCGATAAGGATCGAGGAGTCAACAAGGATTCGAAGTAAAGTGATGCCAGACTTGCAAGAACAGACGTATACTGCAAGCAGGGGAATGTCGAGCCATCGAATGGATTAGACGATTCTTACGTTGCGCAATATTTGAGCATCGAAGGCTGCTGACATGACCGTCCACCTCTCCCCCAACTTCATCCCCCCAACCACCCTCGCGGCCATCCAGCGCGAGGCGCACGCCGCGGCGCACAAGGCCTATTTCACGGCCACGCCGCATACCGTGTTTCTCACGCCGCCGGACCCGTCTTTGCCGGACGGGCATGTTCGCAACCGGATGGTGACGTCGTCGAAGGGGTGCATTTGCGATGATGATGTGCCTGCGGACTCCCCGTTGCGGGCGCTTTACGAGTCCGACGACTTTCGCGCCTTCATCATGGAACAGACCGGCGAGACGGCGTTGTATCCCTATGCGGACCCGCTGTCGTCCATCAACGTGCATTATGCCAGGCGGGGGCAGGAGCTGGGGTGGCATTTCGACAATTCGGAGTTCGCCATCACGCTGCTGATCCAGAAGCCGGATGCGGGCGGGCGGTTCGAATATGTGCCGGGCCTGCGCGATTCCGCGACCGGCGAGGTGGACGAGGAGGGCATCGCCGCGCTGCTCGACGGGCGGCTTGAAGCCGCAGGTGGCGGAGATCGAACCCGGCACGCTGGTGCTGTTTCGCGGGCGCGACGCCATCCACCGCGTCTCCCCCAACGAGAGCGACACGACCCGCATTCTCGCCGTCCTCGCCTATAACAGCGAGCCGGGCATCGCGCTGTCCGAAGAGGCGCGGATGACGTTTTTCGGGCGGGTGAACTAGCGGCAGTTTTCAGTTGGGGTTCATGCGCGCCGTTTCATGCTAGGCATACGCTGATGACCCTTGGAGGAACGCCCATGACCCGCCGTCTCACCATCGCCTCGTGCATTGCTCGCCATCGCCAGCCCCGCCGCGCAACAACCGGCCGGGCTGTCTCTACGTCGTCAATCTCCCCGCCGGAGACGCTTGAACATGCGCGCCGCGCCGTCCGCCAAGCTGCCGTCGTGGATCGTTGCGGTCAGCCACGGTATCATCGCGCTGAACGGCGTTGCACGCCACTGTCGCGGCCTGGGGCAGCGGTGGTGTCCGTCACCCATTACAACGATCGCAGTATCACCAGCGGCTACGTGAAGGCCGTTCGTGCGGGACAGCGATTGTCCGTGAAGCGATGACGGTTTGGCTGACAAGCGGCTGCGGCGTTTAGGGAAGGGGGTCCACCGTCCCCACCCACCCTCCCATGTCCGAACTCGTCGATACCCGCACGCCCAATCCCGCCCATTTCTTCGATGGCGAAGACCATCCGTGGGAACTCGTCATCGGGCTGGAGGTTCACGCGCAGGTCACGTCCAACGCCAAGCTGTTTTCCGGTGCCGCGACGGGTTTCGGGGCGGAGCAGAACAGCCACGTCTCGCTGGTGGACGCCGCCATGCCGGGCATGCTGCCGGTGGTGAACGAGGAATGCGTCAAGCAGGCCGTGCGGACGGGGCTGGGGCTGAACGCGCAGATCAACAAGCGCAGCGCCTTCGACCGCAAGAACTATTTCTATCCCGACCTGCCGCAGGGCTATCAGATCAGCCAGCTGTATCACCCCATCGTCGGCGAGGGCACGGTGACGGTGCAGGTGGGGCCGGATAGCAAGGGCGCGTTCGAGAGCGTCGATATCGGCATCGAGCGGCTGCATCTGGAGCAGGATGCGGGCAAGTCCATGCACGACCAGCACCCGACCATGAGCTATGTCGACCTCAACCGCTCCGGCGTGGCGCTGATGGAGATCGTGTCGAAGCCCGACATCCGCTCCATCGACGAGGCCAAGGCCTACGTCACCAAGCTGCGCTCCATCCTGCGCTATCTCGGCACCTGCGACGGCAATATGGACCAGGGCTCCATGCGGGCGGATGTCAACGTGTCCGTGCGGGAGCCGGGCGGGGCGTTCGGCACGCGGTGCGAGATCAAGAACGTCAACTCGATCCGCTTCATGGGGCAGGCGATCGACTACGAGGCGCGGCGGCAGATCGACATTCTGGAGAGCGGCGGGTCGATCGATCAGGAAACGCGGCTGTTCGATCCGGTGAAGGGCGAAACGCGGTCCATGCGCTCGAAGGAAGAGGCGCACGACTACCGCTATTTCCCGGACCCGGACCTGTTGCCGGTGGAGTTCGATCAGGCTTTCATCGACACCCTCGCCGCTGACCTGCCCGAACTGCCGGACGCCAAGCGTTCGCGGTTCATGGACGCCGGACTTGAGCGAGTACGACGCCTCCATTCTGGTGTCGGACAGCGATATCGCGGCCTATTACGAGAAGGTCGCGGAGAACACCGATGCGAAACTCGCGGCGAACTGGGTCATCAACGACCTGCTGGGCGCGGTGAACAAGGCGGGGCTGGAGATCGAGACCGCACCGGTGTCGGCGGCTCAGCTCTCGTCGATCATCGCGCTCATCAAGGCGGAAACGATCAGCGGCAAGATCGCCAAGGACCTGTTCGAGATCGTCTGGAACGAAGGCGGCGACCCGGCGGAAATCGTCGAAAAGCGCGGCATGGCGCAGGTGACCGACACGGGTGCAATCGAAGCGGCAGTGGACGAAATCATCGCTGCCAACCCGGAAAAGGTCGCGCAGGCGCAGGAAAAGCCGGCACTTGGCCGGGTGGTTCGTCGGGCAGGTGATGAAGGCGACAGGCGGCAAGGCCAATCCGAAAGCGGTCAACGGCCTCGTCAAACAGAAACTCGGTATCGAATAGGAGCCGACGCAATGGATTTTCTGAAGCAGTTCTTCACCTGGTGGCACACCAATACGCTGGCGACGCGGTTCAACACGTGGCGTTTCGGCGAGAAGGTGGGTGAGGATGCCAGCGGCAATATCTATTATCGCTCGGCGGATGACCGGCGTTGGGTCATCTACAATGGTGCTATCGATGCCAGCCGCATTCCGGCGGGGTGGCACGGCTGGATACACCACCGCACAGATATCGCGCCGAGCGACGAGACCTACGCCATGCGCGACTGGGAATTGCCCCACCAGCCGAACATGACCGGCACGATGGGGGCGTATCGGCCCAAGGGCGCGATCGGGAACCAGACCAAGCGGCCCGACACGACCGGCGACTACGAGGCGTGGTCGCCGTGACCTTGCTTGCCGAACGTGAAGGCAACAGCTGGGACACGGCGACATATGGCGACAATGCCCGATTCGTCACGCGCTACGGTGACGCCGTGCTCGACCTGCTGGCCCCGGTCGCAGGCGAGCGCATTCTCGATCTGGGTTGCGGTGACGGCGTACACCTGAAGCAAATGGCAGACGCCGGCGTGACGGCAGTGGGTGTGGACACGAGCGAGAGTTTCGTTGCCACCGCAACGGAGGCCGGGCTGGACGCGCGGTTGATGAGCGGCGAGGCCATGACGTTCGAGGGCGAGTTCGACGCCGTATTCTCCAACGCCGCGATCCACTGGATGAAGGACAAGGCGGCCGTTTGCCGAAGCGCGGCGCGAGCGTTGAAACCCGGGGGACGGTTCGTCGGAGAGTTCGGCGGCCATGGCAACGTGGCGGCCATCGTGACTGCGTTGCACGCCGTGGGCGACGCAATGGGTGGCGATCCCGCACTGGCCCAGCCAGGAACCTATCCAACCCAAGGCGAGTTCAAAGGCGATCTGGAAGCAGCCGGCTTTACGGTTTCAGTTATCGAAACCTTCTACCGACCGACACCGCTTCCGACCGGCATCCGCGGCTGGCTGAAGACCATGCGCGCGCCGTTCTTCGCCCAGTTCGGAGCGCGGGAGCAGGAGGCCTACGACCGGGTCGAGGCCGCCCTGTCCCACACATTGCGCGATCACTCGGGACAATGGATGGCGGACTACGTGCGATTGCGTTTCGCTGCGCACATGCCAGCTTGAGGGCTGCAAGACCTTAATTTGCTGTTATAGGCGCATGCACGAATAGAATGGATTTCGACCATATGCGAATGATTGCCGCCCCACTTCTTGCTCTCGCCCTGTCATTCTGGGGCATCGGTGCGGTTGCACAGGATTTGCAGGAGCCCCGGGTGCAGAACCGCGTGGCGGTGTTCTCAGGCCTCGACAAGATCAGCGGCAAGATCACGACCTTCGACGTTTACATCGATGAGACCGTGAAGTTCGGGCAGTTGGAAATCACACCCCGGGTCTGCATGTCCAGCCCACCGTCGCAGCAGCCGCAGACCACGACCTTTATCGAAGTCGACGAGATCACGCTCGATCGGCGTATCCAACGCCTCTTCACCGGCTGGATGTTCGCTGAAAGCCCGGGTTTGAATGCGGTGGAACACCCGGTCAACGACGTGTGGTTGAAGGAATGCAAGCAAACGTCCGACGTGCCACCGCCGCCACCGGCATCCGACAGCTAGACGTCGTCACCGTCAGTGTCGATCGCGTGGAAGTCCGCATCGGTCCCCAACGCGGCCTCCAGCAAGTCTCCGGTAGCGGCGTTTGGGTATCTCCTCGATACCGAACTGCTCCAGGTGTGTGGTCGTGAACTGCGTGTCGAGCAGGACGAACCCGCCTGCGTTCAGTCGGTTCACGAGATGCACCAGCGCTACCTTTGAGGCATCGGTCGCGCGGGAAAACATGCTTTCGCCGAAGAACGCTCCGCCCAAGCCTGACCCCGTACAGCCCGCCGACGAGGTGGCCGTCCTGCCAGGTTTCGACGCTGTGGCAATGGCCCATGCGGTGCAGTTCGACGTAGAGTTCGCGGATGCGGCGGTTTATCCATGTGACCGGCCGGTCGGCAGTCGCTTCCGCACAGTTCGCGACGACAGCCGCGAAGGCACGTGTCCACGCGAATGTCGAATGTGCCCCGGCGTATGGTGCGCGCGAGGCGGCGGGGAATGTGGAACGCGTCGAGAGGAAGCACGCCGCGTATGTCCGGTTCCACCCAAAACAGTCCGGGGTCGTCGGCGTCTTCCGCCATGGGAAAGATGCCACTGGCATAGGCGCGCAGCAGCATGTCCGGTGTGATTTCCATCATCAGGTCGTCGATGGCCGTCATTCGTGGCGGATCAGCTGTCAGGCTGCGCGAGATATTTTTCGAGCCAGTGAATGTCGTAGTCGCCCTTCAGGATATCTTCGTTCGTGACGAGATCCTGAAATAGCGGGATCGTGGTCTCGATACCGTCGATGACGAACTCGCCGAGTGCCCGGCGCAAGCGGGAAATGCATTCGATGCGCGTGCGGCCGTGGACGATCAGCTTGCCGATCAGGCTGTCGTAATAGGGCGGCACGGAATAGCCGGAGAACACGCCGGAATCGACGCGAATGCCTAGTCCGCCCGGTGGGTGGTAGTGGGAAATACGTCCTGGCGACGGCACGAAGGTGCGGGCGTTCTCCGCATTGATGCGGCATTCGATGGCGTGGCCGGTGAAGGTGACGTCGTCCTGGTCGAAGGACATGCCGTTGCCGGAAGCGACGCGGAGCTGCTCGTTGACGAGATCGATGCCCGTGATCATTTCCGTGACGGGATGTTCGACCTGAAGGCGGGTGTTCATTTCGATGAAATAGAACTCGCCGTCTTCGTACAGGAACTCGATGGTGCCCGCGCCGGAATAGCCCATGTCGCCGATGGCCTTGGCGCAGATGCCGCCGATGCGTTCGCGCTGTTCGACCGTCAAGGCGGGTGAGTTGGCTTCCTCGAAGACCTTCTGATGACGGCGCTGGAGCGAGCAATCGCGCTCGCCCAGATGCACGCCGCGGCCTGCGCCGTCGCCCATCACCTGCACTTCGATGTGGCGGGGCTTACCGAGATATTTCTCGATATAGACGGAATCGTCGCCAAACGCTGCGCCGGCCTCGCGGCGGGTGTTGGCGAGCGCGCCCGCCATGTCCGCATCGTTCTTGACAACCTGCATACCGCGACCGCCGCCGCCGGAGGCTGCCTTTATGATGACGGGATAGCCGATCTCGGAGGCGACCGCGCGGGCATCGTCCAGTTCCGTGATCTCGCCCTTAGAGCCGGGAACGACGGGAATACCAAGCTTTTCCGCCGTCTGCTTGGCGGCGATCTTGTCGCCCATGATCGTGATGTGTTCGGCGGAAGGGCCGATGAAGGTGATATCGTGCGCTTCGAGAATTTCGGCGAACTTCGCGTTCTCCGACAGGAAGCCGTAGCCTGGGTGGATGGCGTCGGCACCGGTTATCTCGCAGGCGGCGATGATTTCGTGGACGTTGAGATAAGAATCGCGGGAAGCGGGCGGGCCGATGCACACGCGCTGGTCGGCCAGCCGCACATGCATGGCCTCTGCGTCGGCGGTGGAATGGACCGCGACCGTTTCGATGCCCAGTTCCTTGCAAGCGCGCAGAATGCGCAGAGCGATTTCGCCCCGGTTGGCGATAAGAACCTTGTTGAACACGCGCGCCGCCCTATTCGAACGTCAGAAGCGTTTGGCCGAATTCGACCGGCTGTCCGTCGTCGACCTTGATGGCCGCGACCGTGCCGTCCTGCGGGGCCGCGATCTGGTTCATGGTCTTCATGGCTTCCACGATCATGACGGTCTGCCCCTTGCGCACGCTGCCGCCGACGGTGACGAACGGGTCGGAATCGGGTGACGGGGACAGATAGGCGGTGCCGACCATGGGCGATGGCAGGGGAGTGCCGCTGTCGGCTGCCTGAGGCGCTGAGGCGGCTGCGGGCGAGGCCGCCGGAGCGGCTGCGGCTGGTGCCGGGGGCTGTGTCTGGGTTGCGGCTGCGGAGGCTGATAGACGGGCGCGGAAACGAATGTTTCGTTGCCACCGCGGGCGAGCCGGATGCGGATGTCGTCCTCCTCGATCTCGATCTCGCTCAGATCGGTCTCGCCGATGAGTTCGGCCAGACTGCGAACGAATTCGAGGTCGACGGACATTTTCTTGGAACCCATGCGGCTAACTCCGGTAACTGATGGCGCTTATCGAACGGATTGGCCGTCAAACGCCTGCGGCATTCTTTCCTTGCAGATGGCCCACGAGCGCTTGCAAGGCAAGGGTGTAGCTTGCCGGCCCGAACCCCGCGATTTGCCCCAGACATGCTGACGCGATCGTCGAATGGTGCCTAAACGCTTCCCGGGCATGGATGTTCGACAGGTGAACCTCTACGACCGGCACGTCGATGGCACGCACGGCGTCGTGCAGCGCGATGGATGTATGGGTGTAGGCCGCCGCGTTCAGAACGACGCCTGCGGCGCTTTCGCCAGCGGCATGCAGCATCTCCACCAGCGCACCCTCGTGGTTGGACTGCGCAAATGTGAGATCGAAACCGTTGGCCTCGCCCCAAATGCGGCATTGGCTCTCGATATCGGCAAGCGTGGTCGTGCCGTAGATCGACGCCTCGCGTGTGCCAAGCAGGTTGAGGTTCGGTCCGTTCAGGACATGCAAGGACGGGCGGCTCATGAGCAGACGGTGCTGCCGCATTCGCGCATGTTGGCGATCTTGTCGCGCAACGTGTCCGCCCCCACCGCACCGAACACGACCTCGTTGCCGATGACGTAGGACGGCGTGCCGGTGACGCCGAGTTCGTTGGCCAGCGTGTTGGCCTCGCGGAAAGCGTCGATGATATCGGGATCGTCGATCTCCGCTATCATCGCGTCGGTATCCAGTCCCATATCCGTGGCGATCGTCAGACGCAGCACTGCCATCCTTCGGAGCATCGAGACCGAGCAGGCGGTTGTGGAACTCCTCGTAGCGGGTTGGAAACAGGCGGTAAACGGCGGTGGAGAACCGCGAGGCGGACACCGATCCCGGGCCGAGGATCGGCAGTTCCTTCAGCACGAAGCGGATATTGTCGTCTTCGCCCAGCAGGGTGTTCATGTCGTTCATCGCCCGCTGGCAGAAGCCGCAATTATAATCGAAGAACTCGACCACGGTCACATCGCCGTCGGGGTTGCCGATGATCGCCTGATTTTCGGAATTGAAGATCAGGTCCGCGTTGCGCTCCAGGGCTTCGGCGGATCGCTGCGCCTCCTCGACGCGCCGCTTCTCCTCCAGCGCCTGCTGCACTTCCTCGATCAGTTCGGGGTTCTCCAGCAGGTAGGAGCGGATGATCGCCTGAACTTCCGCACGGTCGATGACCTCGGGTTCCTGCGCAAATGCTGCGGGAAGGGGGTTCGCGGTGACTGCGAAGGCCAGCAGGCTGCCGACTAAGATGGTTTTCAACATGGAGGGTCTTTCCGCCGTTTCGGGCCTACCTGACTTCGATGATATCCTGGGCGCGAAGCCAGGCCGGGCTTCCCCGTTTCGTCAGTTGCTGCGCCCGTTTGGCATATTCCCTCGCCTGACCTTTCTTTTCCGTTCGCATGGCGTATTCGGCAGATGCGAGCAAGGCACCGGCTTCATTGCCGAGAGCGGCTTCGGCGCGGGCAAGATATTGATACCCGCGTAGAGCAGTGTCGTCCTTCAGAAGACCCTTGCGCAGATGGGTGGCGGCTTCGGCGGCGTTGGCGTTGCCACCGCTTTCAAGCAAAGCATGGCCAAGTTCGATCTGGATGAAACCCGCTCCGGTCCTGTCGAGTTGGACGGCCCGTCGAAAGGGGGCGACGGCGGCCTTGGCATTGCCCGAACGCAGGTAGATCTCGCCCTTCATCTCATGGACGTAGGCGTTGTTCGGCTGTGCTTTCAAAACCTCGTCCACAAGCGGTATTGCCCGCGCGGGCGAACCGTAGAGATAGGTGACGATCGCCCTGCCGTAGAGGGCCGCGGTCGGGTGCAGCTTCGGGTTCTTCAGCAAGGCCTGCGCGTAGCGGCTGCCGCCGACGTAGGCTGCGATCTTCGCGCGGGCCATATCGTGCCGCAGCCGCAAGGCCGCACTGTCCGCACGCCCGAAATATGGGCTTTGCTCGATGACGGTCTGCAAGCGGGCAATGCGGTCGTTGGGTGTCGGGTGGCTTTGGACGTAGGGGTCGATACGACCGGCGAGAATGTTGGAAGCGCGGGCGAACCGGCGAAAGGTTTCCAGCATGCCGCGGCCAGACTGTTGCGTGGCTTCGAGCAACCGCACCGCCGTCCGGTCGGCGGTCTGTTCCTCGTCGCGCTTGTAGCGCAGGATATCGCGCATCGCGACGTTGGCTGAACCGCCGGCAATGCCGATGCCCGCGCTGCCGATTTGCGCGTTCCCGGTTGCCGCGCCCGCCACGCCGATGCCGACCCCCAAAAGTGCGCCCACTTTCGCCAGTCGCGCCGCTTGCTCCATGCGCTCCCGCAGGCGGATCTGATGCCCGCCGACGATATGACCGAGTTCGTGAGCGATGACGCCGATCACCTCGTTCGGCGTTTCGGCCTGCAGCAGCAGGCCGGTGTTCACGAAGAGGCCGGAGCCGCTGACGAAAGCGTTGAACGACTCGTCGTTGACGATATTGATGGTGACGCTGCCCGTCTTCAAACCGGCTGCACGCATGAGCGGCACCGTGTAGTCCGCCAGCAGTGCCTCGATTTCCGCATCGCGGATGAGCGAGATGCCGCCGCGTTGGGCGTGCGCCTGGTTCGGGAGAACGCAAACCAGCACGTAGAATGATAGCAACAGCGCCGCCAGCGGGCGTTGGGGTGCGGTGCGGAAGGATGATAGGAACGCCATGATTCCTTCTTAGCCGCAGATTTCAGGCACATCCATGACGAGGCGACGATGACAGGGTTGTTACCGAAGCGCGACTTCCTTTCGGACCGTGGGCGGGTTGCACCGTTTCACGCGATGGATGTGCTGGCGCAGGCCAATGCGATGGTGGCGGTGGGTGATGATGTCGCTATGCTGTGCGTCGGCCAGCCGGCGGCTTCTGCACCGAAGGCCGCGCGGGAAGCGGCGGCAGATGCGATTGCGGGCGGGCGTATCGGCTACACCGACGCATTGGGCCGGGCCGACCTCCGCGCTGCGATTGCCGCTCACTATGTGGCGACATACGGCGTGGACGTCGCTGCCCGGAACGTGGCGGTGACGACGGGTTCGTCCGCCGGTTTCACGCTGGCTTTTCTCGCCTGCCTGAACCCCGGTGACCGGGTGGCGCTGGCGGCACCCGGCTATCCGGCCTACCGCAACATTCTCAAGGCGCTGTCGCTCGAAGCGGTGGAGATCGAAACGGGGCCGGACACTCGCTTCAACGTCACGCCGGACCAGCTGGAAGCTGCGGGTCCATTGCATGCGGTTCTTGCTCGCAAGCCCTGCCAACCCGACCGGCTCGATGATGACACCGGAGGAACTGGCGGCAATCACACGCTGGTGCGACGGCCATGACGTGCTGTTCGTTTCCGACGAGATCTATCACGGCCTCGTATACGAAGGCGCACCGCAACAGGCGACGGCACTGGAAACGAGCGACCGGGCCATCATCGTCAATTCGTTTTCGAAATATTTCTGCATGACGGGATGGCGGATCGGCTGGCTGGTGCTGCCGGACTACCTCGTCGAACCGGTCGAAAAGCTGGCGCAAAGCCTGTACATCTCCGCGCCGGAAGTGTCGCAAATCGCCGCCTTGCACGCGTTGCGAGCGGTGGACGAGCTCGAGGCGGTCAAGGCCGGCTACGCCGCCAACCGCGCGTTGATGCTGGAGCGGTTGCCCGACCTCGGCTTCACGGACATCGCGCCAATGGACGGGGCGTTCTACGCCTATGCGGATGCCGGGCGGCTGGCTAACGACACGATGGATTTCGCCTATCGGGCGCTGCGCGAGGCGAAGGTGGCGATTACTCCTGGGCTGGATTTCGATATGGCGCGGGGCAACCGGACCGTGCGGCTATCGTTCGCCGGGTCGCAGAGGCGAAATCGAAACTGCGCTCGATCGCATGCAAGCATGGCTCCGCTGATGGACGCGGAGTGGTTGAAGGACCTGTTCTCGGGGTTTGCGCCCGTGCGGGTCAAACGCATGTTCGGCGGGCAGGGGATCTTCCACCGCAATCTCAACTTCGGCGTCGTCGCAGACGACGTGCTGCACCTGAAGGTCGATGACGAGACCCACGCCGAATTCGAGGCAGAAGGCTGCGGACCGTGGGTGCTGGACCGCAAGTCCGGCAAAAAGGTTTCGACCGGCTACTGGACTGCACCGGAATCCGTGCTGGACGATCCCGGAGCCTTCGAACCCTGGGCCCGCAAAGCGTTCGAGGCGGCCATGCGGGCAGATGCTGCCAAACCGCCTTCGAAGCGCAAGCTGGATGCAGGCTAGACGGGTTTAGCGGACGGACTGCTGCAGAAAGGCGGGAACGTCGTCGCCAAAACCCCGGACCTGCTTGCCGTCGTCCTCATCGCGACTGCGCGACGGTTTGCTGTCGCGTTTCGGCTGGGGCCTCTCGGCGGCACGCTTCGGCTTCTCGGCTGCCGGCGTCGGCGCTTCCTCGGTGGGCTTGCTCTCCGGTACGTCGGAAGCGCTCTTGCCCGACCGACGACGGCGCGGCTTCTGTTCTCTGTTCTGGTCCTCGGCTCGGCCGCTGCATTCGCCGCAGGTTCCGCCTTCTTGCGCGAGGTGCGCCGGGCGCGGGGCTCATCCGATGCCTCGTCCGATTTCGGTGCGGGCTTGCCGCCGTGCCATTCGATCTTGTCCCCTGTCAGCGACAGGATCGCGTCGAGATACTTGTCGTCGGACGGCGTGACCAGTGTGAATGCCCAACCATCGCGGCCCGCGCGACCACAGCGACCGATGCGGTGAACATAGTCTTCGGCATGAATGGGAATGTCGTAGTTGAACACGTGGGAGACGTCAGGAATGTCGAGGCCGCGGGCGGCAACGTCGGACGCGACGAGCAGTTTGATCTCGCCGTCCCGAAAGCCCTGCAGCGTTTTCGTGCGCTCGGATTGCGCCATGTCGCCGTGGAGGGAGCCGACGGAATACTTGTTTCGGTACAGGAACTTGTAGATCGACGCGACGTCGACCTTGCGATTGCAGAAGACGATGCCGTTGTTCAGTTTCACGGCATTGTCGATCAGATCGCGCAGCACGTCCTGTTTGGCGTCCGGCTTCTTGGGTGCCTTCACCAGCTTCTGTTCGATGGTCTTCGACGTGGAAGCCGCAGCCGCCACGGCGACCTGCACCGGGTTCTGCAAAAACTGGTCCGCCAGCTTTTCGATGATCGGCGGCATCGTGGCGGAGAAAAACAACGTCTGGCGTGTGAACGGGACCATCTTCACGATGCGTTCGATATCGGGAATGAAGCCCATGTCGAGCATGCGGTCGGCCTCGTCGATGACGAGAATTTCAACCCCGGTCATCAGAATGCGACCGCGCTCGAACAGGTCGAGAAGGCGGCCCGGCGTGGCGATGAGAACGTCCGCGCCCCGGTCCAACTTCTTCATCTGCTCGTCGAAGGATACGCCGCCGATGAGGAGAGCGACGTTCAGCTTGTGGTTGACGCCGTATTTGTTGAAATCGTTCTCCACCTGCGCGGCCAGTTCGCGCGTGGGTTCGAGAATGAGCGTGCGGGGCATGCGAGCCCGGGCGCGGCCCTGTTCCGTCAGCGACAGCATCGGCAGCACGAAACTCGCCGTCTTGCCGGTGCCGGTCTGGGCGATGCCCATCACGTCGCGCCGTTGCAGCACGTGGGGGATGGACTGTGCCTGAATGGGGGTGGGTTCCGAGTAGCCAGCGGCTTCAACGGCAGCGAGAACTTTCGGGGTGAGCCCCAGTTCGTCGAATGTCATGTATGTTTTTGTCTTTGCTTTGGCCGCTTATGACCTTGGCTTGGGCCAAAGGCGTCGTCGTGGGCGGCGGGGACGGGTCGGAAGCCGACCTCGTGCCGGCAATCGGGCGCTTGCACGCGGATCGTGCAAGGCTGTGACGCTTACGGCTAGCTAGGGCGTGGCGGGCAAGATGTCAAACGACGCACCGTCCGTTGCCTATTGGGATACCAGTTGCAGCACTTCCCAGCGGCGTTCGGAGACCGGCGTGTCGGGACCGTCGTAACCGGCAGTCGTATAGGGACCTTCTGCTTTCACGCCGTTTGCTTCGGCATAGGCGGCCAGTCTGCCTTCGGTCTCGGCGATGCGTTCATCCGTCCGTTCTCCGGTGAACCCGGCTGCCAGCATCAGGCGTTCGCCGACTTCCTTCAGTTCTACAGCCTCGTTGACCGGCTGGGGCAGGGTTTCCATCGTCCATTTCGAAGGCATGGTGAAGCGAACGGTATACGTTCCGTCTTCGGCGGCACCGGTGGTGACAGGCGCCGTCATGTCGATTTTCGTGCCGTCGCCGGTCGGAATGCCACCGTCTGTCGCCTCGGTCGTCACCGGTGCGGTCATGGCGATCTTGTCACTGTCGCGGTTCTGCCCGAAAATGTAGCCGGCCAGCGGGCGGAAGCCTTTCGAACTTGCTTCGTCGCGGTTGGCGGCCTCGACCGTCACCTCGGCCACGATGACCGGCGCGTAGCGTCGCAGTTCCACGCCGTCAGCGCTTTGCAGCACTTCGAATGACGGCGTTTCGATCTGGTCGGCGGCGAGGGCCGTTACCGAACTCACGAAGGTAGCGGCAAAGGCGGTGGCGACGGTTTTCAAAGACATTTGGTTTCGTCCGGTTCTCGTATGCCCGTTCAACTCGTCGCGCGCGCAACGGTTGCTCAATCCACCGATCGCGCGGCCAGCCAGAACAGGAACGGGTATGTCGCGACGATGATGATGAACACGGTCGCGACGCCGGAGGGAACCGGTTCCGCCGCCTGATAGCGGGGCAGGGCGTAGGCAAGCAGCCAGACCGACTTGTAGACGATCTGTATCAGCAGGATGGGTGCGAAGAATGCAGGGACGATGAGCCCCGCGACCGACGCGGCGAGAATGGCGAACCAGAGGCTCGCCACCATCAGGCTCAAGCCGTCCGAAGCGGGCACCTTGCCTTCGAAGATCGTGGCGACGCCACCGCCGAATGCCAGCCCCCAGACGACTGGCACCAGTATGATGATATTGAAGATGTAAGCCGGGTAAAGCCACGCGGGACTGGCGATCGTCACCTCATACGTCCAGCAGATCGTCCCGCGCAAATTCCGCGTTTTCCTGAATGAACTGGAAGCGATGCTCGGGTTTGCTGCCCATGAGGCGGTCGATCGACTCCTGCGAGGCTTCCGCCATGTCGATGGCGACACGCAGCAGGGTGCGTTTGTCAGGGTCCATGGTGGTTTCCTTCAACTGGGCGGGCATCATTTCCCCAAGTCCCTTGAAGCGCCCCAGTTCGATCTTCTTGGAGATGTTGAACTCGCGGGCGATCAGCTCGTCCTTGTGCATTTCGTCGCGGGCATAGCGGGTCTTGCCGCCCTGGGTGATCTTGTAGAGTGGCGGAACGGCCAGATAGAGGTGACCTTGCGTGATCACTTCCGGCATTTCCTGGTGGAAGAAAGTGATGAGGAGCGAGGCGATGTGCGCCCCGTCCACATCCGCATCGGTCATAATGATCACGCGGTCGTAGCGCAGGTCGTCGAGCACGAATTTCGAGCGGGTGCCGCAGCCGAGCGCTTGCGTCAGATCCTGTATCTGCTGGCTGCTGGCGATCTTGTCGCGGCTGGCGGATGCCACGTTCAGGATCTTGCCGCGCAGGGGCAGAATGGCCTGCGATTTGCGGTCGCGGGCCTGTTTGGCGGAGCCACCGGCGGAATCGCCCTCCACGATGAAGATTTCCGTGCCGCCCTTGGCGTTGCGGGAGCAATCGGCCAGCTTGCCGGGCAAGCGCAGCTTGCGGGTGGCGTTCTTGCGGTTGACCTCTTTTTCCTGACGGCGCCGCAAGCGTTCCTCGGCGCGGTCTACCACCCATTCGAGCAGCTTCGCGGCCTGGCCGGGGGAGGAGGCAAGCCAGTGGTCGAAGGCATCGCGGATGGCGTTCTCCACGATCCGCGCGGCTTCGACGGTCGCCAGCTTGTCCTTGGTCTGGCCGACGAATTCCGGCTCGCGGATGAAGACGGAGATCATGGCAGCGGCAGACGTCATCACGTCGTCGGTCGTGATGATCGCGCCCTTTTTGTTGCCGACAAGTTCCGCATAGGCCTTCAGCCCGCGCGCCAGCGACGTGCGCAGGCCCGCCTCGTGGGTGCCACCGTCGCCGGTGGGCACTGTGTTGCAATAGGAATTGACGAAGCCGTCGTCGCCATACCAGGTGACGGCCCATTCGACGGCGCCGTGGCCGGATTTCTTGGCCGTGCGGCCCGCGAACGGCTCTTCCGTCACCTGAAACTGCTTGCCGAGGCGGCTTTGCAGAAAGTCTTTCAGGCCATCGGGGAAATGGAAGACTTCCTTGTCCGTCACCTCATCCTTGCCGGTCACCAGCGACGGGTCGCAGGACCAGCGGATTTCGACGCCTGCAAACAGATAGGCTTTCGAGCGGGCCATGCGGAACAGGCGCAGCGGCTCGAACTTTGCCGTGGTGCCGAAAATTTCGGCGTCGGGATGGAAGCGCACCTTCGTGCCGCGGCGGTTGTTGATGTCGCCAGCGTGTTCGAACGCACCTGTTGCGTGGCCCTTTGAGAATGTCTGGCGATAAAGCTGTTTGTTACGCGCGACTTCCACCACCAGATCATCGGACAGGGCGTTGACGACCGATATGCCGACGCCGTGCAGACCGCCGGAGGTTTCATAGGCCTTGCCGTCGAACTTACCGCCCGCGTGGAGCGTCGTCATGATGACTTCGAGCGCAGACTTGTCCTTGAATTTCGGGTGCGGGTCGACAGGAATGCCGCGGCCATTGTCGGTTATGGTCAGGTAGCCGTCGGCGCCGAGTTCCACCTCGATGAAGGTGGCGTGACCGGCAACCGCTTCGTCCATGGAATTGTCGATGACTTCGGCAAATAGATGGTGCAGCGCCTTGGCGTCCGTGCCGCCGATATACATGCCGGGACGGCGGCGAACGGGTTCGAGGCCTTCGAGAACTTCGATGTCCGAGGCGTTGTAGTCCCCGTCCTTCGCAGCCGGTTTTGCCGCCGTTGTTTGGCTCCGCTTGGGCGAAGGCTGAGGGGGAGGGCTGTCGGAAAACAAGTCGGACATGCGGTGGCTGCTCGGAACGGCGAATCGTGTTGTTCTAGCACGATCTCCGTTCCGGTCTTGTTCCTGCGCTTACGAAACCGGGTTCACCTGCACCGAAAGCACGTTCACATGGGCCGGCTGCGAGATGGCGTAGATGAAGGCGCGCGCAATGTCGTCGTCGCGCAGAGCATCCGGCTTTTCGCTGTCGAAGAAGGGCGTGTCGACCATGCCGGGTTCGATGTTCGTCACCCGCATTCCGGTGCCGGAAGCGGCAGCGTGCATGTTGCGGGCAAAACCATCCACGAACCACTTGGTCGCGCCGTAAACCGAGCCGGGCAGCGCGACGTGGGCAGCGCGGGAGCCGGTCATGACCAGATGGCCCTTCGACTTTTCAAGATGCGGCTGTGCCAGTTTGCAGGTTAGGGTGAGCCCGAAGCAGTTGGTTAGGATCATGTCGCGAAATTGCGGGATATCCTGATCGAGATCGCCCGTGACGGACATACCGAAACCTGCATTGGCGAACACCACATCGAGTGAGCCGAAGCGTTCAATCGCCTTGTCGAACATGGCACGCTGACTATCGCCATCGGACACATCGCATTCGACGGCCAGTGCCTTGTCGTCACCGATCTCGGCGACCAGTGCATCCAGTTTATCTTTCGAGCGGGCAGCCAGAACGAGATTGTGGCCTTCCGCCGCCGCCATCTTTGCGCAGGCTGCGCCGATGCCGGAGGACGCGCCGGTGATGAGAATGGTCTTGGTCATATTTTGCTCCTGAAACGAAAACGGGCGCGGAGGTGAACTCCGCGCCCGTCATCTAGGTATGCGTCCCCGAACTTACAGCGAGTAGTACATGTCGTATTCGACGGGGTGTGGCGTCATTTCGTAACGCTCGTTCTCTTCCTCTTTCAGCTCGATATAGGCCTCGATCTGATCGGTATCGAACACGCCGCCTTCCAGAAGGTACTTGTGGTCCTTGCGCATGGCCTCGATGGCCTCGCGCAGGGAGCCGCAGACGGTGGGGATCTTCTTGAGCTGCTTTGGCGGCAGGTCGTAGAGGTCCTTGTCCATCGGCTCGCCGGGGTGGATCTTGTTCTTGATCCCGTCGAGACCGGCCATGAGCATGGCGGAGAAGGCGAGATACGGGTTCGCCATCGGGTCCGGGAAGCGCACTTCCATCCGCTTGCCCTTGGGCGACGCGGTGTAGGGAATGCGGCAGGACGCCGAGCGGTTGCGCGCGGAATAGGCGAGCAGCACGGGTGCTTCGTAGCCGGGCACGAGGCGCTTGTAGGAGTTGGTCGACGGGTTGGTGAACAGGTTCAGAGACTTGGCGTGTTTGATGACACCGCCGATATAGTAGAGGCAGGTGTCGGACAGACCGGCATATTCCTCACCGGCAAACAGCGGCTTGCCGTCCTTCCAGATCGACTGGTGCACGTGCATGCCGGTGCCGTTGTCGCCGATAGACCGGCTTGGGCATGAACGTGGCGGACTTGCCGTAGGCGTGGGCGACGTTCTGCACGGCGTATTTGTACAGCTGCGTCTCGTCGGCCTTGCGGGTCAACGTGTTGAAGATCATCGACAGTTCGTGCTGCGCGGCGGCAACCTCGTGGTGATGCTTCTCGACTTCGACGCCCATGGAGCCGAGCACGGTCAGCATTTCCGAGCGGATGTCCTGCGCGGAATCGACCGGGTTCATGGGGAAGTAGCCACCCTTGGTGCGGGGGCGGTGGCCCATGTTACCGGCTTCGTATTCGCTGTCGGTGTTGGTCGGCAGTTCGTCGGAATCGACCTCGAAGCCCGTCTTGTATGGGTCGGAGGAGAAACGCACATCGTCGAAGATGAAGAACTCGGGCTCGGGGCCGAAATAGGCCGTGTCACCGAAACCGCCGGACTGGATGTAGGCCTCGGCGCGCTTGGCCGTCATGCGCGGATCGCGGTTGTAGCCTTCGCCCGTCATCGGGTCGAGAATGTCGCAGAAGATCGCCATCGTGGAATGGGCGTAGAACGGGTCCATATAGGCCGTTTCCGTGTCCGGCATCAGCGTCATGTCGGACTCGTTGATCGCCTTCCAGCCCGCGATGGAAGAGCCATCGAACATGGCGCCGTCGGCAAACAGGTCTTCATTGACCTGACTCTGGTGCAGCGTGACGTGCTGCATCTTGCCGCGAGGGTCGGTGAAACGCAGGTCGAGATACTCGACGCTGTCGTCTTTCATCTGCTTCATAAGGTCGTTGGCGCTCGTCATGGTCGTCCTTCCTGGAGGAGTGTTTTAAGTCGTCTTTTTGGGTCGGCGTTTCGGGTCAGACTGCGTCCGGGCCCACTTCACCGGTTCTGATGCGGATGGCCTGTTCGACGGGATAGACGAAGATCTTGCCGTCTCCGATCCGCCCGGTTTCCGCCGCACGGCGGATGGCTTCGATGGCCGGTTCGACCTGATCGTCGTTCAACACCACCTCGATCTTCACCTTGGGCAGAAAGTCGATGACGTATTCCGCTCCGCGATAGAGTTCGGTGTGGCCCTTCTGACGACCGAAGCCCTTGGCCTCGATGACCGTGATGCCCTGCAATCCGACTTCCTGAAGTGCCTCTTTGACCTCGTCCAGCTTGAACGGCTTTATGATGGCCTCGATCTTTTTCACGGCAATTCGGTCCTTTCGGCTCAGATTCGGGCAGGAACCGGTTCTTTCGGGACCTTCCGCAACCAATGCGATGCAAACTTCGTGCCAAATTGCACGAAAAGTCGTTCCGGTGCGGCTGAGAGGACTCGAACCTCCACATCTTGCGATACTGGAACCTAAATCCAGCGCGTCTACCAGTTCCGCCACAGCCGCGAGCCGGGACAGCGAGGCTTATAGGCACCCGCCGGGCTTTCGTCCACGCGGGTGTCGTGCCTGATATTTAGGCACGATGCCCGGGAACGAGGCGTTGCGTCCTCGCAACCGCACGGTGCATGCCCGTTGCCACTGGTGCGGTTATTTGTTACGCGCGCTTCGATCCCCGGGTGGTGGACTGCGCGTCTGCCTAGAAACGCACGTCTGCTCGCCTCCCGAACACCCCACGTCTTTCCAACGGGAAGCGCGCCCCGGTCGAAGAGGACCGGCAGACGCTCCCGCTCCGCAATGCCAATTTCATGAGGACTGCCATGCAGGTCAACGAAACCGTCAACGAAGGTCTGAAACGCGAGATCGAGGTGACGATCCCTGCATCCGAGATGCTGGAGAAGCGCAATGCGAAGCTGATGGATCTGAAAGACAAGGTCCGCATCAACGGTTTCCGCCCTGGCAAGGTGCCGCTGTCGCACGTGACCAAACTCTACGGCAAATCCGCCATGGGCGAGTTGGTCAACGAGGCCATCGACCAGAATACGAAGTCCGTTCTTGCCGAACGCGGCGAGAAGGCCGCGCAGCAGCCGAAGGTCGAGATGACCGAGGACGAGGCGGAGGCAGAGGAGATCCTTGCCGGCAACAAGGACTTCCAGTTCACCATTCGCTACGAGGTCATTCCGCCATTCGAAGTGGCCGACTTCACGTCCATGACGCTGGAACGGCCTGTCGTCGAGGTGTCGGACGAGGAAGTGAACGAGCAGATCGAGCGCATCGCCGACAGCAACCGCACCTATGAAACCAAAGACGGCGCGGCAGCCGACAAGGACCGCGTCACGATGGACTATCTTGGCAAGATCGACGGCGAACCGTTCGACGGTGGCAAGGACGAGGGCGCCAATCTGGTGCTCGGCTCGAACACGTTCATTCCCGGTTTCGAGGAACAGCTTGTCGGTTTGAAAGCCGGTGACGCAAAGGTCGTAAAGGTCACGTTCCCGGAAGAATACGGTGCTGCGCAACTGGCGGGCAAGGATGCCGAGTTCGACGTGACGGTGCATGAAGTTGCGTCAGCCGCCGATTTGTCCATCGACGACGAACTGGCCAAGACGCTGGGGCTCGATTCGCTCGACAAGCTGAAGGAGATCGTCAGCGAACAGATCTCCGGCCAATATGCCCAGCAGACCCGCCAGAAGGTGAAGCGTCAGCTGCTCGACATTCTCGACGAAAAACATCAGTTCGACCTGCCCGAAGGCATGGTGGAGCAGGAGTTCAACAACATCTGGACCCAGATCACCAACGATCTGGAACAGGCCGGAAAGTCATTCGAGGACGAGGACACGACGGAAGAGAAGGCCCGCGAGGACTATCTCAAACTCGCAAAGCGCCGCGTGCGGCTCGGCCTCGTGCTGGCCGAGATCGGCGACAAGGCCGAGATACAGGTCACAGACGACGAGTTGCAGCGCGCGCTGATGCAGCAGGTGCAGCAATATCCGGGGCAGGAGCAGCAGGTCTACGAATTCTTCCGCTCGAACCCCGACGCTGTCGGCGGCCTGCGCGCCCCGATCTTCGAGGAAAAGGTCGTCGACCACATTCTCGAAACCGCCGAGGTGACGGACAAGACCGTCTCCAAGGAGGAATTGATGGCGGATGACGAACTGCCCGTCTGATTGACGGACAGTTCGTAAGTCAGAAGCGACGCGCTAGAGGGCGTTGCAGACGATAGCCTTGCCGCCACGGTAGGTCACGAAGCTGCATTTTGCCGGTTGGCCCCAGACCCGCTCGTCGCGCAGCAGCGTCGTGCCGGGGCCAGCAGCGGCGCGTATGCTCTGGCCTACATTGCCGCCGTAATAGTAGTGCACCTTCAAAATGCGCTGCAATTCCTGTTGCGGCGTGCGTTCCGTACGCGAGAACAGACCTGCCTGAATTACAGGCGTGGCGGCAATGGCGACAGGCTGCGGACTAAAGGGCGCGGCCATACCGGGTGCTACGGCTCCCATGGCGAGGGTTGCGGCCAGTCCGGCGGTTGCTGCGAGACATCTTGCGAATTTGGTCATCGTGTTGTCCTTTCGACATCGTGTGCGTGAGTAACGCTACCCGACCAAGCTAGGTTCGTGGGCGCGCGGGAAAAGGTGCGCTCCCGCTGCGGTGATGGTCCGTGATCGCTATGGCTCCCGCGTTGTGCGTGTCCGCACACGTGCCGACCGGGGCGGTCAAGCACCTGTGGCCGATTGACAACAGGTGCGTGTCAGACGCGCGCGTGCCGCCTTCATTGTCCATGCATCGCTTTCCTGCGCCCCCTTTCAACCACAAAACCCGCCCAACAGATTTGTACCGTGCGGGCTTGCCGAATCCGCAGAACTGGAATGATCCGATGGACGCCTACACTTTCGACAAGAGCAAACTGCCAAGCCGCCACACGACTAAGGGGCCAACGCGCGCGCCGCATCGGTCCTATCTCTACGCGATGGGGCTGACGGAAGAGCAGATCAATCAACCGCTTGTCGGCGTGGCGACCTGCTGGAACGAAGCGGCACCGTGCAACATCTCGCTCATGCGCCAGGCGCAAAGCGTGAAGAAGGGCGTGGCCGCTGCGAAGGGCACGCCGCGCGAGTTCACGACCATCACCGTGACCGACGGCATCGCCATGGGCCATCAGGGCATGAAGGCGTCGCTCGTTTCGCGCGATGTCATTGCCGACACGGTCGAACTGACCATGCGCGGCCATTGCTACGATGCGCTGGTCGGTCTGGCCGGCTGCGACAAGTCCTTGCCGGGCATGATGATGTCGATGGTGCGCCTGAACGTGCCGTCCGTCTTCATCTACGGCGGCTCGATCCTGCCGGGCAATTTTCGTGGCCGCGAAGTGACGGTGCAGGACGTGTTCGAGGCTGTCGGCCAGCATTCGGTCGGCAACCTGAGCGATGACGATCTGCACGAGCTGGAACAGGTGGCCTGCCCATCCGCCGGTGCCTGCGGTGCGCAGTTCACGGCCAATACGATGGCGACGGTTTCCGAGGCCATCGGTCTCGCCTTGCCGTATTCCGCCGGTGCGCCCGCGCCTTACGAGATCCGCGACAGGTTCTGCATGACGGCAGGCGAGAAGGTGATGGAACTCATCGCCAAGAACATCCGCCCGCGCGATATCGTGACGCTGGAAGCGTTGGAGAATGCTGCGACGGTCGTGGCCGCGTCCGGCGGGTCCACGAATGCCGCGCTGCATCTGCCGGCCATCGCCAACGAGATCGGCATCAAGTTCGACCTGTTCGACGTGGCCGAAATCTTCAAGCGCACCCCCTATATCGCCGACCTGAAACCGGGCGGAAAATATGTCGCCAAGGACATGTTCGAAGTCGGCGGCATTCCGTTGCTCATGAAGACGCTGCTCGACGGCGGCTTCCTCCACGGCGAATGCATGACGGTCACGGGCCGCACGATCGCGGAGAACATGGATTACGTGAAGTGGAACGACGATCAGGATGTCGTCTATCCCGTTTCCAACCCGATCACGCCCACCGGCGGTGTCGTCGGCCTGCGCGGCAATCTCGCGCCCGAAGGGGCGATCGTGAAGGTTGCCGGTATGGAAAAGCAGACCTTCACCGGTCCTGCCCGCTGTTTCGACAGCGAGGAACTGGCGTTCGATGCCGTCTCGCACGGCAATTACGAAGAGGGCGAGGTGCTGGTCATTCGCTACGAAGGACCCAAGGGTGGGCCCGGTATGCGCGAGATGCTGTCCACGACGGCGGCGCTCTACGGACAGGGCATGGGCGACAAGGTCGCGCTTATTACGGACGGCCGTTTTTCGGGCGCAACACGCGGTTTCTGCATCGGCCACGTCGGCCCGGAAGCGGCTGTGGGCGGTCCGATCGGGTTGTTGAAAGACGGGGACATGATCGCGATCGACGCTGTCGAAGGCACGATCAGCGTGGACGTTTCCGACGCCGATATGGAAGCGCGCCGCGCCGACTGGACGCCGCGTGAAACCGATTACCAGTCCGGCGTTATCTGGAAATTCGCCCAGACCGTCGGTTCCGCACTGACAGGTGCCGTGACCCATCCCGGCGGGTGGAAGGAAAAGCACGTTTATGTCGATCAGTAAGGTTCTTCCAGCCGCCGGACTGTTCGCATTCGCCCTGCTGCACGGCGGGACGGCACTCGCGTTCGATCCGGACAAGGTGTTCGCCGGCAACAGCGAGCCGCGCGCGGTGCTGCGGTACGGCTATCAGGCCTTGCAGGGCGGGCGGGTCGACGAAGCCGTCGGCGCTTTCACCTACGGTGCCGAGAAGGACCATGTCGCGTCCGAATGGAAGCTGGCACGCATGTATCAGCAGGGCGACGGCGTCGCGCGGGATGAACTGGCCGCCTACGACCTCTACCGAGACATTGCGGGGCGCTTCTTCGACCGGCAGCCCACGCGGTTCGAGATGCCATTCGTCGCGTCGTCCATCGTGATGCTGGGAAGCTACGCGATGGTCGGTCTCGACGGGCGCGTTCTTGCCGACAAGCGATTGGCGGAAAGCTACTACTACCGTGCCGCCGCGCTGTATCACGACGCGGAAGCGCAGTACCGCCTTGGCAAATTGTATTTCAGCGGTGCCATGGGGGAGCGGCAGAAGCGGGGCGCAGTGCGCTGGTTCGGGTTGGCCGCGAAGAAGGGTCACCCGGGCGCGCAGGCGGAACTCGGTCGCATGTTGTTTGCGGGAGACGGGGTGCGCAGGCGTCCCGTTCGCGGCCTCGTCTATCTCGGACAGGCAGCGGCTCTTTCGCCCAGCGAGGACGTATTGCGCTGGCGCGACGAGGCCTACGCGCAGGCAGCCCCGGAAGAGCGTGAAACGGCCGATGCCATCATCGCCGAACTTCCTGCAACCGTGAATGCTTTCGATCTGGAAACAGGCAGCACCGTTCGTATCGAACAGTAACGTCAGGCTGCTCCGGCAATAGGCCGCGGAGCAACTGTTGCCCAGACCGGAACGTGGTCGGAAGGCTTTTCCCAATCGCGGGTATGTTGGTCGACGGCACATCGGTCGAGCCACGGCGTGACTTCCGGCGACAGCAGCAGGTGATCGATGCGGATGCCGTGGTTCTTCGGCCACGCCCCGGCCTGATAGTCCCAGAAGGTATACGCGACCTCATCGGTCACCGCCCGAAGGGCGTCCGTGAAACCGAGCGCCTTCAAAGCCTCGAAGCGGGAACGGGTCTCGTGGCGATAAAGCGCGTCACCCTCCCACCGGTCCGGTGCCCAGCAGTCTTCCGGTTGAGGAATGACGTTGTAGTCCCCGGCCAGAACCAGCGGTTCTTCCAGCGTTAGCCGGTCCTGCGCCCAGGCATGCAGCCGATCCATCCACGCCAGCTTGTAGTCGAACTTGCGCGGCTCGTCCGGCGGGTTGCCGTTGGGCAGATAGAGCGAGACGATGCGCAACACGCGGTCGCCGACGGAAAATACGCCTTCGATGAACCGCGCCTGTTCGTCGGCATCGTCGCCCGGCAAACCCCGGTTGACCTCGTCGAAGGGCAGGCGGGACAGGATGGCAACGCCGTTGAAGCCCTTCTGACCGTGGGTTTCCACATTGTAGCCGAGCGCTTCGATTTCGGCGGCTGGAAAGCTCTCGTCGACGCTTTTGATTTCCTGCAGGCAGGCAATGTCCGGTTCCGCCTGTCGCAGCCATTCCACCAGCACATCATGGCGGGCTTTCACGCCGTTGATGTTCCAGCTCGCGATTTTCAACGGGCTGTGCGTCACATGGAGAACGAGGTGCCGCAGCCGCAGCTTGCCGTCGCATTCGGGTTTCGGATCTGGAAACTCTGGCCGATGAGGTCGTCGACGAAGTCGATCACCGACCCGCCCATATACATCTGGCTCACCGGGTCCACGACCACCGTGCCGCCTTCTGCCACTAGTCGCAGGTCGTCTTCGGCGACGGTGTCTGTCAGATCGAACTTGTAGGAGAAGCCGGAGCAACCGCCACCTTCCACGGAAACGCGGAGCGCGACCATACCGGGCTCCGTCGCCAACACCTTCGCCACCCGCTTGCCTGCCTGATCGGAAACCACGATCTGCCCGGCCTCGACCGGGGTGGCTTCAACTTCCGCTTGCTGGCCCATATAGGATGCTCCTGTGGCGTCGCCTGCCGTTCATCTAGGAAGCGCCGGGCAGCGGGTCAATCGAGAGGACGGTAGACGTGGCTAAAACGCTGGCTCAGCACGCGCATTTCGGGCGACCGACGCTTGCCCCCTATGCAGCGGACTGGCGGGCACAGCCGGGGGCGGCTGATCGCCGAACCGGGAAGCCCCACGCGGTCCGACTTTCAGCGCGACCGCGACAGGCTGATCCACTGCGATGCGTTCCGCCGGCTGGCCCACAAGACGCAGGTCTTCGTCCACCACGAGGGCGACCATTTCCGCACCCGCCTGTCCCACACCATCGAAGTCGGGCAGATCGCGCGCGCGCTGGCCCGGGCGCTGAACGCCGATGAAGACCTGGCCGAGGCGCTCGCGCTGGCGCACGATTTCGGCCACACGCCATTCGGCCACGGGGGCGAAACGGCGCTGGACGCGCGCCTTTCGGCGGCGACCGGCGGGCGCAGGCGGTTCGAGCACAATGCTCACAGCTTGCGCGTGGTGACCGAACTGGAGCGTCGCTATGCCGGGTTCGACGGTCTGAACCTGACATGGGAAACGCTGGAGGGACTGGTGAAGCACAACGGCCCCCTGACGGACCGGGATGGCGACGGCCTGGACGGCCCGGTACCGTCGGCCATTCTCGACTACAACGCCCGACACGACCTGCATTTGTGGTCGTGGCCTTCCGTCGAGGCGCAATGTGCCGCGATCGCCGACGACATCGCCTACGACAACCACGATCTCGAAGATGGGCTGCGCGCCGGTCTGTTCGCCTTGCACGAACTGGCGGACGTACCGTTGACGGCGGACATACTGGCCGATGTGCGAACGCTCCATTCCGGCCTGGACGACCGGCGCACGATCCACGAACTGATCCGTCGTCAGATTACCGGGATGGTCGAAGACGTCATTCGGGAATCGTCGGGCCGGTTGGCGGCGAGCGCACCTTCGAATGCCGATGCGGTGCGCGCACTGGACTTTCCCGTCGTCGCCTTTTCGCCGCAGATGGCGGAACAGGAGCGGTATCTCAAGGACTGGCTGTTCACCCACGTCTACCGCCACGACGCGGTAATGCGCCCGGTGCAGGCCGCACAGGCAATACTGGGCGATCTGTTCGATGCCTTCATGAGTGGCGAGGCTGCGACGCCTCACGGTGAGGAATGGTCGCTCGAAGGGCTCGAAGGAGACGCGCGCGCGGTGAAAGTCGCCGACTATCTCGCCGGTATGACGGATCGTTACGCCATTGCCCAACACCAGCGCCTGTTTGACCATACCCCCCATCTGCGATAACCGCGCAGCGACCTGACCGGGCACCTGTCCCGGCCAATTTCCCAACATAAGCGATGCCTTCAAATGAACCCGTTCGACCTGTTCAGCGCCAAAGTGGAAGCCGTGGTTCGTTCCCTCGACCTGTTCGATGGCGAGACGGCAGACCTTTCGCGCGTGACCGTCGAGCCGCCCCGCGACCCGGCGCATGGGGATATGGCGACCAACGCCGCTCTGGTTCTGGCAAAGCCCGCAAAGCAGAACCCACGTGCGATTGCAGAGCGGATCGCGGCGGCTTTGGCAAGCGATACCGATATTGCCACGGTCGAAATCGCCGGACCGGGATTCATCAACGTGCGCCTGACGCCCACCATCTGGCAGGAACAGGTGCGGACCGTGCTGAAGCAGGGGCAGGGCTACGGTGGTGGTACGGTCGAACCGCGCAAGATCAACGTGGAATATGTGTCCGCCAACCCGACCGGGCCGATGCATGTCGGCCACTGCCGCGGCGCGGTGGTGGGGGACGCTCTGGCCAACCTGCTGGCATTCGCCGGCCACGACGTGACCCGGGAATATTACACGAACGATGCAGGAGGCCAGATCGAGGTCTTGGCCCGATCGGTTTTCCTGCGCTACCGCGAGGCGTTGGGGCAGGATATCGGCGCGATCCCCGAGGGGCTGTACCCTGGTGACTATCTCGTGCCGGTGGGTCGAACCCTCGCAGCCGAGTACGGCGATGCCTTGCTGACGATGGACGAGGACGATTGGCTGCCTCTGGTGAAGGATCGGTCGATCGACGCCATGATGGATCTCATCCGAGATGATCTGACCCAGCTTGGCGTTTCCCACGACGTCTTCTTCTCCGAACGCACGTTGCATGCGGCCACCGGTGATTCCACGCTGATCGGCCACGCGATTGCGGACCTCGAAGCGCGCGATCTGGTCTATAAAGGCACGTTGCCGCCGCCGAAGGGGGCGAAGCCTGACGATTGGGAAGATCGGGAACAGCTGCTGTTCCGCTCGACGCAGGTGGGCGACGATATCGACCGTGCGCTGGTGAAGTCGAACGGCGATTACACCTACTTCGCCGCCGACGTCGCCTACTTCAAGGACAAGTTCGAACGCGGTTTCTCCGAAATGATCTTCGTGCTTGGCGCGGACCATGGTGGTTACGTCAAGCGCATGGAGGCGCTGGCCAAGGCTGTGTCCGGCGGCGATGCGAAGGCCACCATCCTGCTTTGCCAGCTCGTCAAACTGTACCGTGACGGCGAGCCGTTCAAGATGTCGAAGCGGTCCGGCGACTTCGTTACCCTGCGCGACGTGGTGGAAGAGGTCGGGCGCGATGCGGTGCGCTTCATGATGCTGTACCGTCAGAACAATGCGCCGCTCGATTTCGATTTCGCCAAGGTGACGGAGCAGTCGAAGGACAATCCGGTCTTCTACGTCCAATATGCCCACGCCCGCGCCGCCAGCGTGTTCCGGCAGGTCGCAAAGGACATGCCGGACCTGAACTGCTGAGCAGAGCGATCTGCTTAGTGCCGACGTGTCGTTGCTGTCCGACGAGGGTGAGATGGTGCTCATCCGCAAGCTCGCGGATTACGGTCGGGCAATCGACGCGGCCGCCAAGGCGCAGGAACCGCACCGTCTCGCGTTCTACCTGTATGATCTGGCAGGCCATTTTCACGCCCATTGGAACGGCGGGCGCGACAAACCCGCTTTACGGTTCATTCACCAAGATGAGCCAAAACTGACCCTAGCCAGACTTGCACTCGTGAAGGCCGTTTCCACGGTCATCGCATCCGGTCTCGCCATCGTCGGTGCCTCCGCGCCCGACGAAATGCGCTGACGCGCAGGGCGAAACGGAGCACTAATTGGCCGTATTGTTACGGCATGCAGGGCTGGCTCGTTGACCGGAGCCATGTGGTTTCGGGTGTGTATGATGCGCGGGCAACCGATGGATCATGAGTAACCGAACGGGTGTCGCAGTGTTTGAGTTGAGATACGACTACCTTTGCCATATGGCCAACCCGGCCGACGATACATTGGCGGAACTGGCGCGGATCGTAGGTAGCGGCGCCACCTTGTCCCCCTCGTCCTTTCGCAGTGATGCAGCGGACCGACCGCAACGCGCCGAAGACGTCCGTGCCCCGGCGGCACCGCCAGAGCCCGTCGCTCCCGTGCGGGTCGAGCGAAGCCCGACGATGATGATGAACGTGAACGATGCGCCGGTCGACCATGGGTCGGCACCTCGCAGCGACCTTCCGACATGGGCGCAGGCCACGGCTGAAACCGCGCCCCGATTCGACTTCGATCTGCACGACCGCCTTCAGGCAGCTTTCGGCAATCGTGTCGGCACCGACAAATCGGCGTTCGAACGGGTCGTGAACGACGAAGCGGTACCTGCTGCACCTGTCGCCCGACCAGAAGCGGTGACGGACCTGCCGACTGCAGCTGCCCATAACTCCCCGCTGAATGCGGCGGATGAGCTCGATGCGGCGTTGAGCGCCGAACTCGACCGGGTACTGGCTGACGAGATGGCAGAGGGTGATGCGGAGTTCGCCTCCCCCGAACTGAAGTCCCAGGACGACTTCGAGACCGAACTGGCGCGCATGTTCCTGCCGGACCCTCAACCGGAACCAGCTTCCGCGCAGGCCGAACGGTCTACCCATTCTGCAGCGGGGATAGCGTCCGATGCGTTCAGCCCAGAGGAAACCGTGCCGCAGCAGCGGGCGGCAAACGAAGCGCCGATAGAGCCCATGCTGCCGGTTCCCGAGCGGCAGGCCCCTGTGGTCGTCGACCCGGTCTTCGCCGAAGGCGACATGGCGTATGCTGCGCCCGTTGACGATACCGCCGGCCCGTCGCGCGGTCGGGGCAAAACCATCGCTCTTGCAATTGCGGGCATCGCCCTGCTGGGCGGCACCGCTGCCGTGGCTCTGAACTTCCTCGGCGGTGAAAACGGTCCGCCGCCGATTATTCTGGCGGATAACAGCCCTGCCAAGGAAAAGCCGGCCGACCCCGGTGGCGAGAATGTGCCCAACCAGGACCAGGCCGTGTACCGCTCCGTCGAAGGGCGCAGCAACGGCGACATCGAGCAACCCACGCTGCTCGAGAGCGAAGAGACGCCGATCCAGGTTACCAATGTCGATATTGCCGATGGCGGCGGGGCAAACGCCCTTGCACCGCGCACCGTGCGCACGGTCACCGTCCGCCCGGACGGCACTATCGTCGGCAGCACGAACGCCGGCACCGCGCCGCGGTCGGTACGCGTGACGACGCTGTCCGACAATCGGTTCGAGGTCGGTGAGAATAGCGCGGCGGCAAACCCGATCGGGCCCGAAGCCACTCCACCGGTTGCAGCGTCCCCGGCTTCCGAACCAGCGCCGGCTCCGGTTGTCGTTGCGGCAGCCGAACCCGAAGTGGCGACACCCGAACCCGTCGTCGTAGCGTCCGAGCCCGTCGCTCCTGCACCAGTCGTTCCGACCCCCGCGCCGAAGCCCGTGGAAGTTGCCAAGGTCGAGCCGACGCCTGAACCGGAACCAGCTCCCGCACCCACACCGGCTGCAGCGTCGCCCTACAAGGTTCAGATATCGTCCCAACGTTCGGATGCCGCCGCGCGGAGTTCCTACGACAACCTGTCGCGACGCTATGCGAGCGTGATCGGCGGCAAGGGCGTCGACTACCAGCGCACGGATATACCCGGCAAGGGTATCTACTACCGGGTTCGCATTCCTGCCGCTTCCAGAAGCGAGGCGAATACGATCTGCAGCCGATTGAAATCCGCCGGTGGTTCCTGCTTCGTCACCCGCTAGACCGCACCGGTATGAACTGCGAAGGCCCGCTACCTGCGGGCCTTTGTCGTTTGCGGTGGTCGGTGCGATAGTTCCACCCCGTTGAGTAGCGAGCGAATCATGTCGTTCAAGCCTTTTACGACCGGTGTTCTCGGTCTCGAGCTGTCCGCTGAGGAACGCGCGTTCATCGCCGGTGAGCGGCCGTGGGGCTATATTCTGTTCGCGCGTAATATCGACAGCCCGGCACAGGTTCGTGACCTTTGCGCGGCCCTGCGCGATGCTGGTGGCAGGCCCGATGCGCCGGTGCTGATCGACCAGGAAGGGGGGCGGGTGCAACGGCTGCGTCCGCCGCACTGGCGCAACTACAAGCCGGCGGCGACCCTCGGTTCGCTCTACGAAACCGACCACGATGCTGGCCTCCGGGCAGCCTGGCTGATGGGGCGGTTGCACGCCTTCGATCTGCAGCCGCTGGGCATTGATGTCGACTGCCTGCCGGTCCTCGACACCCGCACGCCGCAGGGGCACGACGCCATCGGGGACCGCGCGCTGGGCTACATGCCGGAACAGGTTGCAAAGCTCGGACGCTCGCAGGCGGAAGGGCTGATGGCCGGGGGTGTTCTGCCGGTGGTGAAGCACATGCCAGGGCAGGGGCGGGCGCTGGTCGATTCCCATGCCGACTTACCGCGTATCTCCGCTTCGCTGTCCGATTTGAAAGCGCAGGATTTCGCCCCCTTCGCGGCCATGAGCGACATGCCGATGGGCATGACCGCCCACGCGATCTTCGAAACCATCGACCCGGACGAACCTGCGACGACGTCCGCAACGGTCATTGCCGAGATCATCCGTGGCCATATCGGCTTCGACGGCCTGCTAATGAGCGACGACATCTCGATGGATGCGCTTTCAGGCGATTATTTCGACCGTTCGCGGCGTATTCTCGCAGCAGGCTGCGATATCGTGCTTCATTGCCACGGCATCATGGAGCAGTTGCGCGACGTCGCGCGGGCATGCCCGGAAGCCGGGGCCGAAACGCAAGCGCGGTCGGCGGCTGCGCTGGCTCGCATCGCAATCGATTCCAGCGACGAGCCCGCCTGCCGGGCGGAGTTCGAGACACTGCTGTCCGATCTGCCTTTGGTCTGAGTGCTGGGGAGACTGCCGTGAGCGATGATGATACCGATCCTTGGGACGCGCCCGACCCCGTTGACAGGACGATCTCGGACCCGAATTTCCTCGTCGATATCGAGGGATTCGAAGGTCCGCTGGACCTGCTGCTGGCCATGGCACGCACGCAGAAGGTCGATCTCACCCGCCTGTCGATCCTCGCGCTGGCCATCCAGTATCTGCAATTCGTTGAACGGGCGCGGCGGTTGCGTCTGGAACTGGCGGCGGACTATCTCGTGATGGCCGCATGGCTGGCCTACCTGAAATCGAGGCTTCTCGTTCCAGCACCGGAAGGCGATCCGGAACCCAGCGGCGAGGAGCTGGCGGCCCGTCTGGCGTTTCGCCTGAAACGGCTGGAAGCGATGCGCGATGCGTCGACCCGGTTGATGAACCGCAACCGGTTGGGGCAGGACCGGTTCGCCCGCGGTGCGCCCGAACCGGTCAATATCACCCGCCAGTCCACATTCTCGGCAAGCCTGTTCGACCTTCTCTCCGCCTACGCCGTTCAACGGCAGCGGGAATCGGTCAGCACCGTCACCATTGCCCATCGGTCGGGTTGGTCGATGCAGGATGCACGCGATGCGATCACCCGTCTGATGGGTGAGTTGACCGAGTGGACTGCGCTCGACAGGTTCCTATCGGAATACCTGACGACGCCGGAGCATAGGACGAGCGTCATGGCCTCATCGTTCGCTGCAAGCCTGGAACTTGTGCGGGAAGGCCGGCTGGAAATGCGGCAGGACACGACCTTCGGTCCGCTTTACCTGCGCAAGCCTGCCGGCAAGCCCTATATCGCAGCTGGAGAGCAGGAGCCGCGCTCGTGAGCGGTTCCAACGTCGTTTCCTTCCCCGCCGGCCGGGGTTCAGGGGAGGCAAGTGGCAATGGGGGTGCAGGAGGTACGGGGGAAGGCGTGTCGGAGGCGGTCCGCATGGTGGAAGCCGTGCTGTTCGCGTCGGCGGAACCTGTCCACGTGACGGCACTGGCCGAACTGTTGCCGGACGGGGTGGAACTGGATGCCATCATCGCCGAACTGACCGCGACATACGAACACCGCGGAGTTAACCTGCACCCGGTGGGAGACGCCTACGCGTTTCGCACCGCTGACGACCTTTCGTTCCTGCTGCAGAAAGAGGCCGTACAGACGCGGAAGCTCTCCAAGGCCGCCCTCGAAGTGCTGGCAATCATTGCCTACCACCAGTCCGTCACCCGTTCCGAAATCGAGGACATTCGCGGGGTCGTCACCTCGAAAGGCACGCTCGACGTGCTGATGGAAACGGGTTGGGTGCGGATGCGAGGGCGGCGCAAGACGCCCGGCCGTCCGGTAACATACGGCACCACCCCGAACTTTCTCGACCATTTCGGCCTTGAAAACATTCGCGATCTGCCGGGACTCGACGAGCTGCGCGGGGCGGGACTGCTGCAAAGCCAGCTGCCTGCGGCATTCGACGTGCCCGTTCCATCCGACGATGTGGCCCTCGATGATGACGAGGCGCCCCTCGACCTCGACGACGTGGAGGAACTCGGCCTGCTCGTTCCCGGCGGAGACGCGGAGGACCCGACGGCCTGACCGTGCCGGTGACAACATGCGAACCCGACGAATGGCGTGTTGCGAGGAGTGCCTGCAAACACTAGATTGGGGCAAAGCGTCATTCGACAGGCGCGCGTGTAGGGAGTTTGAAATATGGGACAGATCGGCATCTGGCAGATCATCATCGTCGCAGTGGTCATCGTGTTGCTGTTCGGTCGCGGCAAGATCTCCGACCTGATGGGCGACGTGGCCAAGGGCATCACATCGTTCAAGAAGGGCCTGAACGAGAACGACGACGAGACGGTGGCCAACAACAAGTTGGAGCAAGGCGACGACAAGGTCGTCGATGTCGTGCCCGAAAAATCGAAAACCAGCTGACGCGCACGGTCGGGCTGCCCGAGGCAGCCTGAGCATCCCATCTGCGAAGGGGCAGGCATTTGTTCGATATCGGCTGGACCGAAATGATGGTTGTCGGCGTGGTGGCGATCCTGTTCGTCGGCCCGCGCGAGCTGCCGGGCATGTTGCGCACTGCGGGCCAGATGATCCGCAAGGTGCGTGGGCTGGCCGGTGACTTCCAGCGTCAGATGGATGATGCCCTGCGCGAGGCGGAACTGGACGGGCTGAAGGACAGCGTCAATCAGGTCCGCAATCTGAACCCGACCAAGGCCATCAAAGACAGTCTCAACCCGCTGAAAGCCGATCTGGAGAAGACCCAGTCCGAACTCGCCGCCGCGTCGGAACCTAGCGCTAAGTTCTCGACAGAAGGTTTCCGAAAGAAAGATCCTGCCTTCGCGGTGGAACAGGCAGGGGGTGGAGCCTCGGCTGGATCGAAGCAATCTGACACGTCGGCGAAACCGGTCCCGGAAAGCAAGGCCGTTGAAAAGTCGGTCGCTACGGTATCCGGCGCGAAGAGCGAAGCGGCTCCTGTAAAAGCGCCTCGAAAGAAAGCGACAGCGCCGAAGGCAACAGGCAGCGCTCCGGCAGCAAAACGACAAGCGCCCCCATCTGCCCGGGCTACCGGCAAGACGAAAGCGCCGGCGCGCAAACCGTCTGGCAAGAAAGCGACCGCCAAAAAGCCTGCGGTCAAAACCGCTACATGACAACCGAGGCCGATCTCGACGATACGGCGGTGCCGCTGGTCGAACATCTGATCGAACTGCGCCAGCGTCTTGTGAAAACGCTGATCGCCATCGCGGTCGTGTTCGTCATCGCCTTCCTGTTTGCGGACCACATCTTTCAGATTCTCGTGGTGCCCTACGAACGTGCGGCCGGCGAGAATCAGGAATTGAAGCTGATTTTCACCGCGCCGCAGGAATTCTTCTTCGCGCAGTTGAAGATTGCCCTGTTCACCGCGCTGTTCATCGCTTTTCCCGTCATCGCCTCGCAAATTTACAAGTTCGTCGCCCCGGGGCTTTATCGTAACGAGCGGCAGGCGTTCCTGCCGTTCCTGTTCGCCACGCCCATTCTGTTCCTGCTCGGCGCGTCGCTGGTGTTCTTCGTCATCATGCCGCTGGCCATGTCGTTCTTCCTGTCGATGCAGATGCAGGGCGACAGCGCGACGACGACGATCGAATTGCTGCCCAAGGTCAGCGAGTATCTGGGCTTGATCATGACGCTGATCTTCGCCTTCGGTCTCGTGTTCCAGATGCCGGTGGTCATTTCCCTGCTCGCCCGGGCAGGAATGGTCAGCGAGGCCGGGCTGAAGGCGAAACGAAAGTGGGCCGTCGTGCTGACGTTCGTTGCCGCCGCTGTGCTAACGCCGCCGGACCCGGTCAGCCAGATCGGCCTTGCGGTGCCGACACTGCTTCTCTACGAACTCTCCATCTACGCCACGCGGCTCATCGAGCGCAAACGTCTCGAACGGGAGCGTGAGGCGGACGCCTGATCGCTGCGTCCGGGCCGCAGGCATTTCCTCATCTGAAACGGCGAAATCATGTTCGATATCGGTTGGATACGCGACAATCCTCAGTCCTTCGATGAAGGGTTGGCGCGACGCGGTCTGGGGCCGCAGGCACAGAGTTTGATCGATGCGGACGAGGCGCGCCGAAAGCATATCGGCGACGTGCAGGAAGCGCAGGAGGCGCGGAACGCGGCGTCCAAGACCATCGGCGCGGCGAAAGCGAAGGGCGATGATGCGGCCGCCAGTGCGGCCATCGGGGAGGTCGCCAAGTTGAAGGCCTTTCTCCAAACCGGTGAGGCTGAGTCCGCGCGCTTGTCGCAAGTGCTTAACGATGCCCTGTCGGTCATTCCGAACCTCCCCGCTGCCGACGTGCCCGCAGGGACAGACGAGAACGACAATGTCGAGTTGCGGACCGTCGGGAAAAAACCCGATCTGGGCTTTGCCGCCAAGGAACATTTCGAGTTGGGAGAAGCGCTTGAGGAAATGGACTTCGAGCGAGCGGCCAGACTGGCGGGCAGTCGGTTCGTTCTGCTCGGTGGTCGGTTGGCGCGCCTCGAACGCGCCCTGGGCCAGTTCATGCTCGACAGGCATGTCGACGAGAACGGCTACCGCGAGGTGTCGCCTCCGCTTCTCGTGCGCGATGAGGTTCTGTTCGGCACTGGCAATCTGCCGAAGTTCAGCGACGATCTGTTTCAGACGACCGACGGGCGCTGGCTGATACCGACTGCAGAGGCCCCGCTGACGAATCTGGTGCGTGAGAGCGTGCTGGATGAAGCCGCCTTGCCTCGCCGCTACACAGCACTCACCAACTGTTTCCGTGCCGAGGCTGGGTCTGCCGGGCGTGATACGCGCGGGATGTTGCGTCAGCACCAGTTCAGCAAGGTGGAGCTCGTATCCATCACAACGGCGGAGGAAGGCGAACGGGAGCATGAACGGATGCTTGGCTGCGCGGAAGGCATCCTGCAGGCTCTGGGTCTGCACTACCGGGTCGTCGTTCTGTGCACGGGCGACCTCGGCTTCTCGGCACGCAAGACCTACGATATCGAGGTCTGGTTACCCGGTCAGAACGCCTATCGGGAAATCTCCAGTTGCTCGTTGTGCGGCGATTTCCAGGCGCGACGCATGAAGGCGCGTTACAAACCCGACGGCGACAAGAACACCCGCTTCGTCACCACGCTGAACGGCTCCGGCATCGCGGTCGGGCGCGCGTTGATTGCAGTCATGGAAAACTATCAGAACGAGGACGGCTCGATCCGTGTGCCCGATGCACTGCAATCTTACATGGGCGGTCTGACCGTGATCGAAGCATGATGCGCATTCTCATTACGAACGACGACGGTATCAATGCTCCCGGACTGGCAGTCATGGAGGAACTCGCCCGCGGTTTGTCCGACGACGTTTGGATCGTGGCTCCGGAGACCGACCAGAGCGGTCTTGCCCATTCGCTGACGCTGAGCCACCCGCTGCGGGTGCGTAAGGTGCGCGAACAGACTTTTGCCGTGAATGGCACCCCGACGGATTGCGTCATCATGGGTATCCGGCACATCTTGCCGGACAAACCCGATCTGGTGCTATCAGGCGTCAACGGCGGTCAGAACGTGGGGGACCACGTCACTTATTCCGGAACGGTCGCAGGTGCGATGGAAGGAACCTTGCTTGGCGTGCGGTCGATCGCGCTCAGCCAGGCCTTCAGTTTCGATGGCACTCGGGCGACCCCGTGGGAAACGACGAAGGCGCATGCCCCGGCGTTGCTGAAGAAACTGCTCGACTTCGATCTCCCGTCCGGCACCCTCTTGAACGTCAACTTTCCCAACTGCCAGCCGGATGAGGTGCGGGGCACCAGTGTCGTGCGTCAGGGCAAGTTCGAGCATTCCCTCGGCATCGGCAAGCGAAGCGACGGGCGTGGATTGCCGTATTATTGGCTGGAGTTCCAAGGCAGTCCGCCCGAACACCAACCCGGGACGGATATCGCGGCCCTGCTGGACCACCACATCGCCGTCACGCCGGTCCAGATGGACATGACCGACCATGCTTATCTCGGCGACCTGACGGCCAAACTGGTTTGAGGATGCACGCGCCGCAGAAGGAAGATGAAGACGAAGAGCGTTCGCTCGTCGCCCACCTCCTGCGACTGCGGGAGGCTGGGATTACGGACGCCAAGCTGCTGGCAGTCGTGGAAACCCTGCGACACGACCACTTCGTGCCCACGGGACACATCCACCGCGCTTGGGGGCAGAGGCCCGTTCCCATTCCCTGCGGGCAGACGATGCTTTCTCCCGTGACCACCGCCCGTCTGGTGACGGCGTTGAACCTTGGGGGTAACGAGGCCGTTCTCGATATCGGCACCGGCACCGGGTATCAGGCCGCGCTGCTTTCGAAACTTGCCCGCAAGGTTCATTCGGTCGAGCGGTATGGCGGTTTGGTGGAGGCAGCGCGGCGCACGATCAAGACGCTGGACCTCGGTAACATCACGGTCGCGCAGGCGGACGGCTTCAAAAGCGCGGGCCGCACCGGGCAGGGCGGGCAACCGCTTTACGACCGCATCATCGTCGACAGCGCGTTTGCCGAGACCCCGCGGGAACTTATCGACCAGCTGGCCTCCGGCGGCATCGTCGTCGCCGTCATCGGCAACCCCGGCGAGGTGCAGAGCGCCGTGCGCCTGACGAAAGTCGGTAGCCGGTTCGACAGGGAAACGCTGTTTGCCCTGCGCACGACCATGCTCGAACCCGGCGTCGCGGAGGCGCTGTAGAGCGCGGTTTAACCACGACTTAACCGTAATGGGTTTTAGTCCGTCATACGAGTTATGCGTATTCGACGGATCATCCCATGCAATCAGCCAAGAAAAATCTGCGTCAGTCATCCGGGATCGTGCTGCTTGCGATGGTCGCACTCGCGTCCGGGTGCAGTTCGGACGCGGTGCGCTTCGAGGAACTGCTGGGCGACTCGCTCGTGACGAACAGTGTCAGAACGTCGAACCAGCAAGCGATCATCCAGCGCCCCCGTGGCAGGCTTCAGCCGTTCGACCGGACGGCGGACGCCACGACCCGTGATGGTTTGCGGGTAGCCAGCCCTTCGGTTGCACAGCTGCCTTCGCCGCCCACGGCCGTCTACAACCAATCGCCAACATTGCAGTCCATACCGACCGTCTCGCGCACTGACCTTCCTCCGGTCACGGAGACGCGGCCCATGAGCCGTACGTCCTCGATCCGAAATCGCATTTCCAGCGCCATGGAGCGCACGTCGCCACAGACGACCGCATCCGTGCCCGCCGTCTTGCCGCCGCGCACCACTGCCGCCTCGCCCCTGCGGCGTATCGACGAGCGGGGGATCGTGACGAACGCGGTCCGAACCGTACCGGGCATTGCTTCAACGCAGGCGAAAGGGTGGTCGGCCAACGGTGGCAGTTCGGTCACCTTGCGACAGGGGAAACCCTGCAGGGGCTGTCCCGCCGGTTCGGCGTGCCAGTCAAGGCCATCGTCTCGGCCAATGGGCTATCGAGCGCAACTGCCGCTCAGGCCGGGCAGAGGATCATCATTCCGGCCTACAATCACGGGCAGCGGCCTGCTTCCAATGCTGCAACCCAGGCGACCGTCAAGCGGGAGGAAACGTCGACAAGCGGACCGTCCGCACAGAACGAAGCCACCAACACGGTCACGACGCCCACCCTGCGCGCTCCGTCCCCCCGGACGACTGCACCATCACGATCCAATGCCGCCGCGTCGCCTGGCGGTACGCACACGGTCACATCCGGTCAGACGCTTTACGGTGTGAGCCGCAAGTTCAATGTGCGGCTCGATGCGCTGCGCAAGGCCAACGGTCTGACCGGCGATGCCGTTCGGGTGGGTCAGACGCTCGTCATTCCCGGCGACGGGTTCATGGCTTCCAACGCGTCCGCCGCCACCGTCGATCCGGTGACGACAAGCAGCGTGCCGAAGGTGCGGGAAACGCCGCGCTCCACGACCACGCCAAACGTCAAGGCCGCGGCTGCTCAGCCAGCAACCCAGACGGCGTCGACGAGCACCGCATTCCGGTGGCCGGTCAACGGGCGCACCATCGCGCAGTTCGGTGCGGCGACCCCAACCGGCGCAAACGATGGCATCGATATTGCGGTGCCCACCGGCACACCCGTGCGGGCAGCGCGGTCCGGCACGGTCATCTATGCCGGGAGCGAACTGGAAGATTTCGGCAAACTGATCCTGCTCAGCCATTCCGGCGGCTACGTCACGGCCTACGCCCATGCCTCCTCCACGCTGGTGAAGCGTGGACAGGCGGTAGGTGCGGGCGAGGTGATCGCCAAGTCCGGTGCGACAGGCAATGCGACAGAACCGAAGCTGCATTTCGAAATCCGAAAGAACTCGCAGCCGGTCAATCCGATGACGTATCTGCCGCGCTAGAGACCCTAGTCGCGACCGGCAAGTTCGGTCGCGAACTGCCAGGCGACCCGGCCCGAGCGACTGCCACGTGTGGTCGCCCACTCCAGCGCCTCGGCGCGCACGTCCTCCAGTGTTACGCCGAGGCCGAAATGGCCGAGATAGCCTTCGACCATCGCCAGATACTCGTCTTGCGAACATTTGTGGAAGCCGAGCCACAGACCGAAGCGGTCGGAGAGTGAAACCTTTCTCCTCGATCGCCTCGCCCGGCGTGATGGCGGTCGCACGCTCGTTGTCGATCATGTCGCGGGGCATCAGGTGGCGTCGGTTGGATGTGGCGTAGAAGATCACGTTGTCTGGCCGCCCTTCCACGCCGCCATCCAATGCGGCTTTGAGCGATTTGTAGCTGGTGTCGTCATGGTCGAAGGACAGGTCGTCGCAGAACAGGATGTAGCGTTCGGAGCGGTTGCGGATAAGGCCGAGCAGTTCGGGCAGGGTGTCGATGTCCTCGCGGTGTATCTCGACGAGTTTGAGAGCTGCACCCACGTCCGTTTGCAGCACGGTCGCATGAGCGGCCTTGACCAGGGAAGACTTGCCCATTCCTCGCGCGCCCCACAGCAGCGCGTTGTTGGCGGGCTTTCCGGCGGCGAAGCGGCGGGTGTTCTCAAGCAGTGTATCGCGGGACCGGTCGATGCCATGAAGCAGGTGCATATCGACACGGTTCACGGATTGCACCGGTTTCGGCATGCCGGCGGAAGCGTCCCAGACGAACGCATCGGCGCGGGTCGGGTCGAAGGGTTCGCGCGCCCGCGGCACGGCGCGTTCCAACAGGCCGAGAAGCCTGTCGAGTTTGTCGTTCAGGGTCGCTATCTGATCGGTCATCGACTGTTGCCGTGCGGTTTGGACTTGCGATGTCTAAGGACAGGGCGGGCATGTTGCAAAGCGGGGGGCAGGGACTATATTCCGGCCAACCCGCTGGCGGGTGCGACCGAAGCGGCGTCGTGCGCCGCCTCAAACCGCAATTCGCTACGAGGCCTCCATGTTCATCACCCCTGCCTATGCCCAGACAACCGGCGCCCCCGGCGGCGGGTTGCTGGAACTGCTGTTTCCGATTCTCATCGTCGGCCTCATCATGTGGTTTCTGGTCATCAACCCGCAGCGCAAGCAGGCCAAGGCCCGCAACGAGATGCTGGGTGGGGTGAAGCGCAACGATACGATCGTCACCGGCGGCGGCGTGGTCGGCAAGGTGACCAAGGTCGTCGACGACACGCGGGTCGAGGTCGAGATCGCACCGGGCACCAAGGTGACCGTCATGCGCTCGATGATTGCCGACGTGCACGTGAAGGGCCAACCGGTTGCGGCCAACGATTCCACGGTCGTTGCCGAAGACAGTGCGGAAGAAGTCGACGAGACCGCGAAGAAACCGAAGGGCCGCGCACCGCGCCGCAAGTAAGCCCGAACACCCGCTCGCTCCTGCATAGGCTCCTCCATGCTCCATTTCTCGCCGTGGAAGATGTTCGGCACACTGGCCGTCGTTCTCGCAGGCCTGCTCTTCGCCTTTCCCAATGTTCTGTCGAAAGAGGGTGCAGCCGGTCTGCCGGACTGGATGCCGAACAGCCAGATCAATCTCGGGCTGGACCTTCAGGGCGGCGTTCACCTTCAGGTGCGTGTCGAGCGCGACGATCTGGTAACGGAGCGACTGGAAACGCTGCTTTCCGACGTGCGCCTGCTCATGCGAGACCGCGACCAGGGGCCGATCGGCTATGCCGGTATTTCGGATCGCGGTGGCGTCGTCACCCTGCGTTTGCTGGACGCTGCTGATGCACCGGCTGCACGGGAACGATTGGCGAGCCTGCTCGAACCGGTCTCGACATCAGGCGTGCTGGGCGGGCTGGGCGTGGCAGAAGTCGAGGAGACCCAACCGCAGCCCGATACGTTGGTCTACAGGCTGACAGACGAGGGTGTCGACGAGCGCCTGCGCGCCGCCGTTTCCCAGTCGATCGAAGTCATTCGTCGTCGCGTGGACGAGTTCGGCACGACGGAGCCGATCATCCAACGGCAAGGCGTTGATCGCATCATTGTGCAGGTGCCCGGCGCGGACGATCCCGAGGCGTTGAAGCGACGTATCGGCACGACGGCAAAGCTGGGCTTCTACATGGTCGACGAGACCATGAATGTGAACGATGCCCTTGCTAACCGCCCGCCGGTCGGTTCCGAGGTCATCCAGACCAACGAGCCGGAATCGCCGGAACCGAACATTCTCATCCGCAAGCGGGTGGAAATTTCAGGCGAGGACCTGAACGACGCGCAGCAGGGCTTCGATTCCCGCACCAACGAGCCGATCGTCAGCTTCCGTTTCAACACGAAGGCCGCGAAGCGCTTCTGCACGTTGTCGACGAACAATGTCGGCAACCGTTTTGCCATCGTACTCGATAACACATCCATCTCCGCTCCCGTCATTCGCGACGCGATTTGCGGCGGGTCGGGGCAAATTTCGGGCAGTTTCACCGCTGAAAGTGCCAACGAACTGGCCGTGCTGATGCGCGCCGGTGCACTGCCGGCGGACATTTCGTTCGTCGAGGAACGCACGGTGGGCCCGGGTCTGGGGCAGGATTCGATCGATTCCGGACAGGTCGCCTCGGTGATCGCGGGCATTCTCGTGATCGTGTTCATGGTTCTCGTTTACGGGCTTCTCGGAGTTATCGCCGTGTTGGCCCTTTCGGCCAACGTGGCGCTCATACTCGGCGGGTTGTCGCTGATCGGCGCGACGCTGACATTGCCCGGTATCGCCGGTATCGTGCTGACGATGGGCATGGCGGTGGACGCCAACGTGCTGATCTACGAGCGCATACGGGAAGAAAAACGCTCCGGACGGTCGCTGTTGCAGGCTGTCGATGTCGGCTTCCGACAGGCTCTGGGCACCATTCTCGATGCCAACATCACCACGCTAATCGCGGCTTTCATTCTGTTCTATCTCGGCTCCGGCCCGATCAAGGGCTTTGCGGTCACGTTGGCAATCGGCATCGTCACGTCGGTGTTCACCGCCTTCACGCTGACGCGCCTGTTGATCTCGCTCTGGCTGCGCTGGCGCCGTCCGCGCGACCTGCCGCGGTCGTTCCTGAAGCTGGTGAAGGAAGGGACGCACGTTCACTTCATGCAGTGGCGCAAACTGTCGTTCCCGCTATCGGCCATTCTGCTCGTCGGTTCGCTCGGCCTGTTCGTGGTGCAAAACCTGAACTACGGGATCGATTTCCAGGGTGGGTCGCTGATCGAGTACAAGGCGAATTCCGGCCAAGCCGATCTTGGCGACATTCGCGCGCGTATGGCGGAATTGAACCTGGGCGATGTGCAGGTGCAGGAATTCGGTGCGCCGGACGAGGTGCTGATCCGTATCGAGGGTCAGGACGCAGGCGACAACGCCGAGCAAAGCGCGCTCGCGAAGGTGCGCGCCGTGATGGACGAAGACCACGAGTTTCGTCGGCAGGAAGTCGTCGGTCCTACCGTTTCCGGCGAACTGGCGCAGGCTGGCACGATCGCCGTCATCGCCTCGCTGCTCGCCATCATGGTCTATATCTGGTTCCGCTTCGAATGGCAGTTCTCGCTCGGCGCGGTCATGGCGACGTTGCACGACGTCATTTTGACCATCGGCATGTTCGCGCTGTTGCAGATCGAGTTCTCGCTGTCCTCTATTGCCGCCATTCTGACGATAGTGGGCTATTCGCTGAACGACACGGTGGTGGTCTACGACCGGATTCGAGAGAACTTGCGAAAATACAAGTCGAAACCGATGAGCGAACTTCTGGACCTGTCGATCAACGACACGTTGTCGCGCACCATCATGACGTCGTTGACGACCCTGCTGGCGCTCGGCGCGCTGTACTTCCTCGGCGGGGAAGTGCTGGCCGGGTTCACCTTCGCCATGATCTTCGGCATTCTGGTCGGCACCTACTCGTCGATCTTCATTGCCGCACCGCTTCTCGTCCTGTTCAAGCTACGTCCCGGCGCGATGGATCGGGACGACCCGTCGCCCTATACCGGGCAGGAAGCGCAGGAGGTCACCTAGGTGTCCTCCGCAGAAAACGAGGAAACGCCGACCGCCGGCATGGCGATGCAGCCGGCCCATTTTCCGGGGCGCGCGCCGATCGAAACCTACGGTAATGGCGGGTTTCGCTTCGCAGGCATGTCCCATCGTGGGTCCATCCTTTGTCTGCCGAGCGGTATCCATGCGTGGGCGACGGACAAACCTGCCGACATCGGCGCGGCCAGCTTGCAGCAGGTCTTTTCGGAAGACGGTGTGGAAGTACTGCTCGTCGGCACAGGAGCGGACCTCGTGCCACTGGCGGACGATCTGCTTGCGGCCTGTGCCGAGCGCGGCATTCGTGCCGAACCGATGAGCACCGGAGCAGCGGCGCGCACCTTCAATGTCCTGCTGTCGGAAGGTCGGGCCATCGCTGCCGCCATGCTGGCGGTCGACTGATCGTGATCGACGACGCCGACCTGCGGCATTGTTCCGATCTGTTGCAGGAACGGGACCGCGCAGTCTGGCTTGCCACGCTTCTCATGCCGCAGCCGTTGCGCGACGCCACGACCATCCTGTGGGCGTGGCACAACGAGCTGACGGCCATCGCGCGCATCGTGACCGAACCCATGGCGGGGGAGGTGCGGTTGCAATGGTGGGCTGAAATCGCTGCGGGCAATCGGAGCGGCGATGCGTCCGGACATCCGGTGGCCCGGGCCTTGCTCGCGTTAGTGGCAGCCTACGATCTGCCTCCGCAGACCCTGGACGCCAAAGTATCGGCGCATGTCTTCGATCTGTATGCCGACCCCATGGGCGAGCGGGACATGTTCGAGGGATATGCGGGCGAGACCCGTTCTGCCCTGTATCAGCTGGCCTGGTTGTGTGCGGACCCGGACAAGGCCGTCGAGCGTGCCACGGCCAGTGGCCACGCGGGTGTGGCGCAAACCGTGGCGGATGTCATCGGCACGATGGCGGGATCGTTCCAGCGGCAGCGCGTCTACATGCCGTCGGATCTGCTGACTGCAACCGGGTTCGACGCTGCTTCGTTTCTGGCCGCGACACCCGAGGCACGAGGCCCGTCGGTTCAGGCATTTGCCGAGTATGGGCTGGAGCATTTCGAGAAAGCACGAACTGCCATCGGCGCGCTCGAACGGGACGGCAACGGCGCGCATCTGGCGTATCTTCCCATGGTGGCAAGCGAACGTATTCTGCTGGAGGCCCGGAAGGACCCGGTTGGCGTACAAACCGATGCTCCGCGCGCTTCGTCCATGCGCACTCAGTGGAAACTGTGGCGGGTCGCCCGCAGCGGGCGCTTCTGACCTATTCGGCGGCCTGAAGCCGCACGCCGTCCTGCGCCAGCCAGACGTCGACTGCGTCCAGTGCCCTGCCGGTGATCGCAAACTTCTTTGCCTGCGCCTTGTCCTTGCCACGCCAGCGACCTTCATGGTCCTCCGGTTTCGTGATCGTGACCGGCGGGAACAAACCGAAATTGACGTTCATCGGTTGAAACGATTTCCGGCCCCGGTCTTCGGCATAGGCGATGTGGCCTTCGGTGATGTGGCCGAGCAACGCGCCCAATGCCGTCGTTTCCGGCGGGACGGACGCCGTTCCTCCGGCGCGTTCTTCGGCCGTGAACCGACCCGTCAGCATGCCGATAGCGGCGGACTCCACGTAGCCTTCGCACCCCGTTATCTGCCCTGCAAAGCGAATGTGCGGACGCGATTTCAGCCGCAACGTCCGGTCCAGCAATTCCGGCGAATTGAGATAGGTGTTGCGGTGCAGACCGCCGAGGCGTGCGAATTCAGCCCGTTCGAGACCGGGGATCATGCGGAAGATGTCCGTCTGGGCCCCGTATTTCAGTTTCGTCTGGAACCCGACCATGTTGTAAAGCGTGCCCAGCGCGTTGTCCTGCCGGAGCTGCACCACGGCGTATGCCTTCACGGTCGGGTTGTGCGCATTGGTCAGACCCATCGGCTTCATCGGGCCATGGCGAAGCGTCTCGCGGCCCCGTTCGGCCATGATCTCGATGGGCAGGCAGCCATCGAAATAGGGCACGTTCTCCCACTGCTTGAACTCCGCCTGGTCGCCGCCGATGAGGGCGTCGATGAAGGCTTCGTACTGGTCGCGGTCCATCGGGCAGTTGATGTAGTCCTTGCCGTCGCCGCCGGGGGCGGACTTGTCGTAGCGGGACTGGAACCACGCCTTGTCCATGTCGATCGTGTCGAAATGCACGATCGGCGCGATGGCGTCGAAGAAGGCAAGGGCGTCCTCTCCGGTTTCCGCCGCAATGGACGCGGCCAGTGCCGGTGCCGTCAGCGGACCCGTGGCGACGATGCTCGGTCCCCACTCTCGCGGGGGCAGACCGTCCACGACCTCGCGGCGCACCGTGACGAGCGGATGGCGCTCCAGTTCGTCTGTAACGGCGCGGGCGAACGCGACGCGATCCACGGCCAGCGCCGAACCTGCGGGCACGCGGTTTCGGTCCGCCATCGCCATGATCAGCGAACCGGCACGGCGCATTTCCTCGTGGATCAACCCGACGGCGTTGGCGCGGGAATCGTCGCTGCGGAAGGAGTTGGAGCAGACCAGTTCGGCCAGATCGTCCGTATGGTGCGCGTCGGTGCCCTGCACGCCGCGCATTTCGTGCAGGATGACGGGAATGCCGCGTTGCACGAGTTGCCATGCCGCCTCGCAGCCTGCGAGGCCACCGCCGATAATGTGTGTGTGATCTTGTGTCATGCCCCTCATCTAGCGCGGTGAAAGGCACACCACAAACGACAAACGCCCACCGGGGGAGGAACCGGTGGGCGCTGTCTTTTCGAACCGGAAGTGGGAGGAACGACCGGTTCGTCTATCGGCTCAGTATGCAATCATACGGTTACCGAATTCCTAACGCCGTTTACAGAACGGCGTTGCGTGCGATCCGTGGAATGTCGCCGCGCGAGATGCCCAGGTCGGACAGTTCACGGTTGGACAGGCCGTAAAGTTCGTTGCGGGTCTGCCGGACGCGGTTCCAGGTGCGGACGTTGTTGAGGATATCCATTGTGTAGGCTCTTTCGATTTGCCGACTTCTCTAGCCGGCCGGTTTCAAATCACGGCGATGAGGGCGTCGCCGTTGACCAACAGTTAGGTGGACCTATTTCGATTTACGAACGCAAAGCGTGCACGTGTGCCATGCAATGTTTGCAGGGGCCGCCCCATTGAAACCACAGGTCTTACGACGTCGCTATCGGACCGGTTTCAGCCGCTTCACCGGAGCGCGTCGGCGATGCCGCGGGCCGTTTGCGCGGCTTGAGATAACCCGCCCAGATCGTGAAGGGCGACGCCATGAGCGACACCACGTCGGCGTGTTGCGTGTCCCGTGAACCGGTCTTCTCGTTGCACGGGCCAGGCTCGTAGTACGTGCCGAACAAACGGTCCCACAGGGGGATGAGGTTGGCGAGGTTCTTGTCGTGGGCAATGCGGACATCGGCGTGGTGCCACAGGTGAAACCGCGGCGAGGCAATGAGCAGGCGGAAGGGGCCATGGGTCCAGTCGATCTTCGAATGGACATAGACGTTGTGGAGCAGCAGCAGCGTTGCGCCGAGACCCTGCGCCTCTGCCGGCATGCCCAGCCACGTGAGCAGAAGCACGTGGCTGACCTGCATAAGTAGCACTTCCAATACGTGGACGCGGAACGTCGTCAGACCGTTCACGTCTTCGTCGGAATGATGGACGGCGTGGATGGGCCACAGCCACTTCCAGTGCATGGCCCGGTGGGTGAGGTAGTCGACGAAGTCTCCGCAGATCATGCCCAGACCGGCGATGACGACGAGGGGAATGCCAGCCCACATGGCAGTGGGAAGGTGCGGAACGCCGAGCGCGTCGTATGCGCCAGCTACCCAGTCGACGCACAACACGACCGTCGGGATCATCAGACTATTAAGGGCGATCAGCAGAATGGTCGCGCCGATGCCGGTGGTCATGCGCCGTGACAGCGAGTTCTTCCAGCCCTTGTTCAGCGCGTCGAAGCCGAGGAACAGGGCGGTCATCGCGTATATGCCGAGCATGACCGGGTTGAAGAGCGCTTCGAGGACGAGCGTGGATAGGTCCACGATGATGCTTCCAGATGGGTCGGTATTCTCGCTCACGGGCCTGCCAATCGTTCGGTGAAGTCACGGCAAGAGCCTGCGGCAATAACCTTAATTCACGGTTGAACGATAGGCAGACGCTATTCGGCGGCTTCCAACACCGGTTTGCCGCGTCTGTTCAGCAGTTCCTTCAGGAACCGGCCCGTGTGGGACCGTTCCACCTTCACGATGCTCTCCGGCGTTCCTTCCGCCACCAGTTCGCCGCCGCCATCGCCGCCTTCCGGTCCGAGATCGAGCACCCAGTCGGCGGTTTTGATGACATCGAGATTGTGCTCGATCACCGCGACCGTATTACCGTTGTCGACAAGCTCGTGCAGCACTTCCAGCAGCTTGGCTACGTCATGGAAGTGCAGGCCGGTCGTGGGTTCATCGAGAATGTAAAGCGTGCGACCGGTGGCGCGCTTCGACAGTTCCTTCGACAGCTTCACACGCTGCGCTTCGCCGCCGGAAAGGGTCGTCGCCTGTTGACCGACCTTGATGTAGTCCAGCCCGACCCGCTTCAACGTCTCCATCTTGTCGCGCACGGACGGGACGGCGGAGAAGAACGTGCAGGCTTCCTCCACCGTCATGTCCAGCACGTCCGCAATCGACTTGCCTTTGAACTCGACCTCCAGCGTTTCGCGGTTGTAGCGTTTGCCGTTGCACACGTCGCAGGTGACATAAACGTCCGGCAGGAAGTGCATCTCGATCTTGATGAGACCGTCGCCCTGGCACGCCTCGCACCGGCCGCCTTTCACATTGAATGAGAAGCGGCCCGGATTGTATCCGCGCACTTTCGCTTCCGGCAGGCCGGCGAACCATTCGCGGATGGGTGTGAAGGCACCGGTATAGGTGGCCGGGTTGGAGCGCGGGGTGCGGCCGATCGGGGATTGGTCGATGTCGATGATCTTGTCGATATGTTCCAGCCCCTCGATTTTCGTGTGCTTGGCAGGCATGGCCCGCGCCTTGTTGAGTGTGCGGGCGGCAGCCTTGTAAAGCGTTTCGATGAGGAACGTGGACTTGCCGCCCCCGGACACGCCGGTGACGGCGGTGAAAGTTCCGAGGGGAATCGATGCCGTGACATTCTGCAGGTTGTTGCCGGTGGCGCCGACGACCTTGACGGACCGCTTCTTGACCGCCTTGCGCCGCTTGCGGTGGCCGTCGATGAACCATTCGCCGGACAGATATTTGCCGGTTATCGACTCCGGCGCGGCCATGATGTCTTCTGGCGTGCCGGACGCGATGATGCGTCCGCCATGGATGCCGGCACGGGGGCCGATATCGACGACGTGGTCGGCGGTGAGGATCGCATCCTCGTCATGCTCCACCACAATGACCGTGTTGCCGAGGTCGCGCAGGTGGCGCAGCGTTTCCAGCAGGCGCTCGTTGTCGCGCTGGTGCAGGCCGATGGATGGTTCGTCCAGTACGTAGAGCACGCCTGTCAGGCCGGATCCGATCTGCGAGGCCAACCGGATGCGCTGGCTTTCGCCGCCGGACAGGGTGCCGGAATTGCGCGACAGGGTAAGATAGTCGAGGCCGACATCGTTGAGAAACTTCAGACGCTCGCGGATTTCCTTCAGAATGCGCCCGGCGATCTCGTTCTGCTTGTCGGTCAGCCGTTCCGGCAGCACGTCGAACCATTCGTTGGCATGACGGATGGAAAGTTCGGCGACCTGGCTGATGTGTTTGTCGGCAATCTTCACCGCCAGCGATTCCGGCTTCAGGCGGTAGCCTTCGCAGGTCAGGCACGGCTTGCGCGACATGTAGCGCTCGATTTCCTCGCGCATCCACGCGCTTTCCGTCTCGCGCCAGCGGCGTTCGAGATTGCCGATGACACCCTCGAACGGTTTGGTCGTCTTGTAGGTTCGCAGACCGTCATCATAGGTGAAGGTGACGGGCTTCTTGCCCGTGCCGAACAGGATGGCCGTCTGGCCCTCCTCGGGAATGTCCTTCCAGCTGTCGGTCGGCTTGAACTTGAAGACCTTGCCGAGCGCCTTCAACGTTTGCGCGTAGTATGGCGACGGGTTCGATGATTTCGACCACGGCGCGATGGCGCCTCTTGGTCAGCGTCAGATCCGGGTCCGGCACGACGAGGTTTTCATCGATCTTCTGCTGCGTGCCGAGCCCGTCGCAGGCGGGGCATGCGCCGAACGGGTTGTTGAACGAGAACAGCCGCGGCTCGATTTCCGGAATCGTGAAGCCGGAGACGGGGCAGGCGAATTTTTCGGAAAAGACGAGCCGCTCGTGGGTCTCGTTGCGCGACTTGTTCTTGGAGCCGCCTTCCTGCGTCTCTTCCGGCGGCAGGGCCTTGTCGGCCAGTTCCGCGACAGCCATGCCGTCCGTCAGGCGCAAGGCGGTTTCCAGCGAGTCCGCCAGACGCGTCTGGATGTCGTCGCGCACGACGATGCGGTCCACCACCACGTCGATGTCGTGGGTGTACTTCTTGTCGAGGGCAGGGGCTTCCGCGATCTCGTGGAACGCGCCGTCGATCTTGACGCGGGCGAAGCCCTTCTTCTGCAATTCCGCGAGTTCCTTGCGGTATTCGCCCTTCCGACCTCGCACGATGGGGGCGAGCAGGTAAAGGCGGGTGCCTTCCTCGAGCGCCATGACACGGTCCACCATCTGGCTGACGGTCTGGCTTTCGATGGGCAGGCCCGTGGCGGGCGAATAGGGCACCCCGACGCGGGCGAAGAGCAGGCGCATGTAGTCGTAGATTTCCGTCACCGTCGCGACGGTGGAACGGGGGTTCTTCGATGTGGTCTTCTGCTCGATCGAGATGGCGGGAGACAGGCCGTCGATCTGGTCGACATCGGGCTTCTGCATCATCTCCAGAAACTGGCGGGCATAGGCGGATAGGGATTCGACATAGCGTCGCTGGCCTTCCGCATAGATCGTGTCGAAGGCGAGGGACGATTTGCCCGATCCGGACAACCCCGTCATGACGATGAGAGAATCGCGGGGCAGGTCGATATCGACGTTCTTCAAGTTGTGTTCCCGCGCGCCGCGCACGGAGATCAAGCGCTCGTCATGAGCGCGACGGGCGGCGCGTTCGGCAGCGTTCAGTTTCGTCATGAGGATGGTCTTTCCGAGAACGCGTGGGGACGTGGCGCTTGGCCGGACAATAGGGAAAGGAGCCGGATGTTCCAAGAAGACCACTCGACTCCGCATCACCGCCGATATAGAACAGATGTAGAACAAATTACGCGGGCGCTGGCAATATACCCGTCAAATACGATGTGGACGATGTGGCCGAAGCGCAGCATTGTCGCGCGGTTTGTGCAAGAAGGCGCACAATAAGTGCCACCGGGCGTTGGTGGGAAGCAGGTGCAAGAGGTCAGTCATGGCAGGCAGTGTGAACAAGGTCATTCTCATCGGCAATTTGGGGCGTGATCCTGAAATCCGCCGCACGCAGGATGGTCGTCCGATTGCGAATTTCTCCATAGCCACATCGGAAAGCTGGCGGGACAAGAATTCCGGCGAGCGCAAGGAGAAAACCGAGTGGCACCGCATCGTGTGCTTCAACGAAGGCCTGTGCAAGGTCATCGAGAACTACGTGAAGAAGGGCTCGAAGGTCTATGTCGAGGGCCAGTTGCAGACACGCAAGTGGACCGACAAGGACGGGGTCGAGAAGTATTCCACGGAAGTGGTGCTGCAGGGCTTCAACGGCACTTTGACCATGCTCGACAGCCGTGGTGAAGGCGGCGGTGGTGGCGGTGGATATGGCGGCGGCGGTGGCCAGGTGGGCTACGGTGGCGACAGCGGCGGCGGCGGAGGCTACGGCGGGGGCGGCCAGAGTTCAGGCGGCGAAGGAGGCGGCTACGGCGGCGGTTCGGACATGGACGACGACATCCCGTTCTAGATGGAAGACTTGCAGATGGTGAGACGCTTCGCTGCGAACCGAACGGGGGCAATGCGGGCCATCCTTCCGTTCGCTGCCGCTCTGGCCACGTCCGGTTTCGCCCATGCGTCGCCTGCCGACGTCATCGACGCGAAAGCCGAACGTCGTGGGCAAACGTGGACTGTTTCCGCTACGATCCGCCACGCGGATACCGGATGGGATCACTACGCCGACCGGTTTGCGGTCATCGCGCAGGATGGAACCGTGCTGGCCACACGGGTACTGGCCCATCCGCACGTCGACGAACAACCGTTTACCCGTTCGCTGTCCGGGATTGCGGTTCCGGCTGGCATACAGTCGTTGACGGTGCGGGCGGGCGACAACCTGGGCGACGAGACCGGCACCGTGTTTCGCATCGATCTCAGATGAACAGCTTCTTCGCCCCATCGGCGATGAACTGAACGGCCAGGGCGGCCAGCAGGATACCGAGGAGACGGGTCAGAATGACCCGGCCCGTATCGCCGAGTAGAGCGTCCGCGCGGTTGGCCAGCCGCAGCGCGAGATAGAGGATCACCCCCACCGCGAGAAGGGCGCTCAACGGTTCGAGCAGTGCCAACGTGTCGTCGGCTTCGGACGCCAGAAGGATACCGGCGGAAATCGCGCCGGGTCCAGCGATCAGCGGAATGGCGAGGGGAAAGACGGCGATTGAATGCAGTTCCGCGCGCGTCATGATCTTTTCGACGGTCTCGTTGCGCCGTTCGGCCCGTTTTTCAAAGACCATCTCGAAGGCAATCGAGAACAGCAGAAGCCCACCGGCAACACGGAAGGCCGGCATCGTTATGCCCAGAAGGCTGAGGAGCGAGCCACCGACGAGCGTGAAGACGAGAATGATCGACATGCCGGTCGCCGTGCCGCGCCATGCGACCTGCGCACGTTCGGCGCTTGAAAGCCCGGCAGTCAGCCCCAGAAAGATTGCCGCCATACCGGGAGGGTCGATCGTTACGAAGAACGTTGCGAAGGCGTTCAGCCAGCCGTCGAGACTTATCATGGAGCCACTCCTGCGCGTTCAGTTTTTACGCTCATACGTCAAAAGAGGGCATGCGGCAGAAGCTTTAGCCAAGAAAAAGGCGAGGGATAAACTTTCGGTCTTCTAACTGTCTGCTACTACTGCAATTATTAGACGGTTGATCGATAGGCAGATTTGTTCGCATGACGCAAATGCGGTAGGTTTGGCGCAAAGTTGCAAACGAATCCGACGCGGGTTCAGCGGAGTATGGCGTGGCTGAGCCCACTGACGAGGATAGGCCGGAAGACGAGAATGCAGCGGCTGGTAATTCCGGCGGCGCGGGCGATGCTCCGCGGGGTGTTCTAGCGGGGGAAACGCACGAACCGGTTTCCATCGTCTCGGAGATGCAGCGCAGCTATCTCGACTACGCAATGAGTGTGATCGTCTCGCGGGCGCTGCCCGATGTTCGTGATGGTTTGAAGCCTGTGCATAGGCGTATCCTTTACGCCATGCACGAAATGGGGCTGGAGAACTCCAAAGGCTATCGCAAATCCGCCGGTGTGATCGGCGAGGTGATGGGCAAGTTCCACCCGCACGGCGATTCTTCGATTTACGACGCGCTTGTGCGGATGGCACAGGATTTCGCGATGCGCGCGCCACTGGTGGACGGGCAGGGCAATTTCGGCTCGGTCGATGGCGATAAGGCCGCGGCCATGCGTTACACCGAGTGTCGGCTGGAGAAGATCTCGTCAACGCTGCTGGAGGACATCGACAAGGCCACCGTCGATTTTCAGGCCAACTACGATGGCCGCGAGCGGGAGCCGATGGTGCTTCCGGCGCGGTTTCCGAACCTGCTGGTCAACGGTGCCGGCGGTATCGCCGTGGGCATGGCGACCAATATTCCGCCCCACAACCTGGGCGAGGTGATCGACGCCTGTCTCGCTTTGATCGACGACCCCGAGATTGCGCTCGAAGAGCTACTCGACATCGTGCCGGGGCCGGATTTTCCCACCGGCGGTGTTATCCTGGGGCGGGGCGGCATTCGTGCCGCGTACGAAACCGGGCGCGGTTCGGTGCTGATGCGCGGGCGGGTCAACATCGAAGACAAGGCAGGGGACCGCCAGTCCATAGTCGTGACGGAAATTCCCTATCAGGTGAACAAGGCCTCGATGGTCGAGAAGATCGGTGACCTCGTGCGCGAAAAGCGTGTCGAAGGCATCGCGGCGCTGCGGGACGAAAGCGACCGGCACGGATACCGCGTGGTCGTGGATCTGAAGCGCGACGCCAATGCCGATGTGGTTCTGAACCAGCTCTATCGCTACACACCGCTGCAATCGTCGTTCGGTTGCAACTTCGTCGCGCTGAACGGCGGGCGGCCGGAACAGCTGACCTTGTTCGACATGCTGCGCGCGTTCGTCTCCTTCCGCGAGGAAGTGGTGACGCGGCGCACGAAGTTCCTGCTCGACAAGGCCCGCAACCGGGCGCACGTTCTGGTCGGTCTCGCCATCGCAGTGGCCAATATCGACGAGGTCATCGCGCTTATTCGCGCCGCGCCAGACCCCGCAACGGCACGCTCGCAGCTCATGGAACGGCGCTGGCCGGCCAAGGATGTCGCGCCGCTGATTGCGCTGATCGATGATCCGCGCCACCGGGTGGATGACAGTGACGGCACCTACAACCTTTCCGAAGAGCAGGCCCGCGCCATTCTGGACCTGCGTTTGCAGCGACTGACTGCGCTCGGGCGAGACGAGATTGCCGACGAGCTGAACACGATTGCCACCGAAATTCGCGATTATCTCGACATTCTGGGCTCCCGCGCCCGCGTGCAGTCCATCGTGAAGGACGAATTGGCCGCAGTGCGTGACCAGTTCGCCGAACCGCGCCGCACGGAGATCCTCGATGGCGGTTTCGACATCGACGACGAAGACCTGATCCCGCGCGAGGACATGGTCGTGACGATGACCCATGGCGGCTATATCAAGCGGGTGTCGCTGGCTGAGTATCGCGCCCAGAGGCGGGGCGGCAAGGGCCGGGCTGGCATGAAGACGAAGGACGAGGATTTCGTCACCCGGCTGTTCGTCGCCAACACCCATACGCCGGTCCTGTTCTTCTCCTCCCGCGGCATCGCCTACAAGATGAAGGTGCTGAAGCTGCCGGTCGGTCGCATCAACACCCGAGGCAACGCATTGGTGAACCTGCTGCCCCTGTCGCCGGACGAGAGCATAACGTCCATCATGCCGTTGCCGGAAGATGAGGATAGCTGGGGCGAGCTGGATGTCATGTTCGCCACGGTGCGGGGGACGGTGCGCCGCAACAAGCTATCCGATTTCCAGCGTGTGAACGTCAACGGCAAGATCGCCATGAAGCTGGAAGATGGGGACGGTATCGTTGGCGTCGATACCTGTTCGGCCGACGACGATGTCATGCTGACGACGGCTGCGGGTCAAGCCATCAGGTTCCGTAGCGAGGACGTGCGGCTGTTCGCCGGGCGCAATTCCGTCGGCGTCCGCGGCATACGGCTGGGCGAGACGGACCGTGTGATTTCCATGGCCGTCATGCGAGGCTCGCAGGCGAGCCCCGCCGAGCGCGTTGCCTACATGCGGCTCGCTTCAGCCGCCCGTCGCGCCATGCAGGGCGACGAGGCGGAAGAGATCGTGACAGACGATGAGGAAGAGACCGTTGTCGATACGGGTCTGTCGCCGGAACGGTACGCCGAAATGGGTGCACTGGAGCAGTTCGTTCTCACGGTGAGTGAGAAGGGGTTCGGCAAGCGCACGTCGAGCTATGATTTCCGCGTTTCCGGACGCGGCGGCAAAGGCATCAAGGCTACGGATGTTTCGAAGACGGACGAGATCGGCAACCTCGTTGCCGCTTTCCCGATCGATGATGCCGATCAGATCATGCTGGTGTCCAACAAGGGGCAGCTTATCCGCGTGCCCGTGGACAATGTCCGGATCGCCAGCCGTTCCAGCAAAGGCGTCACGATCTTCCGCACCGGCGACGACGAGAATGTCGTGTCAGTGGAGCGGATCAGCGAACCCGAAGAGGACGGCGAAACCGATGTGGCTGCCGATGACGCCTGATCGCTACTTGCGAACACGCACCTTGCGACGCTTGCTTTCGTCCTTGGAAAGACCGGTCATGATGGTCGCAGCCATGAGTGCCGCGGTCATTGCGAAGGCGAGAATGAGAATGGTCATGGGGTCTGTTCCAATTCTGGTTCCGTCGATTGCCGCCCACCGTTTCGATGTTCGACCAAGTCACAACTCTGCGGTGGCGACTTTGGTTCAACCTATCTGCGCTTTTGCCGCATCGCGGTGCACAAACGCACATCCCGCAGTTCGGTCGCCGATATGACGACCGCGTTCTATCCCGGCTCTTTCGACCCGCTGACGAACGGGCATCTCGACGTCTTGCGGGCAGGCACGCGAATTGCGGACAAGTTGGTGGTGGGGATCGGCGTGCAGGCTTCCAAGGCACCGACTTTCTCATTCGAAGAACGTGCGGAACTCGTGCGCGCCGTGATGTCGGCAGCCGGGCTGCCGCAAGTTCGCGTTATCTCGTTCAGTGGGCTGCTGGTGGATGTCGCGGCCGAACACGGCGCAACATTGCTGCTTCGCGGCCTGCGGGACGCGAGCGATTTCGACTACGAGATGCAGATGGCCGGCATGAACGGCGCCATGGCGTCCGAACTGCAGACCATCTTCGTGCCCGCCGAACCACGCAGTCGACATATAACCGGCACTCTGGTGCGCCAGATCTGGAAGATGGGTGGGGATATCGCGCCATTCGTGCCGGAACCGGTTCGTGTCGCGCTCGTTGGCAAGAGACAGGCGCAATAGCGCTTCAGATATTCGAAGAGGACGACCACTTTGCCCCTATTGAAAACCATTTCCGCTCTGCTCCTGACAGCGGCGCTTACCACTGGCGCGTATGCGGCCGGGGAGGAAAGCACGTTGGTTATGGAAACGAAGGATGGACCGGTGACGATCGAGCTTTACCCCGACGTTGCGCCGAACCACGTGGAACGCCTTACCACGCTCGCGAACGAAGGGTTTTACGACGGGTTGACCTTCCACCGGGTGATCGAAGGTTTCATGGCGCAGACCGGTGATCCACAGGGTACGGGGATGGGCGGCTCAAGCCTGCCGGATCTCGACGCGGAGTTTTCCGACCGTTCGTTCGAGCGCGGAACTCTGGGCATGGCGCGATCTTCCAGCCCAAATAGCGCCAATTCGCAATTCTTCATCATGTTCGCCCCCGCGCCCCATCTCGATGGGCAGTATACGGTAGTCGGTCAGGTGACTGACGGGATGGACAAGATCGACGCGGTCAAGCGCGGTTCGGTCGCGAGCAACGGTACGGTAGTGGACCCGGACACGATCGTGCGCATGCGCACCGCAGACCAACAGTAATTACTCATTCATTCAAATCATTTCAGGAGCCGAACATGGCTGATATAAAAGACCCCGAGAACACGATTGTCATGGACACGACAAAGGGCGAAGTCGTCATCGAATTGCTGCCGGACGTTGCCCCGAACCATGTCGCCCGCATCAAGGAGCTTGCGCGCGAAGGATTTTACGACGGCGTCGTGTTCCACCGGGTCATCGACGGTTTCATGGCCCAGGGTGGAGACCCGACCGGTACCGGCACGGGCGGTTCGAAGAAGCCGGATCTGGCCGCCGAGTTCAACGACACCAACCATGTGCGCGGTGTCTGCTCGATGGCCCGTTCGCAAAGCCCGAACAGTGCCAATTCGCAGTTCTTCATCTGCTTCGACGACGCCTCGTTCCTCGACAAGCAGTACACTGCGTGGGGTCGCGTGATCGAAGGGATGGACAATGTGGACAAGTTCGCCCGCGGCGAGCCCGTCCGTAATCCTGACAGCATCAACACCATGAAAGTCGCCGCTGACGCCTGATCGGCGGGTCAGCGAACGTATCCGAACATGCGCGTCGATACGTTCGATTTCGACTTGCCGAACGAGAATATCGCGCTGCGCCCGGCCTCACCGCGGGACGCAGCGCGCATGCTCGTCGTGCAGCCTGGCAAGCCGTTGCAAGACGGCACCGTACGAGACCTGCCGGACCTGCTTCGGCGCGGCGACGTCCTCGTCTTCAATGACACGCGGGTTCTACCTGCCCAACTGACCGGGTTTCGGGAACGGGATGGGAGTGTCGCGCAGGTCGGGGTGACGTTGCACCTGCGCGAGGCGCCTGACACCTGGCGCGCGTTCGTCCGTGGCGCGAAGAAGTTGCGCGTCGGCGAGACTGTTCGGTTCGCCCAAACGGCGGACGCGTTGTCCGCGCGGGTCGTTGCGAACGGGGCTGGAGAGACCACCTTCCAGTTCGATCGCGCAGGAGGAACTTTGGACGACGCGCTGGCAGTGTTCGGCGTCGTGCCACTTCCGCCCTATATCGCTCAACGCAGGCCGGCCGACGAGCAGGATGCGGAAGACTATCAGACAATCTACGCCGACGAAGCCGGGGCGGTCGCGGCCCCGACGGCGGGGTTGCACTTCACGACCGACCTGTTCGCACGGCTTGCGGAGCGGGGCATCGAGCAGCAATTCGTCACGCTGCATGTGGGTGCGGGCACATTCCTGCCGGTAAAGGCCGACGACACGGACGACCACGTCATGCATTCGGAAATTGGTGTCGTGAGTGCGGCCACCGCACAGGCTTTGAACGCCGCACGAGCGCGGGGCGGGCGGATCGTAAGCGTTGGAACGACGTCGCTAAGGCTGTTGGAGAGTGCGACGGACGAGAACGGCCAGATCGGACCCTGGTCCGGCGCGACCGACATATTCATCACGCCCGGCTACAGGTTTCGTGCGGTGGACGTGTTGATGACGAACTTCCATCTGCCCAAGTCGACCTTGTTCATGCTCGTCAGCGCGTTCTGCGGGTTGGAAACAATGCAAACGGCCTACAGGCATGCCGTGGAGGACGGTTACCGCTTCTATTCCTACGGAGATTCGTCGCTTCTGTTTCCGGCAGGCGACAGCGACTGACACGCACAGTTGAAACCGGTCGGCTCCGCGGTGCGTTATCTATGTGTGAACGATCACCGCGCGGGAGACTGACGATGAGGAAACTGATAGCAGGGCTGTTGATGTTCGGTGCGGCGTCGACGTTCACGCTCAACGCACAAGCCAACGACATTGCAGGTGCGCAGGCTGTCATCGACGGTCAGATAAAGGCGTTCAGGGCGGGGGAGAACGTCGAGGCATTCTCCTACGCAGCACCAAATCTGCAAGTGATGTTCCGGAACCACCAGAATTTCATTGCCATGGTCAAGCGTGGCTACGGTGCGATCTATGAAGCGCAAAGCTGGACATTCGGGCGCAACCGGATGGAAGACGGTACGCTGTACCAGGAAATGCTGATTACGGGTCCGAAGGGGCGCGGCTGGGGTGCGCTCTATTCGCTGCGGCAGGAAGCAGATGGCACGTGGCGCATCCACGGCGTTCAGCTGGACAAGTCCGCATTGCAAAGCACGTAGCGCGAACCGGTCTAGAGCGTGGGAATGTCACCCCTCGCCCAGCCTTCTTGGCATTCGACCGTGTAGTCCGCGTAGTTTCCGTTTGCGATCGCTGCCCGTGCGCCTGCCATAAGATCCTGATAGTAGGACAGGTTGTTCCACGTCAGCAGCATGCCGCCGAGTGCCTCATTGGACCGCACGAGGTGGTGCAGGTAGGCGCGACTGTAATCGCGCGCGGCAGGGCAGGTCGACTGGTCGTCGAGCGGGCGATGATCTTCCGCATGTCGGGCATTCTTCATGTTGATCTTGCCGAAGCGGGTGAACGCTGTGGCATGCCGCCCGGCCCGGGTGGGCATGACGCAGTCGAACATATCGACGCCGCGCGCGATCGATTTCAGCAGGTCGTCCGGGGTGCCTACGCCCATAAGATAGCGTGGCTTTTCCACCGGTAAGGCGGGGCAGGTCACGTCCAGCATGCGCAGCATGACCTCCTGCGGTTCGCCCACGGCGAGGCCACCGATGGAATACCCTTTCAGGTCGAGAGCAGCGAGTGCTTCTGCGGATTTCAGCCTCAAAGCCTCCTCGTCGCCGCCCTGCACGATGCCGAACAGGGCGCGGCCCCTGTGATCGCCTTGCTGGAAGAACGCAGCTTTCGACCGTTCCGCCCAGCGCAGTGACAGTTCCATCGCCCGCTCGATTTCGCCCGGCGCGGCGGGCAGGGCGATGCACTCATCGAGCTGCATCTGGATGTCGCTGTCGAGCAATGCCTGTATCTCGACCGACCGCTCCGGCGTGAGGTGGTACTTCGACCCGTCGATGTGGGACGAGAACGTCACGCCCATCTCGTTCAGCTTGCGTAGTCCGGACAGGGACATGACCTGAAAGCCACCTGAATCGGTCAGGATCGGGTGGGGCCAACGGGCAAAATCATGTAGTCCGCCCAGTTTCGCGACCCGTTCCGCGCCAGGACGCAGCATCAGATGATAGGTGTTGCCGAGAATGACGTCGGCACCCAGATCGCGCACCTGGTCCATATACATGGCCTTGACGGTGCCCGCCGTGCCCACAGGCATGTAGGCAGGCGTGCGGATGGTGCCACGCATCGTCGTGATCGCACCCTGCCGCGCCGCGCCATCCGTCGCGTGAACCGTAAAGCCGAACGTATCGGACCGGGCGTCGCGTTCGTGCAAAGAATCGCGGTCGGTCATGGGGATCTACCAGTTTGGAAGAATTGGTGAGCCGTCACGGGTTCGAACCGTGGACCTACTGATTAAAAGTCCGAAAACCGGCCTCTAATTTGAACAGGTATGAACAGCCACGCACAGTTTACAAGGTTGAAATTGCTGCGGTAATTTGGGCGGTACCGTCCACCCGCGTTCGCAGCCGTCCGTTCCAGTTTAGTCGCAAAAGTACCCCAACGGAACCCCGGCACATGTGAACTGATAAAAAATCAGTAGGTCCATCATGCAGGTCAATCTCACGGTACGCTTCATCGAGTTCGATTAAGGTCGAAACGCGTAGTGACTTTCAGGATAAACTGATGCGGGGGCTGGTGCTTCGCGTCACACCCACCGGCGTCAAGAGCTGGAACGTCGTCTACAGCCGCAAAAGCGATGGCAGGAAGCGTCGCTTTACGTTCGGCCATTTCCCGACGCTCGATTTGGCCGGCGCACGACAGCGCGCTTTGCTCGAGCTCGGCAAGATTGGAGAGGGCAGTGACCCGGCTGCAAAACGGCAGGACGTGCTGACCGTTGAGCAAATTGGGGCCCGGTACATTGAGCGCTACGCGAAGGTGAACAAGCGCACATGGCAGGAAGATGAGCGCATGCTCATTAGGGACGTCTACCCTGTGATCGGTCGTATGGCCGCGTCGAAGGTCACGAAACGCGATTTGCTGGACCTGCTTGATACCAAGGTTGCCGACGGCGCCCCAATCGGCGCGAACCGTTTGCTCGCCATGATCCGGAAGCTGTTCAATTGGGCGGAAGACGAAGCCCTAATTTCGACCAGTCCGGCGGTCCGGATGAAGCCCCGATCGCGCGCGGTGACGCGCGATCGGGTGCTGCCAGACGACAAGATCATACAGTTCGTTGAACGCCTTCCAACAGCCGCAATTCACCCACTGATGCAACATGTCCTGGAACTGCTGCTGCTGACCGGGCAGCGGGCAGGCGAGATATGTGGCTTGTGCAAAGGCGAGGTCGATATTGTCAGTCGACGCTTGATCTTGGACGGCACCAGAACGAAAAACGGGCAACCGCACACGGTGCCCGTCGCCGGGCGCGCTTGGGAGATTGTTGAAGGGCGGTTGAACGCGCTCGAACACGCCACTAGCGACGCATTCTTGTTTGCCAGAACGGGCGGCGCGTTCACTTCGAATGCCGTCGCACAGGCAGTGCGAAAGAATGGCGATCACTTTGGACTCTCACGCTGGACGCCGCATGATTTACGCCGGTCCGCTGCTACTGGCATGGCGGAATTGGGGGTCGCGCCTCACGTTATAGAAGCGATCTTGAACCATATTTCTGGGGCGCGGGCAGGGGTGGCCGGCATCTATAACAGAGCTGCGTATGCCAACGAAAAGCGTAGCGGGCTGGAACTTTGGGCGGCCCATGTCAGGAGGATTTCAAGCATACCGGAAGATGGGTTCGCCGCTCAAAATGTGGTCGCATTGAGTCGGGTGGTCGCGCGTCAATAACCCTTTGACATCCACGAACAACTGTGAAAGCTAGAAACGCGTTCGCTGGTGAACGTTACGAGACCGCCAATCCTGGCATCCAGCACGGAAAACCCTGACGTTCGGCAATCACGCTGTTCGGCAATTTCTGTGTGAGGATGTAAAATGGACGACAACGGCAGGACTGTAGAACTTCCAGCATGGCTTCGTAACGAAGCTGACCGCCATCCACCATTGCTGGACATGAAGGCGGTCCAAAAGCTGACAACCTTAAGCCGGACATCCATCTATGAGCTCGGCAAGAAGGGCGACTTTCCCAAGTCGGTCGCCCTCGAGGGCGTCAAGAAAGTGTTCCGCCGCGATGACATCCTTCGATGGATTGCTGAGCGGGTAGGTTCGGCAGGCGAAGTGGCGTAGGCGCTAGATCGCTTTGCGATTGTCGTCATGGCGAAACGCCTCAACCAGCATGACTTGCGCGATATGGCGCTGACGGACACCAGTCTGAGCTCAAGCTCATTCCGGGTGCTGTGCGCGTTGCTGTGGCATCGCAACGATGCGTCACGCCAATGCAACCCTGGGTACGATCTATTGGAAAAAGAGATCGGCTTGAAGGAGGGCGCGATCGGTAACTGCCTGCGGCAACTGAAAGCAAAAGGGTACGTCGATTGGCTGAAGGGAGCGCCGGGCCGGTCGAACCAGTATTGGTTCGCATGGCTGGACGACCCGCCAATTCTTGCGAAAGCGAAAGCGAAACACCCGCAAAAAACTGCCGGTGATTACCCGCAAAAAATGCAGGTGTTGAAGGCGATCACCCGCATGAAAATGCGGACGGAACCGGCACGAAACTGCAGACAAACTCTTTAAGTGAAAACAGCACGCAGCTGCAAACGGGGCGGTCTTCATCGGAGCCGCCGGCTGCTCTATCTTCCGGACGACCCGGGTGCGTCATGGGAAGACGCGCTGATAGACGCGGACCTCACCCCCCAAACCGCCATCGAAACTCAAATCATAGACGAGGTATCTCGCGGCGAATGACGCGGGCGCGGTAACGCGCGCCCGCCATCGATTCATCCAGTAGAAAGGAAATGAAATGGCATACAAAATAGACGCACAGGGCAGGATCGAATTGGCCGCGGTCGACTCGAAAGTGACCGACGACGCATTCGTCAAAACGGTCGCCGCGAACATTGCGGCCGGTCACGATGGCGCGGAATTATGGGAGATAGACGAGGCGGAGCTCGTCCTGAGAACCGCTTGGTGCTGGAAGATTCTCGGCAGCGTTCGCGAGGTGCGGCGGTTGAGGAAGAATATCCGCTTGAAGAAGCGGGCAAGCGTCGACGCGCTGCGCGCGCTTGCTGAGGCATGGATTGAATATCGGGCGGACATGGCCACGGTTCACGCGGCGGTGGGGGCAGGACAATGAGCCCCCTGGAGAAGCTGAAAGCTGAACCGCTACCCCAGTTCGTGTCGGCGCAAGACCTGGCGGACGTTCTGGGAATTTCGACGAGTGCCCTTCGACGTTTGGTCCAGGCTGGAATCCTGGTGAAGGTTGGCCACGGCACGTTCGACCTCGTGGCGAACGTCTCTTCTTACACTCGATATCGCATGGATCTGGTCGGCGAGAAGTTCACCCATCCAGACGATCCGCTGGTGGCGGAACAGCTGCGCCGGATGAAGCGGGAGAACGACAAGGCTGAAGCGGACGCGGTGCCTGTAGAAGAAGCTGCGGCGGCGGTCCAGATGATCGTCGATGATATCAAGGAAGCCTTTGACGAGATCGCAGATACGCAAGGGCTCGATAAGAAGACGCGTAAGAAGCTGCGTCGTGAAGTGGCGAGGATGACCAGCGACCTGGACACAAGGCACACCGCCGGCATGCGGGCGCTGCTGGCTGGCGAGGACGTGGTGCTGGCCATAGCGCATGGGGGAATAGAGCTGCCGGTGCAGTGAGCGTGGGGAGCGGGAGGGGACTATGGGGGTGGCTTCAAAGGCATCTTGGAGATGCCCCCCCGGGGCCACCACAGGTGCGGATCAGCGCACGCATCCACTACGTCTGGCCTCGCGGATAGGCCGTTCACGTCTGCTACCTGCCCCTTTCGAGGTCCCATACCGCCCCTGCCGTCGTGGCCCTCGAAACGGAAATCGCTCCTTTCCATGCGAAGCGAATTGCGCCGTGGTGCTTGCCAAGCCGGATTCCCCCGTCTAAACGAGAATGAAGAAAATCGTTCTTTCTGAGTCGCTACCTATGAAGACCTTCACCAGCCACGATATCGAGACCGTCACAAAACTGCCCGGCGGGTCGGTCCGCTATCTGGCAAACCAACTTCCGGTCAAACGTCATGGCACCCGTGGCCGCAGTCGGACGTGGTCGTTGACCGACAGTGTGATGGTGGTTCTGTCCGCACAGTTCCTCGAACTCGGCTATGCCAATAATGCCGCCGTATCGTTCGTGATGGCGATCCGGGACGAAGTGCAAGCTATCATCGATGACCCCGCCGCAGTCCGTTGGATGTTCGCAATTCCAAACGCGGACGAGGCCGGTTCCTTCATATTCACGATCACCGACAACTCGATCGACGGCCTTCAAATGCTGGAAGAGTTTCCCCTGGCCAACAAGTTTTCGGTCCACAAGATGGTCGGACGCGCGCTGGCCGATTTGGAAGCTGTGCAGGCTGGATCGTCCGATGGCTGAAGCAAACAGCCAAATAGGGATAACCGTCGACAAAGACTACCGTGTTGTCGTAGCTATCAATGGCGTCATGACGACAGCCACCTTGTCACCGGACGCACTGCGCACGCTGGCCGGCATGTTCTGCTTTGCCGCTGAACAGCTTGAAGACGCCGCGGAAGATGCTGCTGGTGATGTACTTGCCCGCGCCCGGGGTCGGCTCCAATGACCGATCGCATGATCGCCCCCGCATCGATCCGCGCCGCGTCTCTCGATACGGTCACGCGAACATTTCAAGTCGTCTTTGCAAGCGAGATGCCAGTCACCCGAAGGGACTACGAGGGTGCATACCTGGAAGTCTTGCGCTGCACAAAAGAGGCCGTCGACACTTGCCGTCTAGACGCAGGTGCCAGCTTTCTGGACTCTCATCGTTCATCTGGAATGCAAAACCGCCTCGGCGGAATCGTTCCAGGTTCCCTCAAATTCGAGCCGGGCAAAGCGTTGGCGACGATCAAGTTGTCCCGATCCGCCGAAGCCGACCGGATCCTTGCCGACCTTGAGGACGACGTGCCGGTCCCCGTCTCGGTTGGCTACAGCATTCTTACTAGCGAGCGCGCGGAAGGCGATAACGATGCCCTTCCCACGCTGACCATCACGAGATGGTGCCCGTATGAAATTTCCGCCGTCCCCGTACCGGCGGACCCCACTTCCACCGCCCGTAGCGAAGACGAAAACGAGGATACCCCCATGCCCGAGACCAAATCCAAACGCACGAACGTCAATGCACCTTCGTCCGCACCCTCCACACGGGAACTCGCCGCGCGCAATGCTGAGATTGTGAACCAGTTTCGAAGCTCCATTTCAGAGGAGGCGCGCAACCGCTTGATCGAAGCCCATGCCTCGACTGGGGACGAGTAAACCATTCGCAACGCCGTTCTCGACGAAATGGTCGACAAGCAGAACGAGACACCGACGAACTCGACCGGCGTCCGCGATGCAAGCGCAAGCGGGGTCGTCTTCCACGAGCGGGACGCAATGATCGAAGGACTGACCGCCCGCGTTCGGGGGGTCAAGGCAAACAGCGAGCGTGGCCAGCAGTTCGCATCAGCTGGACTACCCGAGCTGGCCCGATACTGCGTCGAACGAAGCGGCGTCAATGCCGGTATGGATTTCTCCCCGGCGAACATTGTCCGGCGCGCGTTCGAAACAACCAGCGATTTTCCTAGCCTTCTGCTAGGTTCCGCTGAGCGTCTTGTTGAGGCCGGGTACAGCGAGAGCGAAAGCGAGCTCAAGCGTGTATCGCGCACAACCACGCTCAATGATTTCCGTCGTAAGACGTTTATCCAAATCTCCAGCTTTTCCGATCTGGAGAAGGTCAATGAAGCTGGAGAGTTCAAGCACGGAACACTCCCCACAAGTGAGGAAAGTCTCGGCATTTCGACTGTCGGCATTACGTACGCGCTGACCCGTCAAGCGATCATAAACGACGATTTTGATGCATTCTCCGAACTGTCGAACAAATTGGGCAAAGCCGCCGCTAGATATGAGGGAGACCGGTTGGCCGGTGCTCTGATTTCGGCACAGGAGATGTCTGACGGTAACGCGCTTTTCCATCCAGCGCACGGCAACCTTGCCCCGACAGGATCCTCGCTGAGTGTCGAAAGTCTCAGTGAGGCGCGGATCGCCATGAGCCGTCAGACCGACGCTGCCGGTCGCCAGATCTATGTCCGGCCCAAGTTCCTGGTTGTACCAGTCACCCTTCAAACGCCTGCTGAACAGCTGCTGTCCATTGTTCAGGCGACGACGACGCAGGAAACAAACCCGTTTGCGGGCAAGCTGGAACTGGTCGTCGAACCCAGGCTTGAAGATGACAACGCTTGGTATCTGGCCGCCGACCCAGCGCAGATTTCCAGCCTTCGCCATTGTTACCTACGCGGTCACGAAAAGCCGTTCACCGAACAGCGTGTCGGTTGGGAAGTGGACGGAGTGGAATGGAAAATCCGCCACGACTTCGGGGCTGGCTGGAGCAATTGGCGCGGCTGGTGGAAGAATCCGGGCGGGTAATCGCATCAAAGTTCGGTGTGGTCTCCTGTGTCCGCACCGTAGGTCTGGCCGACGGGTCGGCCCCAGACCGAACGTCCCGCGCGCGCCGGTGAACCCGCGCGGGATACTCCTTACCCCGAATGGAGCTAGTGATGACACCTGCTGAATTCATCGGAAAAGGCCGTCGCTCAGGTTGTTTCGGGCCTTGCGAACAGCAACGCGGACGGGGTTCGCGTCGGACACATAAGCGTCTCCGAACCGCTCAATCTGGGTGGCACGGGCCGCCTTTCCCAGGTCGGAACGATCATCAAAGTGAATGTGGAAATTCCTGTTGCCGAACAGGATGGTGAACTCGTGGTGGTCGAACCATCGCCTCGCGGTGCCATGATTACTGTCCCCGTGCCGATCGCGTTGTCGGCGAAGCGGGCTCCTTCCAATGGCTAGCGGAAAACAAGTCGCGCTGACGATGCGCTTGATCGACCTGCTGTCGGCGCCGACGGCTAAGGTGCCTCTACAAAGCCGCTTTTTCTGGCGAAGCTCCATATATTCAATTATGCGACTTTGATACGTGAGGGCAATTTAGAACCGCGATACTCTCCATCCTCGCGCTATTTGAATGTTCTTATTTCCCCCGGAACGCCACCCTCCAAAACAGCCCATGTGAAAAATATCTGGCTTCAAACTAGATTGAAATCCATAGTGAAAATTCTGCGGCAATTTCTTTTCGCGTATTTCGTAGAACTTTACACGAAGCTATGTTATTTCAACAGGTTGGGGGATTAATTCATGACAATCGCGGCTCTTAAAGCGCTCATCGGCGCATCATCACAAAATCTTTCACAAGCAAAAGCTATTGCGGCAACCCACGAGACTCTCTTGAAAGGTGCGCCAAGCATAGAAGGCTTTACGTTCTTAATGAACGGCAACAATGCCACCAATTTTGGCTCTGGTTCGTCCGCTGTTTTCAACGACGAGAACATCTATATCAATATCGCCAATGCGCTGATTAGTGGTAATGGCACAGCGTCCGCCAGTTTCGCCGCCATCGCCACAGGGTCTACATTGGCTGATCAGGTGACCTCGATTTATCGGGCTTTTGTCCCAGCTTCTTTGCAAACAGATGCAGGCCTTGCCTTCTTGATCCGCCCCGCCGGTTTGGCCTTCTATCAGCAGGTAGCTGCCGAACGCGGCATTACCAGCGCAAATGGCGCGGCTACGGTGGCCTTCGCGTCGCTTCTGAAAATCGCTGTGACCGAAGACTATACCGGCATCGGCGACGGTGTGAATGACCTGATCAATTCGATCAATGATGGGTCCTCCACACTGCCAGAAACCAGCGCGACCTTCATTCCCATCGAGACAGTCGATGGAACGAACCATGATGCCGATGATGGCGGCACATTGGGTATCGCCTTCACCACTGGCGCAGATAACCTGACCGGCACAGCGGGCAACGATGTTTATACGGCCATCCTGGGCCCTGGAGCGACGCTGAACTCCACCGACACCTTAAATGCTGGTGAGGGAACCGACAGCTTGACCGTGACGGCAGGTGCTGGAACAGCAACTCTCACGACACCAACATTCACTGGTCTTGAAACACTTTCATTCGTTGGAGCCGGAAGCGTTAATGTCGGGCTGGGCAAATCCACCGGATTGACCGAAGTGCACGACAAGACGACTGGAGATCTGACGCTCACTGATGTCACATCATCCACTATGATCGTGGCAGATGCCGGCAATCTTGGTAGCGCAACGATTACTATGGCTGCTGGTCAAACAACGCTCAACATGAAGCTAGCAGGCAACGGTGTGGATGGCGCGGCAGGTTTCAATGGTCTAACTGTGAATTCGACCGCTCCAGTAACGATCAACGTGGATTCTACGGGCGCCAATGCCATCAACCAGCTTGGAACCGTCACGGCTCCCAGCGGCTCTACCATCAACATTTCGGGTGCCGCCACGATTGCAGACAACGTTTCCATGACTATGGTGACGCAGGCGACGGTCGATGCCAGCGGACTCTCAGCGGGTTTGCTCTACACGGGGTCAGCCAACGCCGACAAAGTGACCGGCGGAACGCAATCTAATTTCATCGCAACGGGCAAAGGTGTCGATGAGATAATTATCACTCCCAGCGGCACTGCGAGCGACAAAATTTCTTTTGAAGGGATCAAAACTGAAACGGATTTCAATCTTGTGAGAGGCTTTACATCCGGTGCTCAAGGAGACGTGATTAGCATTTTGGCCAGCGATACAACCGCAGGAACGTTGGCGGCAAATCCACCTGTTGTTCAAACCGTTGCATCAAAAGCGGCCTTCACGTCATTTGATACAACCACCAATGATATTCTTGAGTTGGAATTTGCATTTGATTCCAGTGGTGGTGCGGTTTCCGGATTGCTCTCAGCGATCGGAACAACCGGAGGCCTCGGTGGTGATGGCATAGCTGGCCGAGCTGGCGGTTCTGGCTATATCGTTGCTTATTCAACCGCGGGCGAAGCCCTCTTATTCTATGCAGAAGATACCATCGCATCTGCGTCTCCGGTATTTGGAAATAGTGAAATCCAGTTTGTTGGCTTGTTAACAGATGTAGCGACAGGCTCCCTGACATCCGCCAACTTCGACCTTTCGCTATAACCCGACCGTTCGTTTCGTCACCCAGTTCAACTTCCATAATGTTGATTTGAAAAAAAGTCTGGATCGCATTGGTATGGATTGATAATTCGTTTCATACTTTTGCGACCAGATTTTGCAACTCTTAAAGCATTGAAATCATAGGACGCTAAAAACCGTTGCAAAAACCTTCCATCTCGCATCGATCCTTGCGGTCGTAGCTACGGCAACCCACGCCGGTTGGCTAAGGTACGTTGGGGACCAAAGCGAGCGGCAAGCGGCACTATCTCGGTAGTGAACAATGTCCGCTCCAGCGATCCGCACATGGCAGCAGGCGAAATTTCAGTGCGGATGCGCGAACTGCTGGAACGCGGACGCCAGACCTCTCTCAACGACAGACCGGTTATCGGTTAGTAGAAGTCCCCTGTAGGTTCCTTGCGAGAAGCATTCGCGATTTTTGCGGCTGTATCCTGCTCATTGGCCAGCGTATCATCTCCCATTGGTAGGCGAACTGGAACGCTGAAACTGATACGGCTCTCGTGGCCGCTTTTGCGGCCTATCTTGCCCGACAAACCCGCCCAAACAACCTTCACACCGGCTTCACCCGACCCTTCGGTTTCTCCGGTGACTGCTATGTCAAAATCGACGCGCGTCGAAATTTCACCAGTGCCATCGTCGTAGAGGTTACCGGACAGTTCGGCAGCTCGCATTTTTGCTGCGATACCATCACCACCTGGTTGCTGCTGCGCGTCTCTGACGCCTTTCAAAACCCCGAGAAGGCATTTGCTTACGAACTCGTCTATTTCCAATTTGAAACTCCGTACCGCGCTGATGATGGTGCCTGGAATCTCTTTGGTTCGCTTCGATCTATCCACCGTTTCAATCGCTCGTCACCAGCACGCTGCAATTAATTTCAGCTTGGGGAAGTTGTCGATTTCGATAACACACCGTAACCGCTCAATATTCCCGAAATTTGTTTCCCCTTTTTGGGGAAGTTTGCTGACACTGTAATGGCACGCGCACCCTGCTAGCGTCCTGCGATCGATCACCGAACCGCAGCCGAAGGACGAAGCATGCACGACTTCCCCACTTTAACCCAGACCGCCAAACGACTGGCCACTCTTCCGCCGGACGCCAAGGCGGCCATCGCGGTCTTTCTGTCAAATTCCGACCTGCTAGGCGACAACGCATATGCACATGCTGTTCGCACCACACCCGCCGCCGTCGAATGGCTGGACGAATTCACCCAGCAATATTGCTGGCTATTGGATGTCGCGGACCAGCAGGACACTTACCGTGGTAGATAAATCTCAAAGGATAAGCCGCTCCTTCAGTACAATCGGGCCATTCGCAGGAGGACTGGCGTATAAGGATGAGCTGAAGTATGCGCTCGAACGACTTGAAAAAACAGACGAGCAAGCCCTCGGCATCGGTCGCGTATGTGTAGCTTGGAGCGCTTTGGAAATGGACGCCGCTCTGCTAATTAACGGCTTGATCGATTTCCCAGACGCGGTTTCTCAAAATACCGTACTCGGCGAACTAGATTTCCGGTCGAGGTTAAGTCTTCTGAAAATATCGGGTTTGCCCGACAGCCAAACGAACCTTGGTTCGAAGCACTTGCTGAACTGATTAGCGAAATTAATCAAAAGATCAGACCGAAACGCAATCGGTTAGTCCACGGCTTTTGGATCCACGTTAGTGAAGGAAGCGATGCGCAAAAGGCGCAACTAATCGACATCGCACCCAAAGTTGTTAGAGAGCCTGGCAGTGGAAAGAAACGTTTGACAATATCTGACATGCAACCGGTGCCCGCAGAGGAGATACAGACTTTCGTCGAACAAATTCTAATGGCTTCAATTAAGATGAGAGAGTTGCAGCTGCAATTCGCTCACGCGGCCATGATGGAATAGAAAGCCTGCACTTGCCCCTTCACATTCGTGTGACTGTCTTCTCCGTTTTAGAACCCCAACGGAACCCCAAAGGATGACCGACTAAATTCCATATTTGCAGAGTTCGCGTAACCGCTTTTAATATAAGGGGAAAATGGTGAGCCGTCACGGGTTCGAACCGTGGACCTACTGATTAAAAGTCAGTTGCTCTACCGACTGAGCTAACGGCTCCCGGGGTCGGAGTTCAATCCGGGTGCGACCGACATAGGCAAGGCGTGGGAAGCGGTCAAGCGAACGGTGGGGCATGAACGGGGCTTTTCTCCGCACCGCGTCATTATGGTTCACGTGACGCGAAAACTGCGCGGTGACGATGGTGTGAGTGTTCCTTCCAGGCTTCGTTCGCTAGAAGCGGCGCATGGCGGCGGACCTTACCCTTATCGGCATTTTTCTTGCGGGTATGATCTCGTTCCTAAGCCCGTGCGTGCTGCCCCTCGTGCCGCCTTATCTGACCTATCTGGCCGGCGTTTCGATCGACGAAATGCTGAACGACCCGGACGCCGCGGCGCGGGCGCGGGTTCGGAAGCGTGCGCTCGCCAACGCCGTGCTGTTCGTTCTCGGCTTCGCCTGCGTGTTCGTGGCGCTGGGAGCGGGTGCATCGAGCATCGGCCTGTTCATGCGCCAGTGGCAGAATGAACTGGCGGTCGTGGCAGGCATCGTCATCATGGTGATGGGTCTGCACTTTCTCGGCGTCTTCCGGATCAACCTCTTCTATCGCGAAGTGCGTCTGAACCTCAGCGACGATACCGTGCGGGCAGCCGGGCGCGGGGGCTCGTTCATCATGGGTCTTGCCTTCGCATTCGGTTGGACGCCTTGCATCGGCCCGGTGCTGGGCGCGGTGCTGGGTATCGCCAGTGCGCGAGACAGCGTGGTCGAAGGCGCGGGAATGCTGGCGGTCTATTCCGCGGGCCTCGGCGTCCCCTTTGTTCTTGCCGCCTTCTTTGCAGAACCCTTCATGCGGTTCCTGAACCGCTTCAAACGACACCTCGGCAGTGTCGAGAAAGCCATGGGCGGTCTGCTCGTCTTGACCGGCGTGCTGTTTCTCACCGGTGGAATGCAGACCATGGCATTCTGGCTGCTGGAGTCATTTCCAGTGCTTCAGACCCTCGGCTAGGCGAAACGTCAGACCAGTTCGTCCTCAAGCGGCTCCTCGATGAACTCGACATGGTCCATGGTGGCGACGCCGGACAACCACAACGTGTCTCCAGCCGCGCTCGTCAGCAGCGCGCCCGTCTCGAACTGGGACACCTGAACGGATCCGCTCTGGGACACGTCGATCGTGTCGGTCCACTTGTTGAAGTCGAGAACCACGTCGTCGCCGACGGAGAAGACGAACGTATCGTTGCCGTTGCCACCGATGAGGACATCGTTTCCCACGTCGCCGAAAAGAATGTCGTCGTCGTCGTTGCCGAACAGGTGGTCGTTTCCGGTGCCGCCGAACAGAGTGTCCGCACCGCCTTCGCCGATGAGGAGATCATCGCCTGAGCCGCTGTCAATGCGGTCGCCGCCATCTCCGCCATAGACCTTGTCGTCGCCGCCGCCGGCGAAGATGACGTCCGGCGTCGCACTGTTGCTGCCAACGATGACGTCGTCTCCGTCGGTCCCGCCTTCGGTCGTCGGCCCGTCCATGATGATGGGCTCAGGCTCGGTCGTTTCCGTCTGGGTTCCAAGGTCGGCACGATCGACTGCCGTGAAAACGTCGTCCTGCAGATTTTCGATACCGGTGTTGCGCATGATGATATCGGCCAGCGTGTCGGTGCTGGCCGTGGCATCGAACGTCTCGTCGCCATCGCGCAGGCGGGTGAACTGGTCCGCGATGATGGTGGCGAAAGTTTCGCCCACGAGGCCGCCTTCGACGGCATCTTCGGCCAGACCGGCAACGAACAGATCCATATCGTCCACTGTGCCGTAGGCCGCTTCGAGCTGCGCCTGAACGGCAGGGTCGCTGGAAATGTCGGCGAAGGAGGTGGCCGGTTCGAGGCCGAATGCGGCACGGACGGTATTGTAGTCGTCGATGCCGTGGTCGCGCCCGCGCTGGATGTTGAGCGCAGCAAGGTCAAAGCCGCCTGAACCGGGGCGACCGAACAGGAAATTGCGCACATCGTCCACAATCTGCGAATCGACTTCCTCGGCCTCGCTGGCTGCTGCGCCACGCAACACGGCGTCGATGCCTTCCGACCCTCCAAGCTTGTCGGGGCGGAAGAAGGCTTCGCGCAGTTGGAGGTTGCCGAGTGCGCTTTCGGTGCCGTCCTCGTTCATCCGCAGCACGTCCGTCGGCAACATCGTATGGCCGACGCGGAATGCGGCGGTGGAGAAAACGTTGGCGATCTGCGGGTCGACATCGGCGTCGAAGCCCTGCGCTTCGCCCAGCGCGTCCGGCCCGATCAGCTTTGGCAGGAACTCGTTGTAGGTGATGGCCTGCAACTGCGCTTCGACCTGCGCCCGGGCGGCGTCGAACTTCTGGTCGCCGGTCAGGCTATCGTCCATTTCGGAGACGAGACGGTTGTGTTCGCGCACGAAGACAGTGTGCATCGAGGTCAGCCCGACATTCTCGTTGGCGCGAATGTCACCTGCGAGGAACTGGCTGGCGGATGTGGAATGGGCATTCGGCAGGCCATCGACGTTGTAGGGCAGCAAGTCGCCTTCGGAGGTCTTCATCGTGCCATCGTCGTTGCGGAGCGCTGCAAGACGTGTCGCGTCGGACCCATAGACGTTGGACCCGTCGATGAACGGCGTGATCATGTTCATCTGCTCGCGCGGCCCGGTGACGCCGGTATCGTGATGATACTCGGTGCGGGTGAAGCCGATGGTCGCTTCGCCGGTGCCGGTCGGGTCGAACATGGGGTCTCCGGCAGCTACCGCGATGTCAGCCGTGCCCGCTTCCACGTGGGGGTCGCTGAGGGACAGGTCGTGGTCGAGGAACTGACCCCACATCCACATGAAGTTAGAAATGTCGGCTGCGTTTCCGGTCGTTTCGGACTGGGAGAAGACGATGTTGGAAATCTCGCGCGCGGACAGCCGGTCCGCACCTGCCATCGCACCAATTCCGTCCCCGTAATCCGCATCGACGAGCCGCAGGAGGAGGTCGCCGGGCTGGTTGTCGGGGGTGACTGGGCTGCTCATAGTGATACTCCGCTCTGGTTGTCCCGAAACGGGACGGGTGGTGCTGCTTCTACCCAGGCGTTGCAAGGCGGATGCCAGAAGGGTGAAGGCGAGAGCGAGCTACTGGTCGGAGCGGAGTCTCAACGCGTCCCCGCTATAGGCGGCCGTTTCGCAAGGTCGCCCCATTTGCAGGCGAATAACTCGACAGAAATCGTCGGCGATCGCCTTGTCGGCGAAGGGGCCGGCGATGAGCCTGGCGTTGAGATCGGTCGGATCGTCGGCGAACCGGATAAGGGGAGCGAGCCCCGCGAACTGGCTGGGCAATCTGGCGCGCAGATTCGCGTAGCGCGTCGCCAGTTCGCTTAGCGAGACGCTTTCGCCGAGATCAGCACCGAACCCGCTCGCTTCGCGGGCCAGCGGTGCGATCGGTTGGTGGTGGTTTTCCAACGTGTTCAGCGACCGGTTGCAGCGGTGTCGCTTCGCGCGGGACTGACGGCACGTTGACCGCAGGCGTCGGTTCGATAGCAGGCGCAGGAACAGGCCGGTCAATCGCAAGCCAGACGATCGCACCCAACACCACGCCCCCGCCAGCGAGAACCAAAAGGGGTGTCACGTTGGGCCGTTTGCGCTGCGGGAAACGTTGCTTCACCCACCCGAGAAGGGTGGAAGACATCCCGGGTAAACTGTTTTCACGGCGATGTTTCAGGCTTTGCGTAAGACGATCGAACCTCGTGGATGGTCTGCGCTTCATCGAATCAAGATCGTCTCCTATACAAGGCCAACGGCGCGGACCGCATTGTCCGACGGTTTTAGTGGAACGAGCGAAGATGGCACAACAGACAGGATCGCTCGCGATCGTCCTAGCGGCTGGCGAAGGCAAACGAATGCGCTCATCGCTGCCGAAAGTGCTGCACCCGGTCGCCGGCCTGCCGATGGTTTGCCACACGTTGGCTGCCGCCAGACAAGCCGGGTTTTCGAAGCTCGCAGCCGTTGTCGGCAATCAGGCCGAGAAAGTTTCCGAGACCGTTCGGACGTTCGAGCCGAGCGTCGAAATCGTCGAGCAGACGGAACGGCTCGGCACGGCCCATGCCGTTCTGGCTGCACGGTCATTCATAGAAGGAACCGAAGGCGATGTGGTCGTCCTTTACGGGGACGCTCCGTTGATACGACCGCAGACCGTTGAAGCCGGGCGACAGGCTTTAAAAGCCGGGGCGGACGTCGTGGTGCTGGGTTTTCAGTCTGCCGACCCGACCGGCTACGGTCGCCTCATTCTCGACGGGGACGACCTTGTCGCGATACGTGAGGAGAAGGATGCGTCTGATGAAGAGAAGCGTATAACCTTCTGTAATTCCGGCATAACGCTGTTCTCCGCAGGGACCGGGCTCGATTTGCTGGAGGCCGTGGGCAATGCGAACGCGCAAGGTGAGTACTACCTTACCGACATCGTGGAGATCGCTGTCGGCCGGGGTCTGCGTGCCCGGGCAGTCGTGGTGCCGGAAAGCGAAATGCAGGGCGTCAACGACAGGGTGCAACTCGCAGCAGTCGAACGGGCATGGCAGCAACGGCGCCGGGCCGATGCTCTGCTGACCGGCGTCACCATGCAGGCTCCCGAAAGCGTGTATTTCCACCACGATACGCAGGTCGGTAACGACGTGACGGTCGAACCCAATGTCGTGTTCGGCCCTGGCGTCCGTGTGGCCGACAAGGCGACGATCCGCGCTTTCTGTCATCTTGAAGGCGCGGTCGTAGGGGAAGGCGCGATCATCGGCCCCTACGCCCGCCTCCGCCCCGGCACCGACATCGGCGCTGGCGCTCGCATTGGCAATTTCGTGGAGACGAAGGCGGCTGTGTTCGGCGAGGGGGCGAAGGCGAACCACCTATCTTATATTGGCGACGCGCAAGTCGGGGCCGGGGCCAATATCGGTGCGGGCACGATCACCTGCAACTACGACGGCTTCGGCAAGCATCGCACCAACATCGGCGAGAATGCCTTTATCGGATCCAACACATCGCTGATTGCACCGGTCACGATCGGCGCATCGGCAAATACCGCGGCAGGAAGTGCGATTACCCACGACGTGCCGGACGATGCGCTGGGCATCGCGCGCAGCAGGCAGGCAAACCTCGACGGCAAGGCGAAGGAACTGCGAAAGCGCTTCGCGGCTGCAAAGGCGGCGAAGTAGCCGGAACTTTGGATGCCTTTCGTATTGCCGGGGTGAAACCTTTTGTGAGTGGCCTTGCGGTAGGGTTCGGCTAGGAAGCAATTTTCGTCCGCCGGAGCAGCGCCCATGTGTGGCATCGTAGGTATCGTCGGCACCAGGCCCGTCGCCCCCCTCATCGTCGATGCATTGAAGCGGCTGGAATATCGCGGGTACGATTCTGCCGGTGTCGCAACGCTGAATGACGGCGTGCTCGACCGCAGGCGGGCCGAGGGTAAATTGTTCAATCTGGAAAAGCTGCTTTCCGACATGCCGCTGGCCGGCCAGACCGGCATCGGTCATACCCGTTGGGCCACCCACGGCGCGCCGGTGGAAAAGAACGCCCATCCGCATTTTTCCGACGACGTTGCCGTCGTGCACAACGGCATCATCGAGAACTTCCGCGAGTTGCGGGACGAGTTGGTCGAGGCCGGTTTCACCTTCGCATCGCAGACCGATACGGAAGTTGTGGCGCACCTTGTCGCTCATGGTTTGAAGTCCGGGCTCGACCCGGTTGCTGCTGCCGATGCGGCACTGGAACGGCTGCGCGGTGCCTTCGCACTTGCGATCATGTTCAGCAACGCTGACGGCACTATCGTCGCTGCGCGCAACGGCCCGCCCCTGGCTGTCGGATATGGCGAGGGCGAGATGTATCTTGGGTCCGACGCGGTGGCGCTCGCACCATTCACCAACCGCATCTCCTATCTGGAAGACGGCGACCGCGCCGTTCTGCGCAGCGACGGTGTGACGATCCATGACGGAGAAGGCAGCGAGGTCGACCGCACAATCGAGATTTCGCTCGGGTCCGCCATGATGGTGGACAAGGGCAAACACCGCCACTTCATGATGAAGGAAATTACCGAACAGCCGGAGGTGATCGGTCATACGCTGTCGAACTACGTCGATTTCAACGAGCGTCGGGTCGTCATGAGGGGGCTAACCGGCGCGGAGACCGATATCGACTTCGCAAAGCTGGACCGGCTCAACATCACGGCATGTGGCACGGCCTTCCTTGCCGGACAGGTCGCGAAATACTGGTTCGAGCGGTTGGCGCGCTTGCCAGTGGATATCGATGTCGCCTCCGAGTTCCGCTACCGCGAGGCACCGCTGTCCGAGAATGGGCTGTCGTTGTTCATCTCCCAGTCCGGCGAAACGGCCGATACCTTGGCAGGGCTGCAATATTGCCGGGAGCAGGGGCAGCGCATTGCCGCCGTCGTCAATGTGCGCGAAAGCACGATGGCCCGGGCGTCGGATGATGTCTTCCTGACGCTGGCCGGTCCGGAAATCGGGGTTGCCTCGACGAAGGCCTTCACCTGCCAGCTGACCGTGCTGGCCGCGATGGCCATCGCCGCCGGTGTGGCCCGTGGACATATCGACCGGGAAACCGAAGCGCGGCTGGTGGACGAACTGGCCGAAACCCCTCGGTTCGCCAACAGGGCGCTGCGTATCGAAGACCAGATCGAACGGCTGGCAAAGGCGCTCATCAATAAGAAGAGTGTGCTCTATCTTGGTCGCGACACGAACTTTCCGCTTGCCCACGAGGGTGCGCTGAAGCTGAAGGAACTGTCCTACATCCACGCTGAAGCCTATGCAGCGGGCGAGTTGAAGCATGGGCCGATTGCGCTGATCGACGAACAGATGCCGGTCATCGTCATTGCGCCTCATGACCGGATCTTCGAGAAGACCGTGTCGAACATGCAGGAAGTCGCCGCACGTGGCGGACAGATCATTCTTATCACGGACGCGAAAGGGGCCGCTGCCGCCGGAATGGACGAAAGCGATGTCATCATCATGCCGGACATGCCGGAGATCGTGACGCCCATCGCGTATTCACTGCCGATCCAGCTGCTTGCATATCATACCGCCGTTCACATGGGCACGGATGTGGACCAACCGCGCAATCTGGCCAAATCGGTGACGGTGGAATAGACGTCTGTCTTGCATCCATGATCGTATTGGCCACATAGGAATGGGCGGCAACAGGGAAGCGCGGACCGTTGGCACGTAAGAAGTCAGATGTGAAATTGCTGCCACCTCAATCGTTTGGCACGCGGCTGCGGCGGTATTTCCTGACCGGTCTGGTCATCTGCGCGCCGGTGGTCATCACGCTGTATCTGACCTGGACGCTGATCCAGTGGGTCGATGGCTGGGTCAAACCCTACATTCCGCCAGGCTACAGTCCCGATACGTATCTGCCGTTCTCGGTCCCCGGTTTCGGGCTTCTGGTGGCGCTTGTCATCATCACCCTCGTGGGGTTCCTGACGGCTAACCTCATCGGCCGGTCGATCATCGGCTACGGGGAGCACCTGCTTTCCCGCATGCCGGTGGTGCGCAGCATCTATTCCGCGTTGAAACAGATTTTCGAGACGGTGTTCCGCGAAGATTCGGACTCGTTCCAGTCGGTCGCCATCGTGGAATATCCGCGCAAGGGCATGTGGGCGCTCGCCTTCGTCGCAACCGATACGCTCGGCGAAGTGCAAGCGCGCCTCGATGCCGAAGCAGGCCGAACCGTCAGCGTCTTTCTGCCGACGACACCGAACCCGACATCCGGCTATCTGCTTTTCGTGCCGAAGAGCGATGTGATCGTGCTGGAAATGAGCGTCGAGGAAGCAGCGAAGCTGGTCATTTCCGCCGGCCTCGTCGCGCCGGAGTTCAAGGTCGCGACCGACAAGGCGTTGGCCGACCGCGAGAGGGTTCTGGTCGGGAACGATAGCGCGTCCCTGTCCGGCTGAGGAACGCGATTGAGATATGGCGTGACACGGGCTAACAGCGCGCCATGACAGAGACATCTTCCAAGTCGCCTATCGTCCGCTTCGCTCCATCGCCGACCGGGCGTCTGCACATCGGCAACATCCGCACCGCCATGTTCAACTGGCTGTTCGCCAAGCCGGGCGGGCAGTATGTGCTGCGGCTCGACGACACCGATACGGCCCGTTCCACGGACGAGTTCGCGCGCGGGATCGTGGACGATCTCGCCTGGCTGGGTATCGAACCCGACCGGACGGAACGGCAATCGGACCGCGCGACCCTGCACGATGATGCGGCTGCAAAACTGCGCGCGGCAGGTCAGCTCTACGCATGCTACGAGACGCCGGACGAGATCGACCGCAAGCGCAAGCGGTTGATGGCGCGGGGCAAACCACCGGTCTACGACCGAGCAGGGTTGTCGCTGACCAATGCCGAGAAGGCCGCCTTCGAAGCGGAAGGCCGCAAACCGCACTGGCGTTTTCTGCTGCCGAACTTCGACACCGATCCTTCGCAACCGCGGCGCACCGATATCGTCTTCGACGACGTGTTTCGGGGCAGACAAACGGTCGATCTGGCTTCCATGTCCGACCCGGTTCTGGTGCGGGAAGACGGCACGTATCTCTACACGCTGCCAAGTGTAGTGGACGACCTCGATATGGGTATGACCCACGTTCTGCGGGGCGGAGACCATATCGCCAATACCGGAGCGCAGATTGCCCTCATGCAGGCGCTTGGTGCTGACAAACTGCCCCTGTTCGGCCACCACAACCTGCTGACAGGAGCGGATGGGGAAGGCCTGTCGAAGCGCACCGGCGCGCTTTCCGTGGCGGACCTTCGCGACGATGGCTTGGAGCCGATGGCCATTGCCATCATGTCCACACTCACTGGTACGGACAGGGATGTCGCGGCGATCCATTCGCTGGACGCGCTGGCGGAAACCTTCAAGGACGCTTCTGTGTCCAAATCACCGGCTCGGTTCGATCCGACGGAACTGGAAGCGTTGAACGAACGCTTGCTGCATACGATGGCCTACGAAGAGGCAGCTCCGAAGCTGGCGCAGCTTGGTCTGAGACGTGAGCGAACCTTTCTGGATGCTCGCGCGCGAAAATCTCACGCGCTTTCGCGACATCGCCGATTGGGCACCGATCGTGAACGGCGAAATCGACGGGGATATCGCGGACGAGGATCGAGCCTTTCTCGACCAGGCAAAGGCGATGCTTCCGGCCGAACCCTGGTCGGATACGGTGTGGAAGGACTGGACCGGTGCCTTGAAAGCGGAAACCGGGCGCAAGGGCGGGGCGTTGTTCATGCCGCTGCGAAAGGCGCTGACTGGCCGCAAGAACGGGCCGGACATGGCAGCGCTTCTGCCGCTTATTGGACGGGAAAGAACGATTCGCCGACTACCCTGACCCGGCGCTCGGTCGGTTCGAACTCCGGCCTGCGGGGCACGACCGTTCCGCGCAGCAAGCCCATACCGGGCCGGAATGTCGGTCGTGCCAGCATGGCGATCTGCGTCAGCGTCCGCTTCTTCTCACCGCCAGCGACAATTTCCAGCGGTTTGGTGTGGGGAATGCTCGCAAAATCGCACTGAACCCGCTGGGTCGTCTTTTGATGAAACTTGAAGGCGGCCGGAATGTCCTTGTAGGGCCGCTGATCGCTAGTTGCGATCATATCTTCGGGAAACTCGCCCTCCGTCCTGTGGTAGAACAGATCCATCGGCACCCCGGGACAGCGCGTTTCGCAGGCTTTGCGGTCTCGCTCGAAATAGGCGGAACTGGTGGCGTAGCTAATCGGAATGTAGAACCCGTCGGTCTCCCGCACGCAGTAAGTGCTGAAGGCGGGACCGTTGTAAGCCTTCGTGGCTGCGACCGTCGCCTTCGGCGTCGACGAACGGTTGCGCTTTTTCTTGAAAGCCCGGTCGTGGACCGATGCCTTGCGGTTGCAGCCCTGGTTGCGCATCGCCCGGCGGACGGACGCCTTGGAACGGCGCGCGGACGAGCCGTGCTTGCGTTGCAACTTTGCCAGATTGCGCTGCATGCGTTTGAGCAACAGCTTGTTGGATCGGCACGAACTGTCGGCCCCACGACCGCTGGCGCAGTTCGAGCGTGCAATACGTTTCTGGATCACACCGATATGGCGACGTTGCGCGGATACTTGCTGGCTGCCGACACTGCTACCGGCATTCAGCTGCCGTGCAAGCGCAGTGCAGCTGGCCGCTTCGGCGGAACCGGCGAAGAGAAGCGGCAACACCAGCACGCTGCCGAGCGCGATGGTATGCATCTTCCAGAACAGGCCGGGCTCGACGTCTGCCCGTGCTTGCTTTTGCGCCATGAGTGAGCCTCTGTTCCGATACCGATTTGCCGGTCGTTCTCGTGTAAAGTTATGTGTCGGGAACCACTGCCTCGTTAAGGTTGACTGCCGATCCTTCCACAGGGTTTCCCAACGGTTAAAAGGCGTGGGGGAACAGACCGCCATCCAGCAGGATGTTCTGGCCGGTCATGTAGCCAGCATGGGCGGAGCAGATGAAAGCGCAGGTTTCGCCGAACTCCTCCGCCGTCCCGAACCGCCCGGCGGGAATACCGTTCATCTGCACTTGGGCTGCCTTTTCATAGCCTATGCCCTGCGCTTTGGCAGAGGCTGCAATGCCACCTTGCAGGCGTTTTGTGTCCATCTTCCCGGGCAGAAGGTTGTTGATCGTCACGTTGCGACCGGCATAGATCGGTCGAACGCCGGCAAGGAATGCCGTGAGGCCTGCGCGGGCCGCCGATGACAGGTCGAGGCCTTCGATCGGCATGAGGACCGACAGGGACGTGATGTTGACGATCCGCCCGAACCCGCGCTCCGCCATACCGGGGACGGTTGCCTGCATCAGTTCGATCGGGGTGGTCAGGTTCTGGACGATGCCTTCCGCAATCGCCGCGCGGTCGAGTTCGGTCCAGTCGCGGCGCGGGGGTCCGCCATTATTGTTGACCAGAATATCCGGCGCGGGGCAGGCGGCCAGCAGGGCACGTTGGCCTTCCCGGGTGGAGACGTCGGCGGCGATGGCCGTGACGGTCGCGTCGGTTTCCGCGCGAATGGCCGCTGCCGTTTCCTCAAGCGGGCCTTCACGCCTGCCGTTGATGACGACTTCGCACCCTTCCCGCGCCAGGGCGAATGCGCAGGCGCGCCCCAACCCTTCGCTGGATGCGCAGACGATGGCCTTGCGCCCTTCGATACCGAGGTTCATTGCACTGACCCTGTAAGACCACTTTCGCTGGACGATAGCAGATGTTGCCCACCTACGACACGATTCTGGAAGCCGCTGGCCGTCTGGCCGGGCACGCCGTGCGTACTCCTTTGCTTCGCAACGATATTCTGGACGAGCGGGTCGGCGCGAAAGTGTTTATCAAGGCTGAAAACCTCCAGCGCACCGGTTCGTTCAAGTTTCGCGGTGCCTACAACGCCGTCTGCGCAAACGCCGATGCGGCCCGGGAGCGAGGGATCGTCGCTTCGTCTTCCGGCAATCACGCACAGGGGGTGGCGGAGGCTGCGCGGCTGTTTGGCGCAAAGGCCACGATCGTCATGCCGTCCGATGCGCCACAGTCGAAAAAGAACCGCACCCGCCGTTCCGGGGCCGCGATCGTCGAGTATGACAGGGCCACCGAAGACAGGGATGCCCTGCTCGACAGGTTGGCCGCCGAAACCGGGGCTCTGGCCATTCACCCCTACGAGAATGCTCACGTCATTTCGGGGCAGGGCACGGTGGGCCTGGAGATTGCCGAGCAGTTGAGGGACTACGGCGCGCAGCCCGACCGCGCGGTGGTCTGCACCGGCGGCGGTGGATTGGCCGCCGGCGTCTGGCTCGCGCTCGACCGGCACTTTCCCGACTTTAAAATGCATACGGCGGAACCGGAAGGCCATGACGATCAGGCCCGTTCACACCAAAGCGGGGAAAGGGTCGGGGGCAACAGTGCCACCATGTCCGTGCAGGATGCGATCGTGACCCCGATGCCGGGTGAGGTGTCATTCGAACTGCTGAAGGGCCATCTCGAACCCGGGCTGACCGTCACCGACGAGGAGGCGCTCCAAACCGTCGCCTTTCTGTTCAACGAAATGAAACTCGTTGTCGAACCCGGGGGTGCCGCAGCACTCGCTGCGATCCTGTTCGGCAAGGTCGATGTCGCTGGTGAAACCGTCGTCGTGACGGCCTCGGGCGGGAACATAGACGCCGCCATCATGGCACGGGCCTTGGGGCTGTAGTTCCCGGCGCAGGCATGCGTCGCGGGACTCAGCCCACGAAAACGGTTAATGTCTTTCCATGTTGAAGCATCGCTCCACGACCGTCGCATGAGTTCGATTGTCGATACACCGGGTGCCCCTGCGCCCAAGGCCGCGTCTGGTGCCGTTTCCGTGTTGCGGGAGCGCGATACCCTGCTGGTCGTGGCGCAGGGCGACTGGCTGATGGGCACGGTCGCCGACTTCGACGAACGGATCCGCGAGATCGCCCTCGACGGCAGTTCGGTCCTGAAAGTCGACACGTCGCAGGTCACCGCCATGGACACTGCAGGGGCATGGTTGATCGAGCGGCTGCGGCGGCGCGCGGAAGATGCGGGACTGACGTTCGAGTTCGCCGACGACAAGGCAGTCGGCAGCGCATTGATCTCCGTGCTGCACGAACACGAACAGCATGTTCCGACCACCACCCGGGAACGCCGCAACATCCCGTTCGTGCTTCTACCGTTCCACCAGGTCGGGCGAGGGCTGGTTCAGTTCAGCCGCGACTTCACATTGGCCTGCCACCTGCTTGGTGCTTCGATCCGCGGCTCGCAGATGAAGGAGGGTGGTAAGAGCGCACTGCGCCTGACGTCGATCGTCGCGCAAGTCGACAATATGGGGCGCAAGGCAGTACCGGTCATCGGCGTCATGTCGCTTCTGATCGGTGGCATTCTCGCTCAGCAGAGCGCCTATCAGCTCAAATTCTACGGCGAAGAACTGCTGGCGATCGATCTGGTCGGCATTCTTCTGTTGCGCGAGATCGGCGTTCTGCTGACCGCAATCATGGTCGCGGGCCGAACGGGATCGGCCATCACGGCTGAGATCGGCACCATGAAGCAGCGCGAGGAGGTCGACGCCCTGCATGTGATGGGGCTCAACCCGGTCGGCGTCCTGATTCTGCCGCGTCTGCTGGCGCTGCTCATCGCTTTGCCCATTCTGACGCTGCTTGCAGACTTCGCGGGGCTGTTGGGGGCGATGATCGTGCTGGACCTGTATGTCGGCGTGACGCCGGGCCAGTTCCTGGAGGCCTTTCGGCTCGGCGTGGGTATCGAGCCGTTCTTTGTCGGCCTCATCAAGGCGCCAGTCATGGCACTCATCATCGGCCTGGTTGCGGCGATCGAAGGCCTGAAGGTCGGGGGAAGCGCGGAATCGCTCGGACAACGCACGACGGCATCGGTCGTGCGGGCGATCTTCGCCGTCATCTTCATCGATGGCCTATTCGCCATCTTCTTCGCGTCAATCGGGTTCTGACCATGTCCGTCGAAAACTACCCGCCAACCGCTGCTGCCAATGACCCGCGCAAGGTCATCCTGCGCATTCGAGGGATCGAAGTGGGTTTCAGTGGAAAGCAAGTGCTGAAAGGTCTCGATCTTGACGTGTTTGCCGGTGAGATTCTCGGCTTTGTCGGTGGCTCCGGGACGGGCAAATCCGTGCTCATGCGCACCGTCCTCGATCTCGCCAAGCGTCAGGGTGGGTCGATCGAACTGTTCGGGCAGAACTACGAGGCAGTCGACGCGGTGGGGAAACTTGCGCTGGATCGCCGTATCGGCGTCCTGTTCCAGCACGGTGCCCTGTTCTCCGCGCTGACCGTGCGGGAGAACGTGCAAGTTCCCATGCGCGAATATTTCGATCTGCCGACGAAGCTGATGGATGAACTGGCCGCCGTGAAGCTGGAACTCGTCGGCCTGCCGCTGGATGCGCTCGACAAGTTTCCGAACGAACTGTCCGGCGGTATGGTCAAACGCGCGGGGCTTGCGCGAGCGTTGGCGCTGGACCCGGACCTCGTCTTCCTCGACGAGCCGACGTCCGGCCTCGACCCGATCGGCGCAGCCGAGTTCGACGATCTCATCGCCTCGTTGCGCGACACGCTTGGCCTAACCGTATTCATGGTGACCCACGATCTCGATTCCCTCCAAGCCGTTTGCGACCGCATCGCGGTATTGCGCGATGGCAGGGTACTGCTGGCCGGTCCGCTTTCAGCCATGCTGGACGTGGAAGACGATTGGGTAAAAGCATATTTCCGGGGCAAACGCGCGCAATTGGGAGCCCTCGATGCGGTGGTTGCCCCCGACGGCGGCGTGGCGTTGGCGGCGGCGAGAGGTTAGGAACGGTCCATGGAAACTCGTGCAAACTTCGTGGCGGTCGGCGTCTTCACTGTCCTCGCCCTCGTGGCGGCCTTCGCGCTGGTCTATTGGACCGCCGGATATTCCGACCGGGATTCGCTCGTCCCGCTCGACGTGCGCATCGAAGGGTCGGTCTCGGGCCTCGGACCCGGCAGTGTCGTTCAATTCAACGGTATCACGGTCGGACGGGTGGAAGACCTGTCGCTGGATACGTCCGATCCCCGCTTCGTCGTCGTTCACACGGAGATCGATCCGAATACGCCGGTGCGCAGCGACACCAAAGCCAGCGTCGGACTGCGCGGGCTGTCGGGCGGCGCCTTTATCGCGCTCGAAGGTGGCACGGCCGAGTCGGCAGCCATCCTGGTGCAGGCAGCAGACGCGCCGGAGGGGTTCACGCCGCGGATCGTCGGTGATCCTTCTGCGATTTCCGACCTGATCGTGCGGGTCAATACGATCGCCAATCAGGTTGAGACCACCATGTCCGCGCTGAACGAGTTCGTGCTGACCAATCAGGAAAGCCTGACCAGCACGTTCACCAGTATCGACACGTTCGCGCAGTCCCTTGCGGCCAACAGCGACGGCGTTGCGGATTTCATGCAGTCGGCAGGCGATGCCGCAGTCGCGCTCGAAGGCCTTTCCGGCAAGATCGACGCGACCGTGAGCCAAGTGGAACTGATCGTCGGTGCGGTCGATCCAGCCAACGTTGCAGCGACGCTGGAAGGCGCCGCGGCCTTCTCGCAACGACTTGGCCAGCAGGGTGAAGCCCTGGATACGATCATGGCTTCCGCCACGTCGGCCAGTCGCGATCTTGGTCGCCTGACTGCCGGCCTCAACGAAACGGTCGAGTCCGTGAACGGCGTTCTGGAATCCGTCGAACCGGCCCGTGTGCGTTCGACACTGGAAAACATCGACCGCGCGGCAGGGCGCGTGAATGGCGTTCTCGCGGCAGTGGACGGCAACAGTGTTGCCGCGACTGTCGATAACGTGAACGCGATCAGCGCCGGTGTTCGCGCGGTCGTGGACGACGTGGACGCAGCCGCGATACGCGGTCTGATTGGCGACCTCGGCACGACCAGCCAGCGGCTCGCCGCGCTCACGCAAGGTATCGAGCCGGCGCAGGTGTCCTCGCTGGTCGGCAACCTCGACGCCGCCGCCGGGCAGGCCCGCTCTGTTCTGGCAGGCATAGACGGCGCAAAAATCGCCTCGACGGTGGAAGACGTATCGTCCGCCGCCTCGGCAGCCCGGGGCATTGTCGACACGCTCGATCGCGACCTCGTGCAGCAACTCGTTACCGATGTGGCCGGCTGCGAGCCGCAACGTCGCGGCGCTGCTGGCGGCTATCGACGCGGAGCGCGTCAATCTGGCCGTGGACTCCGTCACGCGCACCGCCGAGGGCGCACAGCAGATCGTCGACGACGTTCGCAACGTGACGGCACAGTTGAACGAGCGGGGGCCGGACGTCGCCCGCATCGTCGACGAGGCGGTGGAACTGTCCGCCCGCCTAAACGAAACTTCCAAGAAGATCGACGGTGCGATCGAACGGGTCAACGCCCTGCTCGGCTCCGATGCGACCGACGGCGTGGTGAGCGACGTGCAGCAGACGCTCGCGGAGTTCCGCAACACCGCCCGAGTGCTGGCCGCGGAAGTGTCGAGCATTTCAGGCAACGTCGACGGTCTTGCGCGGCGTGGCCTGGGCGACACACAGACGCTCATTCGTGATGCGCGCCAGTCGATTGGGCGCATCGATCGTGTTATCCGCAAGATCGAAGACAACCCGTCGTCGCTGATCAGCGGCTCGGGCGGGTCGCGGGTGCGGGAGACGGACGGTCAGCGACCGCGCCGTTGAACGATGTGTGTCGAGTGATGTGAAATGGCGTTGAACCGGACGACAAACCTGCTGTGCGTGCTGGCGGCTGCGTCCGTAATGAGCGGGTGCGCCCTGTTGCAGGGCCAAGAAGCGCCAAGGGAAACCTACGAACTCACCGCGCCGCAATCGTTCGGGGGGATCAGTGGCGGAACCCGGGCGCAAATACTGGTGAAAGCTCCCTCGGCTTTGAAAAGCGTCGACAGCGACCGGATCGTCGTGCGCCCATCGGCGAAGGTCGTGACCTACCTGGCCGGCGCACAATGGTCCGACACCGTGCCCCGCATGGTCCAGTCCAAACTCGTTGCCGCGTTTGAAAACTTCGGTCGAACCGGGGCCACGGCGCAACCTGGCGACGGTCTCGTCATCGACTACCAGCTCGTCAGCGAACTGCGAGAGTTCGGCATCGCCGCAGACGATGGCACCGCCAACATCGAGATGGCGGTCAAGCTGTTGTCGGATAGAACCGGGAAAGTGGTGCGTACCCGTGTGTTCCGCATCTCGCGACCGTCCGCAGGAACGACGCCCGATGACTATGTGGACGCCATCGACACCGCGTTCGATGCGCTTTCCCGCGACCTGATCGGCTGGGTGACGGGCGCGATCTAGGCGCCTGTCACTCCTTTTCCCTTACGCTCGCCGAACCCTTCCTAGCCGGCGAACCGCCCTGCTGCGTGTGCGAGCATGGTGTACACCTTGCCGGTGTCGGACGTCAGGTAGGTCTGGGTCATGATGTTGTCGCGATCGTTGCGCGCAACGTCGGCAATCAGCTTTTCGAAATCGACGATGTAGCGATCGACCGACCCCTTGAAGGATGCGTCCGCGCCGTATTTCGATTTTACCTCGTCGAAGGTCTGCTGACCGCGGCGTGTGTACATCTCACGCGAGAACACGTTCTGGTCGCCACGCTGATAGCGTTGCCAGAGGCTGACCGCCGTATCGTGCTCGATTGCGGCCGTAATATCGGCGGACAGCGTTCCGACGGGGTCGTCACCGGACGTCGGTGCAATCGTTTGCGGCTGCGCGTCGTCGTCCTGCGATGCGCGGCGCAGCAGGTCGCTGACCCATCCGCCGCCGGACTTCGCACCCTCGCTGGCCGACTGCTCCACCGGTCCGAAAGACCCGCGCAAAGCAGGCGCCGCGACAGGGAGTTGCGGAGCAGGGCGCGGTGCGGGCGTATCCTTCATCGGCGCAGGCATACGCACAGGTTCCGGCTGGCTGGCCGGCTCAGGTTCCGGAGCGCGGGTTTGCCGTGCGGGTTCCTGTTCGGCTGGTCGAGCGCGAGGAGCATCCGGCGCGGTCGGGGCATCGTAAAGTCGCTTGGACTTTGCGACCAGGTCCGACAGATCCTTCAGTGCCTTGATCTGGTCGGACACGACCCGGCGCATGGCCGTTGCGCTTTCCTTGGTCTCCTCGGGCAGGTCGATGACCGTCTTCTTCAATTCGCCACGGGTGGCTGACAGCTCGCTGCGCAGGGTTTCCGCAGACCCGCGCATTTCCTGCGTAGCCTCCGCGAAGCGGTCCGTTGCTTCCCGGGCGGCGGTGTCGACCTTGCTTGCGAGTTCCTTGCCGAGACTGTCGGCGCGCGTTTCCGCGTTGGCGACAGAACCCTCCATCAGGCCGGTGAAGCGTTGCATCAGTGTCTCGATCTCCGAGGATTTGACGACCAGCCCTTCCGTCAGCTGTTCGATCGCCTCGCGACGGTTGTCGAGATTGGCGGCAAGAGTGCCTTGCGTTTCGCCTAGCAGGGAGGCGACCGAGCCGAGTGCCTTGCTCTGATCCTCGAAACGCGCAGTGATGTTGGCGACGTCGTTCAGGACGGTGCCCGAAATGTCCCGCAGTCCCTTGTAGTTCGTCTCGATGATGCGGTTCGACGTGTTGAGGTCGCCCGCCGCCTGTTCGGCGACCGTTTTGAACGTCTGCGCCTGTTCGGCGAGGCTCGCCTGAGCGCTGGCGAGATTCTCGTCCGCCGACGTTATCAAGCTTGCAAGCACCCGGTTGGACCCATTCAACTGCTGTAGCAGCGCGCCGATTTCAGACTTCAGACGATCGTTGGTGCTGTTGAGGGCGTCCACCGTCTCCGAAGATTTGGACGCCAGCGTTTCGACGAGAGCGGACGAGTCGGCCCGCACCTGGTCGCCGACCTGCGAGGCTACACCGGCAAGGCGTCGGGATAATTCCTCACCGCTCTTAACCAGCGATCCGGCCTGTTCGTCTATGGCGGAGGACAGCTGCTGAGAGGAGTGTGTCAGGCGACCGACGAGTTCACCGGTGCGGCTTTCCAACGCCGTATACCGGGTGCCGAGATCGTCAGCAGCGGCTTGCGCGGCTTCTTCCATCCGTTCGTTGGACAGGATGATGGAGGACGCCAGCTTGTCGGCGGCCTCGTCCGCAGCCCCGCGCAACAGATTGCTCGTTCCTTCTAGACGCTGTGTGAGGCCCGTGGCGATCTCGCTGGTCGAGGCTGCCAGCTGGTCGGCCACGGCCTTGCCCTGGCTTTCGAAATTGGCCAGCAACGGCAGCGTATCGCGGGTGAGAAGTTGCGACAGTTCGCGGGACCGGGCGGCCAGCGTGACGTTCAATTCCGCCGTTCGGTCCGCCAGCACGCTGGTGACGGCATCGGCACGGCTGCCGATCGCCGCATCGGCGGCTTCCAGCTGGTCGCGCACCCGTTGTTCCAGCAACGCGACGGCGTTGACCATCTTTCCTTCCGCCCGGTCGGCTTCCGCGGTCAGGGCATCGCCGATGCCTGCCACGTTGGTTTGCAGGGACGCTGCAAGGCGCGTGCCGCGTTCATCCAGCATCGCGCCGATCGTATCGGCCGCAGCGCCGAGGGTGTCGCCCACATTGTCCAGACGGGAGCCGAGGGTGAGTTCCATCGAGGCCACGTGATCGTCCAGTTTCGACGCGAGCTCCACCTGTCGGTCGCTCATCGTTCTATCCAGATCGGCGTTCCGCTCGACAAGCGTTTCAGCCAGCTTTTCGATCGAGCCATCGAGCGATTCCACAGTCTGTTCGATGCCGCGGTTTGCCAACGTGCCTATCGCGTCAAGACGCCGTTCGAGCCGGCCATCGACCGCTTCGGACTGCTCGGCGAAGTCACGCCCGAAGGCATCGAACCGGTTGGACAGGCGGGTATCGATCGTGCCGACCCGTTCCTCCAGTTCTGCTGCCCGCGCGTTCAACACGCTGTCGATCGCCTCGGAGCGAGAAACGAGGGTTGCGTCGACCTCATCCATCTTGGAAGCGAAGGCCATCGTCAGACCGAAAGTGCGCTCTTCCAGCTTAGCGCCGGTGTCCTCGATCTGGCGAGAGAGGTCATCCGTGAAGAATGTCTGCCCGCTCTGAAAGGTGTCGGCAATTTCGCGGGTACGATCCACGAGCTGCTTGTTGAGCCGGTCGGCGCGCTCGCCGAGGGCACCATCGATACGCTCGACCGTTTCGCCGATAAGGCTTGCTTTGTCGCCGAAACTTGTCAGCACCTCGTTGACACGACTGTCGATCTGTCCGCCGTAATTCTCCGCACCATCATGCAGAGACTGTTCGAGACGTTCGGCATGGGCTGCCATCGTGTCGCTGCGCTCGTCGATGCGGGTCAGGACGCCTGCGATCTGGTGGTCAAGTTTTTCGTTCAGGTCCCCCAACCCAAGTTCGAGCGCCGACCCGATGTTCGTGGATGCGGAAAGTACAGCGGTATCAATTGCATCGACGTTCTTTTGAATGTCTTCATCAAGCGTTCTAGCGGACAGTGCGAACCCACTCGCGGTGGTTGCAAGCCGCTCTTCGACGTTCGACAGCGAGCCCGTAAGGCTCTCTTCGAGATTTCGGGTGCCGGTCGCCATACGGTCGGACAGGTCCGCGGCCCGCTCGTCCATCGTTGCCGTGAACATTTCGTTGGTCATCGCGAAAGAGGCCTGCGCGGTGTCCACCGCCTCCGCGGCAGTCGACGCCGCGATTTGCAAGTGATCAACGATCGTCGTCGCGCTGGCTTGCAGATTGGATGTCATCTCGCCGGTCCGCTCGTTCATCGCATTCGCGAGCGACTCGCTGGAAGCGGCGAGCGACGCCTGCGCCTCCTCGACCGCGCCAGTTGCCGCCAAACCCGCATCCCTGAGCGACGTGGCCGCCGTCTCCGCGCCCGTTTGCAGACGCTGCGTCAGGGCATTTGCCTGCTCGTCCATCGATCCCAAGAGCGTCTCACCTGAAATTGCCAGCGACGCCTGGGCGTCCTCCACCGCGCCCGTTGCCGTTGAACTTGCGCTTTCGATCGACGCGGCTGCGCCTTGGGCACTCGTTTGCAATCGGGCAGCAAGTGCGTTCGTCTGTTCGTCCAACGACGCCATCAGCGTTTCACCGCACGTGATCAGCGATGCTTGTGCACCCTCCAATGTTTCGGAAGAACGGGTGGCCGCCGCCTGTAGCCGAACGGCCATGGTGTCCGTGCCTTCAGCCATGCGCGCGGAGAGGGTTTCACCCGCTTGTTCTGATATTTCGCCAATGGACGAAGCGGAAGTTTCCAGCGCTTCACGCGAACGATCGGCAGCGTCCCGAGCCCGCTGGCTTGCGGCATTCAACGAAGCTTCAAGACCCACCGTGCGTTCGTCGAGGCTGGCAACGAGTTCGTCACGCTTGCCGTCGACGAGCTGGGCGAGGTTTTCGCCGGCAAAGCCCACGGACATGGTCAATTCGTCCGTCGCGGCAGTCGCTTTCTCACCGGCTTCGCTCAACCGCGCGAGGAGACCATCACCGGACTGTTCGATACGCGTTCCCATCTCGTCGGTTTGCGACGACAAGCTGGACATGATCGTTTCCGCTGCCAGTCCCAAGGAGACCTGCGCCTCTTCCACACTGCTGACGGTTTCGGTTCCAATGCGCTGCAAACGCTCCACAAGTGAACTGCCGGACTCGCCAAGGCGCTCGCCAAGCTTCACGCCGGTTGCGTCCAGGGATTGAAGCAGCGCTTCACCGGAGGATGCGAGGCTGGCGCGCATCTCCTCGTTCGTATTGCCAAGGGACGCCGCGAAATCCTTCTGCGCATCGGAAACGTTGTCGCTGATCTGACGAGCCGATAGGCTCAGGTCCTCGCGCAGCGTTTCGCTTGCGCCTGTTATGGAGGAACGGACACGCTCGGAATGGGTGACGATCTCTTCCCGCTCCCGGGCAAGTTCGTCCACTAGGGCACGAATGCGCCCTTCGTTCTCGGCGTAGGATGCTTCGAGGCTGGACACCTCGTTGTGAACGAGCGTCTCAAGCTCCGTCGCCCTGCTCATCGCGCGGTCGATCCCGTCGGAGAGGGCATTCACTTCAGAGCGGATGGCATGGCTGACATTGCGCACGGAGCTGACGGCTTCGGATTCGGGCTCGATTAGCAGATAGGCCGCTTCAGTCATCGATGCCGCTGCCGTCTTCAATTCGGCCGCACGCCGCATCATCACGACGTAGGCCCAGATCAGGAAAAGCGGGAGAATAACTGAGGCTGTGAAATAGATCAGATCGGGCCGGTCGGCGATGTCTGCCCACGCGGATTGGGCGAAAAGCGCATCGCCAATGATTCGATAACCTGCAAACACGGCAGCTGCGATCCAGACGATCGACAGCACGATGCCGACGAACAGCGGTGTCCGCGATGGCTTGCGCGCCAGGGACGCCCGAAAGCGTGCTACGCCGGAGCGTGTGGCATCGTTGTCGGGCTGGCTGGTCGGAACGACGACAGCGGCAGAGGGCGGTGCCGGCTTCGGCGCAACGGGTGGTATGACCTTTGCAGGCTCCGTACGTCCGGCATCGACAATGTCGTCATCATCACCGACATCCTGGCCGAAATCGATCTGCAACGCCTTGTCCACCGCGTCCAGCGCCTCTTGCGCCGCTTTCGCCTGGGACTCTGTCATTCTAGCCATGCTGGACCCTTCGCTGCAGGCACTGGAAGCCAAAGTTTCCCAGTGTCGCTTTACTCGATACTTCGGCCCAAAACCGGGCCATGCAAATTCGGCGATCGAACGGTCGGTGGCAATTTATGCACACAATTCAGCCGGTCAACGCCAATCGTTGGCCTTAACCACTACCGCGAGACGGGACGAAAGCCCATGGTTTGCCGGCGAGCGGACCATCTTTCTTAACGAATGGTTAACGCACTGACCGCCCGTCCTACTGTGGCTACCCGTTAAGGGTGCGGAAAGTCGAAAACCGCTACCGTGTCGGCTCAAGGTCCAGTTCGGAGTTTCACATATGGCTCAAAAAGCAGTTCTCAAGGACAGGCATGCTGCGCGGGAAGCGCCGCTCGATCTCGTCCATCTGACCCGGCAAACCCTCGGGGATGCCAACCTCGAGCGGGAGGTGCTGAGCCTGTTTGCAAGCCAGTCGCGCCTCTACGTCGAGCGCATGACGAACGCCAAAACCGGCGAAGCGCGGCGTATGGCCGCCCACACGATCCTGGGTTCGGCCCGCAGCGTCGGTGCATGGCGTGTGGCCGCTGCTGCCAAGAAATGCAGCCATGATCGCCAGAGCCGGATCGATCTTGGCGAACTGGCCAACGAAGTCGCTTTCGTGCGCGCCTTCATCGCCGAAGTCCTTGCCGAGCGTGCGACGCCTTTGAAAGCCGTCGGGTAAACCGTTTGGTTAACTCCCCACGGTCTGCGCTTAAATCGGGCTGAAACAGTCCGACGGCGGAGCCCTCGATGCCCAAGATCACTTTCCTTACCCACGACGGCACGGCATTCGAGGTCGACGCGGCCGTCGGTACCACCGTCATGGAGAACGCCATCAAGAACTCGGTTCCCGGTATCGAGGCCGAATGCGGCGGAGCCTGTGCCTGCGCGACGTGCCATGTCTATGTCGATGAGGCGTGGACGGAGAAGACCGGCAGCGCCGAAGCGATGGAAGAGGACATGCTGGACTTCGCCTACGAACTCCAGCCCAATTCCCGCCTGTCCTGTCAGATCAAGGTGACGGACGCCCTGGATGGCCTGACCGTGCGTGTGCCGGAAAAGCAGGCTTAGCCGGACACCTTCCTCGCAGGCACCTGCGACACAATAATATGCGGCGGCAGCTTATGCTTTTGCCACGGGTTCGGTAGGATAGGGCGACAAACGCCAGCCACCCCGAGGTGCCCTTGACGCAGACCCGTGCCGAAATTCGCTTCCTGCTCAACGACGAGCCGGTCGTTCTGTCGACAGTCGGCTCCAACGACATGCTCCTCGATTTCCTGCGCATCGACCGTCGGTTGACGGGCACGAAGGAGGGCTGCGCGGAAGGCGATTGCGGTGCGTGTACGGTTCTCGTCGGACGGATGGCTGACGGCGAGCTGAGCTACAAACCGCTGAACGCCTGCATCCGCTTTCTCGCCAGCGTGGACGGTTGCCACGTCGTGACCGTCGAACATCTGCGCGGGCAGGGCGGTGGCCTGCATCCCGTTCAACAGGCGATGGTGGACCACCACGGCAGCCAGTGCGGGTTCTGCACCCCGGGCTTCGTCATGGCTCTTTACGCGCTCTGGATGGAGAACGAGGCTCCGAGCGACCGTCAGATCGAAAGCGCCTTGCAGGGCAACCTGTGCCGATGCACCGGCTACGAGCCGATCATCACCGCCGCCCGGGCCATGGGCACGATGGGTTCACCCGCGCAGGACTGGTTGACCACCGAGCGCGACCGGGTCGTTGAACGGTTGATGGCGTGGCAGGATGGTTCGCGGGTCGACATCGCGTCGAACGATGATCGGGTTCTGCTACCCGCCGACGTCGATGATTTCGCCACCTTGCTCGAGGCCCACCCGGAAGCGACGATCGTTGCCGGTGCCACCGATGTCGGACTGTGGGTTACGAAGTTCCTGCGCCCGATCAGCCCCGCCATCTTCATCGGACATCTTCATGCGCTCGCATCGGTCGAGATGGGCGCCGGCGCCGTGCGCATCGGTGCGAACGTGACCTACAGCGATTTCGAGACTGTCGTGCGCGAGGCGTTTCCCCATCTGGACGATCTATGGGATCGCATCGCGGGCTGGCAGGTGCGCAGCATGGGAACCATCGGCGGCAACGTGGCCAACGGCTCCCCCATCGGCGATACGCCGCCGGTGCTGATCGCAATGGGGGCTGCGGTGGAGCTGCGGCACGGAAATGCGCGGCGTTCGATGCAGCTGGAGGACTTTTTCATCGACTACGGCAAGCAGGACCGGAAAACCGGCGAATTCGTCGAAGCCATCACCATCCCCCGCTCGGCGAAAGGCGCGCACCACGCGGCCTACAAGATTTCCAAGCGGAGGGATGAAGATATTTCTTCGGTCTGTGCCGCGTTCAACATCACCGTGGAAAACCACGTGATAACGGACGCACGCATCGCGTTCGGAGGCATGGCCGCGACGCCGAAACGTGCGGCGGGCGCGGAGGCCGCACTCATAGGCAAGCCATGGAGCGAACAATCGCTTCTGTCCGCCGCAGCCGTTCTCGACCAGGATTTCTCCCCGCTGTCGGATTGGCGGGCGACGGCGGAGTATCGCCTGCAGGTGTCGCGAAACCTGTTCCGCCGGTTCTGGCTCGAAAAAGGTGCCGGATCCGACGGCGTCCGACTGGCGCGGGCCTCCTGATGCGGGATGATATGATGCCCGAAACGATCGAGAAGCCCGTCGAGACCGAACAGCGGCGCGACGCTCCCGTGCCGAACGTGCAGGTCGATGCCGACACGAACGGGCGGCCCATCAATGGTGCGGTTCACACGAGCCTCAAGCATGATTCCGCCCACAAGCACGTGACGGGACGGGCCGACTATACGGACGACATTCCCGAACCCGCCGGAACGGTCCATGCCTACCTCGGGCTATCGCAGGTCGCCCATGGAACCATCAGCCGGATGAACCTCGACCCCGTCCGGTCCGCTCCCGGGGTCATCGGGGTCCTCACCGCCGACGACATTCCGGGTCTGAACGATATCAGCCCGACCGGGCTTCACGACGAACCGATCTTCGCCGTGGACAAGGTTGAGTTCTGGGGCCAACCCCTGTTTGCGGTCATCGCGTCCACACGGGATGCCGCCCGACGGGCGGCAGCGCTCGCGGACGTCGATTACGACACCTTACCCCATGCGTTGGATCCAATGGCTGCCGAGGCGGCGGGCATGCCGTTGGTGACCAAGCCGCTGACGCTCAAGCGCGGCGATGCGGACAAAGCGCTGGCCACGGCACACCACCGCATCGGCGGTCGGATGGCGGTCGGCGGGCAGGACCACATGTATCTCGAAGGCCATATTGCCATGGCCATCCCCGGAGAGGATGACGACGTGTCGATCTTCTCCTCCACGCAGCATCCGAGCGAAGCGCAGCACATGGTCGCCCACGCGCTGGGCGTACCGTCCAACGCCGTCACTGTGAACGTCCGCCGCATGGGCGGAGGGTTCGGTGGCAAGGAAACGCAGATGAACCTGTTCTGCACCGTTGCCGCCGTCGCCGCGAAGAAGTGGAACCGTCCGGTCAAGCTGCGTCCGGACCGGGACGACGACATGACCGCCACCGGCAAGCGCCATGATTTCGTCATCGACTACGATGTGGGTTTCGACGATGACGGGCGTATCGAGGCCGTGTGCGGCACATTCGCAGCACGATGCGGGTTTTCGGCGGACTTGAGCGGTCCGGTAACCGATCGCGCTCTGTTTCATGCAGACAACGCCTATTTCTACCCCCATGTTTTGCTGAAATCGAAACCGCAGAAGACGAACACCGTTTCCAACACCGCCTTTCGCGGCTTCGGTGGCCCCCAAGGGGCGATCGGGGCTGAGCGAATGGTAGAGGAAATCGCTTTTGCACTGGGGAAAGACCCGCTCGATATCCGCAAAGCGAACTTTTACGGCGGCGAAGGACGCAACCTGACGCCATATCACCAGACCGTCGAGGACAACGTCCTACCGCGTTTGGTGGACGAGCTGGAAGCATCGTCCGACTACCGTCAACGGCGGGCGGACATCATGGCGTTCAATGAGCGCAGTCCGGTCATTCGCAAAGGCATAGCGTTGACGCCAGTGAAGTTCGGCATCTCGTTTACGGCGACCTGGTACAACCAGGCGGGCGCGCTCATCCATATTTACAGCGACGGGTCCATCCACCTGAACCACGGTGGCACCGAGATGGGGCAGGGCTTGAATACGAAAGTCGCGCAAGTGGTGGCCGATGCGTTTCAGGTGGATATCGACTTCATCAAGATCACCAGGACGACGACCGAGAAGGTGCCCAACACATCCGCCACTGCCGCTTCGTCGGGCACCGATCTCAACGGCATGGCAGCGCTCGATGCAGCCGACCAGATTAAGGGCAGGTTGGTAAAGTTCGCTGCGGAACGCTGGCAGACAAGTGTGGATTCTGTCACGTTCACACCGGCAGGCATCGTGATCGGCAAGGAGACCGTCGCCTTCGCCGACCTTATCAAAGAGGCCTATATGGCCCGTATCCAGCTCTCGGCGGCCGGGTTCTACAAGACACCGAAGATCCACTGGGACCGCGATGCCGGTAAGGGGCGGCCATTCTACTATTTCGCCTACGGAGCGGCTGTATCGGAGGTCTCCATCGACACGTTGACCGGCGAGTACCAAATCGACCGGACTGATATCCTTCAGGACGTCGGGCGTTCGCTGAACCCGGCGCTCGACAAGGGCCAGGTGGAAGGGGCGTTCGTTCAGGGTGCAGGGTGGTTGACCACCGAAGAATTGTGGTGGGACGAACAGGGCAGGCTGCGCACCCACGCTCCGTCGACCTACAAAATTCCGCTCGCTTCGGACCGTCCCCGCAGTTTCAACGTCACGCTTGCCGACTGGTCGGAGAACCGGGAACTGACGATCAAACGGTCGAAGGCCGTTGGCGAACCGCCTTTCGTGCTGGGTATTTCGGTGCTCGAAGCGATTTCCATGGCGGTCGCCAGCGTCGACGACTATCGCACCTGCCCAAGGCTCGACACACCCGCTACTCCGGAACGGGTTCTCATGGCCGTGGAGCGGTTGCGCGCAGACGATGGCTGAAGGCGAAGGCCTCGAACGCTTTCTGAACTCGCCCGACCCGGTCGTCAGAGTGAGCGTCGTGCAGACCCAAGGGTCCGCGCCCCGGGAAGCCGGCACTCATATGTATGTCTCCGGGCTGGCGGAATGGGGCACGATCGGTGGCGGGCAGCTGGAGCATCTCGCCATCGCACGGGCGCGTTCCATGCTGGCGAGCGGGACGCGACCGCGACCGACTGGATGTGCCGCTCGGTCCGGAAATCGGCCAGTGCTGCGGGGGGCGTGTGGTTCTTGCCCTGCGCGCCCTATCCGACGCCGACAGGCTGGAAGCAGTTGCGACGGCGAAAACTGCCGGGGAAACGCAGCCGACAGTCCATGTTTTCGGTTCGGGCCATGTTGGACGAGCGTTGGCGGCCTGCTTATCTCTGCTGCCGGTTCGCACCGTCCTTGTGGATGAACGGGCGGACGAACTCGCCAAATCCTTTGCCGATGTGGAACAGCGCGTGACTGCCGTGCCCGAAGCGGAGGTTCGCACGGCGAGACCCGGGAGTGCATTCGTCATCCTGACCCACGACCACGGCCTGGATTTTCTCATCGCCGCAGAGGCGTTGGCGAGGGGAGATGCGGCTTATGTCGGAATGATCGGTTCGGCCACCAAACGCGCGAAATTCAAGTCCCATTGCGAGCGGGAGGTGCCCGGGCTGGACACGCAGGCACTGGTCTGCCCGATCGGAGCCAACCCGACCGGAGACAAGCGACCATCGATCATCGCCGCCTTCGTCGCCGCCGAAATCATGACTGCACTCGACGGGTTCGACGGCTGAGCGGCTAACCCTCCGAGAACAGGCGGTTCATACGGCGATAGTTCCGCCGGTCCCGCTGGTCGAAACGCTGGTTTCGACGCATGTCCTCCGCCGACAACCGCTTCACCTCTGCCAATGCGTTCCGATCGAGAGCCCGGCATGTGCGTGCCGGTTTGAGGCGCAACAACGCGCGGTAAGTCTTTCCGGCCAGTTCGCGATAGAACTTGCCGTGAACCCGTTCGTGAGCCTCGAGAAGTTGCGCCATGCGTTTCCAACGGGCCCTCTCGCGTTTCGGCAGGCGGGAGATGCGCGACAGCCGGGGGAGGGTGTAGGTTATCTTCATGCGCACATCGGCGTCGGTGACACGGCAGCGACCGTTCCTGACGTCCCGGTCGATCTGAAACCGCATATCACGCGACGCCGTCGCCCATGCCCGGGCCTGGTGGGAGCGGGAATACGGGCCACGCTTGCTCATGGAACGGGCAAGCTCCGCGGCTGTGCCACCGCTGATGCGGTAGGTCTTGGTCCGTTCGGTAACCCTCACGTCGGCCAATGCCAACGATGGCGCGAGGAGAATAGTAGAAAGCCACAGAAGCATGGCGTGCCGTATCGTGCACAGATACACCATGAAGGCGCGCGTGCGCCGTTCGGGAAGTCCCGGCGTCCTCATCCGCCCGGCTGCAACTTCGCGCCACCGCGACGCGCGTAGCGCGCGAAACGGCTTTTCTCGTCAGCGTCGAACTGTTTCTGGGCCGTATCGTGCTCTTGCAGCAATGTTGTGACGATCGACGCGACCTCGGCCTTCGTTTGCCCGCAGGCGCGGTTTTCCCGCACCGCCAGAAGTGCCTCTTCCATGCGCTTCGCGTAGCGAAAGGCGATCGCAACATGGACTGCCTCGTGCAGACGCGTGTAGCGATCGATGTTGTCCCACGCCGCACCCAGTTCCCGCGTCGCCGTTCCGCGACCGGTCCAACGCGGCAACGTTACGCGGGCATTGACCGTAACTTTCGCGGACCGCACGGCGCAGAACCTGCCGTCGCGGGCGTACTTGACGTTCGGGAACATTTGAATGCGGGCCACGGCTACGGCGTGACCGTTATCACCGATCTTGGGGCCCTTGCGTCGAATCTCACGGTCGAGTTCGCTCGTGGAATTGCCTGAAATCGCGTAATAATCCACCTTCACGTCATTCGACGCGCCAAGCTGGCAGCCGACCAGCAGCGCGCAGGTGGTGGCAAGTACAAGGGAGCGGAAAATCACGGACGGTGCGCCTGAAATTTCGATTTCGTTTCCAGACACTACGTTTGCGGCAAGGCGATGACCAGCCACGCGCGAAATCGTTATCGTGTCGTCCCGCGATCGAATGGTCTTGAATGCAAGGCAGGCATGGGGCACGGCTTGCCGATGACAGAACCAAAGCTCACCCGTCCGCGACAGCTGGACCACCTCGTTTTGCCGGTCGCTTCGCTGGACGACGCAAGGGCACGCTATACCGCGCTCGGCTTTACGGTCGCTCCGGACGGCATCCACCCCTTCGGGACGGAAAACTGCTGCATTTATCTTGATGATGCCACAATGCTGGAGCCGTTGGCCATCGGGCACCGTGAGACGTGCGAGGCGGCAGTGCTCGACGGCAATACCTTCGTGCGCAACGACCAGACGTACCGGTTTCGGCGCGGCGAGGAAGGGTTCTCACATCTTGTTCTGAAGAGCGACGATGCCGAAGCCGACGACGCGATGTTCGAAAAATACGCAATGTCTGGCGGCTCTGTCGTGAACTTCTCGCGCCAGTTTGCCACGCCGGATGGGAAGTCCGACGAGATGTCCGTTCGTCTCGCGTTTGCAGCCGATCCTCGCGCACCCGATGCCGGCTTCTTCACGTGCGAAACGCGCAACGTGCCGGATGTCGACCAGACTGCTCTGAAAACGCATGCCAACGGCGCAACGGGTTTGCTCGACGTGGTGGCTTCCGAGCCGAACCCTTCGGACTTTCAGTATTTTCTTCAAAGCCTGCTGAACCAGCGGGAGGTCGACAGCAATTCCTTCGGAATGTCGCTTGAGACGGAAGGCGGCGCGGTGACGGTGCTGACGCCGGACGGAATGGACGCGGTCTACGGTATGACAGCCGAGCGATATGAACGCGGGCTGCGCTTTCAGGGCTATGTGGTTGAAGTCGCCAGTCTGGATGCGACGGCTACCTTGCTGAAGCGCAACGGAATTGCTTTCGTGCGACGGGTGGGCCGTCTGGTCGTGCCACCGGCGCAGGGGCAGGGCTGTTTCGTGGCCTTTGCAGAGGTTTCGTCGTGAGTGGCCCGAACACCGAAGTAAAGGTCGGCTCTGTTCGGTTCGGCAATACCCTGCCGTTCGCGCTCATTTCGGGCCCGTGCCAGATGGAAAGCCGTGACCACGCATTCGAAGTCGCCGGTCGGCTGAAGGAAATTTGTGCGTCTGCAGAGATCGGGTTCATCTACAAATCGAGCTTCGACAAGGCCAACCGCACCAGCCTGTCCGGCAAGCGCGGCATCGGGCTGGAGGCTGCCCTGTCGGTTTTTTCCGATCTGCGCTCCGAACTCGACGTACCGGTCCTGACGGACGTTCATACGGCGGAACAATGCGCTGAAGTCGCACGGCACGTCGACGTTCTGCAAATTCCCGCATTCCTGTGTCGCCAGACGGACCTGTTGATCGCCGCTGCAGAAACGGGCGCGGTCGTCAACGTGAAGAAAGGCCAGTTTCTCGCGCCTTGGGACATGGACAACGTGGTCGCCAAGGTTACCGAAAGCGGCAATTCCAACGTGCTGGTGACGGAGCGCGGCACGAGTTTCGGCTACAACACGCTGGTGACGGACTTCCGCGGCTTGCCGCGGCTGGCTGCGAACGGTGCGCCGGTCATCTTCGACGCGACCCATTCCGTCCAGCAACCGGGCGGGCAGGGCGGCTCGTCCGGCGGGCAGCGGGAGTTCGTGGCCGTTCTAGCACGGGCGGCAGTCGCGGTGGGTGTGGCCGGGCTTTTCATCGAAACCCATGAGAACCCCGACAACGCCCCTTCCGACGGGCCAAACATGGTGCCCTTGGACCAGATGGCGGCACTGCTCGACCGCTTGCAGGCGTTCGACCGGGTGGCGAAAGCCGTCTAGGCGGTTTCTTCCGCCGCCTGCCTGATGGCGGCCGCGATGTTCTCGGGTGCTTCCGCGCCCATCACGGCATATTTCTGGTCGATGATGAAGCAGGGCACCCCGGTGACGCCCATCTGTTGGGCGGTGGCAATTTCCTGCTCGACTTCGGCTCGGTCCTTGTCCGTCGCGAGCAAGGCTTCCACCACCGCGCCATCCATGCCGCTGGCACGTCGCCGCTTCGACGAGCACGGCGTCGTCGCCGATATTGCCGCCTTCCATGAAGAACAGTTCGAACAACCGCTCGACGAGGGCATCCTGAACCTGCGCACCTTCGTTGGCCGCCCAGCGGATCACGCGGTGGGCGTCTAGCGTGTTGTAGGAGCGGGGGATGGCGGCGAAATCGAAGGCCAGGTTTTCCGCACGTCCGACGTCCTCGATCTGGTCGTAGATCTGCTTAGCCCGCTCCGGACCGCCGAACTTGGCTTCCAGATAGGCGGTGCGGTCCTTGCCCTCTTTCGGCAGGGTCGGGTCGAGCTGGTAGGGGCGCCAGTGGACGGAGGTTTCCGTGTCCGCTGCCGACGATTTCCAGCGCCTTTTCCAGCCGCCGCTTGCCGATATAGCACCAGGGGCACATCACGTCCGAAACGATGTCGATATGGACCATGATGGTCTCCTATTCGCTTTCGGCGTTGGCCGGCTCGCGCCACCACGATTGGAACACCGGTCCATAGAGCGGGGTGGTTTCGGGCCGCTGTACGCCTGCCCACCGGGCGATGCGGCTTTCGGGCAGGTGATAGAGGGGAACGACGTAGTGGCCGTCGATGAGGGTTCGGTCGTAAGCGCGCACGGCGTCGCGGAACTCGTCTTCATCACGGGCTGCAAGGATCGCGTCGATGAGCCTGTCTATCGTCGGGTCCGCCGTGCCCGCGAAATTGAACGAGCCTTCCATGTCGCGCGAGGCGGAACCCCAGCGGAACGTCTGCTCGGCACCGGGAGAAAGGGAGGATGTGTAGCGGGCGACCGTCATATCGTAGTCGAACGAGCCTTTGCGGGCCTGATACTGGGCATCGTCCACCAGCCGCACGTCGATGTCGACGCCGAGCTTCGCAGCGGTCTGCTTGTAGGACAGGGCGAGGCGTTCGATGTCCTGCCCGCTGATACCGGCATCGCCTGCGATCAACAGTTCCAGCGACAGAGGCGAGCCCGTCGGGCCGACCATACGGCCGCCCTGAAGGCTGAACCCGGCCTCGCGCAATATGCTCAACGCTTCGCGCAATATGCTCCGATCGCGGCCCGTGCCATCTGCAATGGGCGCGCGGTAGGTTCCGTCGAGAACGTCCGGTGCCATCGTGTCGACGGCGGCACCCAACAGCGTGCGTTCCCCATCGTTTGCAGGCGAATCCAATGCGGAGAGGTCCGATTCCTGCCAGTAGGATGAGGTGCGTTGATAAGCACCGAAGAACAGGTTTTCGTTGGCCCATTCGAAATCGAACAACATGGCGAGTGCGCGGCGGACGTTTCTGTCGTCCAGCGGCGGGCGGCGGGTGTTGAAGACGAAGCCCAGCATGCCGCTCGGGGTACGGTCCTTGAACGTCTCCTTGACCACGCGACCATCGTCGACCGCGGGAAAGTCGTAGGCGGTGCGCCATTTGGCGGGGCTGTTTTCCGGGTAGAGGTCGAACAGCCCCTTCTTGAAGGCCTCGAACTGCGCGGTGCCGGAGCGGTAGTAGTCCACGCGCACTTCGTCGAAGTTGTTGAGGCCGCGGTTGACCGGCAGATCGTCGCCCCAATAGTCGGGGTTGCGGGCGTAGCTGATGCGCTCCCCCGGCTTCACGGTTTCGACGGTGTAGGGGCCGGACCCCACGGGGATCTCGATGGTGGTCTGGCCGAAGCGGTCCACATCGGTCGCATGTTCGGGCAGCACCGGCATGAGGCCGAAGAGGAGCGGGGTCTCGCGCGACGCGCGGTCGTTGAACGTCAGGCGAACCGATAGCGGGCCGGTCTTTTCCATCGTTTCCACCTGCGCCATGCGGCTGGAGTAGGGCGGGCGGCCGTTGTCTCGCAGCAGCTCGAAGGTGAAGACGACATCGTCCGCCGTCACCGGCTCGCCGTCGGAAAATCGCGCCGCCGGATTGAGGAAGAACTCGATCCGCCGGCGATCATCGGACATCTCCACTCTCTGCGCCAGCAACCCGTAAAGCGAAAACGGCTCGTCCTGCGAGCGCACCATCAGCGCCTCGAACACGAGATTGCCGAAGACCGGATCCCACAATCCACGAGCGCCGGTGCGGATGGATTTGAGATCGAACGGGTTGAGATCATCGAACGTGCCGAACACGCCATAAACGAGCCGCCCGCCCTTCGGCGCATCCGGATTGGCGTAGGGGAAGTGCTCGAACCCCTCGGCCAATGCCGGTTTGCCTCGCATCGCGATGCCGTGGACCGGCTCCGCGTGGGCGGCCGGGGCGGTGACCGCAATGAGAAAGCCCAAGCCTGCCAGCACCAGCGACTTGGCAGCGTGACGGATACGGTTCGGCAATGTTGGCCCCATGGTCGGTGGAGTTCCAATGTGATTCGTATTCGTTGACAGATAGCACAGGGTGCCGGTCATGCTGGTGCCGCATTTGGTAACGATTGCAGCAACGCGCTTGGTGGACCCGTTCCGTTTCAAACGCCGCCGACTTGCCAACCTTGCGACAACATCAGGACGACCCCATGCGTTTCACCAGTCTTCTTTCCACAGCCGCTCTTGCAGCCATGGCTGTTACCTTCGCTGCGCCAGCCTCCGCTCAGGAGCGCAAGCCGCAGGAATGGTTCAAGATCTGCAACGACGCGGGCGACAACAACATTTGCGTCGTCCAGTTCAACATCGTCACGCCGACGAACCAGCTGGTCACCGGGTGTGAACTTGCTGACGTCCACCGGCGCGACGAACCGCAAGATCTTTCAGGTGGCCGTACCGACCGGGCGCTTCATTCCAGCCGGCGTGAAGATGAAGATCGACAACGGCCAGGAGAACACGTTGCCGTATTCGCTCTGCCTGCCGGACCGCTGCGTGGCAGAGGTTCCGATGAACGACAGCCTGATCAACGCCATGAAGGGTGGTGGGGAGGTCACGCTGACATCCACCAACTTCCGCGCACAGGCCAACCCGGTGAAAGTGACCCTCAGCGGCTTCACGGCAGCCTTCGATGGGCCAGCCATGGAGCAGGACCAGGTTGAGGAGCGCAACCAGCAGATTGCCGACGAACTGAAGAAAAAGGCCGACGAGGCTCGCCAGAAACTGCAGGAAGCGCAGGAAAAGGCGAAGACCGGCGGCTGATCCGCTTCGACATAGTGAAGCCTAGAAGGCGGTTACCGAAAGCGGTGACCGCCTTTTTTTTGGGCGACAGACCGCTTCATTAGTTCACGTCAGTGGTTCACCCGGTCCCGCTCACGGTAGGCACCGTTCTTGTCGCGGGTGAAGACTTCATCGATCTGCGAATGGCGCAGGGGCATGTCCCCATCGTCCAGCAGGAGGTTCTGCTCGGACACGTAGGCCACGTATTCCGACTCGTCGTTTTCAGCAAACAGGTGATAGAACGGCTGGTCCTTTCGAGGCCGCACTTCCGGAGGGATGGCGTCGTACCATTCGTCGGTGTTGTCGAAAACTGGGTCGACATCGAACACGACGCCGCGAAACGGGAAGATGCGGTGCTTCACCACCTGGCCGATCTGGAACTTGGCAGTGCGCATGGTCGTCTCTCCGTCAGATAATGCCTGCGCAATATCGCATGATTCCGCATCGACGCTCAACCGGACTCCCTCGTCGCGCTTGACCCGTGCCGAGTTGCTTCGTAGCCGACAGGCAGGGGAGTTCTAAGACCGGCACCATGGGCGACGTTCTTGCAATGGCGCTGCCATTCTTCGGCCTGATCGGGCTGGGGGTGATTGCAGCCAGGATATGGAAGATCGACACCTCCGGGCTGAGGTGGATGAACGTCTTCATCATCTACATCGCCTTGCCGGCGCTGTTCTTCAATCTGCTGTCCCGCACGGCGGTGGAGGAATTGACCAACTGGGCGTTCATCTTCGGCGCGACGCTGGGCACCTACATGGCGTTCGCACTGTGCTTCTGCATCGGCATCTTCGGCTCGAAAAGCACCGTGCCGGAAAGCACGATACAGGGTCTATCCGGTGCCTACGGCAATATCGGCTATATGGGCCCGGGCATCGCGATCGCGGCGTTCGGCGAGGCTTCTGTCGTCCCGGTGGCGCTGATATTCTGCTTCGACAATGTGCTGCACTTCGTCATGGCACCGTTGCTGATGGCGCTGAGCGGCAACGACGATGGCGCCAAACCGCTGGAGGTGACGCTTAATGTGCTGAAGCGCATCTTCACCCACCCGTTCATCATCGCCACCATTGTCGGCGTGACCGCGGCTGCCTTTCAATGGCAACCGCCGGAAGCCATCGGCAAGATGCTCGACTATCTGCAGGGGGCCGCCGCACCGTGCGCTCTCTTCGCGATGGGAGTGACGGTGGCGCTGGCGGAACGCGGCAGCAGCCCGAAGGTGATGTATGCGCTCGGTGCCCGCGAAATTGCTGGTTCACCCGATCATCGTCTACGTCTTGCTCAGCTGGATCGGCGACTTCAACCCGGTCTGGGTCTACACCGCCGTGCTGCTGGCCGCCCTGCCGACGGCCACGAACGTATTCGTTATCGCGCAGCAATACGATGTGTGGGTCGGGCGGGCCTCCAGCATGGTCATCGTGACGACCCTCATGTCGATCGTCACGGTCACAGGGCTGCTTTACGCCATTACTACCGGCCTACTGCCGCCGGACCTGTTTCCCCGATAAACCCTAGCTGGTGCCCAGACCTTGCCGCATGGCCAGTTTCCGCAAGGGGGCGAACGAGGCGAGCATGCCGAGACCAGCCGCACGAGCCATTTGCACCGGCAGGAAGCCTGTCAGCAGGGAGCGGTTCAGCACGTCGACGCCAGCCGTTCGCGTGGCGACATCCGTGCGCCGGGCGGCGTCATACGAGGCCAGTGAGGCGGTCACGTTTAGCAGGTCGAGGTGTTCTGCGAGGGACACGCAATCGCGCACGCCGAGATTGAAACCCTGCGCGCCGATAGGCGGAAACACGTGGCTCGCCTCGCCGACAAGGGCGACCCGACCGGCGGCGAAGCGTTTGGCCGTCATGCCGGACAGGGGAAAAGGTTGCAGCGGCTTTTCGACCGTGACCGTGCCGAGCATGGACTGCATCCTGTCTTCGATGCTGCGCGCGACCGTCTCCAGATCAAGCGCGAGGATCGCGTCGACCTCATCGGGATCGACCACCCAGACAAGGGACGAGCGCTGCCTTTCCTTTCCCCGTGCGGGCAGGGGAACCTGCGTGAACGGGCCGGTTTCGGTGTGAAACTCGGTCGATATGCCGTTGTGCGGGAGTGAATGGGCGAAGTTGGTGACCAGCGCGACCTGCGGGTAGGACCAAGTGCGATTTTCGATGCCGGCACGGTCTCGCAACAACGAGTTCCGGCCATCGGCGGCAACCGCGACCGCAGCGTCGATGAACCCCGCGTCGGGTAGCGCAAGCGTCAGACCATCGTCTCGCAGAACGCAGTCTTCGACCACGGCTTCGACACGAACTACATTGGCTTTGCCAGATAGATGCCGCTCCAGTTCTGCCGCCATGTCGGCATTGGGCACGTTGTAGCCGAAGGCTTCCTGATCGATCTCGGTCGCTGCGAAATCCACCAGCGGTGCACGGAGCAACCGGCGCGACCCGTCTGCCAGACGCATGGTGCGCAGCGGCGCGGTTTGGTCCCGTACCGCTTCCCATATGCCTGCGGCGCGCAAACGCTCGATGGTCGGCATGAGCATCGCCGTGGTGCGCCCGTCCCCGCCGTCGTTTTTCGGCCCGACGACGGCGATGTGCGCGTTCGACAAGTCCACGCGGTTGGCCAGTTCGGTTGCCGCCATCAAGCCAGTGAGGCCCGTGCCCACGACGGCGATATCGACCACTTCGTTCATCGGTTCGGACATGCTGCTGTCGCCTTCGCTTGATTGCCTTGCGGATAGATGTGACAGGTCGAAGAAGGAATCCAGCGGACAAATTCACACATCCCGTGAAACCGGTAATCGCCTCATGATTGAACCCGTGGCCGGATACCGCCATCTGGGGTCTGCGGACCGGGCCGTGGCCAATGCTGCCACCCGCCCGCGCTGGCCGGTTTACGCGGTCACCGCTACAGCCGTGGTGCTGGGCTGGGCATGGCTCGTCTTCATGGCCGAAGCTTCGACGGGCTCTGCCTTCTTCGACAGCCCGTTCGTGCGATGGCTTGCCGCGATCTGCGCACCGACACGACCGACGACGTTCGACACCGCAACGGTCGCCGTCACCGTTTCGATGTGGATCGCTATGAGCGTTGCCATGATGCTGCCTTCCGCTGCGCCGCTCATCAGGACCTACGCGGAAATCGCCGATACGGCAGGAGCGAAGGGAGAACGGGTCGTTTCCGTCCTCATACTGGTCCTGGGCTATCTGACCGCATGGTTCGCGTTCAGTGTGGTGGCAAGTGTCGTGCAACTGGTTCTTATCGCAACGGGGCAGGCGGGCTCGCTGGCCACGCCCGTCAACGGTTTGATCGCCGGCTTGATCCTCATCGCAGCCGGCCTCTACCAGTTCAGCGCATTGCGGGAAGCCTGTCTGGAGAAGTGTCGCAACCCGTTCGCCACTCTTTTCGGGCGCTGGACCGACAAGCCGGTCGGCGTCTGGAGGCTCGGTATCGAACAGGGCCTGTTCTGCATCGGCTGCTGTTGGGCGCTGATGCTCGTGATGCTGGTGGCAGGCGCGATGAACCTGGTCTGGATGGTTCTGTTGACCCTGTTTGCCGTGCTGGAAAAAAGTGGCACGGGCAAAGTGACTTCGCGAGTGTCCGGCGGCATATTACTCGCATGGGGCGTCGCATTGATTGCGATGCAGACCGTCTATCACTGAGCTGAGGGGAACGTATCGTGGCAAAAGAGGAATGGAGCCTTCAGGGCGAACTGGTGCTGGCCTGCAACTGCACCGTGTTCTGCCCCTGCGTGCTGTCGCTCGGCGACCATCCGCCGACGGAAGGCTATTGCCAGACTTGGGCCGGCTTTCGCGTCGACGACGGCTATTTCGGCGATACGGACCTTTCCGGTATCAACCTTGGCCTGATGATGGAGATTCCCGGCTACATGAGCCGCGGCAACTGGACGGCCGGGCTGTTCGTGGACGAGAAGGCCTCGATCTATGCCACCAAGGCGCTGACAAAGATCTTCAGCGGCAAGGCGGGCGGAACCACCGGTTTGTTGTCGATACTGGTCGGCAATTTCCTCGGGGTGAAGAAGGAGCCGATCAGCTACGAAACGGATGGCCAAACCCGGCACGTCAAGATTCCGAAGATACTCGACGGCGCCGTGACGCCCATCGCGGGCAACGGAAACGGCAACGGAGATGGCGACGTGACCGTCATCAAGAACTCGCGCTACTGGATTGCGGAGGAGATCATCGTTGCACGGTCGACCAAATCGAAGTTTCGCGCGTTCGGCCGCAACTGGAACTTCGAAGGCCGCTCGGCCGAAGTCTGCAAGCTGGATTGGCATTCCTGATAGCGTGAAGCGCTTCTCATGGCCGCCCGACGCAACAATCCGTATCGATTGGACAAACACTTCATGGCCATGCCGCGCAACAACCCGCTGATCGCGTTCAGCGTTCACATATTCACCGCGTCCGGCGCGTTCTGGGCGTTTCTGGCACTCGTCGCGGCTGCGGAAAGCCGCTTTGCGGCAATGTGGTTCTGGCTTGGCGTCGCATTGTTCGTGGACGGTCTGGACGGGCCTCTGGCGCGCTATTTCAACGTGAAGTCGGTGCTGCCGAACTGGTCCGGCGAGACCCTCGACAACATCATCGATTACGTCACGTTCGTTCTCATCCCTGCCTTCGCGCTCTACCAGACAGGCTTTCTGGCGGAAATCTACTCGTTCCTCGCAGCGGCGATGATCGTCTGCACCGCTGCGATCTATTACGCCGATACCCGCATGAAGAGCCGCGACAATTGCTTCGTCGGCTTTCCCGTTTGCTGGAACATGCTGGTCTTCACACTGTGGGTGATGGAGCCGAACTGGTACGTGGCGTTTGCCGTCGTGGTCGCGTCCGCCTTGCTGACATTCTCGCCGTTGCTGTTTGTTCACCCGGTTCGGGTCGCCACGTGGCGTCCGCTGACCCTGTCTGTTTTCGCCGCGTGGAGCGTGTTCGGAGCGATATACCTCTACGACGACTGGTACGGCTTGCCCGCACCGTGGTGGGTGGCGGTCGGCATTACCGTAACCGGCCTCTATCTCTACTGCATTGGCTTCGTTCTGCAGGTTCTAGGTAAGGTGCGGTGATGATCGACATGCTGTCCGACCCGGCCATCTGGGCCAGTTTCGCCACGCTGACCGTCATGGAGATCGTGCTCGGTATCGACAATATCGTGTTCATTTCCATCATCGTGGAGCGCCTGCCGAAGGAACAGGCGGACCGGGCGCGGCGTATCGGGATCGTCCTGGCACTGGTATTCCGCATCGTGCTGCTGTTCGCGCTGACCTGGATCATCGGGTTGAAGGCCGATGTGTTCTCCCTGTTCGGCCAGGGGTTCTCGTGGCGCGACATCATTCTGATCGGAGGTGGCGTTTTCCTCATCTACAAGGCGACTGCGGAAATCCACGAGGAGATCGAAGGCGAAACGGAGGCGGAGGAAGCCTCCCGCAAGGCTTCGCTGTCGTTCGCGGCGATCATCGGTCAGATCATCGTCATTGACATGGTATTTTCCGTCGATTCCATCATCACGGCCATTGGCATGGCGGAGGAACTGTTCGTGATGGTCGCCGCTGTCGTGGTTGCCGTGACTGTGATGCTGATCGCATCCGGACCGATTGCGGACTTCGTGCGCCGCCACCCCACGACGAAAATGCTGGCGCTGGCGTTTCTGCTGCTGATCGGTGTTTCGCTGGTGGCGGACGGGTTCGGCTTCCATATTCCGCGCGGGTACATTTACGCGGCCATGGGGTTTTCGGTGCTTGTGGAAAGCGTCAACATCATCGCGGGCCGGAAGCGCCGCAAGCGGCAGACTGCCACGCACGGAACCGCCAAAGAACGCATACCTGCCGGACAGATCGGTTTAAGCCGTGTCGCGCAAAGCGGCGATCTACGCCGTCTTCTTCATCGAGGCGTTCGTGCTCGGCAACTGGATACCTCGCATTCCGGCGGTCAAAGACCTGTTCGGGCTATCGGCGACGCAACTGGGGCTGTGCCTGTTCGCTCTGGCATTCGGCACCCTGCTCGCCTTCGCCTTTGGCGGAATGCGTATCAAGAGCTGGGGTCTGCAGGCAGCCTGTCGCTGGTCACTGGTCGTGTGGGCACTGGGGATCGGGCTGGTGCCGTGGATGGGTACGTTGGGACCGCTGCTGGTTCTGCTCGTCCTGTCGGGCGTCGCCATCGGGCTTTGCGAAATAGCCATGAACACCGCTGCCGACCAATGGGAACGCGACACCGGGCGGCGGGTCATGTCGAAAGCGCACGGGTTCTGGAGCCTCGGGTCGCTGTTCGGCGCGGTGGTCGGGGCCGGGTTCGCGGCGCAAGGTTTCGCCGTCTGGTCGCATTTTGCGATCGTCATGCCGTTGGCGGCTCTGGGCGCGCTCGTTCTGACCCGTCCGTTGCCCGGGGTCGGTGACCGCCTACCGCCACAATCCAACACCTTCGGCCTCCCCCGGGCCGACCTCGTGCTGCTGTGCCTGATGCCTGTCGGGATCATGTTGGTGGAGGGGGCGTTCATCGACTGGTCGGCGCTGTTCGTACAGGACGTGCTGCTCGGCTCGCCGGTGGCCGTCGGGGCGATCTATGCCGCATTCTCCTCCGTAATGGCGGCAACGCGGTTGAGCGGCGACATGCTGCTGGAACGGTTCGGGCCATTGTTGGTGGCGCGTGTTTCCGCACTGAGCGCCGCGTTGGGGATCGCCACCTTCGCCTTCGCACCGAATGTCGAAATCGCCTTTCTCGGGGCGCTTTTCTCAGGCTTGGGCGTTGCCATCTTCTATCCGTTGACCATGAGCGAGGCAGCCAAGCGACCCGGCGATGCGGAAGACAACGTGGCGGCGATGTCGCTCTTTGCGTTCACGTCCTTCATGATCGCGCCGCCTCTGCTGGGCTTCATCGCAGACGCGGCCGGTTTGCGGTTTGCGCTTGCGTTGCTGATCCCCATGACGGTGCTGTCTCTGGCGCTGACGGGGGAGTTGCGGAAAAAGACCGTGGTTGAGGTTGTGTGAACGGGCACGCGCGTCTTGGCCAAAGTTTGTGACAAAGCGTAGTTTGCGATTGCGCACCCTTTCCACGGCGGTCTAGCGTCGTCGGGCATGGACAGCATTCCCCTCCTCGAAGCGCGCGGTATCACCAAGGTCTTCGGCTCTCTGAAGGCGAACGACGCTGTCGATCTGACGATAGGGCAGGGAGAAATCCATGCTCTGCTCGGCGAAAACGGGGCCGGGAAATCCACACTGGTCAAGATCATGTTCGGCTCGCTGGAGCCCGATGAGGGCGACATGCTCTGGCTCGGCGAACCATACAAGCCCGACGCACCTGCCGAAGCACGGGCCACCGGGGTCGGCATGGTGTTTCAGCATTTCTCGCTGTTCGACAGCCTGACCGTCGCGGAAAACATCGCATTGTCATCCCCACCGGAGGAGAAGCTGGAGGATGTCTCGCGTAAGGCGCGTGAACTTTCCCACGAATATGGCTTGCCGCTGGACCCCGATGCCCTTGTCGGCGAACTGTCGGTAGGCGAACGGCAGCGCATCGAGATCGTGCGGTGCCTTTTGCAGAACCCGCAGCTGGTGGTGCTGGACGAACCCACATCCGTGCTGACGCCGCAGGAAGCCAACAGCCTGTTCAAGACGCTGTTCAGACTGCGCGACGAGGGGCGGTCGGTGCTCTATATTTCCCATCGGCTGGAGGAAGTGCAGCGTCTGTGCAGCGTCGCCACCATCATGCGGTTGGGAAAGGTGGTCGACATCTGCGACCCCCGGCAGGAGACGGCGGGCACGCTGGCGGCCAAGATGGTCGGCGGCGATATTGCCGACGTCGTGCGCCCGCCCTTGAAGGGCGAAGGTGCGCCGTTACTCGAGGTGAACGACCTTTCGTGCGCAGCGTCGAACCCCTTCGCCACGACGTTGCGAGACGTGTCGCTGACCGTGCGGGCCGGGGAAATCGTCGGTATCGCGGGCATATCCGGCAATGGTCAGGGCGAGTTTTTCGGCTGCGTGTCCGGCGAGGACTTGCGCGGCAAGGGCGCGGTGCGGATCGCCGGAACCGACGCATCGACGATGACTATTTCCGAGCGGCGCAAACTGGGTGCGGCCTTCGTCCCCGAGGAACGGCTGGGGCACGGGGCGGTGCCCGCGATGAAGTTGACCGACAACATGCTGTTGTCCCGCCATGCAAGCGATGCTGCGAGCTTTCGGGGAAAGCTGCAGACCATAATTTTCGGGGCCGTGACGAAAGCGACCAACGGGGTCATCGACATGATGGACGTGCGCAAGTCCGCGCCGAACCCGCCCGCCGCTGCGCTTTCCGGGGGCAATCTGCAGAAGTTCATCGTGGGGCGGGAAATGGACCGGTCGCCGAAGCTCATCGTCGTGAACCAGCCGACATGGGGCGTGGACGCCGGCGCGGCCGCTCACATTCGCCAATCTCTGATCGATCTGGCCGCCGGTGGCGCGGCAGTTCTCGTCATCAGCCAGGACCTAGACGAGATATTCGAGATCGCGTCCCACGTCGCGGTCATGGCGGACGGGCGGTTGAGCGAAACGTTCCCGGTCGCCGACATTACCCGCGAACGGATCGGGCTGTTGATGTCCGGCGATGACGCACAGGCTACGCGGGCGTCGGACACCAGCGAGCACGCGGCATGAGGATCGAGTTGCAAAGGCGGCCAATCGCTTCGCCCCTGTTCCAGCTCCTGTCGCCGCTCATCGCGCTGACGGCCACGATCATTACCGGCGCGATCATGTTCAGTCTCATCGGCAAACCGCCGTTGGAGGCGCTCTACGTCTATTTCGTCGAACCTTTGACCGACACGTGGTCGCTCGACCAGATACTCGTCAAGGCAACGCCGCTCGCGCTTATCGCGATCGGGTTGGCGGTCTGTTTCCGGTCCAACAACTGGAACATCGGCGCGGAGGGGCAGTATCTGATCGGCGGCATGGTGGGGGCGACAATTCCGGTCCTGTTCCCGACCTTTTCCTCGCCGCTACTGATCCCGATGATGATGATCTGCGGCATGGCGGGCGGCGCGCTCTACGCTGCCATTCCCGGGCTGCTGAAAGCGCGGTTCGGAACGAACGAGATCCTGACATCGCTGATGTTGGTCTATGTTGCGCAGCAATTCGTCGATTGGGTCGTGCGCGGCCCGTGGCGCGACCCACAAGGCATGGGTTTTCCCGGCACAAAACGGTTCGACGAGTCCGGCATTCTGCCGGATCTCGTGCAGGGTTGGGATGTGCATCTGGGGGCAATCTTCGCGGTCTTGGCGGCAATTCTGTTCTGGTTCGTGCTGGCGCGGACGATCCGCGGGTTCGAGGTTTCCGTGCTCGGACAAAGCGAGCGGGCAGGGCGGTTTGCCGGTTTTTCGCCAGCGCGCATGACGGTCATCGTGTTTCTCGTGTCCGGCGCCATGGCAGGGCTTGCGGGCATCGCGGAAGTGTCGGGCTCGGTCGAAAAGCTGGATGACAAACTCTCGCTGAACTACGGTTTCACCGCCATCATCGTGGCGTTCCTCGGTCGATTGAACCCCATCGGCTGCATCTTCGCCGCTCTGCTGTTGGCCTTGACCTATATCGGCGGCGAGGCCGCGCAAATTTCGCTTGGCATTTCCGACCGGGCCACCCGGGTGTTCCAAGGCTTGCTGCTCTTCTACGTTCTGGCCGCCGACACGCTCATCTTGTACCGCGTGCGCGTCTATGCGCCAGGCAAGGCGGAGGTTGCCTGATGGATGGCGCGGTTCTCATCATCCTGTCGATCTGCGCGGCTGCGACGCCGTTGCTCATAGCCGCGTTGGGCGAACTTGTCGTCGAACGTTCCGGCGTGCTGAACCTCGGCGTCGAGGGCATGATGATCGTGGGCGCGGTCGTCGCGTTCTCAGCGGCGCAGGCCTCCGGGAGCGCGTATGTCGGCATGTTTGCAGCTATCGCGGCTGGTGCCGTGTTCTCCATGCTGTTCGGCTTCCTGACCTTGAAACTGATGACGAACCAGGTGGCGACGGGTCTGGCGTTGACCATACTCGGCCTCGGTCTTTCCGGTATGATCGGCGAAGGCTTCGTCGGCTTGCCCGGTCTGCGGCTGGAGCCGATCGTCATCCCGGGACTGGCTTCGATCCCGTTTGTCGGACCGCTGCTGTTCGCGCAGGATATCATCTTCTACCTGTCCATTGCGCTGGTCGTGGGAGTGGCTTGGTTCCTGTTTCGCAGTCGGGCCGGGCTTACCCTGCGCAGCGTGGGGGACAGCCACGTATCGGCCCACGCTCTCGGCATCGACGTCATCCGGGTGCGGTTTCTGGCGGTCATGTTCGGCGGTGCCTGCGCAGGTCTGGCCGGCGCTCACTTGTCGCTTGTCTATGTGCCCCAGTGGGTCGAGGGCATGACGGCGGGTCGCGGGTGGATCGCGCTGGCACTCGTCGTGTTCGCCTCGTGGCGACCGGGCAGGGTGCTGATTGGAGCCTACCTGTTCGGTGCGGTAACGATGGCGCAGTTCCATGCCCAAGCATTAGGCATACCAATTCCTGCACAGTTTTTGACCTCACTCCCTTACATCGCAACCGTGCTTGTGCTTGTCTTGATCGCAAGCAACCGACGCATGACGCTGGTCAACACCCCCGCGTCGCTCGGAAAGCCCTTCGTGCCGGACCGTTAAGGCCCGCCCCATTCAGGAGAACCAAATGAAGAAGACACTTTTCGCTCTTGCAGCCTCCGCTGCCATCATGATGTCCGGCCAGGCTCTTAGCGCAGGACGCCAAGACCAAAGCCTGTTTCATCTATATCGGCCCGACCGGTGATTTCGGCTGGACGTACCAGCACGATCAGGGCCGTCTGGCGGTTGAAGCGGAGTTCGGCGACAAGGTGGAGACCGCCTATCTGGAAAACGTGCCGGAAAGCGCCGAGGCACAGCGCCCTATCGAAGCGTTCGCCCGCGACGGGTGCAACATCATCTTCACGACGTCCTTCAACTACATGGACCCGACCAACAAGGCAGCCGGCAAATTCCCGGACGTGAAGTTCGAACACGCCACCGGCTACAAGCGTGAACATCCCAATGTCTCGACCTATTCGTCGAAGTTCTACCAGGGTCGCTACGTGCAGGGCCAGATTGCCGCGAGCATCTCCGAGACCGGTGTAGCGGGCTATATCGCGTCCTTCCCGATCCCCGAAGTCGTGCGCGGCATCAATTCGTTCCTGCTGGGTGCGCAGTCGGTCAATCCTGACTTTCAGGTGAAGGTCGTTTGGGTGTCCACATGGTTCGATCCGCCGAAGGAGGCCGATGCTGCCAAGGCGTTGCTCGACCAGGGTGTCGACATTCTGACCCAGCACACAGACTCCACGGCGCCGATGCAGGTCGCTTCCGAGCGTGGTATCAAGGCATTCGGTCAGGCTTCCGACATGATCAAATTCGGTCCCGAAACGCAGCTTACGTCGATCATCGACGATTGGGCACCGTATTACATCGAGCGCGTCAAAGCTGTCATGGACGGCACCTGGGAACAGCAGGACGTCTGGCACGGCATGGACCACGGCTCCGTTGCCATGGCCCCCTACACGAACATGCCCGAAGACGTGGCGACGATGGCCGCGGAAACCGAAGCGAAGATCACATCCGGCGAGTTCGAGCCTTTCACCGGCCCGATCAAGAAGCAGGATGGTTCTGTCTGGCTGGAAGACGGTCAGAAAGCTGAGATCGGTGAGCTGCTCGGCATGAACTTCTACGTCGAAGGCGTCGACGACCAGCTTCCGCAGTAAGCATCACTGTTCCTCCGACGCTACGGGCGGCATCGCAAGGTGTCGCCCGTTTTCGTTTCGGGCTTCTTAACGGACGCTCCGCCATAACCGGACGATGAACGGTATAGCGCTCCTCGTATGCAGCCTCCTCGGCCTCACCGCCATGCCGCTCGGCCTTCTCCCGAGCGTACTTCTGTTCACCGACGTCGCCAACGGCACCGATACGTCGGCTAGGCGAAAGGCTGCCTACAATTGGACCGTCTGGGTAGGCCTGTTCGCCGCCTGGCTCCTGGCTGCGGGAACTCTCTACGCGGTGTTCGCTGCGCTGCACGGGTAGGCCGATATGAACGGGACCAGAAGCGCGGCGGACAGGGTGGGATTCGAACCCACGGTACGCTCTCACGCACGCTGGTTTTCAAGACCAGTGCCTTAAACCGCTCGGCCACCTGTCCGTCATTCCCTCCTGCGGCAAGCGGGGCGACTTTTCAACAGGGCGCGTCGAACGGATGTACGATTGCAGGGCGAAACCGGACGGTTCATACCTGCGTAACTGATGCAATCGTCCTCGGAACCGCACGCATGAAATTCGTCGTCCTCGCCGCCTTGTCGCTATCATTCCTGTCACAGCCGGTTTTTGCGAAAGCCTTGAGTGATGCGCAAATCCAGAGCACCATTTCCGGTAAGACCGTGCGACTGGCGACGCGATGGGGTTCGTTTCCGCTGATCTATCGCGCCAACAAGTCCGTCACGGGCAATGGCGAAGCGTTGGGGCTTGCGCGGTTCTTTGCGCCGAAGGAGACGGGCAAATGGTGGGTTGCGGGGGGAAGACTGTGCCAGCAATTTCCCACGTGGTACGACGGGAAGCCGAATTGTTTCAGCCTGACTGCAACCGGCGGCAACAATCTCACCTGGGTTCGGGAAGACGGTTATTCCGGCACCGCAACGGTCAGCAACTGATCGTTAACAGCTTGAAAACGGGAAGCTGACATTCTGTTCTGAAGTCTTCGATTTCAGGTATTGCGTATGTCGAGCGTTCCCTTGTGGTCGCGTGGTTTGTTCCGGGCCAATGCGCTCGCGACCGCGTGTCTGGTTCTCGCCTCGTGCACAAGTGGCGACAGCGGTGTGCTTTCCAGCGCAGTGAAGTCCAGCCCGTCCCACATCAATACCAAGACGAAGTTCAGCGAATCCAGCTACGGCGTTGCCGCTAGTCCTCGACTGACGACATCGCTCAAGGTTCGAAAGGGCGGCGGACGGCGGCAGGTGGGCAAGCCCTACAAGATCAAGGGCAAGTGGTACACGCCGAAGGAAGAGCCCGGCTACGACCGCAAGGGGCAGGCCTCATGGTACGGCCCCAACTTCCACGGTCGGCTGACGGCGAATGGCGAGATCTACGATCAGTTCGCCCTGTCCGGCGCGCATCCGACCTTCCCGTTGCCGAGTTATGCGCGGGTGACGAACCGGAAGAATGGAAAGTCCGTCGTCGTGCGCGTGAATGATCGCGGTCCGTATCACGAGGGCAGGGTGATCGACCTGTCCGCCCGCGCGGCCGAGTTATTGAACTACCAACATGCCGGAGTGGCCCAGGTTCGCGTGCAATATATCGGGCCTGCTCCGCTGCACGGTCTCGATAACGACTATCTCGTTGCATCCTTCCGACCGGGCGTTGGCAAGGACGGCGAACCCGTCGACCCACCATCCGTCATGGTTGCCTACAACGACCAGACACCGCGCGCAGCGTGTCGGCCCGGTTCCACCTGCACCCCTGTCATCGCGTCGCCGCCTCGACCGCGTGGTGACCGGCTCGATTGCGAAGTCGAACGCGATGGTGGACTTTTTCTCGGACCAGTTGAAAGCGGTTGCCGAACGCCGTCAGGACAATTCGACGATTTCGCTTGCGCCTTACCCGGGAGCGTGGGCGGCATAGTCCTTGATGCGGGTTACAGTCTGGTCAGTGACTGTTGAAGTGAAGGGCGCCCCGTCTTACTAGTGTGCCACGGGAACAGCTTTGGCAGGTGCACGATGACGTATTCGATACGGGCAGGATTGGTGGGTGCGATTGCCCTGTTTGTGGCATGCGCAAACGTGTTCGCTGCCCATGCCCAGACCTTCCAGACCTCGGCAAAGCAGGCAATCGTCATGGATTTCGAAACAGGTTCGGTCCTGTTTCAGAAGAACGCTGACGAGCAGATGCCACCGGCCTCCATGGCAAAGTTGATGACGATGGAAGTCGTCTTCGATGCGCTGGAAAACGGTTCGCTGACGCTCGATTCGACCTTCACGATCTCCGAGGACGCATGGCGCAGGGGCGGTTCGGAGTCCGGTGGTTCGAGCATGTTCGCGCGGCTGAACGACGACATCCGTCTCGAGGATCTGATACGGGGCGTGATCGTTCAATCCGGCAACGACGCTTCGATCGCGATTGCCGAGGGCATGGCCGGGTCCGAAGTCGGGTTTGCAGGCTTGATGAACGAGCGTGCGCGGCGCATCGGGTTGCGCAACAGCCAGTTCCGCAACTCCACGGGTCTGCCCGACCCGGAGCAGAACGTGACTGCCCGTGACCTCGCGATCCTCGCCCGCCATCTCATCCGCACCTACCCCGACAGGTACGAGATCTACTCCGAACCGTCCTTTACCTGGAACGGTATCACGCAGCGCAACCGGAACCCGGTGCTTGGCAAGGTCGACGGGGCGGACGGGCTGAAGACCGGGTTCACGTCGGCCTCCGGCTACGGCCTCGTGGCATCCGCCGAACAGGACGGGCGACGGGTCATCGCGGTTCTGAACGGCATGGAAAGTTCGCGCGAACGGGCGTCGGAGGCTGTGAAGATTCTCCGCTGGGCCACCCGTGCTTTCGAGCCGGTGGACCTGTTCGCTGAAGGGGAAGTAGTTGGCGAAGCGACGCTTTACGGCGCCGCCCGCTCCGGCGTTCCGCTGCGTGCGGAAGGGCCGTTGCGCATCTTCGTGCCGGTCGGTTTCCGCGATCGTCTGCGCGCGGAAATCGTCTTCGAAGGGCCGATCAAGGCTCCGGTCCGGGCGGGGGACGAAGTGGCCCGCCTGGAGGTGAGCATCGACGGCAAGGTGAGCCAGGAGACCCAGCTCTACGCTGCGGAAGACGTATCGACCGGCTCCATCCCGCAGCGGGCCGTGGATGCCGTGCAGGAACTTCTGGTCGGCGCATTGCGGTTCGACTGACGACGGGTGACCGGCGTGTTCATATCGTTCGAAGGCGGCGAAGGGGCCGGCAAGTCCACCCAGATCAAGCGCCTGCATGATCGCTTGACCGCCGAGGGTCACACCGTTCTGATCACCCGCGAACCCGGCGGAACGCCGGGGGCAGAAGCGGTGCGCAGGGTCATTTTGTCAGGAGCTGCGAAACACTGGGGCGTGGCTGCTGAAGCCGTTCTGTTTGCCGCCGCCCGGGCCGACAACGTGTCCAGTATCATCAAACCGGCTCTCAAGCGGGGCGAAATTGTCCTGAGCGACAGGTTCTTCGATTCCAGTCGGGTCTATCAAGGCGTGTCCGGCGGTGTTCCCGACCATATTCTCGAACCAATGCAGCAGGTCGCGATCGACGGCGCCGTACCCGATTTGACGTTCATACTCGATATCGACCCGGAAACCGGATTGGAGCGCGCCGCCAAAGTGTGGGCCGATGAAGGTCCGGACCGGTTTGAAAGCGACGAACTCGTTGAGCAGCAGGAGCGGCGCGCGGGGTTTTTGGCCATTGCCGAACGTGAGCCCGACCGGTGCATCGTCGTCGATGCCTCGCAGGATGTCGATCAAATCGAGAATACGATCTGGGCTGCGGTGTCGAAGCGTTTGGCGAACCGGCAGCAGAGTTCGAACGCCGCATGATACAGGAGGATCGACCTGTTTCCGACAGGCTGGATGGTATCTCGGTCCCTTCCGAAACGCCGTTTCTGTCCGGGCATCGGGCATCACTGGACGGGCTGGCCGAACGCTACGCGGCGGGTCGGCTGCACCACGCTCTGCTGGTCACCGGGCCCACGGGGCATCGGCAAGGCGACGTTCGCCTTCCATGCCGCGCGTCATCTTCTGACACATGCGGACCATCGTACGGCACCGAACGACAGCACGTCGCAACCCGTGTCGGACCGCGTTCGACGGCAGGTCGCGAACGGTTCGCACCCGAACCTGCTGCACATGGCCCGCCCGTGGGACGCGAAGGGTAAACGGTTCAAGACGCAGCTTTCCATCGACGAAGTGCGCCGGACACGATCCTTCTTTTCGATGAGCGCGGGCGGCGCAGGCCTGCGTATTGCGATTGTGGATACGGCCGACGATATGAACGGCGCGTCCGCCAACGCCTTGCTCAAGATTTTGGAGGAGCCTCCGGCACGTTCGCTCCTCCTCGTTCTGGCGCACAATCCCGGCAGCCTTCTGCCGACCATCCGTTCGCGGTGCGAGGTCTTGCGTCTTCATGCGCTGAAACAGTCTGAGATGATGGAGCTGTTGCCGAAACTCGATGACACGTTGAAGGGCGGGGCACTTGCCGACATTGTGGCGCTAGCAGGCGGTTCGCCGAGGCTCGGGCTACAACTGGCGCGGGGCAAGGTGATGGCGGACGTGCGCAGCTTCCGCGAACTGGTCGACCGACGTGCGAGTGGCAGCGCTTCGGACTGGATTGCCGCTCACAAAACTGCAACCTCGCTTTCACCGATCGCTCGGGCGGACGATTATGCCCTGTTCATTGGCATGGCAATCGACTTCGTTGCGGCCCACGGACGAGCACGGGCGATGGACGGCGCGCCTCTTGATGCGGTTGCGGGGTGGGCGGAGGTATGGGAAGGCTTCAGGCGCGCCACACGGTTGGCGGACAGCTACAATCTCGATCGAAAGCAGGTGGTTCTCAACTTGTTTTCCGGGATATTTCAGCAGAACAAGCGGTATGAAAACGCCGCCTGAAGCCAGTTTCCGGAATTGACCATGAGTGCCGCCAAGCCACATTATTACATCACGACTGCGATATCTTACCCCAACGGCGCACCCCATATCGGACACGCCTACGAGCTGATTGCAACCGATGCCCTGGCGCGTTTCAAACGCCTCGACGGCTTCGACGTGCACTTTCTGACCGGCACCGACGAGCACGGGCAAAAGATGGTCAAGACCGCCAGGGAAGCGGGCATCGACGTCGCGGAACTGGCCGAGCGCAACGCAAGTGAGTTCCGACGTATGGCGGAGGTTCTGGGCGCGTCCAATACCGACTTCATCCGCACCAGCGAGCCTGCTCACCATCGTTCCGTGCAGGCTATATGGGAGCGGATGGCTGCAACCAGTAACGACATATACAAGGATTCCTACGCTGGTTGGTACAGTGTGCGAGACGAGGCCTATTATGCGGAAGGCGAGACGGAACTGTCAGAAGGGGGCGTACGGATCGGCCCTCAGGGCACGCCGGTCGAATGGATCGAGGAGGAGAGCTACTTCTTCCGACTGTCCGCCTATCAGGACCGTTTGCTCGACCTGTACGAAACGCAGCCCGACTTCATCGGCCCGGACCACCGGCGAAACGAAATCGTCGCCTTCGTAAAATCCGGTCTGCGCGATCTTTCCGTTTCCAGGACTACGTTCGACTGGGGCGTGAAAGTGCCTGGTGACGATGCTCATGTCATGTATGTTTGGGTCGATGCGCTGACGAACTATCTCACCGGCGTCGGCTTTCCTGACGAGGATGGCGATTTATGGCGGTTCTGGCCTGCCGATCTGCACGTCATCGGCAAGGACATCATCCGTTTTCATGCTGTCTATTGGCCGGCCTTCCTCATGTCCGCCGGTCTGCCGCTGCCGAAACGGGTGTTCGGCCACGGCTTTTTGCAAGTCGACGGAGCGAAGATGTCGAAATCGGACGGCAACGTCATCAGCCCGTTCGAACTCGTCGACCAATACGGTCTGGACGCGCTTCGTTTCTTCATGTTGCGCGAGGTTCCATTCGGGCAGGACGGCAATTTCAACCACGAGGCACTCGTGACGCGGATCAATGCCGATCTGGCCAACGATCTGGGCAACCTCGCGCAGCGGTCGCTGTCGATGGTGTTCAAGAACTGTGATGGTCGCCTTTCATCGCCCGCCACATTTGCGCCGGAGGATGAAGAGCTGTTGGCAAAGGCGGATGCGCTGCTGGAAGCAACCCGGGCGGCCATGGACGAGCAGCGCATTCATGCCGCGCTGAACGACATCTGGTCCGTCGTCGGGGATGCAAACCGCTACTTTGCTGCCAGTGAACCGTGGGCGCTGAAAAAGTCCGATCCCGATCGAATGGCAGCCGTGCTCTACGTGACGGCCGAAACCGTGCGCACGGTGGCAATCCTCGGTCAGGCGTATATCCCGGAAAGCTGCGGCCGTCTGCTCGACCAGCTGAACGTACCCGATGACGAGCGGACCTTCGACGCCTTGGCAACTCGGCTCGCGAATACGACGATCGACAAGCCCGAGGGCATTTTTCCTCGGTATGTTGAAGCCGAAAGCGGCGCTGCATGACGTTCCTGGTTGATAGCCACTGTCATCTGGATTTCCCGGATTTCGCCGACGAACTGGACGAGGTCATCGCTCGCGCCCACGCCCGCAATATCGGTCGCATGGTCACTATCTGCACACGGGTGAAGCGGTTTACGCAGGTCCGCGCAGTTGCCGAACGGTTCGAAGGTGTGTTCTGCACCGTAGGCACGCACCCTCACAACGCCGATGAGGAACTGGATGTTTCCGTCGCCGATCTTGTAGCAGTGGCAGACGATCCGCTCGTCGTGGGGTTGGGAGAAGCGGGTCTCGACTATCACTACGACAAGGCGCCACGCGACGCGCAGGCAATCGGGTTCCGCCGCCATATCGCAGCGGCGCGCGAGACAGCGCTGCCTTTGGTTATCCACGCCCGCAGCGCCGACGACGACATGATTTCGATCCTCGAAGACGAGATGGGGAAGGGGGCTTTCCCCGCCGTTCTGCATTGCTATTCCTCCGGTTCCGACCTTGCACGGCGCGGCGTCGAACTCGGTCTGTATCTGTCATTTTCCGGCATTCTCACGTTCAAGAACAGCGCTGACATTCGTGCGATAGCTGCCGACGCTCCGCGCGACCGCGTTCTGGTGGAAACGGATGCACCCTATCTGGCTCCTGTTCCAAACCGGGGTCGGCGCAACGAACCTGCCTTCACCGCAGATACCGCCGCCGTTCTGGCCGAGTGCTGGAATGTGAGCGAAACCGACGTGCGGGAACGGACGACGGAAAACTTTTTCGACCTGTTCAGCAAGGTGCCGCGTCACCTGCCGGGGGATGACACATTGAGCGGCATGGCAGGTTTTCGTGGTTGAAGAAACGCGGCTTGTCGTAACCATACTCGGCTGCGGTTCTTCGCCCGGTGTTCCGCGGATCGGCGATGACTGGGGTGCCTGCGACCCGACCAACCCGAGAAACCGTCGGCGGCGGGCGTCGGCACTCGTTCAACGGATCGGACCTGACGGAACCACAACGGTCATCATCGACACCGGGCCGGACTTTCGCGCGCAGATGCTCGATGCAGGGGTGGGATCGGCCGATGCGGTGCTCTACACCCACGGCCATGCCGACCATATCCACGGCATCGACGACCTGCGTTCCTTCGTTATCAACACACGCGAACGTGTGCCTATTTGGGCAGATGAAGCGACCTCGGCACGCCTGCATGGCGGGTTCGACTATTGCTTCACCACGCCGCCGGGTTCCGGCTATCCGCCAATTCTAGACGAGCACCGCATCGTCGCGGGTCGGCGTTTCGAGATCGACGGCGCTGGCGGCAGTCTGGCGTTCATGCCATTCGAGCAACCTCACGGGCGTGGTATATCGCTCGGGTTCCGCATCGCCGATTTTGCCTATTGCAGCGACGTGAGCGCGCTCGACGACCGCGCCTTGCCGCATCTGCAGAACCTCGACGTCTGGGTCATCGACGCGCTGCAATACCGTGAGCATCCGAGCCATCTGTCGCTGGAGCAAACACTGGGCTGGATCGACAAGCTCAAACCCCGTCGTGCCATTCTTACCCACATGCACACACCGCTGGACTACGACACGGTGATGCGCGAGACACCGGCGCATGTCGAACCAGCCTATGACGGCTTACAACTGGAATTGAAGAACACGTCGTAAGCCGTTGGGAACGCATCAAACATCCTTCACCCACCTACGTAGATATGTTCCATAATCCATCTTATGCGACATCCGTGTCTGCAAAAGCGATCGTACTGGCGCATCTGTGCCGAAGCACGAATTCTGAGTCTGAAATCACAAATTCTGAGTCTCAGCATTTGTCTTGAATTTATAGGTGGTTACGCGGACGAATTTTCCCGTTCAAGCGGTATCGATTCTGCAAGTTGTGTTGCGCCGTTGTGCCCTCAAGTACCTGAGTTGATGAAGGCCTATGTCCTCCCTTCCAGGCCAGCAGTGACCACTCCAGCGATGTAAGTGCCGCGGTAGTCCAGAGCCTGCAGGATGGCTACCAATGGAGCGCCATTGGAATACATATGAGCGATCCCTGCCCACCGCAGATCCGAAATACGAACTGATGGAACAATGCCCATGCCGGCGGCCCTTCGGCCAAACTCCGCATAGACGGTATCAGGGTGAAATCCGTTCCCCTTCTTTGTAACAAAAAGACGTTCTGACGGATGGTCGCACATTCTTCGCTCTTGTTCGACAAGGATAGGTAGAAGGCCGTCTGGCACGGTTACGGTTCGAGCTGATGTTCCATGAAGTGTAAGCCGTAGCGGTTCATCCCGCGAGTGTGCACTTTGGTCAGCGAGGCTAAGGATCTCAGCTTTTGTAATTCTGTTGACCTCTTGAGCCGTGGCGGCAACGGCATAGGCGAGTGCGAAGATCGCGGATAGAGACCTCTGCTTATCATCGCGGTTCCATTCGCCACGGTGAATGAGCGCCAAGCACTCCTCTGCGGTCAGATCGATAGTGTGAGCGATTGAAATCTTCATTTATTGCCGGTCCAGGAAGAGCTGCACGGCAAAGGTGCGTCGAAATCTTGAATATTTCAGTATGTGACGATGCGGTTTAACTGAGAATGATATGCGTGAGCATTCAGTGTGCAGGCATCGACGTTCGTCCGGCTAAAATCGGTTGGTACGATTGGAAACCGTACCCGCTCTAGCCACAATTTGCTGATGGCGTCGTTCACGGCGCAACGCATTGGGCGCGAATTTAACCCCAACATTGTAGGGAGAAGCATACATCGGCGTCGCTGCAGTGTGAGTGGCATCCAACCCCATCAGTCGTGCTTGGACAGCCAACAATTTCAAGCAAGCTTTACCTGCATCTTGCGTAGTGAGAATTCGAGTGCGAACACTCCGGTGGTACGTGACCGCTCAAAGGCAGGTCACGGTCCCTACCCTGCCATTCGTTCAGATTGAACAGGGTTGGCAAAACTGTACGTTGTGGACAGATTCAGCAGCACTCTCCTCAATTTGTCCCGAAGACCTGAGGAGGTTGATAAGAAACCGCTTTAAGACAGTGACAGGGTCTACGCGGCGCAAAGTATGTGGGATACACGATATCAAACCACCTATAGCCTATTGAATCCGTTTGGATACCATACGTCGACGTCAAGCTGTTTCAAGAAATTGCCCTTTGACGCTTTCCGTAGGTCCATGGTCGTAGAGGCATAACGAATGATTGCCCAGCGTTTGTAGGACCCGGCAGTTTCCAACACGACCACCACCACACTGCGTGATCATCCGGTTCAGTTCGTCACGCAGCCGCGCGAGGCTGGCCAAGCGGATTTCGACTGCTGCAAGTTGTTCTCGTGCAATCGCGTCGGCTTCGTTGCATTGCCGATCTGGTTCGTCTGCAAGGCTCAGTAAGTCGCGGATCGCATCGAGCGTAAAGCCGAGCTCCCGAGCATGACGGACGAACCCTAGCCGTTCGAGCGCTGCCTCATCGTATATTCGCTGGTTGCCCTGCGTCCGTCCGGCGGGCGATATCAATTCAATCTGCTCATAGTAGCGAATGGTTGGCGTCTTGGTGCCGGTCAGCCGCCCTATTTCGCCGATTGTGTAAGTCCCACTGCGTCGCGCCATTCAATTTCTCCAAAAATTCGCTTGAAGCTCTAGTCGCTTGAAGTCCTATAACCTTTCTCAATCCGTCAGGAAAGAGTCCAGTTATGCCGTCCGAAATCGTCAAGACCGAACCCCCACAGACACACGAAGCAAGTTGCTGTAGCACTGAAAAACGTGGTGATCAGGCCAATTCCAAACCACAACATTCCCATGTTCGTGGCGAGGTTCCGGTTGCTCTTCCGGCAGCCTCGTTAGGCCGTTCCTTCGACGTGTCGGGGCTGGATTGCGTAGAGGAAGTGGCAATTCTCAAACGGGTCGTGGGTCCTCTCGTCGGTGGCGAGGATTTTCTCGCATTCGACGTTCTTAACGGTCGTATGACAGTGCTGGACGACGCAAAGCCCATAGACGACGAAGCGATTGTTGCCACAATAGATCGCACGGGTATGTTTGCACATCGGTCCCAGGGTGGCCAAGTGACACCAGACACAGGTCGCTTCCAGGCACAGAAACTGTTTACAGTCGCAAGCGGCGTAATGCTTGCCGTCGGCCTTCTCATTCAGTTTCTTGTCGGAGACGGCATAATAGCTCCTCTGGACCTGCTGGCTGGACAGACCGGCACGGCGTGGCAATGGACAGCGACAGTCTTCTATCTGGGAGCGATCGGCTTCGGTGTCCGCTTCGTTGCCCCAAAAGCCTGGTTCTCGTTTCGCTCGTTCCGACCGGACATGAACCTACTGATGGTTATCGCGGTAACGGGCGCAGTGCTGATCGGCGAGTTGTTCGAAGGAGCAACGGTCGCCTTTCTTTTCGCCTTGTCGCTCTTGTTGGAGACATGGAGTGTGGGACGCGCGCGCGATGCGGTCTCCGCACTGCTTGACCTTGCGCCGGACACAGTGCGCCTGGTGGAAGCTAACGGTTCCGAACGAAACGTGCTTGCGGCAGAGGCGGCCGTTGGTACCCGGTTCGTAGTTCGGGGCGGCGATCGTATCGCCCTGGATGGCCGAGTTATCGAAGGTACAGGCTCAGTTGATCAAGCCCCTATCACCGGAGAAAGTGTCCCGGTGCTGAAGGAAATCGGCGACGAAGTGTTCGCCGGGACGATCAATGGTGAGGGCACCTTGACCGTCGAGGCTACAAAGCCTGCCGGTGATACGGTCCTGGCTCGCATCATCCGCTTGGTCGGTCAGGCGCATGGCCGTCGGGCACCCTCGGAACAATGGGTTGAACGTTTTGCGCGCATTTACACTCCGGCCGTCATGGTTCTCGCAATCCTTGTTCTTCTCGTGCCGCCACTTCTGTTTGGAGGAGCGTGGGAAGTCTGGATCTACAATGCTCTTGTACTACTGGTGATTGCGTGCCCCTGTGCACTTGTCATTTCAACACCCGTTTCGATTGTTGCCGCACTTGCGTCGGCGGCCCGCAACGGTGTGCTCATAAAAGGCGGGGTCTACGTGGAGTTGCCAGCAAAGCTGGAAGCGCTCGCTCTCGACAAGACGGGTACGCTGACGAAGGGCGAGCCTGAAGTGACGGACATCGTAGCACTAGGCGGAGAGACCAGCGCAATTGTCTTGAGATACGCAGCTGCTTTGGAAGCACGTTCATCCCATCCACTTGCTCGCGCAATTCTAAACAGGGCGGAAAGCGACGGGATTACAGTAAGGCCGGCCGACGGCGTCAGCGTTCTGGCAGGCAAGGGTTTGACTGGCTCCATCGAAGGTCGGCCCGTGTGGTTGGGCTCCATGCGCTATGCCGCGGAAAGGGGCTTCGAGATTAGCCAAAACGTCTTGGGCCGTGCCGAAGAGTTTGAGAGGCTTGGCCGCACAGTGGTCGCGCTGGGGAATGAACGGAACATTTTGGGCCTCATAGCTCTCGCGGATGCCATTCGACCTGAAGCGCGCGGTATCATAGCTCGCCTACATGGGCTTGGTGTCAAGCGCATCGTCATGTTGACCGGGGACAACGAAGCGACCGCCCGTGCTGTTGCAGCCGAACTGGGCATAGATGAGGTGCGAGCGGAACTCCTGCCCGAAGACAAGGTCGCCGCAATCGAGGAATTGACTGAGACTTACGGTACCGTGGCCATGATCGGCGACGGGGTGAACGATGCTCCTGCTATGGCGCGCGCTGACCTTGCCATAGCGATGGGCGCGATCGGCTCTGATGCCGCAATCGAAACCGCGGACGTAGCTTTGATGACGGACGAACTACAGCGCGTGCCCTGGTTGATCGAACACGCGCGTCGTTCTCTTCGCATAATTCGGCAGAATATTGCTTTCTCGTTAGGGGTTAAGCTCATTTTTGTTGGCCTTACCGCGTGGGGTCTTGCCTCTCTCTGGGGCGCAATTGCCGCAGATGTGGGTGCTACACTGCTCGTCGTTGCCAACGCCATGCGTTTGCTGCGTGCTTCGAAACTGAAATCCGAAGGCCACGAGGCATGACTCGGTCTACGTTAAAGCAGATGGCTTTTGGCCTCATCCTGCTTTGCTCGCTAGCAGTAGGAACGCTTGTTTTGGGCGCCTATCAGAGTGGTCCCCCCGCCCCTGCAGAAATGAATGTTTTTGGCATGGACGGTAAGTTCGGTGGTGCATTCGAAATGACCGATGTACGCCGAGGACCGGTAACGGAAGCGGATTTCTCCGGTAAACCGATGGCGCTGTTTTTTGGCTTCACGTCCTGCCCGGACATTTGCCCGACCATGCTCACGCAGATGACGTCTTGGCTCAGTGATCTCGATCAACTGGCGGATAAGATTCATCCGATCTTCGTATCAGTCGATCCCGAGCGTGATACCGCCGAGGTCATCGCACAATACCTTGGAGTTTTCGATCCTCGTATAACTGGTTTGGTCGGAACACCCGAACAGCTGGCCTCCTTCGCAAAGAACTACGGCATATTCTACGAGAAGGTACCGCTGGGCGGTGGCGAATACACGATGAATCACACCGCTGGCATTCTACTTTTTGATGGGAACGGCAAGTTTCGTGGCATCGCGGACTACCACGACGATCCAGATGCTGCATTGACAAAGTTCAGGCGTCTGGCCGAGCGAGGAACCTGATAGCATGAGCCTGATCCTCCTAGGCTTTCTCGGCAGTCTCGCCGCGGGCCTCATGACCACCGTTGGTGCCCTGCCCGTCCTAGTCGGTCGAGCGCCTGGCGAACGTCTGCGTGATACATTGCTTGGCTTCGCGGCCGGCGTTATGCTTGCTGCATCCTTCTTCTCTCTGATTGTGCCCTCGCTCGATATATCCGAGCGGTTATACGGTGAAGGAGCTATACCAGCAGCGATTGCAGTTGGCGGCATAGCGCTTGGCGTCATCGCGGTTGCTATCTTAAACCGCGTTTTACCGCACGAGCATTTCGTGCAGGGTCGCGAAGGACCAGCGGCTGCTTCACTTCGTAAGGTTTGGCTCTTCGTCATAGCCATCACGATTCATAATCTGCCCGAAGGTCTTGCCGTCGGCGTGGGCTTTGGGAGCGGTGATACCGCGAATGGTACGGCGCTGGCGATCGGTATCGGGCTTCAAAATGCGCCAGAAGGCCTGGCCGTTGCCGTCGCTCTGATGGGCGAAGGCTACTCGAAGTTACGTGCCTTCACGATTGCCGCGTTGACCGGCCTCATTGAGCCTATTGGAGGTCTGATCGGCGCAGCAGCCGTATCGATCTCGGAACCAATACTACCTTGGGGGCTCACATTCGCTGCCGGCGCAATGCTATATGTCATCAGTCATGAGATCATTCCGGAGACACATCGCCGTGGATTTCAGAATGAAGCAACGGCCGGGCTGACAGTCGGATTGTGCCTGATGCTTTTCCTCGACGTTTGGCTGGGTTAGCGAAATGGCCGATAAGCTGCGTATTGCGCTCATTGCCAACCCTCTCAACCTCCCCCTGTTTGGGGCGTGGATTCTTTCGCTGACTGCTACCGGAGGCGCGCTCTTCATTGGAGAAGTCCTAGGGCAGACCCCCTGTGATTTGTGTTGGTTTCAGCGCGCTTTCATGTTTCCTCTTGCAGTGATTTTGGGAATAGCCGTGCTGAAGAACGACTGGGGAGCCTGGCGCTACGGTGTGCCGTTGGCATTCATCGGTGCAACAATCGCTGCCTATCATTCGCTACTTTATTCTGGCGCGATTGCAGAGCCGATCCGCGCCTGCACCGAAACCGGTCCGTCCTGCACGGACGCGGCTATGGCCATCCTCGGATTTCCTATCCCTTACCTCTCCCTGGCTTCGTTTGTAGCGATAATAGGGCTTCTCATGCTATCTCGAATTGGAGACTAATCGTGAATCGCGTTCTTCTCGTTGCCCTAACGCTTGGCGTTGCGGTCGTCGTCTTCGGTGCGGCGACTTTCCTCGCAACTAGCGATGTCGAAACCCGTCCCCCAGATGCTGCTTCCTTCGCCGAGGTTGCTCCGACGTCTACCGATCCGGCTCCATCTAATGATGTTCTGGTTCGTCCACACTCTCCCATATTGGGCGACTTTGAAGCGCCAGTCACGATCGTGGAATTTTTCGATCCTGCGTGCGAGGCATGTCGCGCTTTCCACCCTACGGTCAAATCACTTCTTGAGAGCAACCCGGATACCGTTCGGCTCGTCATCCGCTACACGCCCTTTCACGGGCAAGCTTCCGAAATTGCGGTAGCCCTTCTCGAAGCAGCACGGGCGCAGGGGCTGTTCGAACCAGTTATGGACGCTTTATTGGAGAAACAGGGTCAATGGGCTGCTCACGGGGCGCCAGCAGCTGATCGTGCATTGGCGATCGCAGAAGAAGCGGGTGTCGATATGGAGAAAGCTTCGGCATTTATGAAATCTCCCATGACCATAGGAATTCTGAACGCAGACCGCGCTGATGTACAGGCGGTCAGGATTCAAGGCACGCCGACTTTTTTCATCAATGGGCGTTTGCTGGAAAACTTCAGTCGCGAGCAGCTTATTGCGGAAGTGGAACGTGAAATCGAAGCGACACGTTCAAACTGAAGTTATGATTTGAGAACATTCGGATATTGATCATGGGCGCTGGACATTCGCATGGCACAGAAATCGGCGGGACACCGGAAGCCAGCCGGTCGAAGGAGCGTGCTATCGGCATTGCGGCGCTTTTAACGGGCGGCTTCATGGGTGCCGAGGTCGTGGGCGGTGTGGTCTCAGGCTCACTGGCCCTACTTGCAGACGCCGGACATATGCTGACGGACTTCGCTTCGCTCGTACTGGCCTGGTTCGCTTTCCGGTTGGCGCGACGTCCGGCCGACTGGAAACGCACATACGGTTTCGACCGCTTTTCCGTGCTCGCAGCGTTTGTGAATGGGCTCAGTCTCTTCGCCATCGCGATCTGGATATGTGTGGAAGCATGGCACCGGTTCAGCGAACCTACCAATATCCTGGGCGGCCTCATGCTATGGGTGGCGCTTGCGGGCCTTTTCGTGAACATCGTGTCGTTCTGGATTCTTTCCCGCACGCAGGGAGACAACCTCAACGTCCGCGCCGCAGCACTACATGTCGTGGGAGACCTTCTCGGTTCGGTGGCGGCCCTCGCGGCATCGCTGATCATTATTTTCACGGGCTGGATGCCGATCGATCCCATCCTATCCGTCCTTGTTGCCGTCCTCATTCTCCGCTCCGCATGGAGTGTGGTAAAGGAAAGCGGGCACATCTTGCTAGAAGGCGCTCCCGAAGGGTTCGATGCACGTGAAGTCGCTGCCGATTTACAAGCGCATGTGCCGGGAATCCTTCGTGTTCATCACATCCATGCCTGGGCTATCACGCAGGAACGGCCTAATGCGACCATGGAGATCGAGGTTCAAACCGGTAGCAACCACTCGGAGGTCAAATCAGCCGCTAAAGCCCGTCTTAGACACCAGTTCGGCATTGAGCACGTGACAATGGAAATAGATGAACGCGGCACGATGGAAGAACACTCGCTCGGCTTTTCCGATCATGCGACCTCTGATGCGATCATTGCCGGCACCGTCGGAACATCAGATAGGGGCGCGTAGTTATAGTGAGGATTGTTTCCCCAGTCCCCTGCCAAACGGGTTCGGCAACTGCCGTAAGGTACGACAGTTGAACCCGCAAACGGCTTTCGCAGATGAAAGCGGTCTCTCGGTACGGGAACGGTTTGAACTCGTGGATGCCGTTCGGGGCGCGGCCATAGCGGGTGTGGTATTATTTCACTTCGTTTGGGATCTGGAGTTCACCGGCTTCATTTCGGGGTTGGCGTTCCATCCCGTTTGGCTAGGCTTTGGTAAAACGCTTGCCGGCACGTTCATGTTTCTCGTTGGGTTCAGTCTGGTTCTGGCTCATGCGGATCACTTCAAAGCGAAAGCCTTCATTCGACGATTAGCCGTCATCGTAATTTCGGCCCTGGCAATTTCGGCAATTACATACCCGTTATTTCCCGACGTGTTCGTCTTCTACGGCATCCTCCATGCGATCGCAGTCGCGAGCATCGTCTGCGTCCCGTTCTTGCGCGCCCCAGTCGCTGTCTGTGTGATCGGCGGCGCAGTCTTTTTCATCTTGCCTGTCTATATTTCGGACTCAGCGTTCGATCCTAGATGGCTGGCGTGGACAGGCTTTGCCGCCGCTCCACCACCAAGCAATGATTTCGTCCCGCTATTCCCTTGGGCAGGCCTTTCTTTGATTGGCATGGCTCTTGCAAAGCTGATTGCAACCCAATCCAAGATCTCTGAACTCGGCGCGGGTCTGTCCGCTTCCAGAATGCTTGGTTGGCTGACATGGATGGGTCGCCACAGTTTGGCGATCTACCTGCTCCATCAACCAATCTTGCTGGCGATTATCGTGCCTCTTTCCCGCTTGTCCTAGCGCGATGACCTATTGGGTAAGGATCGGCCAACGCGGCCTTTGGACGGCTGACAGGCACGTCGGTTGAGGACGTCCAGTTCGACAAATAGTCTGCGCCACGCTGCTTCAACACTTTGCGGAAACTCGGATGCATCCCCCCATCGCTATATGGCGTCGCAGTCGGTATACCATTGTCGATAAGTGCATTCATCGCTTTGAGGTCATTGGTCTGCCTGGCTTGGACCTCAGGAGGGGTTGATACCGTAGATGGACACGCGCCAAGCGGATTGGGGGCCTTGCCGTTGCTGGTTTCCAGTCCAAAACGGTACCGCCCTTCGCACATCACGTATTCCGGTGGTGTCTGCGTAAGCTCGAAGCGGTCCGCACCCTGCTTGAGATCGGTCCAGAAATCGAAATGTGGGTTGTTTTTGTGAATCGCCATATTTCGTGGCGTCATTCTAAATGGAAGAGACTGAAGCTGTACCGAGCGCTGTCCCGCCTTCAGCGCGTCACGAACAACGGCATACGCATCAGCGACTGCTTGATCCGATATCGCGAAACATCCAGAGGATGAACAGGCGCCGTGCACCATAAGAGCGGACCCGGTGTAGCCCTTGGCCCGTTCGAGCGCGTTTGGGTAACCAAGATCGAACGAGAGATGGTACTGAGATCTAGGATTTAGACGACCCAATGTTACGTTATATATGCCCTCCGGTGCCTGCCGATCCCCTTCTTTCTTCTTGGGTCCGAGCTGTCCTGACCACCGACATATAGGGTATGTTTTCAAGAGCGAGTAGCGACCGCTGCGATCCTGCTTCCAGACCTCCAGTTCGCTTTCCTGCTTAAAAATCCTAACGAAAACTGGAGATTGGGGCGTCATACCCTTCTTTTGCATTTCAGTCATAAGTGCTCGTGAAATCGCTTTGTTTCCGCGATCGTCGAGGTCTAGGGCGCTCGTGAGGCAACTGGAAAGAAGTCCACCTGCCACAATAAGCGAGAGCATACGCATAGCAGTCTGGCTACGGGGACGTGGCCATATGCTACTAGGACAAGTTGATTGGTTCGAGGCGGTCAAAGAACAATCAGTTTGCTGCCGTTTGGAACGCGTTTGTACAAATCGATGACATCATGGTTCATCATTCGCACGCATCCACTCGAAACCGCTTTACCAATTGTCCAATACTGGGGTGTGCCGTGGATACGATATAAAGTGTCCCGTCCGTTCTGAAAAATATACAACGCTCGGGCTCCCAGAGCATTGTCGAGACCCGGCGGCATGCCGCCATTCGCGGCACTCCATTTCGCGAGTTCCGGCTGTCGGGCAATCATCTCTGCTGGAGGTGTCCATGTTGGCCACTTCCTTTTCCACTGAATGACGCCGTCGCCATTCCATTCAAATCCTTGCCGTCCCAATCCGACACCATAGCGCATCGCTTTGCCATCATCTTGAACGAGGTGAAGATAGAAGTTCCGCGTATCAACGATGACGGTTCCGACCGGGTGTGGCGTTCGATAATTGACCTGTTTGCGCCAAAATCTCTTTGGCACCCTTTCTAGGTTCACAGCTGGTACTGGAAATCGTTCTTCGGGTAGGAGTCCGTATATTAGCCCATAATCGTATCGTTCGGGCCTGTTGGCGGCTGCATTCCGAAGGCGGCTTGCCGACGAGCACCCGGTTAGTACCAAGGCAGAAGCACTCATTGAGCCTATGAGGAAAGTTCGTTTGTTTAACACTTTTCAGATCCATTATATTTGGAGGGTGAGAACCGGCAGGATTCTCGAACCCGTTTGATATCGAATGCGTAAGGACGTCGGCTTAAAGGACCACCACTCTGGCCCCCTTACCAACGCGATCGTATAGATCCTCGACATGTGTATTCAGCATGCGAATACAGCCGTTGGAAACTGATCGACCTATAGACGAAGGCTGGGTAGTTCCGTGAATACGGTACAAGGTGTCTCGTCCACCACGATATAGATACAACGCCCGTGAACCGAGCGGATTATCGGGCCCTCCGGGGACCCCGTCTGCGAATCTGGCGTATTTCTCGGGAGACCGCCGTATCATATTCCTTGTGGGGGTCCATCTCGGCCATTTGGCCTTACGCCCAATCTCTGCTTCTCCTTTGAAAGCCAAGCCTGCACGCCCAACCCCGATCTTGTAACGCTTGGCCTTTCCACCGGCTAATTGCAGATACAGATTGTGATTGGCCGTATCGACCACCAGCGTTCCAGGGCGGTAACCTGAGAATGAAACAGTTTCAGGACGGAGGCGACCTGCGGCACCCTCGTCCGCACTGACAGATGCTAGGGACAAGGAAAAGGTGCTCGACGCGATGCCGAGCAGAAAGTGTCTGCGAGAAATCATTATAACTCTCAATCATGGATATTGGTCCGGCCAAACGGCCCAGCAAATTCGTGATTTAAGAGGTGTGTCTCGGGGGCTTTCGAGGTTCGTCCGGTTCGATTCCTTCTAAGGCGCATTCGGTTCCACAGAACATATGTGAGGCTGGAAGTCGCATCCTGGCCAAAGTGCCCTGAGGCAGGATTGCGGAGGTATGCGTAGCGCAGTGAACGTGTTCCGCAAGATGAACCGGAGGCCCATCAGGAACAGCGTTATCCCGATTATGAAACGTCGATTTGGCTACCAGAACCGCAGTTTCGCACTTCATTGCAGAACCAAACGTAGGTGCGGAATGCGCAAAATTCGCCGCACCTATCGTGAGGGCGACAATCCAGATCATCAGGGTGTGCATACACTTGCGCATCGTGCCAATGTAACGCCAACGGCTTAACAATCCAGACACTCTCTTCGCAAACGGCGAATTTGTGAGTGATGCAGGACTTTGAAGCCGTGACGGCTGCCTACTGCTTCTGCCACGCAGTCGGGCTGGCGCAACATACGACGTAATTTTAGTTCAACCAAAAACCGGGTTCTCAACGCATACCTGAAAACCCGGGCCAACGCTAATTCTTGAAGCCGCATTTCAATGCGCCCATATCACCGTGACCCCAGTCTCTGCCTGAGGTTTCCCCGCTATCGTCGCCCGACGATAGCGTCACTATCAAGGCTCAAACCGTAGAAATTCGGCTTCCTATCGTTGTGTGGCTGGAAATCAATCACAAACCTGGTTTCAGTTTCTGCCAAGACATCAAATCGCCCGGAGCCTGACGTTTGATGTAGGTCAACTCGGCATCCTGCCAACGTTTCACTTCATCGTTATTGTTGTCGAGTATGAAGTCACCCTGGTCCGTGACAACGGTCAGCACAGCATGACCAGATCCGACCTCATCGTAGACGACAGTTGCGCGAAGTGCGCCTATTGGCAACCCTGCCGAACTTAATTGCTGCTGTTTGGCCAACACGTAATCCTCGCAGTCACCAGCGTACTCAGGCAGGGACCAAAACTCTTCGATCCCGTAAAGGTCCCGGTCGGTCATGGGTTTAACAGCGTGATTGATCTCGACATTGACCCGTACGATCTCAGACCAATTTGACCTGGTAAGGCGGAGTTCAAGGGTCTCCCGTGAAGGACGGCAAGCGTCCAACTTGCGTTCACAAAACTGATAAGCGCCAATCGGTATCGAGGTCTGACCAAAAGTGAGCATGCTTGCTGCGTGAGCTGGCTGCGATGGGTTTCGGTGTAATGCATCTGCGCTAGCTGAAGCGCAAGTCGAGACTAAAATAACGAATGTGAGCAATAATTTACGCACGGGTCATCTCCAGACGCGTATGGTTCTGGAGACATTATTGACATGCTAGAAAGTAGCGCTGCCAAATTTGCAGGCCTGCATTTGCTTCAAATTTTATCTGTCGTCCGGCATCAGGGTCTCAGGTAATCGTGCACCGACCCACTCATGCGTCCGGCAGTTCAAAACCGGCGTGCAGGGTAAAAGCGAAGAACGCCATTGCGTGTCCGTTGGACCTATCGAAGGCGGAGGCTTGGGGCCGCGTTTTGATTTCCTTGGATGGAGCAATTCACCTATCGATAAAGTACGAGCTAGCCTCTTGAACCTCTAGCCACTAGAGGAATTATACTCTGCGGATAACGCATCCCATGAGGCGATCATGTCCCAGAAATATCTTTCGACAACGGAATTGCTCGATTACACAGCGCCGTCCATCCGCGCGCTAACTGAGCAACGTGGATGGTTGGACCTTTCCGCCGATGAACGGATTGGCCGCGTTTACGATTTCGTCCGCAACGAGATCTTATTCGGCTATAATTCCGATGACGCTTTGCCTGCGTCCAAATTCTTGCCGACGGATATGGTCAGTGCAACACCAAAGGGACGCTACTCATGGC
>CAVQDK010000015.1:0-20143 GCA_963711195.1 uncultured Alphaproteobacteria bacterium
GCAACCAGGCCATGGCTGGTCGCATCCTCGTATCACTTGTGGTGCCCAAAGAACACCGCCGCCGGCATCGTCACCACCGAGAATGGCCATCACCATCGCGTAGTCCGTGCCGATGTTTTCGAAACCGCGGAAGATACCGGTCGGAATGTTGATGATGTCGCCCTGCTTGAGCACGACCTCGCCTGCCGTGCGATACCGGCCCCAGAAGAAGCGCCAGCGGCCTGACAGAACCCAGAAACATTCCGCCGTGCGGTGGCTGTGCATGGAGTTGCGGCACTTGGGCGGTTGGCCCGCCGCGCCGATGTTGAAGCCGTGGGGCAGGGCGATATGGACGTGCTGGTCCGGCGATTTCGACACCCCGCCACCGATGATCGTAAAGTTCTCTTTCTGGTCGCTGCCCGGCGTGTGGGCGTCGATGAAGGCGGTCTTGCATGGCTGCAGGTCGCCGGTAGCGCACGATGCGCGCTTCCATTTCCTGAGGTGTCATAACGCGTCTCCCTATTCGCTTTGCATGATGATCTGCTTCCAGATTGCGACTTCGTCATAAAGCGACGTTTCGCGGCGGATGGTGGCATCCCTCGGGCCGTCTTCAGAATGCACGAAAGGCCCTATTCGGCGTGGCACATGCCCATGACGTGGACGTGGGCGCCGGTTGGCGGGCCGAATGTGCCCCAGCCATCGTGCGAGGTCGTCTAAGGACCAGCGGACGGACGCGCGGGGCGGCAGCATGTCGCCATCCATACCGATCTGGTGGTGGATTTCGAATTTTGCGTTGGGAAAGGACGCGCGCAGCCCCAGCCAATATGTGCTCGACACCCCGAAAGGACAACACGGTTTTGCCGCCCGCATAGTCCGCGACCACGGCACGGTCGTAGTGTTCGCGGATGATGTGATATTCGGTGTCCATGATGCGGCGGATCGTGTTGCGTAGCGCTCGCCCCATTCATTGTCGTTGCCGCGCCCATGATAGCCGCCGTCGACGTCCTGGTCAGGGGTGAACGGTTTGTTGGCGTTGTCGGCACCGCCCTCGCGGTCGATCATCGTCACGCACGAATGTCGGCACGTCGTGGCCCAACTGGCGGACGATGCCGCCGTAGTCGCGGATCAGCCATTCGTCGTAGATGCATCATTGCGGGCGGCACAGTCGGCGATGACGCGGATCGTAAAACGCTTGCCGGTGGCGGGGCCGAACTGGCCATCGCGTTCATGGGTGCCGGTGGTGATGAGGCGGTGGGACGACAACAGCCCGTGTTCGGGGCTATCGGACCATATCACATTGTCGGCGAACAATTCCCGGTCGGGAAATTCATGGATCGTCGCCATCGTGGAGGCAATGACCGCCTTGTTGCCCCTCTGAATACCCATGGGCGAGCGCACGGGAATATCGGTATCGTAGTAGTGGTGCAACGTGCCGACGCCGCGACCTTCCCAGATTTCCTGCGTGATTTTGATGATATAGTCGGGAAAGTCTTTCCAGCGTTGGGAAAAGCCGTCGATGGGCATGGGGTGTCCTGTATTGCTTGCCTGAAAACTCAGTCCGCTGTCCAGCCGCCGTCGATTATCAGTGACGTGCCAGTGACGAGGGCGGATGCGTCGCTTGCCAGATACACCAATGCGCCCATGATGTCTTCGATTTCCCCCACGCGACCCAGTTTGATCTTGTCGGTGATCCACGCGACCCGTTCCGGGTTGTCGAAGGTGGCCTGCGTCATCGGTGTGCGGATGAAGGTGGGGGCGATGGTGTTGACGCGGATATCGTGCGGCGCAAGTTCGATCGCGGAGGCCTTGGTCAGGCCCTCGATGGCGAACTTGGACGCGCAATAGACCGTGCGGTCGATGCCGCCCACATGGCCCATCTGCGACGACGTGTGAATGATCGAGCCGGGCTTGCCCGCAGCCACCAACCCGCGCGAAACGGCTTGAGCGAGAAAGAAGGCGGCTCGCAGGTTGACGTCCATGATCGGGTCGTAGGTCTCGGCTTCCACATCGAGATAGGGCGTCGGTTTGTTGGTGCCGGCGTTGGAGAACAGCACGTCGAAGGGGCCGTGTTCGGCCACGAACGTGCGGGTCGCGTCCACATCGCAGACATCCAGCACTGCGCCCATCGCCTGCCAGCCTTCGGCGCGCAGAGATGCCGCCGCCCGCTTCGATCTCGTCGGCATTGCGTGCGACCATCATCACGTCCGCACCCGCCTGAGCTAGCGCCACCGCACCGCCTAGCCCGATGCCCCGCGATGCACCGGTGACGAGCGCGCGCTTGCCGTCGAGGCGGAAGGAGGGTGGGGTGGGGAGGGTCATGGCAGGTTCTTGCCGATTAACGCTGGACGGCTTAACTTAGCTAACCAAGCGGAGACTCGCCATATGCCCACTCAAATGAGTATTCACGATGCCAAAACAAACCTTTCCAAACTCATTGAGGAAGCCGTCTCGGGTGGAGAGGTAATTATCGCCAAAGCCGGCAAGCCGGTTGTGAAACTCGTTCCTGTCGACCCGCCTGCCAGTCGGTCTCTGGAACTTGGCTGGGCCGCAGGTAGATGGTCGGTTCCCGATGATTTGAAGGATCCGTTTCGTGACGATATCAACGAAATCTTCCGGTTGAACGATTGAGCTATCTGCTCGACACTCACTTGCTGTTGTGGACGGCAATGTCATCTGCGAAGCTTTAGCAAAGGGCTCTTGCTCTTTTGGGCAATGCTGCCGATCCGTTGCGATCCAGCGTGGTCAGCATCTGGGAAATCGCTATCAAGACCAGCCTGCGGAAATCTGACTTCAACGTCGATGCAGGAGAATTTCGCGCAGGCCTGCTCGATTACGGTTTGCTTGAGATCGATATTACCGGAGCCTATGCTGTCGCGGTTGCACACTTGCCGTGTTTGCACCGCGATCCGTTTGATCGACTGCTCCTGGCGCAAGCGCGCCTGGAGCGTTTGCCTTTAATGACAGCCGATAAGTCAATGGCCGTCTACGGAGAAGGCGTCCTGACCGTAGGGTAACGTTGAAATCGCATTAACAACCGTGGGCGCGATGTTGTGGTGCTCTATGTCACGATTTCGAGCACATTACTCCGCCGCAGCCCCATACGGCACGTTGCGCCCACCGTAGCGGCGCACGCGCACGTTGCACTGTTCGGCATGGCCGACGAAACCTTCCAGCATGCAGAGGCGGGAGCCGTATTCACCGATGCGGGCGGCGGCTTCGTCGGTGGTTACGCGCTGGTAGGAATGGGTTTTCAGGAACTTGCCGACCCACAGCCCGCCCGTATAGCGACCCGCCTTCTTCGTCGGCAGGGTGTGGTTGGTGCCGATGACCTTGTCGCCGTTGGCGACATTCGTGCGGGGGCCAAGGAAAAGCGCGCCGTAGCTCGTCATGTTGTCGAGGAACCAGTCATCGCGGTCGGTCATCACCTGCACGTGCTCGGAGGCGATGTCGTCGGCGACTTCCAGCATCTCGTCATAGGTATCGCACACGATCACCTCACCGTAATCCTCCCAGCTTTTAGACGCCGTGTCGGCGGTGGGCAGGATGGCGAGGAGGCGCTCGATTTCATCTATCGTCTCCCGCGCCAGCTTCTCGGAGTTCGTCAGCAGCACGCAGGGGGAATTGTAGCCGTGCTCGGCCTGTCCCAGCAGGTCGGTGGCGCAGATTTCGGCATCCACCGTTTCGTCGGCAATTACCATCGTCTCGGTGGGGCCGGCGAAAAGGTCGATGCCGACGCGGCCGAAGAGCTGACGCTTTGCTTCCGCCACGAAAGCGTTGCCGGGGCCCACGAGCATATGGACCGGGTCGATAGTTTCCGTGCCGATCGCCATCGCGCCGACCGCCTGAATGCCGCCAAGGCAATAGATTTCATGGGCACCGCCCATATGCATGGCGGCCACGATCGCCGGGTGCGGCGCGCCGTTTTGCGGCGGTGCGGAGGCCACGATGCGCGGCACCCTGGCGACGTTGGCCGTCAGCACCGACATGTGGGCGGAAGCGACCATGGGAAACTTGCCGCCGGGCACATAGCAGCCGACGCTTTGCACCGGGATGTTCTTGTGGCCGAGGACGACGCCCGGTTCGGTCTCGATTTCGATATCGGTCATGGAGGCGCGCTGGGCCTCGGCAAAGCGGCGGATCTGGGTTTGGGCAAAGCGGATGTCGTCGAGATCGCGCGGGGAAACCTTGCCCATCGCGTCCTCGATATCCTGCTCGGACAGGCGGTAATTCTCCGGCTCGTATCTGTCGAACTTGGCGGACAACTCCCGCACTGCCGCGTCACCGCGGTTCTCGATATCCGCCAGTATCCCTTCGACGGTGGAGCGCACTTTCGCATCGTCCGCCTTGCGGTCGGCCTCGCTGCGGGCGGTCTTCAAATGGCGGATCATGGTGGCGCTTTCCGGCTGAATGGTCAGGACTCCAAGTGCCATATTCGTGACCTTTCGGGCAATGGAGGAATAGCCGGTGCCTCTCAATCGCTCTGGCGATTCCATGGCAACTGGTCCGGGCGCAAGGACGCTTTCGGGTTCTTTGTCTTCGTTTCCCACCCATATCCGCCGAACGGGTCTGTGCCGAGCTGCCGCATGACGTCGGCAAAATCGACGGTAACGACATTGTCCACGATTCTGCCGTCGACGACCTTCCAGAAGTCCATGTAGCGGATGACGACCCGTTTGCCCGTCGGCTCGATGCCCATGAACGGGCCGGAATGAGTTGCTTCCTGTCGTCCGAACGCGGCGGCCCATTCGCCATCGAACAGACGGGCCTCGTCGATGCAGACCTTGTCGGAAAAGGCTTCCTGAAAAGGCCTTTGCCAACCGTCCTGAAATTCGGCCAATCCTTCCTTGAAGCCGCAACCGGCATTGCCCATCCAGCGGAAATCATCGGCGAAGAACTCGCCGATATCGGAGATGCGGTGGTCGTTGAGGCCATCGACCATCGCTTCGATGACTTGGCGGGTCTCGTCAGTTTTCGACGTGTCGTTGGATTTGGTGAGAAAGGCCTGTTCCGGTCTGGCGCCTGTCATGGTCGTGTCCGTTACAATGGTTTTGCCGCCAGCGAAGGGACAACGGGTTCGGTGGTCAATTGCGCACGTGAAATTTTCTTCACGAGGGAACGCTTGACACTCAGCAAAATAGTTTGATACCAAATCATATAGGTTGATATCAAACCATATGGAGTGGTCATGAACAGACGGAAATTTCTCGCGATAGCCGGTGGCGGCGTTATTCTGGCAGCGGGCGCTGGTGCGTTGCGGGTTTCCCGCTCGCCGGACACCGCATTGGCACCGTGGCAAATGGCGGGCAGTGCCTATGCCGAACCGCGGCGCAAGGCCTTGTCCTACGCGATCCTCGCGCCCAATCCGCACAACCGGCAGCCGTGGCTGGTCGATCTGTCTCGCGACGGTGAAGTGACGTTGACGGTGGATACCGACAAGCTGCTTCCTCATACCGACCCCTACAATCGGCAGATCACGATCGGGCAGGGTTGTTTCCTCGAACTGATGGTGATGGCTGCGGCGGAAGACGGGTACCGTGTGGACCTCGACCTGTTTCCCGACGGCGGCAACGCAGAGGCCTTGCTTGCCGGACAACGCATTGCCGTAGCACGGTTCGAGAAAGACGATACGGTCGCGCGCGATCCGTTATTCGCCCACGTGATGACGCGACGGTCGGTGAAGGAGCCCTACGACGTGGCCCGGCCCGTGGAGCCTGCCAAGGCCGATGCGATCCTCGCCGCCGCGCGCCAGACGACGTGCGCCGCCGATGTCAGTACCGGCTCCATCGAGAAGTTGCGCGCCCTGACGAGCGATGCGCTGATCGTCGAGATCGAGACGCCGCGCACCTACAAGGAAAGCGTGGACCTGTTCCGCATCGGCGCGAAGGAGGTGGACGCCAACCCAGACGGCATCGACTTCACGGGGCCGATGTTCGAAACCATGGGGGCGACCGGCCTGTTCAGCCGCGAGGGGGCGATGGACCGCACCTCGCAGGGCTTCATCCAGGGTCGCGCCGCCGTGCTGGAAAACGCGACCACCGCGATGGGGCACCTCTGGCAGGTCACGGCTGGCAACACACGGGTCGATCAGATCGCGGCGGGGCGGGACTGGCTGCGGCTCAATCTGGCATCCACCGCTGAGGGGGTTTCGATGCAGCCTCTCAGCCAGGCTTTGCAGGAATACGAGGAAATGGCCGTGCTCTACGGACAGATCCACGAAATGCTGGCACCAGATGGCGGGACCGTTCAAATGCTCGCGCGCCTGGGCTACCATGCCCCCGTTCCGGCCAGCCCGCGCTGGCCACTGGAGGCGAAGATCGTTTGAACGAAACGGACGAAGAACGCGGCGGGGACGAGCAGGCCATGCCCGTCGTCTTCGCCGTTTTCAACGAGATCGGGATCATCAACCAGCTGTCGACCGCCATGTTTCAAAGCAGGCTGCCGGACGGCATTCACGTCTCGCACTTTTCGATCCTGAACCACCTGTCGCGACGGGACTTCGATGAAACGCCGGTGATGCTGGCGGATGCGTTTCAGGTGACCAAAGGCACGATGACCCATTCCCTGCAGGTGCTGGAGAAGCGCGGTTTCGTGCGGCTGGACGCGAACCCGAAGGACGGGCGCTCGAAGATCGTGCGGCTGACCGAGGCGGGCCGCACCTTCCGCAATGAGGCCATTGTTTCTCTCGGACCGGCCATCGAAAAATTGACCGTTCTGCTCGACCCTGGAAAGCTGGGGGCCCTCCTGCCGGAATTGACGCAGCTGCGGGCGACGCTCGATGCGAACCGGGATGTGTAAGGCGAATCAGACGGGCTAGACCAGTCGCTCGCCGGTTTCCGCATCGAACAGATGACAGATTTGCGCAGGCACGCTGGCCTGTATCGGATGCCCGATTTCGGCGCGAAACTCCTTGCCGGCCTTGACCGCGACCAGTTCGCCACCGGCCTTGATCGTGACCATCGTCGCCTCGCCCAGCAGTTCCATCGAATAGACGGGTGCTGCGATCTCGCCCCCCGCATCCGTCAGTTGGGCGTCCTCGGCCCGGAAACCGAGGGTGACGGGGCCGGTGTGGTCCGCGCGCAGGCCGGGGATGGTGACGTTCTTTCCGGTGAAGGTGCCGCCGGACAGATCGCCCGTCATCAGGTTCATGGCGGGCGAGCCGATGAAGGCTGCGACGAAGGTGTTGGCCGGGTTGTCGTAGATATCGACCGGCGTGCCGACCTGTTGCACCTTGCCCTTGTTCATCACCACCACACGGTCGGCCAGCGTCATGGCTTCGATCTGGTCGTGGGTGACGTAGATCGTGGTGACGTTCAGCTCATGCTGCAGGTTCTTGATTTGCGCCCGCGTGGAAACGCGCAACTTTGCGTCGAGGTTCGAGAGCGGCTCGTCCATAAGGAACACGGTGGGTTCGCGCACGATGGCGCGGGCAAGAGCCACGCGCTGGCGCTGGCCGCCGGACAGTTCCGCCGGGCGGCGATGGGTGAAGTCGTTGAGTTCCACCATGTCGACGGCGCGCTGCACGCGGGCCTCGTGGGTGGCCGGGTCGACCTTGCGGATCTTCAGGGGGAAGCGGATGTTCTCCCAAACCGTCATGTTCGGGTAGAGGCCGTAGGACTGGAACACCATGGCGATGTCGCGGTCCTTGGGGTCGAGATCGTTGACCATGCGGTCGCCGATCCAGATTTCGCCTTCCGTCACGTCCTCCAGCCCGGCCACCATGCGCATGGTCGTGGTCTTGCCGCAGCCGGAGGGGCCGAGCAGGACGATGAACTCGTTGTCGGCGATGTCGAGATCGAACTTGTGGACGCCGATGAAATCGCCCCAGCGCTTGTTGACGTTTTTCAGCTTGATACCAGCCATTTAGTTTTCCTCTGCTCCGCTGCGGGAGGTTTCCTTCGCTCCGCTGCGGGTGGGGCGGCTTCGCTCTCGACCGGCGGTGATTGTACTAAGGTCGCTCATCCCTTCACCGCACCCGCAGTCAGGCCGCTGACGATCTGGCGCTGGAAGAAGAGGACGAGCACGAAGAGGGGTGCGGTGGCCGACACAACGGCGGAGACTGCGAACATGACATTGCCCGCCTGCTGGGTGGAACCGAGGAAGCCCGCGATCTTGGGCACCATGGTCTGGTTCTCCTTCGACAGCAGCATGGCTGTGACCTGAAAGTCGTTATAGGCGAGCAGGAAGGAGAACAGCCCGGTGGTGATGACACCGGGCCACATGACGGGAATGATGACGTGGCGGAACGCCTGAAACCGGGTGCAGCCGTCGACCATCGCGGACTCGTCGAGATCCTTGGGAATGTTCAGAAAAAACGAGTGCAGCATCCACAGGGTGAAGGGCTGGTTGATCGCCACCAGCACGATGATCGACGTGGACAAATACCCCCACACGCCCCACTGGAAGAACGGCAGCAGGTAACCGGAGACCAGCGTGATGTGCGGCATGGCGCGGAAGATGAGCGCGACCATAAGAATCCAGAACGTGTATTTGTAACCCGAACGCGACAGGGCGTAGCCGCCGAACGTGCCGAGCGTCAGCGAGATCGTCACCACGCAGATGACGACCAGCGACGTGTTGAGCGTGGCGAGCCAGAACTCCTCCTGCACCCACGCGCCCCAATAGCCATTGAAGGTGAAATAGCTGCCGGTTTCGGCAATCGTGCGCACACCGGTGATGGCGTTGGTCCAGTCGGCCTTTGAGAAGAAATCGGACTCGACCTTGAAGGACCCCCAGAGCGTCCACAGGAAGGGGAAGGCCGCCACGATCAGCCATATGACGACGAATGCGAAGGACAGGGTCTTCAGCGCGGGTGAGGGTTTGGTTGCCTGGCCGGACATCAGCGCGCCCTCACGTCTTGCGGTTGAAGTCGCGCCATGTGCGGATGAGCACCGGCAGCAGGAGAATGGCGACGCCGAGGATCGTCAGAACGGACGTGGCCGCAGCGGAGGAGAACAGTTGAATTTCGCCGCGGAGGTCGCTGTAGACACTGTAGGCCAGCGATGTGGCCGACGCCTCAGCGTTGAAGCTGACGATGGGTTCCAGCACCCGGAAATTGTCCATCAGCTGGATGAGCGCCACGAAGGTCGTCAGCGGCAGAAGGTGCGGGATGACGACGTAGCGGATGCGCTCCCAGCGCGTCGCCCCGTCGATCATGGCGGACTCGACTGTATCCTGCGGCACGGTCTGCAAGCCGGCATAATAGATGACGAAGGCGAAAGGTGCTGAAGACCAGATGCCATAGACGATCAGCATGATCCACGTGAGCACCGGGGACGCTTTTAGCGACAGGTTGGGGTCGTTGAACAGGTCTTGAAGCGAGGCACCGATAATGCCGCGCGCGTCCACCATCCAGAACAGGATCAACGCGCCGACGAGCGGCGTGACGATCATGGGTAGGAGGGAGAAGAAGATCACCGGTCCCTTCAGCCATTGCGACACCGTGTTGACGGCAATCGCGATGCAGAAGCCGAGCACGATCGTGAACGGGGTGACGACGAAGGTGTAGGTCAGCGTGAAGACGAGCGCGCTGTAGAACGGCAGGTTCATCACCTTGCTAAAAAAGTCGCCGAACCCGTCGCTGGACGACCATGCTGCACCGATTTCGTCGAAGGCGAGGTGAGCGCGGTTGGTGTAGGTGTCTAGGCCGTTCCACTGGCCCCACGGCTCCGCTTCGATGAGAGCGGCGGTCGCCTCGGTGTCGACGGTGGTCGATTTCGTGCAGCCGAAGGGGCCGCAGTTTTCCACCTCGACGACGACCTTCTCGTGCTCGATATGCAGGCTCTGGATGACGACGGAAACGATCGGTAGCGCGATGAACAGCATCATCGCCAGCAGGGACGGCGCGATAAACCAAAAGAACGTTCTGTGCGCCATTCGCCCCCACGACCGGCTGTGCCAAAACTGGCATTCGAGCGTCAGACTGCGACGGAAAGCGCGCCGGTGCAAGCGCTGCCCTGTGCAATCCGCCGCTTTGTTCAGCCGCGCTACCCTTCAAACCGACAAAGAAAAAGGCCGGCAAAGAAAAAGGCCGGGGCGAAGCCCCGGCCTTTCGCGAAACCCGTCGGAATACCGTTTCCTATTGCAGGAAACCGGCTTCCTTCGCGGAGGTCGTATAGGCGGCTTCCACGTCGGACAGCGCCTGTTCGGCCGATTCGTTGCCCTGAAGCACGTCGCTCAACTCGTTGCCGAGCGCCGTGTGCATGGCGGCCATGAAGGGCTGCATGGGATAAGGCGCCGTACCGGCAGTCGCCGTGGCTGCAACACCCTGCGCCAGCGGGCCGGGTTTGAAGCTGGAGATCAGCCACACGGCCTCGTCGTTGTTTTCAGCGGTGATGACGGCGGGATCGATGCCGTGGACCAGCGCACGGAACGTGGCTTCGGCGTCCTCGTCGGAGATGTTGGCGGCGATGGTGAAACCGTCCCACCAGAGCGTGGAGGCAGGCATGGAGCCGCCACCGACGGTCGGTGCTGCCGCCATGATCGTGTTGGACGTGATCTCTTCCGTGGAGCCCTCGGCGTCCGTGATTGGCGCTGCGCGCGAGCCCCACATGTTCATCATGGCCACGTTGCCGGCTTCCCATTCCGCAGCGGCTGCGTTGGAATCATAGGTCAGGAAATCGGGGTTCATGTATTCGGTGAGCGCCTTCATCGTCTCGATGGCCTTCACGCCCATCTCGTTGTTGATGGCGGGCTCGGCCGTGCCTTCCTTGAAGAAGGAACCGCCCATGCCGAAATACATGTTGACGAATTCCTGCGCCAGGTTCCAGCCGCCGGCATAGGTTCCGGAAATCGGATATTCCATCAGGCCGGCATCCTTGATCGCCTTGGCGGCGGCCAGCATGTCCTCGTAGGTCTTCGGCGGTTCGACACCGGCCTGTTCCAGAATATCCTTGCGGTACATCAGGTGCTGGGCGTTGGCCATGAAGGCGACCGCGTAGACCTTGCCGTCGATGGTGATGAGCTGGGATTTCGGAATGTCCTGACCGAACTCGGCGATGAGATCGTCGAGCGGGCGGATGAGGCCGTCGTTCAGAAGCGGCACGATGGACGAATTGGCGACCAGCGCTGCGGTGTATTCGGACGGGCTTGCCTTCAAGCGCGGCAACCTGGATGTCCTTGTGCTCGGTGGTCAGGTTCGTCTTCACTTCGACGGCACCTTCCACGGCACATTCCTGTGCGGCGGCGGCGATGGTCTGAATGGCCGGGAACTCGTTGCCCAGAATGTTCACGCGACCGGTCTCGATGCCGCATTTGGAATGACCGTCGGCATGGGCCAACGCGGTTGCGGAAGCCGTGAGCGCCACGGCCAAAAGAAGTTTCTTCAGCATAGTTTTCTCCCGTATCGGGCCCGCAATGGGCCCGGTTGTTTGCATGTGACGACAGCTTGCATTTGACGTTGCGCCGAAACGTGCGTTGCCGGAAAAGAACCATGTCTTGCAACGTCGCGCAAGTTGGTCACAAGTCGAATTCGTCGCAACCACCGTCGCAGATGCAGCCATGACAGACACCCGTTTCGAAACCCGCACGACGCCTGTCGATCAGGTCATGAACACGCGCGTCAAACGTCTGACCCACGCCGCCCTGTGCGCCATCGTCGATGCGTCGCCGGACTCCGTGTCGGAAGCGCTGTCTCAGATTTACGCGAACGACTCAGAATGGCGCGGCTCCCATCCATTGAACGAAATGGAGGGGATAGACGCGGTTGCGGCGAATGTCTGGCAGCCCCTTCTGCGCGCGTTTCCTGATCTGGAGCGGCGTGACGATCTGTTCGTGGCTGGGCTCTACGAAGACCGGCACTACGTTGCAGCCTGCGGACATTATCTCGGCACGTTCAAGCAGGACTGGCTCGGCATTCCAGCCACCGGCCAGCCGGTCTTCATCCGCTACGGCGAGGTGCATGAGGTGCGCGATGGGAAGATCGTGCAGTCCACCTGCCTGTGGGACGTTCTGGATGTCATGCGGCAGGCGGGCTACTGGCCGCTGCCGCCGAGCTGGGGGATGGAAGGGCGTTGGCCCGGACCGATCACTGCCGACGGACTGTTGTTGACCGATCAGGACAATGATGAGGGGCAGGCGGCAATTCGGCAGACACTCGCCATGCACAAGTCGCTGGCGGACTATAACGATCACGATATGGCGGGCCGCGATGGTCTGCTCGCCATGCCCCAGCGGGACCATTGGCACGAGAAGATGATGTGGTACGGCCCGTCCGGCATCGGCACGAACCGGGGCCTGGCCGGGTTCGTGGATTTCCACCAGCTGCCCTTTCGCCTGACATTCCCCAACCGGCAGGGCGGCGCGCAAATCGAGGACCGGGCCACGGGCGGCCATTACGTGAGGATCGGCGACGGGCATTATTCCGTCACCGGCGGCTGGCCGTCCGTGGTGGCGAACCATCTGGGCGGGGGGCTGCTCGGGTCCGGGCCGACAGGCAATCAGATCACGATGCGGGTGATGGATTTCTACAATCACCACGAGGGCAGGATTCGTGAAAACTGGGTGCCGATCGACATCATCCACGTGCTGTTGCAGATGGATGTGGACGTGATGGCCCGTATGCGGGACCAGTTCGGCCGAGACCGTTTGGGGCTGCGGTCGTGACCGGCGCGGAGATCATTGCGGCCCGACTGGCGGAGGCAGGGTGCCGGTATTCCTTCGGCATTCCCGGCGGCGAGGTGCTCGCACTCATGGGCGCGCTGGACGATGCGGGTGTGGCCTTTCATCTGACCAAACACGAGAACGCCGCCGGGTTCATGGCGGAGGGCGCGTGGCATGCCGGTTTCGCCCAAGGCCGGAACGCGCCGGGCGTGCTGCTAGCGACCATCGGGCCGGGGGTGGCGAACGCCGTCAACACCGTCGCCAACGCCATGCAGGACCGGGTGCCACTCGTCTTTCTGACAGGCTGCGTCGACGGCGCACTGGGCGACACCTACACCCACCAGGTTTTCGACCACCAGCAGCTTCTGCGCCCCGTCGTGAAGGGTTCGTTCCGCGCCCATGCGGGCAGTGTAGGGGTGGTGATCGACAAGGCCATCGCGTTGGCCATGGACGGGCAGCCGGGGCCGGTGCACGTGGACGTGCCGATTTCTGTCGCGGAAAATGAATGCGATGAACCCGCCTTGCCGTCGCTGGTGGAGCGGTCCGGGACGAGGCCGGATGATGCAACACTCGAGCGCGCCATGGCCGCCGTCGCCCGCGCGCAGCGGCCTCTAGTCATTGCGGGCGTCGATGCGTTGAACGATATGGCCGGAGATGCCATCGCGGCGTTCTGCGAAGCGACTGGCGCCCCGGTGGTGACCACCTACAAGGGCAAGGGGCTGGTGCCGGAAAGCGCCGCGTTCTGCCTCGGCGGCCACGGCCTTTCGCCGAAGTCCGACAAGCATGTCTTGCCGCTCATCGCGCAGGCCGATTGCGTGGTTCTGGCCGGGTACGACCCGATCGAGATGCGGGTCGGCTGGCGCGATCTCTGGGCGGACGGTGCGACAATTATCGACGCGACCCCCGTGCTGCGCGACCATGGCATGCACCGCATCGACATGCGGTTGACGGGCAGTGTTCGGCAGACCGTCGAGGCGATCACGCCCGCTGAACCGCTGAAAGGCGCTTGGCAGGACGGTGAACCGGCGAAGGTCCGGGCCGCACTTGCCGAGGCTTTCGCGCCCGCTGCCGAATGGGGCCCGGGGCAGGTGTTCGCCACTATGCGGGACGTGTTCCCGGACGATGCCGTCGTCACCGCCGATTCCGGCGCGCACCGCATACTGCTGTCGCAGATGTGGCGCTGCCACGAACCGCGCACGATGCTGCAATCCTCCGCCTTGTGCACCATGGCCTGTGCCGTGCCCATCGCCGCCGGCTACAAGCTGGCAGCGCCCGACCGTCCCGTTTGCGCCTTTGTCGGCGATGCGGGGCTGGAAATGGGGCTGGGGGAACTGGCGACTTTGCGGGACCACGGCATTGCACTCACCATCTGCGTGCTGGTCGATGAAAGCCTGACCCTCATCGAGATGAAGCAACGCGCTTCCCAGCGCCGCAATGTGGGCGTCGATTTTACCGGCTCCGACTTCCCGGCCATCGCCGCCGCCATGGGTGGGCATGGGGTCTGGATCGAGGATGCCCAAACACTGGCGGCTGAAGCCGCGGAAGCACTGTCGCGGGACACGTTCACCGTGTTAGCCTGCCGGATCGGGCGGCGTGCCTATGAGGGGCTGTTTTAGCCGCACTTTTTGACTGTCGCGCTACGTGACGGGACATATATGTGCCGATCGACCGATTGATACCTTCGCCGATCAAGCTGGTTTGGAACGCTCTCGTCGCGATCCAAAGCTGGAAAGGTGATGGTGGAACAGGCAAACGCGACAAACATTGATGACTAGCCGAGGGGAAGCAGCATCCGCCTCCGTCAGCCGTGCCGCTAAAAACCTGAGGCATAATGCCGCTCGAACCGGTTGGAATGACATATTCTTTCCAAGCCTGTGGCCTTGCTGCCGGTTTGTTGGGCATGAACATTCTTTCGGCGACACGGTGCCACATTCGTGCCACGGGTCTCGTCGACAGGGTAAGGCACGACTGCGTGGAAATGCTTCCTCGGCCACGTTCAACCTGCGTTCAGTTCGGGTCCGCTAGCGGGCCATATCGCAAGGCGTCACGCCGATGTCATGAACCTTGTCTGGCCGACGGGTGCGCACAGCTGCACGGTCGGACATATTCACGCTCATCCCTCGCGAGCGATCAGGATTAACACGCAATGAACCCAGCGGTAAGAACAGATCGTTTCGGCCAGCCCACCAGCCTGTCCCCCGCCGGGGACATGGTTGCCTGGAACGGGGTGCAGAACGGGTTCCTGTCCCATGCGGCGTCCACCCCGGACGATCTTGCCAAGGTGCTGGCGAGTGATGCGGATTTCGCGCTGGCGCTGGCTTGCAAGGGCCTGTTCTGCGCACTGCTCGGACGGGCAGAAATGATGGCGACGGCCCGTCAGTCCCTTATGGACGCGAAGGACGCCGCTGCCCGACGCAGCGTTCTGCCGCGCGAACAGGTGTTCATCGATGCGTTGGGGGACTGGCTCGACGGTTCGCCCTCTCGCGCCGCATTGCGCCTCGATGCCCATCTGCTGGCCCACCGGGACGATACGCTGGCCATGAAGATGGTGCAGGCCATCCGTTTCATGTTGGGCGACGCCATCGGCATGCGCACCTCCGCCGAGCTGGCACTGACCGGCCATGGCCGCGACCACGCGGCCCACGGATATGCGCTGGGCTGCCACGCTTTCACGCTGGAAGAGACGGGGGACTACACCCGGGCCGAAGCCGTGGGGCGGGCCGGTGTGGACATCGCGCCGGACGACGCCTGGGGTCTGCATGCGGTCGCCCACGTCCACGACATGCGTGCCGACAGTGCCGCCGGTGTCGAATGGCTCGGCAACCGCCACGGCGCATGGGCCCATTGCAACAATTTTCGCTACCACGTGTGGTGGCATCTGGCGCTTCTGTATCTTGACCGCGGCGAGATCGACGCGGTGCTGGCGCTGTACGACGATCATATCCGCGCTGACCGGACGGACGACTACCGCGATATTTCCAACGCCGCCTCGTTGCTGTCACGCCTCGAGGTTGACGGGCATTCCGTCGGCCATCGCTGGGCGGAACTGGCCGACATTTGCGAAGGGCGCACCGACGATACCTGCCTGCCGTTTGCCGATCTGCATTATCTGCTCGCGCTGATCGGCGGTGGGCGAGAGGGCGCGATCCGGCGTCTAGTCGGGCAGATGAAACGCACGGCGGCAAACGAAGCCGACGAGATGAGCATGATTTACGCGCGCACCGGTCTCGACGCGGCCCACGGCCTGGAAGCGTTCGGAGAAGGGGACTTCCACACCGCCTTTCGCCATCTCGCCCATGCCCGTGGCACAATGCAGACGATCGGCGGCAGCCATGCGCAGCGCGACGTGTTCGAGCGGTTGACGGTGGAAGCCGCCATCCGTTCCGGGTGCCATGGTGCCGCGCGCACTCTGCTGGACGAACGGGCTGAAAAGCGCGGTGGACGGCTCGACCGTTTCGCCGCCGAACGGCTGGACCTGTTGGCCGCTTCGGCCCATCCCACCGCGCAGATGGTCGCAAACTGAAGCCTTCGGACCCGACGATGAACGCCGCATTACCCACACAACCGCAAGGGGCCACACCAGCCAGGCCGCGGGCGCGCGACCCGCGCCTCGACTTCTTTCGCGGCATCGCCATGTTCATCATCTTCATCGCGCATACACCGAGGGACTGGTGGGCGCTGTGGATACCGGCGCGGTTCGGGTTTTCCGACGCGACCGAAATCTTCGTCTTCTGCTCCGGCATGGCCTCCGCCATCGCCTTCGGTGGCGTGTTCGCCACGCGTGGCTGGTGGATGGGGGCGGCGCGTATCGCCCACCGGGTGTGGCAGGTCTACTGGGCCCATATCGGACTGTTCTTCGCGGTGCTGCTGCTATGCGTCGTGCTGGACCAGTCCGGGCTGTTCGTGTCGGAAAACTGGAGCGGTTCCTACGTCGACTCGCTGAACCTGCGTCACTTCTTCACCAAGACGCCGGACCTGATCGTCGGCATCTTCACGCTGACCTATGTGCCGAACTATTTCGACATTCTGCCGATGTATCTCGTCATTCTGGCGATGATCCCGCTGATGATGGCACTGTCCCGCATCTCGCTGTGGGCGGTCGCTGCGGTCATTGGCGCGTTCTGGGTGATGGCCAACGCAAACCTTCTCGGCCTTGCCCCCATCGCATTTCCCGCCGAGCCGTGGAGCGACCGTCAGTGGTTCTTCAACCCGCTCGGTTGGCAACTGGTCTTCTTCACCGGCTTCGCGCTGATGATCGGCTGGATCAAACCGCCGCCGGTGGACCGGAGGCTCGTCGTGGCGGCGGTGGCCATCGTGGTTCTGACCATACCGTTTGCCTGGTATCGCAGTCTGCAGACGTTCCCCGACCTGCGGTTGGTTTCCGACGCGCTGCAGCCGCTGACGGCAAAGACGTCGTTCGGGATCCTGCGCTACGTGCATTTCCTCGCGCTCGCCTATGTCGCATGGGTCGCGGTGGGGCCGATGGGCGCGCGCATTTCGGGCTGGGGCCGGGGGCAGGTGGTGGTCGATGTCATTCGCAAGGTGGGGCAACAATCGCTGGCCGTTTTCCTGATGTCGATGTTCTTCGCGCAGTTCGTGGGCGCGCTGTTCAAGACCTTTGGCAACGGCGCGTGGATGGCCCTGTTCGGCAACGGGCTCGGATTTGCGGTACTGATTGCAACCGCTTACGGGGTCGGATGGTTCAAGGGGCAACCCTGGAAGGGGCTGCCCGCAACGCCGGGCAGACACACCGCCACATCTTCGTCGGATATGCCCGCCACCGTCGCTCCCGGCACGAACGCATTGCCCGCCGCCCGCCGTCCCTCAACGGATTGATCCCATGCTGAGCCGTCGTTCCTTTCTCGCCATGCTGGCCGCATCCGGTGCGGTGCCGGGCATGTCGCTTTCCCACGCTCTGGCCGCCGATCCGGCCCGGGTGCGGCTTGGAGATGCCACACCGTTTTCCCGCGACGCACTGATGGAGCAGGTGGAAGCCTTGGCAGCTGCCGACTACGTCGAACCGCCGAAGGTGCCGGGCGTCTGGAACGACCTGTCCTACGACCAGTATCGCGGGTTCCTGTTCAAGCACACCGCCGCCCTGTGGCGCGACACGCCACGTCCGTTCGAGATGGAGTTCTTCGCGCCCGGTCTGTATTATCCCAATCCGGTCGAGGTATTCGTGGTGGATGGCGAGACCGCGCGCGTCGTCGTGTTCGACAAGGACGTGTTCACCATCACCGACAACGTGCCCGATTTGCCGTTGGCCGGTGAAGGCGAAGCTTTGGGCTATTCGGGATTGCGGCTGAACGCTTTAATGGGCACCGACGAGAACAAGTCGGAATTCGCCGTGTTTCAGGGCGCCAGCTATTTTCGCGCGATTGCCGAGGGGCAGAATTACGGCCTTTCGGCACGGGGGCTCGCCATCGACACGGCAGACCCTGCGGGCGAGGAGTTCCCCGCCTTCCGCGCCTTCTACGTGGAACAGCCCGAACCGGGCGAGGACCGGATCGTGCTGCATGCGGTGATGGACTCACCCTCCGTCGCCGGTCTCTACACGATCGATATCCGTCCCGGCTCGCCCACCGTCATGCATGTGGACGCGACCATCATTCCGCGCCGCGAAATCGGGCATGTGGGCATTGCGCCTCAGACCAGCATGTTCCTGTTCGACCAGACCAATCGCGACAAGTTCGACGATTACCGCCGTGCCGTGCATGATTCCGACGGGTTGCTGATCGTCAACGGTGCGGGGGAACAGTTGTGGCGTGCACTGGCCAACCCTGCCGCGTTGCAGGTCTCCTCCTTCGTGGACGTGGACCCGCGCGGCTTCGGGCTGATGCAGCGGCCCCGCGATCTCGACGAATATTACGATCTGGAAGCGCATTACCACCGCCGTCCCGGCCTGTGGGTCACGCCCGGCGAAGGCTGGGGCAGGGGGGCTGTGACACTGGTGGAAATTCCCGCCGACAAGGAAATCTACGACAACATCGTCGCCTACTGGCGTCCGCGCGAGCCATTGCCGGCAGGCACTCCGCACAAGATGAGCTACCGGTTGGACTGGTGCGAGGACGCGCCGGTGGAAGGCGGCAAGGCGCGTGTGATGAACACCGCGATGGGGCAGCGTATCTTCGAAGAGGGCCGCGTGGCCGTCGTCGAGTTCACCGGCGAGGCGGTGCGGAGCGTGAACGTCGACGATCTCAGCGTCCACGTATCCGCCAACACGGGCAGGGTCGCCGAAGGCGTGCTCCAAGCCAACCCGATGACCGGCGGTGTGCGGCTGGCCTTCACCTACGATCCCGGCGAGGCCCGTGCGATGGAATTGCGAGCGCAGTTGCTGAGGGATGGTGAGACCGTATCCGAAGTGTGGCTCTACCGATGGACCGCCGCGTGACGACGCTCCAGCAAGACCGTCCAGAACACCGCTCCTGGGAGCGTGTGTTTCACGACATGCCCGCGCCTGCCCCGCTCACTATGCCGGTGCGACGGCTGGGCGAGGTGTTCCGCGACTCCGAAGCGGGCACACTCGGTCCCCAGCCCTGGTTGTTGCGGTTGCTCGTGTTCGTTCCTGCGCTTGCCGTCTCCGTGGCGTTGGCAGCCGTTTGCTACGACTGGTTCGACGAGAACGGGATCATGGTCGCCGAGATGGCGATGGTGGGACTGGTCGCCTTTTCGGCCTTCGGTATCGCGCTGTCGGTCTTCACGTCGCTGGCGGCGTTGTTGCCCCTGCCACAGGCACGGTCCGGCGGGATCGAGCCGCTTTCCGTCGCCCTTCTGGTGCCGGTTTACGAGGAGGATCCTGTCGCCGTGTTCGCCCGCATTCGGGCAATGGCGGCGGACCTGTCTTCCCACGCGAATGTCCACGACTGGACCTTCTTCGTGCTCTCCGACACGCGCAGCGAAAGCGTCGCGCAGGCCGAGCGCTGGGCATTTCACGCGATCCGCGAAACCGGTGGGATCGACATCTTCTACCGGCGGCGCGAGTTCAACGTGGACCGCAAGACCGGCAATATCGCCGACTGGCTGCGCGGTTACGGTGCCGGCTGGGACGCCTTCATCACGCTCGACGCCGACAGCCTGATGGACGCCCGGACGCTGTCCGACCTCGCCGACGACATGGCGTCCGATCCGTCCGCCGCGTTGGTGCAAAGCGTGCCGCGGTTGATGGGCGGGCGCAGCCTGTTCGGGCGCATGATGCAGTTTTCCAACAACATCTACGGCCCCTGGCTGGCGAAGGGGCTCACCAACTGGTGCGGGGCGGAAGGCAACTATTGGGGCCACAACGCCATCATCCGCACCCGGGCCTTTGCCGCCTGTTGCGGATTGCCTCATCTGAAAGGCCACGGCTGGCTCCGCTCCACACTGGGTGGAGCGATCAAGAGCCACGATTTCGTGGAAGCCGCCCTGCTGCGCCGTGCCGGTTGGGGGGTGCGCATACGGCCTGACCTTGCCGGCACCTACGAGGAAGCTCCGCAATCGCTGGTCGACCACGTATTGCGCGACCGGCGCTGGTGCCAGGGCAATCTGCAGCATATCGGGATGTTGGCCCTGCCCAAGCTGGCGCTCGTTT
>CAVQDK010000016.1:0-112808 GCA_963711195.1 uncultured Alphaproteobacteria bacterium
GCGCAGTTGGGATTTGTCGATACGTCTGGTCATGGTGGTCCGCCCCCTGAAAGTCCCGTCGGTTGTTTGCGGGCAGGCGGGTTTTGTCAATCGAACGGGCGGAGTAGGGTTGCCAGATGAGCGACGGCACGATTCCCATCAGCAAGTATCTGGCTATCCGCGAAGCCGAGCTGTCGGAAAAGTTCGTCGTGTCCGGCGGGCCGGGTGGGCAGCATGTCAACAAGGTGGCAAGCGCCGTGCAGTTGCGTTTCAACCCGCGCGCGGCAGGTGATCTGCCCGACGGCGTGGTGCGGCGGGCCGAGAGGCTGGCAGGATCGCGCCTGACCGGCGACGGCGACATTCTCATTAGCGCCAGCGCCCATCGCAGCCAGGATCGCAATCGCCAGGAAGCGCGGGACAGGCTTCTCGACCTGCTGCGCGAAGCAGCCCAACCGCCATCGCCGCCGCGAAAGATTACCAAACCCAGTAAAAACGCGCGCAAGAAGCGCACCGATCATAAGGTCAATCGGGGCAAGGTGAAGAAACTTCGGGGCCGCGTCGGTTCGGACTGGTGACACAACGCACTGCCGGTCCAGTCCGGGCGGTCTAGGGTCGTTCCTACAAACCGACATGAAAGGGCTGTCACCATGCTGCGCATATCCGTTCTCACCCTGTCGGCCCTTACCGCAACGAGTGTTCCGGCGCTGACGCAAACGCTGACGGCGCAGGAGTTCGAGACGGAGATCGTCGGGCGCAAGCTGGAAACGAAGCGGATGGGACTGACGGCGCGACTGGTCTTTTCACCCGACAGAACGGTCGCCATGCAGGCACCGGTCGGCGAGGGTGCGGGAACGTGGTCGATACAGGGCACCGATATCTGCGTGATGATGACGTCCGGCCCGCAGCAGGGAACGCGCTGCGGTGCGTTCCAGAGGGCCGGGCGAGGGGCGCTACACGAACGCCGAAGGCCGCATCTTCACGGTGCGATAGCGTTCACATTCCGATGGCGAGCGCGATTTCGGCTTTCAGGTCGTCGATGCCGCGCTGCTTTTCGCTCGACGTGGAAACGAGACGCGGGAACGCGGCCGGCCGCTTGGCAATGGCTTCCAGCGTTGCCTCTTCCAGTTTGGCCAGTGCTGGCGGTTTGATCTTGTCGGCCTTCGTCAGCACGATCTGGTAGGACACGGCGGCCTTGTCCATCAGGCCGAGCACCTCCTCATCCTTCGGCTTCAACCCGTGGCGGGAATCGATCAGCACATAGACACGCTGCAACGTGGTGCGGCCCTGCAGGTACTTCATGATCAGCTGCGTCCAGCGGTCCACGACATCCTTCGGTGCCTTGGCAAAGCCGTAGCCGGGCATGTCGACGAGCGCCAAGGGCGGAATGCCGCCTTCGAAATCCCCTTCGGGGGTGAAGAAGTTCAGTTCCTGCGTGCGGCCCGGCGTGTTCGACGTGCGGGCCAGACCATGGGAGCCGGTCAGCGCGTTGATGAGCGAGGATTTGCCCACGTTGGAGCGTCCGGCAAAGGCGATCTCGTGCGGCCCTTCCGGCGGCAGGAACTTCATGTCCGGCACCCCGCGCACGAACTGCCATCCGCCGCCGAACAGCTTGCGCCCGACGCCTTTCAGCCGGGCGAACTCGGCCTCTTCCTCGGTCTTCTCTTCGTCGTTCATTTGGAGTGGGCTCCGTGTTGCGCCACTTCCTCGACGATTTCGCGGGTGCTTTCGGGCAAGGCGTGGTCGCCGATCCGGTGGTAGCGTTCCACCACGTCCCAGCCTTCGGCGGCGCTGTCGACGACGGTGAACAATTCGTGGTCGTCCGGCCCGATCGTGCCCTCTTCGGCCAGTGCCTCGACATTGATGGCCCGGTTCCAGAACTTCGACCCGAACAGCAGGACCGGGAATGCGGTCCATGCGCCCGGTCTGAATCAGCGTCAGCGTCTCGAAGAACTCGTCCAGCGTGCCGAAGCCGCCGGGGAACACGGCAACGGAGGATGCGCGCATGAGAAAGTGCATCTTGCGGATCGCGAAATAGTGGAAGTTGAAGGCGTATTGCGGCGTGACGTATTCGTTGGGCGCCTGCTCGAAGGGCAGCACGATGTTGAGCCCGATATTCGGTGCGCCCTCATCGACCGCACCCCGCGACCCGGCTTCCATCACGCCCGGGCCGCCGCCGGTCACGACCACATATTCGGTGTAGTCCGTCTTCGCCGACGCGCGGCTGGCGAGGCGGGCATATTCGCGGGCTTCGGTGTAGTATTTGCTGGACTCGGTCAAGGTTGCGCCGCTGCACGTCGTTCTTCGCCGCCCACGGGTCTTCGCCCGGTGCGGGAATGCGCGCACCGCCGAACAGGACGGTGGTGGAGACGATGCCCGCCTCCTGCAGCATCGTCTCCGTTTTCATCATTTCCAGTTGCAGCCGCACGCCGCGCATTTCCGGCGAGCACAGGAAATCCTGATCGTCGAAGGCGAGGCGATAGGCCGGGGAGCGGGTCTGGGGCGTGTCGAGCACGACGCGCGCCTGCTCGCGGTCCTTGTGGGAGCCTTTGAGGGGATTGCGGGGTTTGGGGCGGTTGTGTCTGGTCATGGTCTGTCTCGTCGAGGTCGTGCCCGCTCTATCGCGGATACCGGTGAATGGACAGGGGAACCGACGCGGCTATAACGCCAGCGAAGATTCCCGCACGAAAGCTCTGTTCAATGTCCGACCTGCAAACCACCATCGAAGCCGCATTCGACGATCGCGATACGATCTCCGCCTCCACGACCGGCGCGGTGCGCGATGCCGTCGAGACGGCGTTGCAGCGACTTGATTCCGGCGAAGCGCGGGTTGCTGAGCGGGGCGCGGACGGCAACTGGACGGTCAATCAATGGCTGAAGAAGGCCGTGCTGCTGTCGTTCCGTTTGAACGACATGGAGATCATCGAAGGCGGGCCGGGCGGTGCGACGTGGTGGGACAAGGTGCCATCCAAGTTCGCAGGCTGGGACGCAGCCCGGTTTCGCGAGGCGGGACTGCGCGCCGTGCCCGGTTCCGTCGCCCGGCGGGTGCCTATCATCGGGAAGAACGTGGTGCTGATGCCGTCGTTTGTGAACCTGGGTGCCTATGTGGACGACGGCACGATGGTGGACGGCTGGGCGACGGTCGGTTCCTGCGCGCAGATCGGCAAGAACGTGCATCTGTCCGGCGGCGTCGGCATCGGCGGCGTGCTGGAGCCATTGCAGGCCGGGCCGACGATCATCGAGGATAACTGCTTTATCGGAGCGCGGTCGGAAGTCGTCGAAGGCTGCATCATCCGCGAAGGCTCGGTGCTGGGCATGGGCGTCTATATCGGCCAGTCGACGAAGATCGTGAACCGCGAAACGGGCGAGGTCGACTACGGCGAGGTGCCGCCCTATTCGGTGGTCGTGGCCGGCTCCATGCCATCGAAACCGATGGGCAATGGCGAGCCGGGACCGAACCTGTATTGCGCGGTGATCGTGAAGACCGTGGACGAGCGGACGCGCTCGAAGACCGGCATCAACGAGTTGCTGCGGGACTAGAAGCGGCATTCGCCGTATCGACAGACTGACGCACTTCCCCCGCACCGTAAAAGCGCGCTAGCCTTCCGGCAGACCGAACACCGGAGGTTTGCCGCCCATGTTACGCCGTCTCGCCCTCGCCTTCCTGCTGCTGACCCCCGCGACCGCGCTCGCCCAGCAGGGACCGCCGTCGCAATGCCTCGCCATCGCGCAGAATGTGGACGAGGTGCCGGTGCATTACGCCTCGCTGGCGACGCCGGTTCAGTCCAACGACGATGCCTACACCGTCACCATCTCGTTTCAGGGCCATTCGACCTACCTCATCGAAAGCCCGACCGGCGCGACGATCGCCACCGACTATGCCGGGTGGATGACCGACCCGGTCGTGCCGCTGGGCGTGACGATGAACCGGGCGCATTCCTCCCACTGGACCGACCGTATCCAGCCGGAGACGAAATACGTCATGCGGGGCTGGGGCGAGGATGGCGACATCGCGCGTCACAACCTGATGGTGGGCGACATTCTCGTGCGCAACGTGACCACCGACATCATGCGCTTCGGCACGGTGCCGGACGGCAATTCGATCTTCATCTTTGAAGTCGCCGGCCTGTGCATCGGGCATCTTGGCCATCTGCACCACCGGCTGTCGGACGATCAATATGCCAAGATCGGACGGCTGGATGTGGTGATGGTGCCCGTCGACGGGGGCATCACCATGACCCACGTGTCCGCCAAGGAAATACTGGACCGAATGCGCTCGTCCATCGTGCTGCCGATGCATGTGCGCAGCTATGGCGCGTTGCCGGAGTTTCTGAACTATCTCGGCGACGGGTTCGCGCGGGAGCGGTTGAGCGAGAACCGCCTGCGGGTTTCGCTGCGCAGTTTGCCGGACCGCCCCACGGTTTTCATCCTGCCCGGCGTGGGTGCCTATGGCGGCGATCGGTAGCGTGGCGCATGATTGACGCGGCAGGCGGCGCGCCTACAAGCGGGCCATGACCCAGACCCTTTCTCCGCCAGCGCAGATCCTGCGCGATCTCATCCGCTGCCCTTCCGTCACACCGGCCGAGGGCGGTGCGCTCGACGTGCTGCAGTCACGGCTGGAAGCTCTCGGTTTCCGCGTCGAGCGACGCAGCTTTTCGGCTCCCGACACCCCGGATGTGGAGAACCTTTATGCGCGCCTCGGCACCGATGGGCCTAACCTGTGCTTTGCCGGGCACACCGATGTGGTGCCACCGGGAGACGAGAGCGACTGGCGCGAAGGGCCGTTTTCCGGCGAAGTCGTGGACGGCGAGATGTTCGGGCGCGGGGCGGTGGACATGAAGGGTGGCATCGCCTGTTTCGTCGCGGCCGTCGAAGCGCATCTGGAAGCCGGAAAGACCGGTGCCCGGGTCGATCTCGCTGCTGATTACCGGCGACGAGGAAGGGCCCGCGATCAACGGCACGCTGGCCCTGCTGAAATGGCTGGACGGAGCAGGGGGAGACCATCGACGCCTGCCTGTTGGGCGAGCCGACCAACCCCGATGTGCTGGGCGATGCGATCAAGATCGGGCGGCGCGGGTCCGTCTCCGGCACGGTGACGGTCGAGGGCGTGCAGGGGCACGCGGCCTATCCCCACCTGGCCGACAACGCGACGCGGGCGGCGGCCATGATCGCGGTGGAACTGATGGGCGAACCTTACGACCACGGCACCGACACGTTTCAGCCGACGAATCTGGAAGTCACCTCCATCGATAGCGGCAACCCGGCGTTCAACGTGGTGCCCGCCCGCGCCACGCTGCGGTTCAACGTGCGCTTCAACGATACATGGACGGCGGACACGATGATGGCGGAAGTCGAGCGGCGCTGCGCGAAGGCCGCCGCCGACACGACCCTGCGACCGGACCGCGGCCCGGCGCGATGGTCCATAAAATGGGCGGACCGTCCCAGCCACGTGTTCCTGACGAAGGACGACGCGCTAATCGGTGCGCTGTCGCAGGCCGTGGAGGACGTGACGGGGCGGGTGCCGGACCTGTCCACCGGCGGCGGCACTTCGGACGGGCGCTTCATCAAGGACGTCTGCCCGGTCGCGGAGTTCGGGCTGGTCGGCAAGACGATGCATCAGGTGGACGAGCGGGTCGCACTGGCCGATCTCGACGCGCTGACGGAGATCTACGGGCGCTTCATCGACACTTATTTCGCCGCGCCACCGGACGCCGCCGCATGAATGCCCTCGACGAGTTTCTGGGCGGTACTTTGGATATCATGCTTGGGCGCAACGCCGCGCGGGGGCGGGGCATGGACCGCATCGCCACGTCGGACGCTGCGCTACGGCTGTCGTTCTTCGGTGTGGTGTTGATGGTGCTGATCGACGCCTGCGCCCATTCGCTGGGCTATTCGGCACGGCTGGAGGCCGGGCAGGTGCCGGATATGGGGCGGTTCGGATATGTGACCCTGTCGTCGATCGCCACGTTCAGCAGCTATCTGGCCTTCGTCTTCGTGCTGTCCCTGCTGTGCCGGATGCCGCAATACGCGCCCCGGTTCAACGCCTGCCTCATCGTCAACAACTGGGCCAACGCCCTCGTCTCCGCGTTCTTCTTGCCGCTGGCCTTCGCCTATGCCTGGATCGGCGGCACCGGCGGGTTCTGGGTGGTGGTGACGCTACTGAGCTTCGGCTTCGTGTGCGTGGCAGGGGTGCGCATCATGCGCGATACGATGCTGGTGACGACCGGCGTGGCGACAGGGCTGTTCGCCCTGATCTTCGCCACGTCGATCATCGTGTCGGGGGGTATGGAATCCCTGCTCGGGGTCGCTGCCCGCTAGGGTCTGGACCTATTAATCTGGCCGCTATGGCGTTTGATATCGCAAGCAGTTTTAGGAAAAGTCTGAAAAGCGGGCCCAAGGCCCGGTTGAAGACTTTGACGCGGAAATGCGCCGTCAATATCAACCGTCCTTCGGATTGGGCCAATTTACGCTGTGGACGTCGTCGCCCGAGCTTGAAAACCGGGAGGTTTCCTGCGCTCAGGCTCCTCGCCACAGCAAAAATTGGCTCCAACCATACCGGTCAGATTAATAGGTCCAGACCCTAGGCTATTCGACTTTGATCTCGCGCCCGTTGCGGGGCACGTTGTAGGCGTCGTAATTGTAGACCTGCGTTCCGGTCAGGGACTGGGCGAAGACAGGGTTATGGTTCACCCTGGCTTCCGCCGTGACGACGAAATCGTTGCGCAGGGTCACGTTCGTGCTGCCGTTGATCGGATAGACCTGACCCACGGTTGGCTTGCTGCTGCCCCGGTAGCCGTAGGACCATTTCACGATCGGTCTGCCGTTGGGCTGGATTTCGAGACCCGCCACATACAGGTTCATGCGCGCGGCGACACCTGGGCCGAGGATGGCGTCGGCCGCCGAAAAGGCTGCGTCCGCCCGCGCCTGACTGACGGTTTCACCCTGCGCGATGATATCGGAGACGGTGGCCGCCACCTTGCTGGTGCGGTTGGAGACGGTCTGCAGGTCGGCAAATGTCGTCGCGCCCAGCCATGCGGTGATGAGAAAGGGTGCGATGATGGCAAACTCGGTCATCGCCAAGCCCGCTCTCGTCGCGCTTGAAATGGCGGATCTTCGTGGCGGATGCGATGCGGGCGAGAATGCCGGTTTGGTGCGATGTGGGGGACATGGTCGTCTCCAGAAACGGGGAAGGTCGGAATGGGGATGGCGAAGAGCGCCTACGGATCGAACGGCTCGTTGCGATACATGCTGACCGCGGCGAAGAGGCGCTTGTTGCCGCTCCATTCCGGTACGCTCATATCGTTATCGTCGGCGTCGAACCCCGCCCAGTTCAGGAATGCGGGCCATTCGTAATAGACCCGCACCATGTTCACCGTTTCCGGGCCGCCGGGCGAGAATTGCAATGCGCCCTCGTCGAGGCTGCCATCCGGCTTGCGCGGTGTCGTCTGCGGGGTGAAGCGGGCGATTTCGCGCACGTCGATCTTGAACTTGTTGCAATCGAACAGGAACAGCGTGCCGCCGACACCGGCCTCGTCGCACAACGCCTGGCGGAACTGCCCGACGGCGGACGATGGCGGCATCTGACCGGTGCGCAGCAGGCGGGCGACCTTGTCGACGCCGGAATCCATCGTGCGGGCGGCGAAATAGTGGATGCCGACTTCCATGGTCGCCATGATGATGGTGAGGAACGGCACGGCCACGATGGCGAACTCGATCGCCGTCGCGCCGCGGTCGTCGCGGCGGAACGCGGAGGTACACCGCCGCATGCGCTGAAATATGCCGCGTTCGGGTCCGGGAGCGTCGGCGGAATTGACCATCGGTCGGTCGAGTCGGCGTGTCGCTGGGTGTCATGGTTGAACCTGATCGGTGTCGCTTTATGGCGCTACGATAGGTTCAATTGGTTACACTTGGGTTGGGGCGAACGCCGCTCGTTTGAATATTGGCAAAGAGAGCGTTAACCGAACGCTTATGCGCGCCTACGCAAATTGTGCGTCTTTCGACGCAAACCGAGACTAGCGGCGCTGGGCGGCCTGGTCGGACAGGGTGTTGCGCTGGTTGATCTGCTGCTGGGCCGAATTGAAGGTTATGGCGTCGTCGCCGATCGTCAGCGTGGGTTCGCAGACCGGGGAGCAGGCAAGGGTCTCGCGCACCGCCTGGCGGTAGATGCGCACCGTATTGCCTTCATGGCCGGTGACGACGATGGTCTCGTCCACGACGGGGTCGCCGTTGGAGTCCAACACGATCAGGTTGGTCACGCCGAAGGAGCGGCCCGTCAGGACGATCGTCTGGGCATCCTGAATGGTGGCATCGGCGATGGCCGGGTTACCGACGATGACGGTATCGGCGGAGCGCGCGATGCGCACGACCTTGGCGCGGTCGATCGTCACCTTCAACGCGTCGTCGATATTGTCGGAGGCCTGCGCCGCGGATATCGGCGCCAAAGCGGCCATCACGACACCGGCGCCCAGCGCAAATGCACATGCGCGGACGTTGGGCAGGAATTTCGACATGGAAGACATCATGGAACGATACCGGACGCGGCTATGGTGCACCCAATGTGACCGGGAATGGTGAAGGAACGGTTAGCGGCGGATGGATGACCGTTGCAGTCCGAACCGGGCCGGTATCGGCTGTATTGGCGAAATAGCGCACACGGACTCTTCTATAGTGCAAAGCCGTATGAACCGGTCACGATCTGGACAGGTCCGCTATCGGCAAAGGTTTGGTTCACCAGACTTTACGCAGGCTCGACCGATACGATTTCTTCACCACCTTCCTTAAGCGGGCCTTCGGGGATGGGGGGTTAGGTTGAGGTCAGTTCAGACGGAGAAACATCTGTCGAACGTAGCTGTAAACAAGTGGAGTTAGGACCAACATCATGAAAACCATCGCACGCTTCTACAAAGACGAATCCGGCGCAACCGCAATCGAATACGGCCTGCTGGCCGCGCTCATCTCGGTTGCAGGCATCACCGCCTTCTCGTCCGTGGGCACGAGCCTGAGCAACACGTTCAACAAGGCCGCCCGCAGCCTGCGCTAAGGCTGACGGACATGCCCGCATGATCTTGCGGGCCCGAACGACCGAACCGGGGTGGCCATTTGGCTGCCCCGGTTTCGTTTTGCGCGCTGCCGGTCTGTCGCCGTTCATGCATCGCTTAAACGCGCGTTCACCACATAAATGCAATCGGCACCGCACACGCTTCGTTCACCACCTTCGTTAAGTGGGCCTTCGGGGATGGGGGGTAGGTTGAGGTCAGTTCAGACGGAGAAACATCTGTCGAACGTAGCTGTAAACAAGTGGAGTTAGGACCAACATCATGAAAACCATCGCACGCTTCTACAAAGACGAATCCGGCGCAACCGCAATCGAATACGGCCTGCTGGCCGCGCTCATCTCGGTTGCAGGCATCACCGCCTTCTCGTCCGTGGGCACGAGCCTGAGCAACACGTTCAACAAGGCCGCCCGCAGCCTGCGCTAAGCGCATTTGGCCCTGCCACCGGCGAAAGCCGGGCGGGGCTTTCCAGAAAGGCCGCTTCGGGAAACCGGAGCGGCCTTTTCGTTTGTCGCACGCTCCTTCGTGGTATCGAGAACGGCCCTCGATAACATTGTCGCAAGACTTCCCTTCTAGTTTGAAACGAATGAGCGAAGCCAGGTTGCGGCGTTCGCGGACCCGTGGAGACGTTCAATGCCCACCCTTGCCCCCACCCTGGCCAGCGACTTCGTCGGAATTGCCATTCTGGCCATCTTCCCGGTCTGCATGATCTTCGCCACGTTCTTCGATCTGTTCACGATGACGATCCCCAACCGGATCAATGTCGTGCTCGTCGCATCCTTTCTCGTCCTGGCCCCGCTGGCGGGCATGGACATGACGACGATGGGACTGCATTTCGCCGTTGCGGCCGGGGTGCTGCTGGTCGGGTTCGTGTTCTTCGCCTTCGGCTTCATGGGAGGCGGGGACGCGAAACTGCTGGCGGCGTCCGCCTTGTGGTTCGGGCCGAACGACACGCTGGTCTACATCGTCATGGCCGCGTTGCTGGGTGGGTTGCTGACGATCGGCATCGTGATGCTGCGCTGCTGGCCCCTGCCGCCGAAGCTGATGGACTACGAATGGCTGGTGCGGCTGCACAAGCCGAAGGAAGGCGTGCCCTACGGGGCGGCGCTCGGTCCGGCGGCGCTTTACCTGTTCGCGGCGACACCATGGTTCGGCTACGCCGTGCACGGCACGCTGGCCGGGTAAGTATCGACCTCAGCCCAACGCATTAAACCAGCCACCAGCCCGCCGATGACCCGCCGATGACCAAGTCATCCGGCGGGTTTTTTGTCTCCCGTGGCGGGTTAATTGCTCCTTCACCATGCCGAACAAGATTGCCTTAACCATAAATACACCAATGCCGGGGCAAGGTTGGGCCAGACAAATCCACGTGTTCGTTCGGAGCCACTCTCATGAAACCCATTCAGTTGATGCTGATCGGTGTTGCCTTCATCGCCGCAGTCGTGGCCGGCTTCATCATGATGAACCTGACCGCCCCGCCCCAGGTGGTCGACCTGGACCAGCCCGTGATCGAGCAGATCGACCTGGAGCGCGTTCTGGTTGCAGCCAATGACATTCCCATGGGCACCGAGCTGAACGGCGAGCGCCTGACCTGGCAGGAATGGCCGGCTTCCGGCGTGCGCGGCGAGTTCATTCTGGAAGTCGACCGTCCCGAAGCCATCGACGAGATGTCCACCGCCATCGCCCGCACCCGGTTCTTCGCCGGTGAGCCGATCCGCGAGGAAAAGCTGGTGCGCTCGGAGTCCGGTTACATGTCCGCCGTGCTGCCAGCCGGCAAGCAGGCCGTCGCCATCCGCATTCAGGCCGACCGCGCCGCCGGCGGGTTCATCCTTCCCGAAGACTATGTCGACGTCATCATGACCTACGAGGATGACAAGCAGACGTGGATCACCGAGCGGGTGCTCACCAACGTGCGGGTGCTCGCCATCGATCAGGTCATCGAGGACCAGAACGGCGAGAAGACCATCGTCGGCGAAACCGCCACGCTGGAACTGTCCCCCGAACAGGTCGAGATCGTCTCCGTCTCCAATTCGATCAGCGATGGTGAACTGACGCTCGCCCTGCGCAGCGTCGAAGATTCCGGCGACGGCGATGGCGGCGCGAGCCACCTCGTCCAGAACGGCAAGAAACAGAACGGGCCGATCCGCCTCATCCGCTTCGGTTCGACCGAAGTGGTGCGGAAGACGACGAACTGATGGCCCACCCAAATCAGCGGCTTCACGGCCACCCGACACCCCATTCAGCAGGACCGACCGGCATGGCACGACATAACCCCACCGCCCGTTCAGACAGCCCGATCAGGAAACTGACCCGCTCGCTGGCCGCCCACACCAGCGCCCTCTCCCTGGCCTTCGTGGTCGCGGTGGCCCCGTTGGCGGAAGTCATGGTCGCCAATCCGCAGGCTCAGGCAGCCTCGCAGAACCGCATCAGCATCGCGCCGGGTACCGGCGGGCAGACGCGGGCGGTCAATCTGGGTCTCAACAAGTCGATCGTCATCGACCTGCCGGAAGATGCCCACGACATTCTCGTTGCCAACCCAAAGGTGGCGGACGCCGTCACCCGCACTTCGCGGCGCCTCTACATCTTCGGCAAGCTGGTGGGCCAGACGAACCTGTTCGTCTTCAACGGCCGCGGCGAGCAGATCGCGGCGCTGGAAATTCGCATCGAACGCGACATTGCGGGCCTTGAGGAACTCATTGCCCGGTTCATTCCGAATTCCAACATCCGTGCCGAGATGGTCAACGACAACGTGGTGCTGACCGGCACGGCCTCCAACGCGCTGGAATCATCCCGCGCCGTGTCGCTGGCGGAAATCTATGTCAATGGTGGCGAGGAACTGCCCGACGCCAATCCGCTCCCATCCAACGCCTCCACGGTCATCTTCGAGGAAGAGGAAGAGTCCCGCGTCGTCAACCTCATCAAGATCGACGGTGTCGATCAGGTGCAGTTGAAGGTCACGCTGGCGGAAATTCGCCGCAACGTCGTCAAGCAGCTCGGGGTGACGAGCAGCATCACTAACCCGCGTGGAGACGAAGGATTCGGCTTCAACGTGGTGGGTGCCGGTAAGTTTGCCGACAATCCGCTGTTTGGCACCGAGAGCACGGTGAGCGCCTTAAGCGGTTTGAACACTATTCAGTCACGCTTGCGGGCCATGGAACAGGCCGGCGTCATGCGGACGCTCGCAGAGCCCAGTCTGACAGCGATTTCAGGGGAAGCTGCCGAATTTCGTGTCGGCGGTACGATCTCGACACCGGAATCAGTGGAATGCGGTGAGGACGGAACGAGTATTTCCGTCACTCAAAGAGAGTACGGCATCGTTCTCGCCTTTACGCCGGTCGTTCTTTCCGCCGGTCGAATTTCCTTGAAGATCCACACCGAAGTGAACGAGCCGACCTCGGCTGGCTCCATCACATTTTGTGAGGGGATCCCGATCCCCGGCATGCGCAAACGCCTGGCCGATACGACGGTGGAACTTCCGTCCGGCGGTTCGATGGTGATCGGCGGGCTGGTGCAGGACGATGTGCGCCAGACTGTGACGGGCTTTCCTGGTCTGAAAAACATTCCAGTTCTCGGCTCCCTGTTCCGGTCCCGCGAATTCGTGCGCAACGAGACGGAGCTGGTTCTGGTGGTCACGCCCTATCTGGTGCGCCCCACGGCACGGGCCAAGATCGCCCAGCCGGACGAGAACTTCCAGCCGGCATCCGACGCTGCGGGCTACTTCATGGGCCGGGTCAACCGCGTCTATGGCACCAAACAGGGCAACCTGCCCAAGGGCCGCTACACCGGCTCCATCGGCTTCATCCTCAAGTAAACATCGCGGAACCCTCACCATGACCCGTTCAAAACACCGTTCCACGATCCTTGCGGCCACCGTTGCGACCATCGCCGCGACCAGCTTGCTTGCAGGATGTGCCAACCATTCCTCCCGCCACTTCTCGGTCGGCAGCACGCCCGCTTCCTACAAGCAGACGCACCCCATCGTGCTCGACGAGCGCCAGCGCGTTCTGGATGTGCCCGTCGGGTCCCATTCCAGCGGCCTGACGCTGGACGCGAAACAGTCGGTCATGGCGTTCGCCGCCGATTATCACCGCGAGAAGGGTTCCGCGATGCAGGTTCTGGTGCCCGGCGGTTCCGGCAACCATCAGGCGGCGCGCCATGCGTCCAACACGATCGCCGGCGTACTGCGCGCGGAGGGCGTTCCCTCCCACGCCGTTCATATCGGTGGATACGATGCCAGCGCCCACGGTGCGGCGGCACCGGTTCGCATCGCCTACCGTGCAGTCACCGCCAGCGTGACCGGTTGCGGCAAGTGGAACAAAGACCTGACCGATACGGCCGACAACTCCAACTACCACAATTTCGGCTGCGCCTCGCAGAACAACCTTGCGGAGATGGTGGACAATCCTGCCGATCTGCTTGGCCCGCGGGCTCCTGCGTTGATCGAGCCGGCACGCCGCACGAATGTCATCGGCAAATACATCGCCGGTGAAGGCACTGCCTCCCAGTCGACCTACACCCCGTCCACCGCTGCTCTGCAGTAGATCCCACACGCGATTACGGCGAGACGCACATCATGTCCGACAGTTCAGCAACCATGCAAAAAGACCAGACGAGCGAAGCTTCCGACGGATCGCGCGACCCTCTCGATCCCGCCCTGTTCGCAGCCCCGTCGTCGGCTTTCGCCGATGCGGGCCAGGCGTCCCCGTCGGGCAATCTGGAGGGTATCCGCCCCGTTCCCCGCGTGTCGATCCAGGCATTCTGCGAAAGCGAGATCGTGGCTTCCGCCATCGACTCCGCCTCCCAGGACCGCCGCATGAGCAAGGCGCATGTCAAGGTTCAACTCGGCGGCATCGCCGCTGCGGTCGAACTCTATCAGCACGCCACGACACCCAACCTCATCATCGTGGAATCCAAGCACGATGCGGGCCGGTTGCTGGTGGAGCTGGAAGAGCTGGCCGATGTCTGCGACGAGGGCACCAACGTGGTCGTCATCGGTCATCGCAACGACGTGGCGCTTTACCGCGAACTGTCCGGTCGCGGGGTCGCCGAATATCTCGTGGCACCGGTCTCCATGTCCGACATCATGGGCATCGTGTCGAAGCTGTTCGTCTCCCCCGACGCGCCGCCGCTTGGCCAGTCCATCGCCTTCATCGGTTCGAAAGGCGGCACGGGCTCGTCGACCATCGCGCACAACGTGTCGTGGTCGATCGCTTCGCAGTTCTCCTCCGACGTGCTGCTTGCCGATTTCGATTTGGCTTTCGGCACGGCCAACATCGATTTCGATCAGGATCCCACGCAGGGCGTGGCCGACGCCGTGTTCTCCTCGGAACGGGTGGACGACACGTTTCTCGACCGGTTGCTGGCAAAGTGTTCCGATCATCTTTCCCTGCTTGCGGCTCCCTCGACGCTGGACCGGGAGTACGATTTCAACGCCGACGACTTCGCTTCCCTTCTGGACGTCGCCCAGCGCGGCACGCCCAACGTCATCATCGACCTGCCGCATATGTGGACCGGCTGGGTGAAGCAGACCCTGGCCACCGCCGACAAGGTCGTCATCACGGCAACTCCCGATCTGGCGAGCCTGCGTAACACGAAGAACCTCATCGACACGCTGGCCGGGCTGCGGCCCAATGATTCGAAGCCCTATCTGGTGTTGAATCAGGTCGGTGTGCCGAAGAAGCCGGAGATTTCGGTCGCCGACTTCACGCAGCCGCTCGGGCTCGACCCGGCGATCGTCGTGCCCTTCGATCCTGGACTATTCGGACTGGCCGCCAATAACGGGCAGATGATTTCCGAAACCGACCCGAAGAACGAGATTTCCAACAGCCTGTTCGCTCTGGCCCAAACCCTGACGGGGCGCAGGGACACGGCGGCACCGAAAAAAGCCGGCATGTCCATGGGCAGCCTGCTGTCGCGCCTCGGTGGGCGCAAGGGCTGACATACGGGATGGCGATCATCCCGAAATTGAGAAGCGGACGCGTCGTGTCCGCCAGTATTGTGAGTGGTTTCAAGCATGTTCGGTAAACGCGGTAACACACCTTCCGGCGATGGCGCCCCGTCCGCCTTCAAGCCACTCGACATGCCCGAGGCTGTCCAGAAGGCGCCACCGGCTGCGCCATCCGCGAATGCGGCACCGCCGCCACCGAAGATGGAGCCGCTGCCCGAACCAAAGCCGAAGCTAAAGGCACCGCCTATCGCCTACGTCGCGCCGCAGGATGTGAAGATCAAGTCGGAAGACTATTACACGGTCAAGAAGCAGGTCTTCTCCGCACTGATCGACACGATCGACCTATCCCAGCTTTCCAAGCTGGACAACGAGGGTGCGCGGGAAGAGATCCGCGATATCGTCAACGACATCGTGGCGATCAAATCCATCGTCATGTCGATTTCCGAGCAGGAAGAACTGCTTGCCGATATCTGCAACGACGTACTGGGCTACGGCCCGCTGGAGCCGTTGCTGGCGCGCGACGACATTGCCGACATCATGGTCAACGGTGCCTTCGACACGTTCATCGAGGTGGACGGCAAGACGCAGAAGACCAATGTGCGCTTCCGCGACAACGACCAGTTGATGAATATCTGCCAGCGTATCGTTTCGCAGGTCGGTCGCCGGGTCGACGATTCATCCCCCATATGCGACGCGCGCCTTGCCGACGGTTCGCGCGTCAACGTCATCGCACCGCCGCTGGCGCTGGACGGCCCGACGCTGACCATTCGTAAGTTCAAGAAGGACAAGCTGACCCTCGACCAGCTGGTGAAGTTCGGTGCCATTTCGCCCGAGGGCGCGGACGTGCTGAAGATCATCGGCCGGGTACGCTGCAACATCGTCATTTCCGGCGGCACCGGTTCGGGCAAGACGACGCTGCTGAACTGCCTGACGAACTACATCGACACCGACGAGCGGGTCATCACCTGCGAAGATTCCGCCGAACTGCAGCTTCAGCAGCCCCATGTGGTGCGGCTGGAAACGCGACCGCCGAACCTGGAAGGCGAAGGCACGATCACCATGACCGATCTGGTCAAGAACTGCCTGCGCATGCGCCCCGAGCGCATCATCGTTGGTGAGGTTCGCGGGCCGGAAGTCTTCGACCTGTTGCAGGCCATGAATACGGGTCATGACGGCTCCATGGGCACGATCCACTCCAACTCGCCCCGTGAGTGTCTGTCGCGGATGGAATCGATGATCGCCATGGGCGGCTTCTCCCTGCCGCAGCGCACGGTGCGCGAGATGATCTCGGGCTCTGTCGACATCATCATTCAGGCGCAGCGCCTGCGTGACGGGTCGCGCCGCATCACGCACATCACCGAAGTGATGGGGATGGAGGGTGACGTCATCATCACGCAGGACATCTTCGTCTACAACATGACCGGCGAAACCCCGGACGGAAAGATCATCGGCAACCACCAGTCGACCGGTATCGGACGCCCGCTGTTGTGGGAAAAGGCACGCTATTACAACGAGGAGGAGCGGCTTTCCAAGGCGCTCGACTCGTCCGAAGGCGCGCCTTCCAACGGTCGGGAATAGGGAGCTACGCTATGTTCGGATTGCAACCCGCCATGCTGTTCGCCATCGGCCTCGTCGTTCTGACGGTCGTGTGTCTGGGCTACGGCATCTTTTACTCGACATTCGAAAACGCCAAGAAATCCGAAGCGCGGATGCAGAAGGTCAATTCCGCCAAGCAGGTCGTCACGCGCGACGGCAAGGTCGTCGACAAGAAGACCCAGCGCAAGAAGCGTGAGGACACGCTGAAAAGCGTGGAGATGCAGCGTGCTGCCGGCAAGAAGGCCGACAATCCTCCGCTGAACATGAAGCTGGTGCAGGCCGGCATGGATATCAGCGTTCAGAAATTCTACATGGTCTCGGCCATTCTTGGCGCTGGGGTCTTCGTCCTGTTCTCCGTTTTCGCCGCAGCGCCGCTGTGGATGTCGGCTGCGGCCGCCTTCGTGGCCGGGTTCGGCCTGCCGCGCTGGTTCGTCACCTTCAAGCGCAAACGACGGTTCCGCGCCTTCATCATGATCTTTCCCAACGCCGTCGACATCATCGTGCGCGGTATACGGTCCGGCCTGCCGCTGGGGGATTGCCTGAAGATAATCGCCAAGGATTCCGACGAACCGGTGCGGGGCGAGTTCCAGAAGATGATCGAGGCCCAGCAGATGGGCATCACGGTCCCGCAAGCCTGCGAACGCCTGTACGAAAGCGTTCCGACGGCGGAGACCAACTTCTTCGCCATCGTCATTGCCATCCAGTCGCAAGCCGGGGGCAATCTCTCAGAAGCGCTTGGCGGATTGTCCAAGGTGCTGCGCGAACGGCGCAAGATGGCCGACAAGATCAAGGCCGTGTCGTCGGAAGCCAAGACGTCGGCGATCATCATCGGCTCGCTGCCGTTCGTGGTGGCCGGTCTCGTGTTCGTCACCACGCCTGACTATTTGATGCCGCTGTTCACCACGAGCGGCGGGCACAAGACGCTGGCCGGGTGCGCCATTTCGATGACCGCCGGCATTCTCATCATGAAGAAGATGATCAACTTCAAATTCTAGGACCAGACACCCATGTTCGATCTTCTTCTCGCTCCCCAGAACGTCGCCGCCGGTGCCACGGCTCTGGCCGTGTTCGCCACGATCCTAACGCTGCTCATTCCGGTGTTCGCAAAGAACCAGCTGAACGACCGCATGAAGGTGGTGGCGCTGGAACGCGACGCCATCCGCAAGCGGGAACGGCAGCGGTTGCACGATGAAAAGGAAGCCAACAAGCGCGGCATGTCCAAGCGCAAGGAGGCCAACCCGCTCCTCGTCAGCTTCGTGGAGAAACTCAGCTTGAAATCGGCTTTGGCCGACGAAAAGACCGAGGAAATGCTGCTTCATGCAGGCTATCGCGGGCAGCCGCCCCTGTTCCTGTTTCTCGCCTGCCGGTTTCTGCTGCCGTTCGTCTTCGGCGCCCTGGGTGCGCTCTACGTTTTCGTCCTCAACAATCCGGCGGACTTCTCCGGCATCAAGAAATTCGCCTATATCGGCGGCGCGGCTTATGCCGGGTTCTATCTTCCGCTGTTGATCATCCGCAGCCGGGCGAAGAACCGTCAGCTTTCGATCACGATGGCCTGGCCCGACGCGCTCGATCTGTCGCTCATCTGCGTGGAATCCGGCATGTCGATCGAAGCCGCGTTCCGCAAGGTCGCCTCGGAAATCGGCCAGCAATCCATTCCGCTCGCCGAGGAACTGACGATCACGGTGGCCGAACTGTCCTACCTTTCCGATCGGCAGGTGGCCTACCACAACCTCGTCAAGCGCACCGGGCTGGAAGCGGTAAAGAACGTTGTGCTGTCGCTCATTCAGGCGGAAAAATACGGCACGCCTCTCGCTTCCGCACTCCGTGTGCTCAGCCAGGAAAATCGCGATCAGCGCATGAACAAGGCGGAGATGAAGGCGGCTCAACTGCCGCCGAAACTCACCGTGCCGATGATGGTGTGCTTCCTGCCCGTCCTGTTCGCCGTCATTCTCGGGCCGGCAATCATTTCGGTGATGGCGACATTTGCGGCCAATCCAGTTAACTAGGGCGCATGGCGCTCAACACCCGACTGACCCGCGCGCTCGCGATCGAGCATCCCATCCTGTCGGCCCCCATGGCGTTCGCCGGCGGGGGTCGTCTTGCCGCCAGCGTGACGAACGCCGGGGGGCTCGGGCTGATCGGCGGCGCCTATGGCGACCCGGACTGGCTGGATGCGCAGTTCAGCGCGGCGGGTAATGCTCGGGTCGGATGCGGGTTCATCACGTGGAATATCGCCGATAGAGCCGTGCTGGATGCCGTGCTGGCCCGGTCACCGGAACTGCTGATGCTGTCCTTCGGCGACCCGGCTCCCCTCGCTCCCGTCATCACCGACAATGGCACACGGCTGGCCTGCCAGGTGCAGACGTTGGGCGACGCCAAACGCGCCGCCGATTGCGGCGCGTCGCTCATCGTCGCGCAGGGGGCCGAAGCAGGGGGGCATGGGGATAGTCGGGCCACGATGACACTGGTGCCGGAGGTTGCGGACTGGCTCGCCCTCCACCACGCGGATGCGCTACTGGCCGCAGCCGGGGGGATCGCGGACGGGCGCGGACTGGCGGCTGCCCTCATGCTTGGGGCAGACGGCGTGCTCGTCGGTTCCCGCTTCTGGGCGAGCGAGGAGGCGATCGTCCATCCCGCCATGCTGGAAGCGGCAATCGATGCGACCGGCGACGACACGATCCGCTCCAGCGTTATGGATATCGCCCGGCACCTCAAATGGCCGGACCGCTACACGGCGCGGGTGTTGAAGAACGCGTTTACGGACCGCTGGCATGACGACATCGACGGATTGCTGGCGGTGGCCGACGCGGAGGCCGACAGGTGGCGTGCGGCGTGGAATGCGGGCGATACCGAGACAGCCAACACGTTCGTGGGCGAGGCGACGGGCCTGATCGATGCCGTGCTTCCCGCTGGCGAGATCGTGCGTGCAGTAGTAGCGCAGGCGGAGGAGAGTCTGGCGCTTTACCGAAGCACCTAACGCCTAACTGGCATCCTCATCCTTCAGTTCGTTCCACGCATTCTGCTCCGTCAGCATCTGGCGCAGGAAGGCGACGTTCTTTTCCGCTTCCGCGGGTGGCAATTCGCCCGCTGCAACCGTTTCGGCCTCGTCGAAACGGCCCTGAAGGCCGATGACAAGAGCCAGGTTCTGCCGCACGCGGCTATCCGCGCCCTGTTGCTGCAGCGCCTTGCGCAGATAGGTTTCAGAACCCGGCAGATCGCCGGTCAGCAGATAGGACATGCCGAGATTGGATAGGACCGATGGATCGTTCGGCTTGATCTCAAGAGCCTTGGCATATTGCAGTCGCGCAAGTTTGGGTTCGCCGATCTGATCGTAGATCGCGCCCTGCGCCGAGTGCAGCTTCCAGTCGGGATTGTCCGGCGTGTGGGCGCGCTGGATGGTATCGAGCGCGGCTTTCAACTGTCCGGCACCGGCCTGCGCCTTGCCGTAAGCGGCGAGCACCGCGCGGTCTTCCGGGTGGTGGATGACGACCTGCTCCATGACGGCAAGCGCCTGCTCGTTGCGACCTGTGGTGCGTAGCGACGTTGCGAATTGCAGCCCGACTTCCTTGTCTTTCGGGTGCTTCTCGTAGCGGCTGCGCCAGAACTCCGTCGTCTGCTGCAGTTCGGTCTGGTTCATGGACGAGACGGGTTTTTGCAGATGCTTGGGCACCGACCCCGTCGTCATGCGCTTGCTAGCGCAGCCGGTCGTAGCAATGACGACGGCAAGGGCTGCGGTGGTGCAGAAACGGGAGAGGGTGGACGCCATGATGACCTGTCGGATAGCGCGCTGCGGGAAGGTGCAGGGCATGGGGTTCGTGGTGGCGAAAATAATCTGTTAACCCTAATGCTTGGTTAAAACCGGCGCGGCGCGCGTCGCCCATTGCACCGACGGACCCATCCCAATGTTCTACGAAACCGACCCTGCCGCCCTGTTCGCGGATGCCGACGCCGCCGACACGATTGCCATCGAATTGGTTGCAGAAGGCAAGGCCGACGACCTGAACCCCGATTTGGCGCGATGGGCAAAGGCATGCGGCTTTCGGGCCAAGGCCGGGCAGTGGTGCGCGGTGGCGGACGGCAAGGGCGGCATCGACCGCATTCTTGCAACGCTCGACAAGGGACCGCTGGCCTTTGGTGGGCTTGCCAATTCGTTGCCCCAGGGCAGCTATCGCCTACCGGACGATGCGCCGAACCAAGCGGCATTGTCCTGGGCGATGGGTGGCTACGAGTTCACCCGCTACCGGGCGGAAAGCCGCCCGATGCCGCAACTCGCCGTCACGCTGGACAGCAGAGAGCGGGCGTTGGCCCAATCCGTGTTCATCGCCCGCGATCTCATCAACATACCCGCCAACGACATGGGGCCGGACGCGCTGGAAACCGCGTTCCGAACGCTGGCCTCCGAACACGGTGCGGACGTTACGGTGACGGTCGGGGACGACACGCTCTCCGGTTTTCCCATGCTCCACGCCGTAGGCCGTGCCAGCGCACAGGCACCGAGGGTGCTCGACATGGTCTGGGGCGCCGAGGACGCACCGAAGGTGACGCTTGTGGGCAAGGGCGTGACGTTCGATACCGGCGGGCTGAACATCAAGTCAGGTGCCACGATGGGGCTGATGAAGAAGGACATGGGGGGCGCGGCCAACGTGATGGCGCTGGCCCACGCCATCATGGCGCGCAGGCTGCCGGTGCGGTTGCGCCTCATCGTGGGGGCGGTGGAAAACTGCATAGCTGGTAACGCCTTCCGCCCGGGCGATATCCTGCCGTCGCGCAAGGGGATCACCGTGGAGATCGGCAATACGGACGCCGAAGGGCGGCTGGTGCTGGGGGATTGCCTTGCGCTGGCCGACGAAGAGCAGCCGCACCTGCTGGTCGACATGGCAACGCTGACCGGCGCGGCGCGTGTTGCGCTTGGGCCGCAAGTGATGCCGTTCTACGCCCACGACGATGGTTTCGCCGCCGACCTCGCGGAAGCGTCCACTCGCGCCGCCGACCCGCTCTGGCGGATGCCCTTGTGGGACGGCTATCGCTCCATGCTGTCGTCCAAGATCGCGGACGTGAACCACATTTCAACAGGCGGGTTCGCTGGATCGATCACCGCGGCGCTGTTCCTCGACAGGTTCGTGGAGAAAGCCGCGACCTGGGCACATTTCGACATCTACGGCTGGGTGCCGACCGCTCTGCCGCACGCGCCGGTGGGTGGGGAGGCGCAAGCCATCCGTGCACTGTTTGACCAGATCGAGCGCACCTGGCCTGCCGGTTGAGCCTGCCGGATGCGTAGTCTCGACCGCCGCCTGCACGCCTTCCGTCCGGACCTTGCCGACGAACGCCTGCGGGGGCAGGTGGAAGCGGAGCGGTTCGTTGCAGGCCGGAAGGTGACGATCCGTCAGCCGGTGGTCGATCTGAAACCGCGTCCTTCGGCGGGGGCGGGAATGGACACCCAGATGCTGATGGGCGATCCGGCGCTGGTCTTCGAGCAGCGGGATGGCTGGGCGTGGATACAGTCCGCGCGGGATGGCTATGTCGGCTACGTGCCGACCGGCACCATCCGTTTCGGCCATGAAGCGCCGACCCATCGGGTGAGCGTTCCACGCACGTTTCTCTACAGCCGCCCGGACATGAAGACGCCGGTGCTCGATGCGTTGTCGATGGGGTGCCACCTGCGGGTGGCGGGGGAGGAAACGGTGCGGGGCACGATCTATGCAGCGCTCGCGGGCGGACGTTTCGTGGTCTCGCAGCATCTGCAGGCGGTAGAGAATATGGCATCCGATTACGTTTCGGTCGCAGAAGTGATGGTCGGCACGCCTTATCTGTGGGGCGGCGCCAGCGCCTTCGGGGTCGATTGTTCCGGTATCATATCGCTGGCCATGCGGATGACCGGACGGGACGTACCGCGCGATAGCGACATGCAGGCGGAAAGGCTGGGCGAAGCCATCGCGCGCGACGACCTGCGCCGTGGTGATCTTGTATTCTGGAAGGGGCATGTGGGGATCATGACGGACGGCAAGACGCTGCTGCACGCCAATGGCCACACGATGGATGTGGCGCGCGAGCCGCTCGACGACGCGATCCGCCGTATCGGCTATCTCTACGGCGAACCGACCGTGTGCCGCAGGCCCTAGCCGAACGTGCGGTATGCCATGACGAAGCGCGTGGCGGTCGTGAGAACCGTCACCGCAGCAAATCCGTAAGCAATCGGCGCGAACCAGGCCGGTGCCAGGCACATCAGCACGAACACGACGATCGTTTCGGTGCCTTCGGCCAGACCGGCCGTGTAGAGCAGCGCCTTGCTACCCCGTGCTTCGGCACTGAGGCCGCGCTTTTCGGCCATCAGCGCATAGGTGAGGAAACTGGCCCCGTTGACGTAGAACGCCAGCAGCAGCACACCGCCAGCCACCGCGTTCGCGGGTGGGTCCGCGACGATGAAGGCAAGCGGGATCGCGCCGTAGAACGCAAAGTCCAGCACGATATCGAGAAAACCACCGAGGTCCGTGCCGCCGCCGGAGGCGCGGGCGACGGGTCCGTCCAGCCCATCGCACAAGCGCGATGCGAGCAGAAGCACAGCTCCGGCAATATACCACGCCGCGGCAATCGCCCCCGCCGCGCCCATCGCCAACGCGAAGCCTGCCCATGTCACGCCGTTCGCGTTCACGCCGATTGCGACCAACCGGACGGCGAGGGCATCGAGGGCGGGGTCGATCCAGCGACGGACTGTCTTGTCCAGCATGATTGTGGGGGACCGGTGTGGAGGGTAAAGCGATGGGTAACGCGTCTTAACCCGGACATGGCAAGAGACAAATGCCCAACACGCAAGGCGGAAAGCCGATGAGCCAGACCTACAGCGCCACAACGCGCGGCATCCGCGTGGACGTTGAGCCGACCTACCTTGCCGACCGGTCCGACCCGGACCGGTCGCAGTGGGTGTGGGCCTATGAAATCACAATTACCAATGGTGGAAACGGAACCGTCCAGTTGCAGGAACGGACATGGGAGATCACCGATGGCAACGGGAAGGTCGACCACGTCCACGGCCCCGGGGTGGTCGGTGAGCAGCCCATCCTGAACGGCGGCGACGTGTTCCGATATTCGTCCGGCTGCCCCTTGCGAACGCCGTCCGGCTTCATGTCCGGCTTCTACACCTTCACCGACGAGGCCGACGACCGGTTCGATGTCGCGGTGCCACCGTTCTCGCTCGATCTGCCCCACGCCGCACGGGCGTTGAACTAGCCTCATGGTCGCCATCGCCCGGAGCAGAAAACGGGTCTTTCTCGATTTCCGCCCGATCGTGCTGGTCGTCGGTGTGCTGCTGATCGTGCTGGGCCTGACCATGACCCTGCCGGCGCTGACCGATCTGGCCGTCGGTTCCGACGACTGGCTGGCCTTTGCCGTGTCGGGACTGGTGACGGTATCGGTCGGTGCCTTCATGTTCACCGCCAACCGCGGGCATGGAGGGGCGATCACCACGCGGCAGGCTTTCGTGATGACCGCGCTGGTGTGGCTGACCCTGTCCACATTCGGTGCCCTGCCGTTCTACTGGTCCGGCGTGGCGCAGACCTTCACGGACGCGTTCTTCGAAAGCATTTCGGGCCTGACCACCACCGGGGCCACGGTCTTCTCCGGCCTGGACGACATGCCGCCGGGCATCCTGCTGTGGCGTGCCATCCTGCAATGGCTGGGCGGGCTGGGCATCATCGTGATGGCCGTATCGGTGCTGCCCATGCTGCAGATCGGCGGCATGCAGCTGTTCAAGGCGGAAGCCTTCGACACGCCGGAAAAGATCCTGCCCCGCGCGCGGCAGATTTCCGGTTTCATGACGTTGATATTCCTCAACCTGACGGCCTTGTGCATGCTGGCCTATCTGCTGGCGGGCATGTCGCTGCTGGATGCGGTGGCCCACGCGATGACGACCGTGGCGACCGGCGGGTTTTCCACACGGGATGCCTCGCTCGGCTATTTCGACAGCGCCGCCGTGGACCTGATCGCGACCCTGTTCATGGTTCTCGGGTCGCTGCCGTTCCTGCTCTATGTGCAGCTGTTGCAGGGGCACGGCAAACCGCTGCTGACGGACAGTCAGGTGCGCACGTTTCTCGCCCTGCTGGTCGGGTTCATCGCAATCGCCTGGCTCATTCAGGAAGCGAACGGCGTTCGCACGGGGCTGGAGGCGCTGCGCTACGCAACCGTCAACATCACGTCCGTCCTGACCGGCACGGGCTATGCGACCACGGATTACGACGGGTGGGGCGAGAGCGCGGTGGTGCTGTTCTTCGTCATCACCTTCATCGGAGGCTGCGCCGGATCGACGTCCTGCGGCATGAAGATCTTCCGCTTGCAGGTGCTGGTGGAAACCCTGCGCCGCCACTTGGCCAGCGTGCTGTACCCCAACGGCATCTTCACGCCGCGCTTCAACGGGCGACCGATTTCCGACGACGTGACGAGTTCCGTCATGAGTTTCTTCTTCCTATACGCCGCCACGTTCGCAGCCTCGGCTCTGGCGCTTTCGATGACCGGGCTCGACGCCGTCACGGCCATTTCAGGCGCCGGCACGGCGGTATCGAATGTGGGGCCGGGGCTTGGTGCGATGATCGGTCCGGCGGGTAATTTCGCACCGTTGAACGATGCAGCGAAATGGATACTGGCAATCACCATGCTCGTGGGACGGCTGGAACTGTTCACGATCTTCGTCATGTTCAGTCGCCGTTTCTGGCGCACCTGACGAACATTCGGCCTACTCAGCCGGTTGCAGGCGCGCGTCCGACGGGTCGCTTCGGCTGACGGCCGAAGATCGTGCGGATGGCGTTGCCGATGTCGGTGCCGACGCCGATGAAGGCGGGCACGAGGAACAGCACGAGGATCGTTGCCGAAGCGAGGCCGAACACCATCGTGACCGCCATGGGCAGCAGGAACTGCGCCTGCAGGCTGGTCTCGAACAGCAGGGGCACGAGGCCGCCGATGGTCGTCAGCGACGTGAGCAGCACGGCGCGCAACCTGTCGCGGCTGGCTCCGATGGTCGCCTCCTCCATGCTGTCTCCCTCGGCAAGACGCTGGTCGAGGCGGGAGACCAGAATGATGGAATCGTTGACCAGAATGCCTGCCAGCCCCAGCAGCCCGATGACGGACAGGATCGTCAGCTTCATGCCCAGCAACCAGTGGCCGACCACCGCGCCTACGATACCGAAGGGGATGATGAGCATGACGGAGAACGGTCGCCAGTAGGAGGCGAAGACCCAGGCCAGCACGATGTAGATGATGCCCAGCGCCATCAGCGCGCCGATCTGCAGATCGGCGAAGGCTTCCTGCCGTTCCTCATCCCGGCCGGAATAGCGGTATTCGATGCCGTACTTGGAGGCGACTTCCGGCAGGCCGGAAATCTCCAGCACCTCGATGGCCTTTTCGGTCGTGTTGATATCGGTGTTGATGTCGGCGGTGACGGAGACCGTGGCCTTGCCGTCTATGCGCTCGATGGCGGCAAAACCCTGCCGGTCCTCGATGTCGACCACGTCGTCCAGCGGCACGAAGATACCGGCGGGCGTGCGCAATTCGAAGCCGCGCAGGGCGGCGGCACCGGAGGACGCCATGATCTTCGACACGCGCACCGTGATCTCGTCGTCCCCCTCGGCGAACCGGCGGGGGATGGATCCCTCGAAGGCGTTGCGAAGCTGGCGGCCCACATCCTCGATGGTGAAGCCGAAAGCCGTGCCGCGCGGCGTCAGCCGCATGGCGAGTTCCGGCTTGCCGTAGGGCAGGTCGTCGGACACGCCGGAAATGCCGTCGACGGTTTCCACGATGGGGATGATCTCGGCCGCGGCCTGTTTCAGCACCGCGACGTCCGGCCCCTGCAGCTGCACGTCGATGTCCCGCCCCGGCGGTCCGCCACGGGATTCGAACAGGGCGACGCGCGAAACGCCCGCCATGCTGGGCACCTGGCTGCGCCATTCGCGCACGATGGCGGGGGTGCGCACGGTGCGTTCTTCCGATGTTGTCAGCTGCACGCGGATGGAGGCGACGTTGTCGCCGGACGAACGGCCCGCCTGACCGAGCGTGGAAAAGGCGGCGACGACCAGCGCGTCCGGCTCGGCCAGTTCGGCTTCGGCCCGGCGCAGCGCCTGTTCGACTTCGCGGATGACGAAGATGGCGCGGTCCTCGCTGACGCCCGCATTGAAGACGATGCGCGCGTTGATGTTTTCCGCTTCGGCGGACGGGAAGAAGACGAACCCCACCTTGCCGCCGGAGATCAGCCCCCAGACACCGACTAGAACGGTGGCCAGCGCCAGCGCGATAGTGACGTAACGACCACGGTAGGACAGGCGCACCAGCCAGTTGAACGGGCCGTCGCGGAAGGCGTTGAAGCCGCGGTCGAACCCCTTGCGAAACCGGCCTTCCTGCATCGGTTCGTTCGGATCGTGCTTGCGCCCGAAGAGCAGCTTCAACCCGGCCAGTATCGCTTCCGTCACCACCGACACGACGTAGGCGACGACGGCGAGCCCGAGAATGAACTGCCAGGACGGCACGCTCTCCCGCACCGCCTGCACCCGCTCGACCAGGGCCGTCGCCGAACCGGGAAGCACGGGAAGTGCCACGTAATTCCGCACCCAGCCCAACGTCCCCTCCACCAATTCCACGAACCAGCCGCCCGCACCGGGGGCGGAGATGGAGATGGCGAAGACGCCCAGCGACAGGGCGATGGTGAACTGCCGCCAGTAGCTCCAGCGCCGCTGTGTACGGGGTTGCAACGTATGGGCGAGGTGGCCCGGCAGGATGAGAAAGCACTCGATGAGGCTGGCGATGATGACCGCGATGACCACGATGGGCAGCACACCGATGATCTGCCCCAGCACGCCGGAAATGACGAGGATGGGGCCGAAGGCAGCGATGGTGGTGATCATGGCTGCCGAGACCGGCATCACCATGCGCCCAGCGCCTTCCTCGGCGGCCTCGTAGGGACCGTCGCCTGCGGCAAAGCGTGTGGCGGTGTGTTCGCCCACCACGATGGCGTCGTCCACGATGACGCCCAGCATCATGATGAGCGCAAACAGGGTCATCATGTTGATCGTCTGACCCATGACGTACATCAAACCGATGGTCGCGAGCATGGCCACGGGAATGCCGGCGGCGACCCAGAACGCGATACGGGCATTGAGGAAGATGAACAGGATGACCACGACCAGCGCCAGCCCGCCGAGCCCGTTGGTGACGAGCAGCATGATGCGGTCGGTCAGGGCGTTGGCGCGGATGTCGTATTGCTTCAGCACAAGGCCGGGGGGCAGGTCGTCGGCCACTTCCTCCATGTAGTCCGACAGGATCTTGGCCGTCGCCAGCGTGTCGGCGGTTTCGGCCCGTTGCACTTCGAGCTGGATGGCGCGGGTGCCTTCGAGGAATCCCTGGGGCTGGCCGTCCTCGAAACCGTCGGTAACGGTGGCGATATCGGAGATCAGCACCTTCTCGCCGCTTTCGAAGCTCTTCACTTCCACCGCCGCCCAAGGCGCGACGGGGAGCGGATGTCGGACAGGGTGCGCAGCTGGCGCTCGACGCGGCCTTCCATGTTGCCGGAAGGCAGGTCGCGCGAATTCTGCTGAATTGCCTGCGACACGTCCCCCACCGTCAGGTCCAGCCGCCGCAATTCCCGCTCGGGAATGTCGACCTGCAATTCACGGTCGCGCAGGCCGGTGAACGAGACCTTGTCGATGCCGCGCTCGATCAGGTCGTCGCGGATTTTCTTGGCGTAGAACCGCAGGACCGATTCCGAAAACGGGCCGGTGACGGCGATACGCGCCACCCGGTCGAAGAAGGCGTTCTGCCGCACGCTGGGCGTTTCGGAATCTTCCGGCAGGTTGGTGATGGTGGCAACGGCGGTTTCGACCTCTCGCGCCGCCTCCTTCATGTCGGTGCCCGGTTCGTATTCCAGCCCGATGGAGGCCGAGCCTTCCCGCGCGCGCGACGTGACGCGCTTGACGCCGTCGAGATAGCGCAGGGCCGGTTCCATGATTTCCAGCACGTTGGCTTCCACGTCCTCCGCGCTCGCGCCGGACCATGCGACCGCGACGGTGACGACGGGCACTTCGGTGGTGGGGAAGAACTGCGTGTTGATCCGACCCAGTGCGAACAGGCCGAACAGGATCATCAGCACCATGACCAGATTGGCCGCGTTGCGGTGGCGGGTGAACAGGCCGATCAGACCGGCGGATGCGGGGATGGAGCGGATGGCCATGGCCTATTCGTCCCCGCCTTCGGCGTCGGGCTTGCCCCGTCACCCTCACGCTCCGGCACGGGGTCGCCCTCGCGGCGCACGGACAGGCCGGGCGACACTTCGGTGATGCGTGTCGTCAGCACCTTGTCGCCCTCCTGCAAGCCGCTGGAAACCAGCGCCTTGTCGCCGTCGAAAACGGCGATATCGACGATGTTCTCGACCAGCACGCCGTCGACTTCGGTATAGACGCGGTCGGTGCCGTAGATCGCCGTATCGGGGATGGCGATGGTGCCCGCGAACACGCGGTCCGGCACCGAAACTTCCACGAAGGCACCGGGGCGCAGGGTGATATCGGCAGCGGACTGGTCGAGCCGGGCGAACACTTCGACGCCGCCGCGGTTGGACGCGATATCCGCGCCCAGCCGATCGATCGTACCGGGGAACGTGTAGTCCCGCCCTCCGACCACCCAGACAGCCTCCACGTCCCGTCCGATCAACCCGGTCTCGCTGGAGGCGAGGCGGCCATACTGGGCGTCCGACAGGGTGAAGCGCACGTCCAGCGAGTCTGCCGCATAGAGCGAAACGACCACGTCGTTGGCGGACACGTTGCGCCCGATCTCCGCGCGTGCTTTCGCGCACGATGCCGGAGAACGGGGCGGTCAGTTCCGTGGACGCGACGTTGCGTTCGGCCTGTTCGACCCGCCAGTCCAGCCGTTCCAGCGATGCCTCGAGCTGCGCCAGACGGGAGCGTTGCACGGCGACCGCATTGTCGATCTGGTCGAGCGCCGCCTGCCGCTGGGAGACGACGAGGCTGCGGGCTTCGAGCTGCTGCTGCGTGCCGGAGCCGCTGTCGCGCAGCTGCGTCATGCGGTCGAGGTCCGCCTGCGCCAGTGCCAGCTGTTCGGCCAGCGGTTCGCGCTTGTCCTCCTCCGACGCAATGAGCGCGGTGTTTTCGGATATCCGCGCGCCGTGCTTCGGCAAGATTGGATCGCGCCTCCGCCAGCGCGCCCTCGTACTGGAACGGGTCGATGCCGACCAGCACCGCGCCCTCTTCCACCCGGTTGCCAGCGCGCAGATTGTCGTTGATGGCGATGATCTCGCCAGCAACCAGCGCACGCAGGTCCACGGAGCGGGCGGCGGCCGTCTGGCCGTAGACGGTGAAGACGGGCTGGTTGTCGGCAACGACTGCATCGACGGTCTCGATCGTATAGACGGTCTTGAAAGCAGGGCGCTGGCGCGGTTCCGGTGCCTGTTCGATCAGCCGCTGGGCAACAAGGTATGCACCGACGAGAATGGCGATGCTGAGGGCGGCCTGCAACAGGCCGAGAATGCCGGTGCCGATCCAACGCAGCGCGCGGCTGCGCCGTGGCGCGGGCTGGCGCGCCATTTCCACATCGTAGCTGTCGGTCGGTTCGCTTTCGGGAACCACCGTCAGGTTGGTGTCGCTCACATCGTCCGGCTTGGGGTCCAGCATCGGGCCATCACGTGTCGTGTCGTGCGGCGACTGTGAACCCGCAATGGGGCGGGCTCAAGTTACTTATTCGTCACGTGCGTTTGCGAGTTCGTCGGCAAACGCGGCGGGGTCGAAGGTGTAGGCGGTGGAACAGAACTCACAGGTCACGCGAATGGCCCCGTCCTCCACGCTTTCCGCCCGTTCCGCGTCGGAAAGGCCGGACAGCATGTCGACGACCTTTTCGCGGGAGCAGGAACAATCGTCTGCAACCGTCTGTGCGGCGAATACCCGCACGCCGTGTTCGTGGAACAGGCGGAAGAGCAGGCGTTCCGGCTCCACGGCGGCGTCGGTCAGTTCATCGTCGGCGATCGTGTCCATGAGCGCGGTCGCCTCGCGCCAGGCATCGTCCTCCTGCCGGTCGTCGGCGAAGGAACCGTCGCCGCCGTCGAGATCGCGCGCGCGTGCCCGTTCCTCGTTTTCCGGCAGGAATTGCAGCAGCACGCCGCCGGCCGTCCAGGCATGGGTCGGCGCGCCGCCCTCGTTGCGGGTCAGCACCTCGCCGACGGCCAGCCGCACCTGGGTGGGGATCTGCTCTGACTGGCGGAAATAGGTGCGGGCGACCTCTTCCAGACCGATCCCGTCCAGCTGCACGATGCCCTGATAGCGCTGGGTGTATTCGCCCTGATCGATCGTCATGGCCAGCACGCCCTTGCCGAGCAATGCGGGTGCATCGGCGACCGTCAGCGCGGCCACGGCATCGGCGTCGAAGCGGGCATAGGCGCGGATGGAGCCGGGGGTGCGGAAGTCCACGACCATCAGCGACACCGGACCGTCGGTCTGGGTCTGCAGGATGAACTTGCCCTCGAACTTCAGCGCCGTTCCCAGCAGGGCGGTCAGTGTGACCGCCTCTGCAAGCAGCCGCGACACCGGTTCGGGATAGGCGTGACGGTCGATGATCGTGTCCAGCATGGGCCCGAGCTGAACGGCACGTCCGCGCACATCCAGCGGCGCGACGGTGAAGGGAATGACGGCATCCTGTCCGGCGATCTCGACGCCGAGCGGGGCAGGGGAGGCTGCCCGGCGGCGGTGGCGCGGGGGTCGGTCATGGCAAAACTCATGGGTAGAACTTTGCCGCAACATGGGCGCGGCATCCGGGCGGTTCAACCGTTCGGCGCAGTCCTGCCTATTCCGCCGCTTCCAGATGCATGTCGAACTGGAGGCTGGCCAGATTCGCATACAGGCCACCCTGCGGCGACGAGTTGGGTATGCGTTCCTTCCTCGACGATCCGCCCGCCGTCCATGACGAGAATGCGGTCGGCTTGCAGCACGGTGGCGAGACGGTGGGCGATGACGATGGTGGTGCGCCCTTCCATCAGCTTGTCGAGAGCCTTCTGCACCACGGTCTCGCTCTGGGCATCGAGCGCGGATGTGGCCTCGTCGAGCAGCAGGATCGGGCGCGTCCTTCAGGATGGCACGGGCGATGGCGATGCGCTGGCGCTGGCCGCCGGACAGGGTGACGCCACGTTCGCCGATGACGGTCTCGTAGCCGTACTGCATGTCGGTGATGAAGTCGTGGGCGAGCGACAGGCGCGCGGCCTCTTCCACCTCGGCGTCCGTCGCGTCCGGCCTGCCGAAGCGGATGTTGTCGCGCGCCGACATGGCGAAGATGACCGTGTCCTGCGGCACCAGCGCAAGGCGGGCGCGCAGGGCGGACGGGTCGGCGCGGGATACGTCGATGCCGTCGACCAGCACCGTGCCGCCGGTCGGGTCGTAATAGCGCAGGATCAGGTTGAGGATCGTGGACTTGCCCGCGCCGGACGCGCCCACCAGCGCCACCGTTTCGCCCTGTCGCACGTCGAGGTCGATGCCGGACAGGATGGGCGTGTCAGGTCGGCCCGGATAGGCGAAGGAAATGTCGTCGAAGCCGGACGGTGCCGTCGGATTGTTCGGGAAATGGTACAGGGTTCGCCGGAGCTGCAATGTCGGGTTCGGTGTTCAGCAATTCGCTCAACCGCTCCGCCGCGCCCGCTGCCGCCGATATTTCGCCCCAGACTTCCGACAGCGCGCCGAGCGCACCGGCGGCCATGACGGAAAAGATGATGAAACGCCCCAGCAGCCCGGGTGTCATCTCACCTTCCAGCACCATGTTCGCCCCGATCCACAGCACGGAAACGACGGAGGAGAAAACCGCAAAGATGGCAAAGCTCGTCAGAAACGCCCGTGCGAGAACCGACGAACGGGCCGCATCGAAGGCCCGCTCCACGGCGCTGGCGAAGAAACCGCTGGCCGCCCGTTCCGCCGTGAAGGCCTGCAGGGTGCGCGCCGAGGCGATGGCCTCCGACGCATAGGCGGTGGCGTCCGCCAGCTGGTCCTGCGCGTAGCGGGATTTGCGGCGCACGTTGCGCCCGAAGGCGAAGATCGGCAGCACGATCAGGGGAATTGCCGCCAGCACGATGAGCGACAGGCCCGGCGAGGTCAGCAACATGCCGATGATCGCGCCGATGATCAGCACCACGTTGCGCAACGCCATCGACATGGTGGCCCCGGCGACGGACTTGATCTGCGTCGTGTCCGCCGTCAGCCGCGAGACGAGTTCGCCGGTCTTGGCGGTGTCGAAGAAGGAGGCCGACAGCTTCGTGATATGGGCAAACACGTCCGCCCGCAGGTCCGCCACCACCCGCTCGCCCAGCCAGATGACGAAGTAATAGCGGGCGGCGCTCGACACGGCGAGCAACGCCGCAATGCCGAACAGTGCCAGAAAGTAGGTGTCGATGAAATCGGCGTCGGCGTTCACGAAGCCGTTGTCGATCATCGACTGCACGGCATAGGGCAGGGAAAGGGTGGCGAGTGCGGCGACGACGAGGAACAGGAGTGCAAGCGCCAGATGCCCCTTGTAGCGCAGCACGTAGGGCACGAGCCGCAGCAGCGGTCCCATGCTCTTCGATCTGGGCTGGGGTTCGGAACTGCTTTCGGTGCTGCTCACTGGGATCGGTGCGAAGGCACCCTTCTTGTCTGTCGGCCTGCCCTCATGTATAGGGCCGCACGATCAAGTCAAAGTCGTGCGCCGCTTGCGCGCGGATTTGACACTTCGTTTTTCAATTTCCTGAGGTGCACGGGGGCTTTGGCCCATTCGTGCGCTCGACATACGGACGCACCGCCATGAAAGCCGATATCCATCCTGACTACCACACCATCAAGGTCGTCATGACCGATGGGACCGAATACGAGACCCGTTCCACCTGGGGCAAGGAAGGCGATACGATGAACCTCGATATCGACCCGACCTCCCATCCGGCCTGGACCGGTTCCGGCGGGCAGATGCTCGACCGCGATGGCCGCGTGTCGAAGTTCAACAAGAAGTTCGGCGGTCTGGGTATCTGACCCGTTCAGTTCGTGATTTGCGAGAGGCCCGCTGCGAGAAATCGTGGCGGGCCTTTTCGTTCAGGCGAGCCAGTTCGCCAGGGCGTCGTTGACCGCATCAGGTGCTTCCAGCGTGGTTACGTGGCCCGCACCGGGAACGACGACCAGCGTGGCGTCGGGGAGCAATTCGGTAATCTGGCGGTGGCGTTCGGGCGGGCAGGGTTCGTCCTCTTCGCCGCACAGAACGAGCGTTCTGCCAGTGTAGCTCGGTAGAATATCCGCGCTGCCGGTGCGGTTCATCAGGGCGGTGGTCTGGCGGACGAAGACGCCCGGTCCCAACCGTTCGGCCATACCCATGAAGGTTGCGTCCAGCACGTGGATCCCCGCGATGGGCGGGTGCAACGTAGAAGGGTTTCAGTTCCCGCATCACGTCGCGCAGTCCGCCAGCCTGCACACGTTCGATCTGGGCCTGCCGTGCCGCCTTGCGCTCTTCCGTATCCGGCAGATGGTTGGTGTCGAGCAGGGCCAGCCGTTCGATCCGTTCCGGTTCCAGTCGCACCATTTCCATCGCCACGATGCCGCCCATGGACAGGCCGACGAGCGCGAAGCGCCGGAACGGGACCTCGTCCAGCACCCGCCGCGCCATGGTGGCTATCGTCGTCGTCGGATGGACAGGTTGCCGACCCAGTGCCGGTGCTCCGGCAGGGCGTCGATTTGCGGCGCGAACAGGTCCGCGTCGCACATCAGCCCCGGCAGCCAGACGATACCGTAGTCCGCGTTCACCGGTTGGACGCGAGTGCAGCCCCTTCCGACAGGGCGGCGAGCTTGGCGTAGGCGATTTCCGGGTCGATCGCGCCGTAGCCCGCAAAGGTGCCGAAGCCGCAATCGGAACCGGCAATCACCCGGTCCGCCCCCACGATATCGACGAACCGGTCCAGCCGCTGGGCCACGGCCTCGGGGTGCTCGATGAAGTTCGTCGTGGTGTCGACCACGCCCGGCACCAGCACCTTGTCGTCGGGTATCTCGCTCTTGCGGTCGCGGAAGACCGCCCATTCATGGGCGTGGCGCGGGTTCGACGTTTCAAACAGCACGTAGCGCGCGTCCACCTTCATGAGCGTGGAGAACACCGTGTCCATCGGGATGTCGCAGCAATGGGGTCCCTCGTAATTGCCCCAGCAGATATGCACCCGCACCTTTTCGCGCGGCACGTTGGCCAGCGCATGGTTGAGCGCTTCCACATGGCTTTCGGCGATCTTCACGAACTCGGCGTCCGACAGATCGTTGAACAGCATGTGGCGGGACAGGGCGAGGTCCGGACAATCGAGATTGATGTCGAGACCGGCGGCGACGATGGTTTCGTATTCGGCACGCATGGCATCGGCCAGGGCGGCGAGATAGGCGTCGCGCGTCTTGTAGTGGGCGTTCTGCAGAAACAGCGAGATGACGCCGGGGGACGCGGCGTTCATGAAGCCACGCTCGACGCCGTGTTTCTTCATCGCGGATGTCAGATTGTCGATGTCTTTCTGAAGGTCGTCCTGACCCTTCGACTTCACATCGCCGGTGCATTGCGGGCGGGCGTAGGTCGGCGTGCCGCCGCCATCGGCCTGCCGTTTCAGGAAGGATGGGAACATCTTCAGATCGGCGGGCGCGTTGCGGTCGCTGTCGCCGGAAAAGCCGGTGTAGCGGTCCTTCACATAAGTCGCGTAGCTGATCTTCGACGTTTCACCGTCCGAGACGATATCGACCCCCGCTTCCTTCTGTCGCCGCACGGTTTCGTCCACCGCGTCCGTCATCGTGGTGTCGAAGGCGGCCTGGTCGTATGTCTCGCCGCTCTCGCGGGCGAAGATGAAGTCCACGACCTCTTGCGTGCGTGGCAGGGAGCCGACATGGGTGACGGGGATCTTCGTCATGGTAGGCTCCTAGTTGCCCATGGTGGACGGGCCGGCGGCATCGTCGGTGGCGACGATGTGGTAAAGCGCGGCTTCGCCCGTCATCGACGGCACGACGGTGTGGGGCAGGTCGGCGGGGACGGAAGCCGTATCACCGGGGTTGAGCAGCGCCTCGCCGCCTTCCCACATCAGTTTCCAGTGGCCGCGAACGGGCATCAGAACCGATGGCCGGTCGTGGCTGTGCATGGTGTCGGTGGCGGAGGAGCGGGTGACGAGATCGACCTCGAAGCCGGGCCGGTCGCGGATCGCACCCTCGGCCCCGATGACCTTGACCGGCTTGTCTTTCGCCAGCGCGACGAGATCGTTGTACCGGCGCACGCCCATGCCGACGACCTGCGCGGGCGTCATTTCGGCGTAGGATTTCAATTCGTCCTCGGTCAGAAGCGGCATGGGTTCGACGCCTTCGGGCAGGGACTGGCCTTTCTTCGTATCGTAAAGTTTGCCGTTTTCACCCAGAACCAGTCCGTGATCGGTCGCGTCCTGAATGACCTGCGGTGCCCACAACACGCCGCCACCGGCATCGTCGCCGCCGAGAATGGCCATGACCATTGCGTAGTCGGTGCCGATATTCTCGAAACCGCGGAAGATGCCGGTGGGGATGTTGATGATATCGCCCTGTTCCAGAACGACTTCCCCCGCCGTTCCGTACCGGCCCCAGAAGAAGCGCCAGCGGCCTGACAGGACCCAGAAGCATTCCGCCGTGCGGTGGCTGTGCATCGAGTTGCGGCACTTCGGCGGTTGGCCTGCCGCGCCGATGTTGAAGCCGTGGGGCAGGGCGATGTGGACGTGCTGGTCCGGCGATTCCGACACGCCGCCGCCGATGATGGTGAAGTTCTCCTTCTGGTCGCTGCCCGGCGTATGGGCGTCGATGAAGGCGGTCTTGCAGGGCTGCAACTCACCGTAACGCACGATGCGGGCGTCCATGTCCTGTGGTGTCATCGTGGTATCCCCTATTCGCTCTGCATCAGGATCTGTTTCCAGATGGCGACTTCGTCGTACAACGATGTTTCCCGTCGGATGGTGGCATCATTCGGGCCGTCTTCGGAACTGACGAACGGGCCGTATTCGGCGTGGCACATGCCCATGACATGGACGTGGGCGCCGGTCGGTTCGCCGAACGTGCCCCAGCCTTCGTGCAGGCCGTCGAGTGACCAGCGGAGCGAAGCACGAGGCGGAAGCATGTCGCCGTCCATGCCGATCTGGTGGTGGATCTCGAACTTTGCGTTGGGAAACGACGAGCGCAGACCGAGCCAGAATTGCTCGACGCCGCGGTAGGACAACACCGTTTGCCCACCGGCATAGTCCGCCACTACGGCACGGTCGTAGTGTTCGCGGATGAGGTGGTATTCGGTGTCCATGAGGCGGCGGATCGTCGTGGCGTAGCGCTCGCCCCATTCATTGTCGTTGCCGCGCCCATGATAGCCGCCGTCCACGTCCTGGTCCGGTGTGAAGGGTTTGGCGGCGTTCTCGGCGCCGCCCTCCCGGTCGATCATGTCACGCACGAAACTCGGTACGTCGTAGCCCAGCTGGCGCACGATGCCGCCATAGTCGCGGATCAGCCATTCATCGTAGATGCAATCCTTGCGGGCGGCACAATCGGCGATGACGCGGATCGTGAAACGCTTGCCGGTGGCGGGGCCGAACTGGCCATCGCGTTCATGGGTGCCGGTGGTGATGAGGCGGTGGGACGACAACAGCCCGTGTTCGGGGCTATCGGACCATATCACGTTGTCGGCGAACAATTCCCGGTCGGGAAATTCATGGATCGTCGCCATCGTGGAGGCAATGACCGCCTTGTTGCCCCTCTGAATACCCATGGGCGAGCGCACGGGAATATCGGTATCGTAGTAGTGGTGCAACGTGCCGACGCCGCGACCTTCCCAGATTTCCTGCGTGATTTTGATGATATAGTCGGGAAAGTCTTTCCAGCGTTGGGAAAAGCCGTCGATGGGCATGGGGTGTCCTGTATTGCTTGCCTGAAAACTCTAGTCCGCTGTCCAGCCGCCGTCGATTATCAGTGACGTGCCAGTGACGAGGGCGGATGCGTCGCTTGCCAGATACACCAATGCGCCCATGATGTCTTCGATTTCCCCCACGCGACCCAGTTTGATCTTGTCGGTGATCCACGCAACCCGTTCCGGATTGTCGAAGGTGGCCTGCGTCATCGGTGTGCGGATGAAGGTGGGGGCGATGGTGTTGACGCGGATCGCGTGCGGCGCAAGTTCGAGCGCGGAGGCCTTGGTGAGGCCCTCGACCGCGAACTTGGACGCGCAATAGACCGTGCGGTCGATGCCGCCGACGTGGCCCATCTGGGACGACGTGTGGATGATCGAGCCGGGCTTGTCCGCTTCAACCAGGCCGCGCGCGACGGCTTGGCCCAGAAAGAAGGCGGCTCGCAGGTTGACGTCGATAATGAGATCGTAGGTTTCGGCTTCCACTTCGAGATAGGGCGTCGGTTTGTTGGTGCCGGCGTTGGAGAACAGCACGTCGAAGGGGCCGTGTTCGGCCACGAACGTGCGGGTCGCGTCCACATCGCAGACATCCAGCACTGCGCCCATCGCCTGCCAGCCTTCGGCGCGCAGGGACGCAGCAGCCCGTTCGATCTCGTCGGCATTGCGTGCGACCATCATCACGTCAGCACCCGCCTGCGCCAACGCCACCGCGCCCCCCAGCCCGATGCCGCGCGATGCACCGGTGACGAGCGCGCGCTTGCCGTCGAGGCGGAAGGAGGGTGGGGTGGGAAGGGTCATGGCAGGTTCTTGCCGATTAACGCTGGACGGCTTAACTTAGCTAACCAAGCGGAGACTCGCCATATGCCCACTCAAATGAGTATTCACGATGCCAAAACAAACCTTTCCAAACTCATTGAGGAAGCCGTCTCGGGTGGAGAGGTAATTATCGCCAAAGCCGGCAAGCCGGTTGTGAAACTCGTTCCTGTCGACCCGCCTGCCAGTCGGTCTCTGGAACTTGGCTGGGCCGCAGGTAGATGGTCGGTTCCCGATGATTTGAAGGATCCGTTTCGTGACGATATCAACGAAATCTTCCGGTTGAACGATTGAGCTATCTGCTCGACACTCACTTGCTGTTGTGGACGGCAATGTCATCTGCGAAGCTTTAGCAAAGGGCTCTTGCTCTTTTGGGCAATGCTGCCGATCCGTTGCGATCCAGCGTGGTCAGCATCTGGGAAATCGCTATCAAGACCAGCCTGCGGAAATCTGATTTCAACGTCGATGCAGGAGAATTTCGCGCAGGCCTGCTCGATCAGGGTTTGCTTGAGATCGATATTACCGGAGCCTATGCTGTCGCGGTTGCACACTTGCCGTTGTTGCACCGCGATCCGTTTGATCGACTGCTCCTGGCGCAAGCGCGCCTGGAGCGTTTGCCTTTAATGACAGCCGATAAGTCAATGGCCGCCTACGGAGAAGGCGTCCTGACCGTAGGGTGAGGTTGAAATCGCATTAACAACCGTGGGCGCGATGTTGTGGTGCTCTATGTCACGATTTCGATCACATTACTCCGCCGCAGCCCCATACGGCACGTTGCGCCCACCATAGCGGCGCACGCGCACGTTGCACTGTTCGGCATGGCCGACGAAGCCTTCCAACATGCAGAGGCGGGAGCCGTATTCACCGATGCGGGCGGCGGCTTCGTCGGTCGTGACGCGCTGGTAGGAATGGGTTTTCAGGAACTTGCCGACCCACAGCCCGCCCGTATAGCGCCCCGCCTTCTTCGTCGGCAGGGTGTGGTTGGTGCCGATGACCTTGTCGCCGTTGGCGACGTTGGTGCGGGGGCCGAGGAAGAGCGCGCCGTAGCTCGTCATGTTGTCGAGGAACCAGTCATCGCGGTCGGTCATCACCTGCACGTGCTCGGAGGCGATGTCGTCGGCGACTTCCAGCATCTCCTCATAGGTATCGCAGACGATCACCTCACCGTAATCCTCCCAGCTTTTGGACGCCGTGTCGGCGGTGGGCAGGATGGCGAGGAGGCGCTCGATTTCATCCATCGTCTCCCGCGCCAGCTTCTCGGAGTTCGTCAGCAGCACGCAGGGGGAATTGTAGCCGTGCTCGGCCTGTCCCAGCAGGTCGGTGGCGCAGATTTCGGCATCCACCGTTTCGTCGGCAATTACCATCGTCTCGGTGGGGCCGGCGAAAAGGTCGATGCCGACGCGGCCGAACAGCTGCCGCTTGGCTTCCGCCACGAAAGCGTTGCCGGGGCCCACGAGCATGTGGACCGGGTCGATGGTTTCCGTGCCGATCGCCATCGCGCCGACCGCCTGAATGCCGCCAAGGCAATAGATTTCATGGGCACCGCCCATATGCATGGCGGCCACGATCGCCGGGTGCGGCGCGCCGTTTTGCGGCGGTGCGGAGGCCACGATGCGCGGTACCCTGGCGACGTTGGCCGTCAGCACCGACATGTGGGCGGAAGCGACCATGGGAAACTTGCCGCCGGGCACATAGCAGCCGACGCTCTGCACCGGGATGTTCTTGTGGCCGAGGACGACGCCCGGTTCGGTCTCGATTTCGATATCGGTCATGGAGGCGCGCTGGGCCTCGGCAAAGCGGCGGATCTGGGTTTGGGCAAAGCGGATGTCGTCGAGATCGCGCGGGGAAACCTTGCCCATCGCGTCCTCGATATCCTGCTCGGAGAGGCGGTAATTCTCCGGCTCGTATCTGTCGAACTTGGCGGACAACTCCCGCACTGCCGCATCACCGCGGTTCTCGATATCCGCCAGTATCCCTTCGACGGTGGAGCGCACTTTCGCATCGTCCGCCTTGCGGTCGGCCTCGCTGCGGGCGGTCTTCAAATGGCGGATCATGGTGGCGCTTTCCGGCTGAATGGTCAGGACTCCAAGTGCCATATTCGTGACCTTTCGGGCAATGGAGGAATAGCCGGTGCCTCTCAATCGCTCTGACGATTCCATGGCAACTGATCCGGGCGCAAGGACGCTTTCGGGTTCTTTGTCTTCGTTTCCCACCCATATCCGCCGAACGGGTCTGTACCGAGCTGCCGCATGACGTCGGCAAAATCGACGGTAACGACATTGTCCACGATTCTGCCGTCGACGACCTTCCAGAAGTCCATGTAGCGGATGACGACCCGTTTGCCCGTCGGCTCGATGCCCATGAACGGGCCGGAATGAGTTGCTTCCTGTCGTCCGAACGCGGCGGCCCATTCGCCATCGAACAGACGGGCCTCGTCGATGCAGACCTTGTCGGAAAAGGCTTCCTGAAAAGGCCTTTGCCAACCGTCCTGAAATTCGGCCAATCCTTCCTTGAAGCCGCAACCGGCATTGCCCATCCAGCGGAAATCATCGGCGAAGAACTCGCCGATATCGGAGATGCGGTGGTCGTTGAGGCCATCGACCATCGCTTCGATGACTTGGCGGGTCTCGTCAGTTTTCGACGTGTCGTTGGATTTGGTGAGAAAGGCCTGTTCCGGTCTGGCGCCTGTCATGGTCGTGTCCGTTACAATGGTTTTGCCGCCAGCGAAGGGACAACGGGTTCGGTGGTCAATTGCGCACGTGAAATTTTCTTCACGAGGGAACGCTTGACACTCAGCAAAATAGTTTGATACCAAATCATATAGGTTGATATCAAACCATATGGAGTGGTCATGAACAGACGGAAATTTCTCGCGATAGCCGGTGGCGGCGTTATTCTGGCAGCGGGCGCTGGTGCGTTGCGGGTTTCCCGCTCGCCGGACACCGCATTGGCACCGTGGCAAATGGCGGGCAGTGCCTATGCCGAACCGCGGCGCAAGGCCTTGTCCTACGCGATCCTCGCGCCCAATCCGCACAACCGGCAGCCGTGGCTGGTCGATCTGTCTCGCGACGGTGAAGTGACGTTGACGGTGGATACCGACAAGCTGCTTCCTCATACCGACCCCTACAATCGGCAGATCACGATCGGGCAGGGTTGTTTCCTCGAACTGATGGTGATGGCTGCGGCGGAAGACGGGTACCGTGTGGACCTCGACCTGTTTCCCGACGGCGGCAACGCAGAGGCCTTGCTTGCCGGACAACGCATTGCCGTAGCACGGTTCGAGAAAGACGATACGGTCGCGCGCGATCCGTTATTCGCCCACGTGATGACGCGACGGTCGGTGAAGGAGCCCTACGACGTGGCCCGGCCCGTGGAGCCTGCCAAGGCCGATGCGATCCTCGCCGCCGCGCGCCAGACGACGTGCGCCGCCGATGTCAGTACCGGCTCCATCGAGAAGTTGCGCGCCCTGACGAGCGATGCGCTGATCGTCGAGATCGAGACGCCGCGCACCTACAAGGAAAGCGTGGACCTGTTCCGCATCGGCGCGAAGGAGGTGGACGCCAACCCAGACGGCATCGACTTCACGGGGCCGATGTTCGAAACCATGGGGGCGACCGGCCTGTTCAGCCGCGAGGGGGCGATGGACCGCACCTCGCAGGGCTTCATCCAGGGTCGCGCCGCCGTGCTGGAAAACGCGACCACCGCGATGGGGCACCTCTGGCAGGTCACGGCTGGCAACACACGGGTCGATCAGATCGCGGCGGGGCGGGACTGGCTGCGGCTCAATCTGGCATCCACCGCTGAGGGGGTTTCGATGCAGCCTCTCAGCCAGGCTTTGCAGGAATACGAGGAAATGGCCGTGCTCTACGGACAGATCCACGAAATGCTGGCACCAGATGGCGGGACCGTTCAAATGCTCGCGCGCCTGGGCTACCATGCCCCCGTTCCGGCCAGCCCGCGCTGGCCACTGGAGGCGAAGATCGTTTGAACGAAACGGACGAAGAACGCGGCGGGGACGAGCAGGCCATGCCCGTCGTCTTCGCCGTTTTCAACGAGATCGGGATCATCAACCAGCTGTCGACCGCCATGTTTCAAAGCAGGCTGCCGGACGGCATTCACGTCTCGCACTTTTCGATCCTGAACCACCTGTCGCGACGGGACTTCGATGAAACGCCGGTGATGCTGGCGGATGCGTTTCAGGTGACCAAAGGCACGATGACCCATTCCCTGCAGGTGCTGGAGAAGCGCGGTTTCGTGCGGCTGGACGCGAACCCGAAGGACGGGCGCTCGAAGATCGTGCGGCTGACCGAGGCGGGCCGCACCTTCCGCAATGAGGCCATTGTTTCTCTCGGACCGGCCATCGAAAAATTGACCGTTCTGCTCGACCCTGGAAAGCTGGGGGCCCTCCTGCCGGAATTGACGCAGCTGCGGGCGACGCTCGATGCGAACCGGGATGTGTAAGGCGAATCAGACGGGCTAGACCAGTCGCTCGCCGGTTTCCGCATCGAACAGATGACAGATTTGCGCAGGCACGCTGGCCTGTATCGGATGCCCGATTTCAGCGCGAAACTCCTTACCGGCCTTCACGGCGACTAGTTCGCCACCGGCCTTGATCGTGACCATCGTCGCCTCGCCCAGCAGTTCCATCGAATAGACGGGTGCTGTGATCTCGCCCCCCGCATCCGTCAGTTGGGCGTCTTCTGCCCTGAAACCGAGGGTGACGGGGCCGGTGTGGTCCGCGCGCAGGCCGGGAATGGTGACGTTCTTTCCGGTGAACGTGCCGCCGGACAGGTCTCCCGTCATCAGGTTCATGGCGGGCGAACCGATGAAGGCGGCGACGAAGGTGTTGGCCGGGTTGTCGTAGATGTCCACCGGCGTGCCGACCTGCTGGACCTTGCCCTTGTTCATCACCACCACACGGTCGGCCAGCGTCATGGCTTCGATCTGGTCGTGGGTGACGTAGATCGTGGTGACGTTCAGCTCATGCTGCAGGTTCTTGATCTGCGCCCGCGTGGAAACGCGCAACTTGGCGTCGAGGTTCGACAGCGGCTCGTCCATCAGGAACACGGTGGGTTCGCGCACGATGGCACGGGCGAGCGCCACGCGCTGGCGCTGGCCGCCGGACAGTTCCGCCGGGCGGCGATGGGTGAAGTCGTTCGAGTTCCACCATGTCGACGGCGCGCTGCACGCGGGCCTCGTGGGTGGCCGGGTCGACCTTGCGGATCTTCAGGGGGAAGCGGATGTTCTCCCAGACCGTCATGTTCGGGTAGAGGCCGTAGGACTGGAACACCATGGCGATGTCGCGGTCCTTGGGGTCGAGATCGTTGACCATGCGGTCGCCGATCCAGATTTCGCCTTCCGTCACGTCCTCCAGCCCGGCCACCATCCGCATGGTCGTGGTCTTGCCGCAGCCGGAGGGGCCGAGCAGGACGATGAACTCGTTGTCGGCGATGTCGAGATCGAACTTGTGGACGCCGATGAAATCGCCCCAGCGCTTGTTGACGTTCTTCAGCTTGATACCAGCCATTTAGTTTTCCTCTGCTCCGCTGCGGGAGGTTTCCTTCGCTCCGCTGCGGGTGGGGCGGCTTCGCTCTCGACCGGCGGTGATTGTGACAAGGTCGCTCATCCCTTCACCGCACCCGCGGTCAGGCCGCTGACGATCTGGCGCTGGAAGAAGAGGACGAGGACGAAGAGGGGTGCGGTGGCCGACACCACGGCGGAGACCGCGAACATGACGTTGCCCGCCTGCTGGGTGGAACCGAGGAAGCCCGCGATCTTGGGCACCATGGTCTGGTTCTCCTTCGACAGCAGCATCGCGGTGACCTGAAAGTCGTTATAGGCGAGCAGGAAGGAGAACAGCCCGGTGGTGATGACGCCCGGCCACATGACGGGAATGATGACGTGGCGGAACGCCTGAAACCGGGTGCAGCCGTCGACCATGGCGGACTCGTCGAGATCCTTGGGAATGTTCAGGAAGAACGAGTGCAGCATCCACAGGGTGAAGGGCTGGTTGATCGCCACCAGCACGATGATCGACGTGGACAGATACCCCCACACGCCCCACTGGAAGAACGGCAGCAGGTAGCCGGAGACCAGCGTGATGTGCGGCATGGCGCGGAAGATGAGCGCGACCATGAGAATCCAGAACGTGTATTTGTAGCCCGAGCGCGACAGGGCGTAGCCGCCGAACGTGCCGAGCGTCAGCGAGATCGTCACCACGCAGATGACGACCAGCGACGTGTTGAGCGTGGCGAGCCAGAACTCCTCCTGCACCCACGCGCCCCAATAGCCATTGAAGGTGAAATAGCTGCCGGTTTCGGCAATCGTGCGCACACCGGTCAGGGCGTTCGTCCAGTCGGCCTTTGAGAAGAAATCGGACTCGACCTTGAAGGACCCCCAGAGCGTCCACAGGAACGGGAAGGCGGCCACGATCAGCCATATGACGACGAATGCGAAGGACAGGGTCTTCAGCGCGGGTGAGGGTTTGGTTGCCTGGCCGGACATCAGCGCGCCCTCACGTCTTGCGGTTGAAGTCGCGCCATGTGCGGATGAGCACCGGCAGCAGGAGAATGGCGACGCCGAGGATGGTCAGCACGGACGTGGCCGCAGCGGAGGAGAACAGCTGAATTTCGCCGCGCAGGTCGCTGTAGACAATGTAGGCCAGCGATGTGGCGGACGCTTCCGCGTTGAACCCGACGATGGGTTCCAGCACCCGGAAATTGTCCATCAGCTGGATGAGCGCCACGAAGGTCGTGAGCGGCAGAAGGTGCGGGATGACGACGTAGCGGATGCGCTCCCAGCGCGTTGCCCCGTCGATCATGGCCGACTCGACTGTATCCTGCGGCACGGTCTGCAAGCCGGCATAGTAGATGACGAAGGCGAAGGGTGCCGAGGACCAGACGCCATAGACGATCAGCATGATCCACGTGAGCACCGGCGACGCTTTCAGCGACAGGTTGGGGTCGTTGAACAATTCTTGAAGCGAGGCACCGATAATGCCGCGCGCGTCCACCATCCAGAACAGGATCAGCGAGCCGACCAGCGGCGTGACGATCATCGGCAGCAGGGAGAAGAAGATCACCGGTCCCTTCAGCCATTGCGACACCGTGTTGACGGCAATCGCGATGCAGAAGCCGAGCACGATCGTGAACGGGGTGACGATGAAGGTGTAGGCCAGCGTGAAGACGAGCGCGCTGTAGAACGGCAGGTTCATCACCTTGCTGAAAAAGTCGCCGAACCCGTCGCTGGACGACCATGCAGCACCGATTTCGTCGAAGGCGAGGTGAGCGCGGTTGGTGTAGGTGTCGAGGCCGTTCCACTGGCCCCACGGCTCCGCTTCGATGAGAGCGGCGGTCGCCTCGGTGTCGACGGTGGTCGATTTCGTGCAGCCGAAGGGGCCGCAGTTTTCCACCTCGATGACGACCTTCTCGTGCTCGACATGCAGGCTCTGGATGACGACGGAAACGATCGGTAGCGCGATGAACAGCATCATCGCCAGCAGGGACGGCGCGATAAACCAAAAGAACGTTCTGTGCGCCATTCGCCCCCACGACCGGCTGTGCCAAAACTGGCATTCGAGCGTCAGACTGCGATGGAAAGCGCGCTGGTGCAAGCGCTGCCCTGTGCAATCCGCCGCTTTGTTCAGCTGCGCTACCCTTCAAACGCGACGAAGAAAAAGGCCGGCAAAGAAAAAGGCCGGGGCGATGCCCCGGCCTTTCGCGAAACCCGTCGGAATGCCGTTTCCTATTGCAGGAAACCGGCTTCCTTCGCGGAGGTGGTGTAGGCGGCTTCCACATCGGACAGTGCCTGTTCGGCCAATTCGTTGCCCTGCAGCACGTCGCTCAACTCGTTGCCGAGCGCGGTGTGCATGGCGGCCATGAAGGGCTGCATGGGATAGGGTGCCGTACCGGCCGTCGCGGTGGCTGCAACACCCTGCGCCAGAGGGCCGGGTTTGAAGCTGGAGATCAGCCAGACGGCCTCGTCGTTGTTTTCGGCCGTGATGACGGCAGGGTCGATGCCGTGGACAAGCGCACGGAACGTGGCTTCGGCGTCTTCATCGGAGATGTTGGCGGCGATGGTGAAACCGTCCCACCACAGCGTGGAGGCAGGCATGGAGCCGCCACCGACGGTCGGTGCAGCCGCCATGACCGTGTTGGACGTGATTTCTTCCGTCGAGCCTTCGGCGTCCGTGATCGGCGCTGCGCGCGAGCCCCACATGTTCATCATGGCCACGTTGCCGGCTTCCCATTCCGCAGCGGCTGCGTTGGAATCATAGGTCAGGAAATCGGGGTTCATGTATTCGGTCAGCGCCTTCATCGTCTCGATGGCCTTCACGCCCATCTCGTTGTTGATGGCGGGCTCGGCCGTGCCGTCCTTGAAGAAGGAACCGCCCATGCCGAAATACATGTTGACGAATTCCTGCGCCAGGTTCCAGCCGCCGGCATAGGTGCCGGAAATCGGATATTCCATCAGGCCGGCATCCTTGATCGCCTTGGCGGCGGCCAGCACGTCTTCGTAGGTCTTCGGCGGTTCGACACCGGCCTTTTCCAGAATGTCCTTGCGGTACATCAGGTGCTGGGCGTTGGCCATGAAGGCGACCGCATAGACCTTGCCGTCGATGGTGATGAGCTGGGATTTCGGAATGTCCTGACCGAATTCGGCGATCAGATCGTCGAGCGGGCGAATGAGGCCGTCGTTCAGCAGCGGCACGATGGACGAGTTGGCGACCAGTGCTGCGGTGTATTCGGAAGGGCTGGCCTTCAAGCGCGGCGACCTGAATGTCCTTGTGCTCGGTGGTCAGGTTGGTCTTCACCTCGACCTCGCCATCGACGGCACATTCCTGCGCGGCGGTGGCGATGGTCTGAATGGCCGGGAACTCGTTGCCCAGAATGTTGACGCGACCGGATTCGATGCCGCATTTGGAATGACCGTCGGCATGAGCCATCACGGTTGCGGAAGCCGTGAGCGCCACGGCCAAAAGGAGTTTCTTCAGCATAGTTTTCTCCCGTATCGGGCCCGCAATGGGCCCGGTTGTTTGCATGTGACGACGGCTTGCATTTGACGTTGCGCCGACACGTGCGTTGCAGGAAAAGAACCATGTCTTGCAACGTCGCGCAAGTTGGTCACAAGTCGAATTCGTCGCCCCCACCGTCGCAGATGCCGCCATGAAAGACACCCGTTTCGAAACCCGCACCACGCCTGTCGATCAGGCCATGAACACGCGCGTCAAACGCCTGACCCATGCCGCCCTGTGCGCCATCGCGATGCGTCGCCGGACTCCGTGTCGGAAGCGTTGTCGCAGATTTACGCGAACGACGCAGAATGGCGCGGCTCCCATCCGTTCAACGAAATGGAGGGGGTGGACGCGGTTGCGGCGAATGTCTGGCAGCCCCTTCTGCGCGCGTTTCCTGATCTGGAACGGCGTGACGATCTGTTCGTGGCGGGGCTCTACGAAGACCGGCATTACGTTGCAGCCTGCGGACACTATCTCGGCACGTTCAAGCAGGACTGGCTCGGCATTCCCGCCACCGGCCAGCCGGTCTTCATCCGCTACGGCGAGGTGCATGAGGTGCGCGATGGGAAGATCGTGCAGTCCACCTGCCTGTGGGACGTGTCTGGATGTGATGCGGCAGGCCGGCTACTGGCCGCTGCCGCCGAGCTGGGGGATGGAAGGGCGTTGGCCCGGACCGATCACCGGCGACGGGCTGCTGCTTGACCGATCAGGACAATGATGAAGGGCAGGCGGCAATCCGGCAGACGCTCGCCATGCACAAGTCGCTGGCAGACTATGACGATCACGATATGGCGGGCCGCGACGGTCTGCTCGCCATGCCCCAGCGGGACCATTGGCACGAGAAGATGATGTGGTACGGCCCGTCCGGCATCGGCACGAACCGGGGCCTGGCCGGGTTCGTGGATTTCCACCAGCTGCCCTTTCGTCTGACCTTCCCCAACCGGCAGGGCGGCGCGCAGATCGAGGACCGGGCCACGGGCGGCCATTACGTGCGGATCGGCGACGGGCATTATTCCGTCACCGGCGGCTGGCCTTCGGTGGTGGCGAACCATCTGGGCGGAGGGCTGTTCGGGTCCGGGCCGACGGGCAATCAGGTCAGGATGCGGGTGATGGATTTCTACAATCACCACGAGGGCAGGATCCGCGAAAACTGGGTGCCGATCGACATCATCCACGTGCTGCTGCAGATGGATGTGGACGTGATGGCGCGGATGCGGGACCAGTTCGGGCGCGACCGGCTGGGGCTGCGGACATGACTGGCGCGGAAATCATCGCGGCACGATTGGCCGAGGCAGGGTGCCGCTATTCCTTCGGCATTCCCGGCGGCGAGGTGCTGGCGCTCATGGGCGCGCTGGACGATGCGGGCGTCGCCTTTCATCTGACCAAGCACGAGAACGCCGCCGGCTTCATGGCGGAAGGCGCGTGGCATGCCGGTTTCGCACAGGGGCGGAACGCGCCGGGCGTGCTGCTGGCGACCATCGGGCCGGGGGTGGCGAATGCCGTCAACACCGTCGCCAACGCCATGCAGGACCGGGTGCCGCTGATCTTTCTGACCGGCTGCGTCGATGGCGCGCTGGGCGACACCTACACCCATCAGGTTTTCGACCATCAGCAGCTTCTGCGCCCCATCGTGAAAGGTTCGTTCCGCGCCCATGCGGGCAGTGTCGGGGTGATGATCGACAAGGCCATCGCGCTGGCAATGGACGGCCAGCCGGGACCGGTGCATGTGGACGTGCCGATTTCGGTGGCGGAAAACGAATGCGACGAACCCGCCTTGCCGCCGCTGGTGGAGCGGTCCGGCACGATGCCGGACGATGCAACACTCGAGCGCGCCATGGCCGCCGTCGCCCGCGCGCAACGGCCGCTGGTCATTGCCGGCGTCGATGCGGTGAACGATCTGGCCGGTGATGCGATCGCGGCGTTCTGCGAAGCGACCGGCGCGCCGCTGGTGACGACCTACAAGGGCAAGGGGCTGGTGCCGGAAAGCGCGGCGTTCTGCCTCGGCGGCCACGGCCTTTCGCCGAAGTCCGACAAGCATATCCTGCCGCTCATCGCGCAGGCCGATTGCGTCGTGCTGGCCGGGTACGACCCGATCGAAATGCGGGTCGGCTGGCGCGATCTGTGGGCGGACGATGCGACAGTTATCGACGTGACGCCAGTGCTGCGCGACCACGGTATGCACCGCATCGACATGCGGTTGACGGGCAGTGTGCGGCAGACCGTCGAGGCGATCACGCCCGCGGAACCTCTGAAAGGCGCATGGCAGGACGGTGAACCGGCGCAGGTCCGGGCAGCACTTGCCGAGGCTTTCGCGCCAGCAGACGAATGGGGCCCGGGGCAGGTGTTCGCCACCATGCGCGACGTGTTGCCGGACGATGCCGTCGTGACCGCCAATTCCGGCGCGCACCGCATTCTGCTGTCGCAGATGTGGCGCTGCCACGAACCGCGCACGATGCTGCAATCCTCCGCCTTGTGCACCATGGCCTGTGCCGTGCCCATCGCCGCCGGCTACAAGCTGGCCGCGCCCGACCGTCCCGTCTGCGCCTTTGTCGGCGATGCCGGGCTGGAAATGGGGCTGGGGGAACTGGCGACCCTGCGGGACCACGGCATTCCGCTCATCATCTGCGTGCTGGTGGATGAAAGCCTGACGCTGATCGAGATGAAGCAACGCGCTTCGCAGCGCCGCAATGTGGGCGTCGATTTCACCGGCTCCGACTTCCCGGCCATCGCCGCCGCCATGGGTGGGCATGGGGTCTGGATCGAGGATGCCGACACGCTGGCGGCTGAAGCCGCGGAGCACTGTCGCGGGACACGTTCACGGTGCTGGCCTGCCGCATCGGGCGGCGTGCCTATGAGGGGCTGTTTTAGCCTCACTTTTCGACTGTCGCGCTACGCGAGCGGGACATATATGTGCCGATCGACCGATCGACACCTCTCGCCGATCAAGCTGGGCTGAAACGCTCTCGTCGCGATTGAAAGCCAGAAAGGTGATGGTGGAACAGGCAAACGCGACAAACATTGATGACCAGCCGAGGGGAAAGCGGCATCCGCGTCCGTCAGCCGTGCCGCTACAAGCCTGCGGCATAATGCCGCTCGAACCGGTTGGAATGGCATATTCTTTCCAAACCGTGGCCTTGCTGCCGGTTTGTTGGGCATGGTCATTCTTTCGGCGACACGGTGCCACATTCGTGCCACGGGGATCGTCGACAGGGAAAGCCACGACTGCGTGGAGATGCTTCCTCATCCACGTTCAACTTCCGTTCAGTTCGGGCCCGCTAGCGGGCCAACGCAAGGCGTCACGACAATGTCATGAACCTTGTTTGGCCGGCGGGTGCGCCGCTGCACGGTCGGACACATTCACGCCATCCCTCGCGGCCGATCAGGACTAACACGCAATGAACCCAGCGGTAAGAACAGATCGTTTCGGCCAGCCCACCAGCCTGTCCCCCGCTGGCGACATGGCGGCCTGGAACGGGGTGCAGAACGGGTTCCTGTCCCATGCGGCGTCCACGCCGGACCATCTGGCCAAGGTGCTGGCGAGCGATGCGGATTTCGCGCTCGCGCTGGCTTGCAAGGGCCTGTTCTGCGCCCTGCTCGGACGGGCGGAAATGATGGCGACGGCCCGGCAGTCCCTTACGGACGCGAAGGCCGCCGCTGCCCGACGCACCGTACTGCCGCGCGAACAGGTGTTCATCGATGCGCTGGGGGACTGGCTCGACGGCTCTCCCTCCCGCGCCGCCTTGCGCCTCGATGCGCATCTGATGGCCCACCGGGACGATACGCTGGTCATGAAGATGGTGCAGGCGATCCGCTTCATGCTGGGCGACGCCATCGGCATGCGCACGTCCGCCGAGCTGGCGCTGACCGGCCATGGCCGCGACCATGCCGCCCACGGCTACGCGCTGGGCTGCCACGCTTTCACGCTGGAAGAGACCGGCGACTACGCCCGTGCCGAAGCCGTCGGTCGCGCCGGTGTGGACATCGCGCCGGACGACGCCTGGGGGCTGCATGCGGTCGCCCATGTGCACGACATGCGCGCCGACAGTGCCGCCGGTGTCGAATGGCTCGGCAACCGCCACAGCGCATGGGCCCATTGCAACAATTTCCGCTACCACGTGTGGTGGCATCTGGCGCTGCTGCATCTCGACCGCGGCGAGATCGACGCGGTGCTGGCGCTCTACGACGACCATATCCGCGCCGACCGGACGGACGATTACCGCGATATTTCCAACGCCGCCTCGCTGCTGTCGCGCCTCGAAGTGGACGGGCACTCCGTCGGCCATCGCTGGGCGGAACTGGCCGATATCTGCGAAGGCCGCACCGACGATACCTGTCTGCCGTTTGCCGATCTGCACTATCTGCTCGCTCTGATCGGCGGAAAGCGCGAAAGCGCGATCCAGCGTCTCGTCGGGCAGATGAAGCGCACCGCGGCCAACGAGGCCGACGAGATGAGCATGATCTATGCCCGCACCGGTCTCGATGCGGCCCACGGTCTGGAAGCGTTCGGAGAAGGGGATTTCCACACCGCCTTCCGCCATCTCGCCCATGCCCGTGGCACGATGCAGACGATCGGCGGCAGCCATGCCCAGCGGGATGTGTTCGAGCGGCTGACGGTGGAAGCCGCCATCCGTTCCGGTTGCCATGGTGCGGCGCGCACGCTGCTGGACGAACGGGCTGAAAAACGCGGTGGACGGCTCGACCGTTTCGCCGCCGAACGGCTGGACCTGCTGGCCGCTTCGGCCCATTCCACCGCGACAGATGGCCGCCAACTAGATCCTTCGGACCCGACGATGAACGCCGCATTACCCACACAACCGGCAAGGGGCCACACCAGCCAGGCCGCGTGTGCGCGACCCGCGCCTCGATTTCTTTCGTGGCATCGCCATGTTCATCATCTTCATCGCGCACACGCCGCGGGACTGGTGGGCGCTGTGGATACCGGCGCGTTTCGGGTTTTCCGACGCGACTGAAATCTTCGTCTTCTGCTCCGGCATGGCCTCGGCCATCGCCTTCGGCGGCGTGTTTGCCGCGCGTGGCTGGTGGATGGGGGCGGCGCGCATCGCCCACCGGGTCTGGCAGGTCTATTGGGCCCATATCGGGCTGTTTTTCGCCGTGCTGCTGCTGTGCGTCGTGCTGGACCAGTCCGGGCTGTTCGTGTCGGAAAACTGGAACGGCTCCTACGTCGACTCGCTCAACCTGCAGCACTTCTTCACCAAGACGCCGGACCTGATCGTCGGCATCTTCACGCTGACCTATGTGCCGAACTATTTCGACATTCTGCCGATGTATCTCGTCATTCTGGCGATGATCCCGCTGATGATGGCCCTGTCGCGCATCTCGCTGTGGGCGGTGGCTGCGGTCTTGGCGTGTTCTGGCTGGTGGCCAACGCAAACCTGCTCGGCCTTGACGCCCATCGCATTTCCGGCCGAGCCGTGGAGCGAGCGTCAATGGTTCTTCAACCCGTTCGGCTGGCAGCTCGTCTTCTTCACCGGCTTCGCGCTGATGATCGGCTGGATCAAGCCGCCGCCGGTGGACCGGAGGCTGGTCGTGGCGGCGGTGGCGATCGTGGTGCTGACCATACCGTTTGCCTGGTATCGCAGCCTGCAGACGTTTCCCGACCTGCGGGTGGTTTCGGAGGTTCTGCAGCCGTTTACGGCAAAGACGTCGTTCGGCATCCTGCGCTACGTACATTTTCTCGCGCTCGCCTATGTCGCATGGGTCGCGGTCGGGCCGATGGGCGCGCGCATTTCCGGCTGGGCCGGGGGCAGGTCGTGGTCGATGTCATCCGCAAGGTGGGGCAGCAATCGCTGGCCGTGTTCCTGATGTCGATGTTCTTCGCGCAGTTCGTGGGCGCGCTGTTCAAGACCTTCGGCAACGGGGCGTGGATGGCACTGTTCGGCAACGGGCTTGGCTTTGCGGTACTGATTGCAACCGCATACGGGGTCGGATGGTTCAAGGGGCAACCCTGGAAGGGGCTGCCCGCAACACCCGGCAGAGCCGCCGCCACATCTTCGTCGGATATGCCCGCCACCGTCACTTCCGGCACGAACGCATTGCCCGTCGCCCGCCGTCCCTCAACGGATTGATCCCATGCTGAGCCGTCGTTCCTTTCTCGCCATGCTGGCCGCATCCGGTGCGGTGCCGGGCATGTCGCTTTCCCACGCTCTGGCCGCCGATCCGGCACGGGTGCGGCTCGGAGATGCCACACCGTTTTCCCGCGACGCGCTGATGGCAGCAGGTCGAGGCGCTTGGCGGCTGCCGACTACGTCGAACCGCCGAAGGTGCCGGCCGCGTGGAACGACCTGACCTACGACCAGTATCGCGGGCTTCCTGTTCAAGCATACCGCCGCCCTGTGGCGCGACACGCCGCGTCCGTTCGAGATGGAGTTCTTCGCCCCCGGTCTGTATTATCCCAATCCCGTCGAGGTGTTCGTGGTGGATGGCGAGACCGCGCGCGTCGTCGTGTTCGACAAGGACGTGTTCACGATCACCGACAACGTGCCGGACTTGCCGTCGGCCGGTGACGGCGAGGCGTTGGGCTATTCGGGCCTGCGGCTGAACGCCTTGATGGGCGATCGACGAGAACAAGTCCGAATTCGCCGTCTTTCAGGGCGCCAGCTATTTTCGCGCGATTGCCGAGGGGCAGAATTACGGCCTTTCGGCACGGGGGCTCGCCATCGACACGGCAGACCCTGCGGGCGAGGAGTTCCCCGCCTTCCGCGCCTTCTACGTGGAACAGCCCGAACCGGGCGAGGACCGGATCGTGCTGCATGCGGTGATGGACTCACCCTCCGTCGCCGGTCTCTACACGATCGATATCCGCCCCGGCTCGCCCACCGTCATGCATGTGGACGCGACCATCATTCCGCGCCGCGAAATCGGGCATGTGGGCATCGCGCCGCAGACCAGCATGTTCCTGTTCGACCAGACCAATCGCAACAAGTTCGACGATTACCGCCGTGCCGTGCATGATTCCGACGGGTTGCTGATCGTCAACGGTGCGGGGGAACAGTTGTGGCGTGCACTGGCCAACCCGGCCGCGTTGCAGGTCTCCTCCTTCGTGGACGTGGACCCGCGCGGCTTCGGGCTGATGCAGCGGCCCCGCGATCTCGACGAATATTACGATCTGGAAGCGCATTACCACCGCCGTCCCGGCCTGTGGGTCACGCCCGGCGAAGGCTGGGGCAGGGGGGCTGTGACACTGGTGGAAATTCCCGCCGACAAGGAAATCTACGACAATATCGTCGCCTACTGGCGTCCGCGCGAGCCGTTGCCGGCAGGCACTCCGCACAGGATGAGCTACCGGCTGGACTGGTGCGAGGACGCGCCGGTGGAAGGCGGCAAGGCGCGTGTGATGAACACCGCGATGGGGCAGCGTATCTTCGAAGAGGGCCGCGTGGCCGTCGTCGAGTTCACCGGCGAGGCGGTGCGGAGCGTGAACGTCGACGATCTCAGCGTCCACGTATCCGCCAACACCGGCAGGGTCGCCGAAGGCGTGCTGCAAGCCAACCCGATGACCGGCGGTGTGCGGCTGGCCTTCACCTACGATCCCGGCGAGGCCCGTGCGATGGAATTGCGGGCGCAGTTGCTGAGGGATGGTGAGACCGTATCCGAAGTCTGGCTCTACCGATGGACCGCCGCGTGACGACGCTCCAGCAAGACCGTCCAGAACACCGCTCCTGGGAGCGCGTGTTTCACGACATGCCCGCGCCTGCTCCGCTCACCATGCCGGTGCGACGGCTGGGCGAGGTGTTCCGCGACCCCGAAGCGGGCACACTCGGTCCACAGCCCTGGTTGTTGCGCCTGCTCGTGTTCGTTCCTGCGCTTGCCGTCTCCGTGGCGTTGGCAGCCGTTTGCTACGACTGGTTCGACGAGAACGGGATCATGGTCGCCGAGATGGCGATGGTGGGACTGGTCGCCTTTTCGGCCTTCGGTATCGCGCTGTCGGTTTTCACGTCGCTGGCGGCGTTGTTGCCCCTGCCACAGGCACGGTCCGGCGCGGATCGAGCCGCTTTCCGTCGCCCTTCTGGTGCCGGTTTACGAGGAGGACCCGGTCGCCGTGTTCGCCCGCATTCGGGCCATGGCGGCGGACCTGTCTTCCCACGCGAATGTCCACGACTGGACCTTCTTCGTGCTGTCCGACACGCGCAGACGAAAGCGTCGCGCAGGCCGAACGCTGGGCGTTTCACGCGACCCGCGAAACCGGTGGGATCGACATCTTCTACCGGCGGCGCGAGTTCAATGTGGACCGCAAGACCGGCAATATCGCCGACTGGCTGCGCGGTTACGGTGCCGACTGGGACGCCTTCATCACGCTCGACGCCGACAGCCTGATGGACGCCCGGACGCTGTCCGACCTCGCCGACGACATGGCGTCCGACCCGTCCGCCGCGCTGGTGCAAAGCGTGCCGCGGTTGATGGGCGGGCGCAGCCTGTTCGGGCGCATGATGCAGTTTTCCAACAATATCTACGGCCCGTGGCTGGCGAAGGGGCTCACCAACTGGTGCGGGGCGGAAGGCAACTATTGGGGCCACAACGCCATCATCCGCACCCGGGCCTTCGCCGCCTGTTGCGGATTGCCTCATCTGAAAGGCCACGGCTGGCTGCGCTCCACGCTGGGCGGTGCGATCAAGAGCCACGATTTCGTGGAAGCCGCCTTGCTGCGCCGTGCCGGTTGGGGCGTGCGCATTCGGCCTGACCTTGCCGGCACCTACGAGGAAGCGCCGCAATCGCTGGTCGACCACGTATTGCGCGACCGGCGCTGGTGCCAGGGCAATCTGCAGCATATCGGGATGTTGGCCCTGCCGAAGCTGGCGCTCGTTTCGCGGTTCCACATGCTGCAGGGGGCGATGGCCTACATGGCTTCGGTCGTGTGGTTCGCCCTGCTGCTGATCTGGGCCGCACTCGGCACGGAGGAGGCGACGGTTTTCTCCTACTTTTCCATCGAGAACCCGCTTTTTCCGCGCTGGCCACAGATGGATCTGGTCAGCAAATGGACCGTGCTCGGCACCATGGCCGTGCTGCTGCTTGCTCCCAAATTGATCGCCGTCGCCGCCCGCCCGCGCCCCCGGGGGCAGGGTCGATGGGCTTATGCCGGTTCGGTGGCTTGCGAACTGGCGCTGTCCATCGTGCTGGCGCCGACGATGATGGTGCAGCATGTGCTGGCCGTGGGCCGTACATTTGCCGGACTGGATACCGGCTGGGCTCCGCAGAACCGGGACGGTACGCGCCTGTCGTGGTCGAAGCTGTTGCGGTTCCACGGCGTCGAAGTCGCCACCGGCATCGTCTTGTGCGCCGGTATCGTCGCCGGGCTCGTGTCGTGGTGGCTGGCGCCCATCGCCATCTGTCTGGTGGCGTCGCCCGCGCTGTCCGGGCTGACCGCCTTACGCCTGCCTGCGGGTAGCGGGTTGATGGCGACGCAGGAGACACTGCGCCCGACCCCCTTGCTGGTGATGGCGCAGCGGCGGGAGCCGGATGCGCCATCGATCGACGGCGAGGCCGCTATTTCTCGGTGAGTTTCAATTCGATGCGTCGATTGCGGTCGCGCACTTCCTGCGTATCGCCGATTTCCAGCGGCTGAAACTCGCCGAACCCGGCGGCCACCAGCCGGTCGGCTGGAACGCCTTGGGAGATCAGATACTTGACCACCGACGTGGCGCGGCCGGACGACAGTTCCCAGTTGTCGCGGTAACGCCCGGACCCGCTGAGCGGAATGTCGTCGGTATGGCCGTCGACCCGCAACACCCAGTCGATTTCGTCGGGAATATCCCGTGCCCAGTTCGATCAGGGCGTTGGCCAGCTTCGTCATTTCGTCGAGACCGGCGGTGTTCAGTTCCGCGCCGCCGGAGGGAAACAGCACTTCCGACTGGAAGACGAACCGGTCCCCCACGATGCGGATATCCTCGCGTGCGCCCAGAATCTCGCGCAGGCGACCGAAAAAGTCGGAGCGAAAGCGGTTCAGTTCCTGCACCCGGCGTGCGAGGGCCACGTTGAGGCGTTTGCCGAGGTCGGCGATGCGGGTGGCGGATTCGCGGTCCTTTCTCTTCGGAAGCGTCCAGCGCATCCTCAAGCGCGCCGATCTGACGACGCAGGGCACTGATCTGCTGGTTGAGAAGTTGTACCTGGCTCTGCGCCTGCCGAGACAGCTTGCGTTCCTCGTCGAGAACCTCCGCCAGTTCGCCGGCACGGGCCTGGGCGGTTTCCGCAGCGCCCGATCCCGAATCGAGTAGGGATTGCAGGCGGGAGCGTTCGCCTTCGGCGTCCGACAAGTTGGACGACAGGGAACTCAACTCGTCTTCCAGATCCTGATTGGCGGAACGCTCCAGCGCCAGCAGGGCGGTCAGTTCGTTCAACTGGCTGTTGAGGCGGTTGAGAACGCTGTCCTTGCCGGTGATTTCCTGACTCAACAGAAACTGCGCCAGCACGAAGACCGACAGCAGGAACATGATGGCGAGCAACAGGGTGGACAGGGCGTCCACGAAACCGGGCCAGTAATCGACCCCGGCGCGCCGTCGGGTGGTGCGTCCCGGCATCGGCTACGCGCCGCCGGTCCCGCCGCCGGACGGTGGGCGGCGGTCGGTGAGGTCGGCATTCGGCAGCTTGCGGTTCAACTGGTCCAGCAGGGCCTTGATGTCGGTCTGGTTCTGGTTCTGGGTTTCCACCCAGTCGCGGATCAACTGCTGCTCGGAGCGCATGTGCTTGACGAGCCCCTGAATGCCTTCGGCAAGGCTCGCCATGGCGGCTGTGGTGCGAGCACCACCCCCGCCTTCGCGCACCTGGGCTGCGATGCGCTCCATGGCCTCGGACATGTCCGGGCCGCCGGCCTTCACGGTCGCCAGATCGGAATCGACGCTGGTGACGGTGGAGAGCCAGTTTTCCAGTTCCAGATAGAACCGGTTCTGCGCCTGTCCGGCCTGCAGGTCGAGGAAGCCCAGCACGAGCGAACCGGCCAGACCGAACAGGGACGACGAGAACGCCGTGCCCATGCCGTCCAGCGGCGCCTGCAAGCCGCTTTTCAGGGCGTCGAGCACATCGGATGAATCCCCCGAGCGCGGGTCGAGCGATCCGATCGTGTCGCCGATGGAGCCGATGGTCGCCAGCAACCCCCAGAACGTGCCGAGCAGGCCTAGAAACACGAGAAGCGAAATGAGATAGCGCGACACGTCACGCCGTTCGTCGAGCCGGTTGCCGACCGAGTCGAGAATGCTCTGGGTCGAAGCCGTCGACAGCGCCATCACATCGCGTTTTTCGCCCAGCAGCGTCTTCATGGGTGCCAGCAGGACCGGGTCGCGGTCCTTGCCCTTGCCGGTGCGGTAGGTGTTGACCCACGCCACTTCCGGCATCAGGCGGATGACCTGCAGGAACGCGAGGCACATGCCGACGAACAGCACGCCGATGATGAGGCCGTTCAGACCGGGATTGGTGGCGAAAGCGGAGGAAATCTGCGGGTAGAGAATGACGGCCAGAAACGCGACCAGAGCCACGAAGACCAGCATGGAGACGAGGTAGACGCGGGGCGGGGACAGGCGGTCGGGATCGTAGGTTCGGGCCAAGTTCTCGCTCCTTCACGGTACGCGGCTGCGCCCGAATCGGGCACAGCATGCCCGTTTGGTCTTTACGTTTTGTAAACCACGTTGGTTTGCCTCGCCACCGCGCTACGCGTTGCCTTCCGCCGCCTCGCTTTCCAATCGTGCCTTGGCGTCCGCCTCGGCGCGGGCTTTCGCCCGTTTGACGTGCGGCTGCTGCGGGATCAGCTTTTCGGGCATGTCGGCCAGGGCGATATCGCGCAGGGCCCCGTGGACATATTCGTTGCCCGCGATGATACGGCCCGTCTCGTAGAGCGACAGCTTGCGGTCCGGCTCGCTGGCGAAACCGCCCGCCTCCCGCACCATGATCATGCCTGCAGCGACATCCCAGGGCTGCAACCCTTCCTCGAAATAGCCGTCGAACCGGCCTGCCGCCGTCCATGCCAGATTGAGCGCGGCGGAGCCGGTGGCGCGCACGCCTGCGGTGCGGTTCATCAGATCGCGCTGGCGGTAAAGAGACGCGCCGTGGCCGGTGCGGTTGAGGGCGGGAATGCCGGTGGCAATGACGCATTCCTCCATCCGCCTGCGGCCCGCCACGCGGATGCGGCGGTCGTTCATGTAGGCTCCGCGACCCTTTTCGGCGGTGAACAGTTCCTCCGTCGCCGGGTTGTAGATGACGCCTGCGATCAGTTCGCCGCGTCGTTCGAGCCCCAGCGAAACGGCGAAGAAGGGCTGGCCGTGGAGAAAGTTCGTGGTGCCGTCGAGGGGGTCGATGATCCAGCGGTGGTCGGAACCGGTTTCCACCTCGCCGCCCTCTTCCATCAGGAAGGAATAGCCGGGGCGCGCCTTGTGCAGGGCATCGCGCAGGGTCTTTTCCGCCTTGATGTCGGCTTGGGACACGAAATCAGCCGGCCCCTTGCTGGAGACTTGCAGGTTCTCCAGTTCGTTGAAATCGCGGGTCAGCGACCGGCCCGCCTGGGAGACGGCGGCGACCATGATGTTCATGAGGGCGGAGCGGGCCATCTGCGTGTCCGATGCGTGATGTTCGTGTGTGGAAAGAGCGGTAGGCGAAGGGTCAGCCCCCGCCAAGCCTTTTCGCCGCTTCCAGCGCCCGTTCGCGGTCGATATCGGAGAGCGCCGCAAAGCGCCGGTCCATGGCGGTGTCGGCAAGACCGGCCCGTTTGGCCATGATGTGCCACGCCCCGGCCAGGATCGGGTTGCGCTTCACGCCGAAGCCCGCGTCATACATGCGCGCCAGCCGGTTCTGCGCCACCACGTTGCCCTGCCCGGCCGCCCGGGCGAACCACAGAAACGCCGCGCGGGGATCGGCCTTCGTGGCCCGACCGTTGGCGAGCCATGTGCCGAGGTCGAGTTGCGCGGTGTCCAAGCCGCCGCGGGCTGCTTTCTGCAAGTATGCGAGCGCCTTTGCATCGTCGTTGGTCGCGACGCCCTTGGCTTCCTTGTGCATGTTGGCCAGCGCGTAATTGGCGTCGGCCAGGCCGGCTTCAGCCGCCCGTTCATACCACGGCAGGGCTTCGGCATAGCCCGCCCATGTAGGGCGGCGGGCGGTGATGATCTGCGCCAGATTGAAGGCGGCCTGCGGGTGCCCGGCCTCCGCGGCCTGTTTCATGTAGGCTTCGCCCGCTTCCTTGTCGGCCTCCACCGCGCCGCCGCGCAGCAGCATGTTGGCATAGGCGAACTGGCCGGCACGGTTTCCCGCGTCAGCCGCGAAGCGATACCACTCGGCCGCTTTTTCCACGTTGCGGGGGACGCCAAGGCCGCGGTCGTAGAGCGTGGCGATCAGGGTCTGAGCCGCCGGGTCGCCGCTTTCGGCACGGGGCAAAGCAAGTTGCAGGGCCGTGAGATAATAGCCGCGTTGGTAGGCACCGAAGGCGAGGTCCGCACCGGGGTCCGGCAGGGCAGCACTTTCCTCGTCCGTTTGGGAAGGTGGCGTCTTGCGATCGAGTGGCAAGATGGGCCCGTCGAGTTCCGGGCCGTCGAGGGGTTTGGTGTAGCGTTTCGTTTCCACGGCAGTCGCGTTGCCAGCTTCGTCATCGGCCAGCGCCGGGCTGGCGCTCGCTAGAAGAAGCAAGGCGGCGAGGCTGTTAGCGAGGCGTCTCGAAACGGGGGGCATGGGCATCCAGCAGGTCGTTGGCACGGGCTACCGCGTCGCGGCAGGATTCGGGGCTACAATCGTGCGGTGAATATGGCGTGGCCAAGGGCGACGAAATCGCAGCCCGTCTTCGCCACCGCGACGACCGAGCCGACGTCGCTGCCACCCATCACGATGCCGGGAATTTCCACCATCGAAGCCCACCATTCGCCCAGCGCAAGGGACTTCGGGTTCGCTTCGGGATGGGTGTCGCCGCCGGGCTTGCCGAACATCAGATAGTCGGCTCCCGCTTCGCCGATGACGAGCGCGGTATGCCGGGTTTTCACATTGGCCGCACCGACCATGGTTTTAGGTGCAAATTTCTCCACCGCCTCCACGATAGCTTCCGGGTTCTGCCCCAACTGCAACCCGTCCGCGCCCAACCGCCCGGCAAGACGGGAAAAGCCTGCGATCATCACGGCAACGCCCTGTTCCTGCGCGGGAGAAACGAGCGGACGGACCAGGTCTTCGAAGGGCGCTTCGTCGAGGGTTCCGGGCGCGAGAACGAGGCTGGCGACATCGCCGCCGGATAGCGCGGCGGAAAGGCACGGCAGGGCGTTTTCGCCCAGCCGCATGATGGTGTCGCCGTCGAGAACGAGAACGATCCGACAGCGATCGGCGGGTCTTGAAGGGGGGGAGGGGGAAGCGGCCATGTGTCGTCCCTAAAAGGCGCTTTACCCCCATGCAACCGCCATTCACCCGACGCGAATGGCGGAACGCGTGGCCGGGTTAGTGGGGCGTCTGCCCGTTCAATCTGGCGATCTCGTCTTTCAGTTGCAGCTTTCGCCGCTTCACGTCGCGCACTTCCCGGTCGGTCGCCGATGGGCTTTTGGCCAGCGCGGACAGTTCGTCGTCCAGATTGCGATGGCGCAGTTCCAGCTGTTCGATATGAGAATGGACAGACATATTCGATCTCCCGATTGCAACGATTGTCGTGCCACCGGCATGTGAACGCAGACACTGGCAATGCCGTCGGCAATCGGAATCGTCTCACAGGATTTCCATCTTGTCGAGGAAACCGGTGTGCATTTTCGTCGGCGTGGTTGGCGCATCGTAAGCGCCGCGCTAGGACTTGTCGCGATCGATCCCGGCCAGCAACCGAATGTATATGTTATGACCGACGCCCAGCATTCCGCCGATACGATGATGCGTCTCGCCCGTCTTCGGCTGGAGCATGAGGATCTCAAACTGGCCATCGAGGCGATGACCGCGCAGCGCAGCAACCCGCTCGCCATCCAGCGGCTGAAGAAGAAGAAGCTGGAACTGAAGGACCGTATCGAGCAGGTCGCGTCGAAGACGATCCCGGACTGGACGGCATGAGCGAAACCGGCGCTGCGGTCGCCATCATCATGGGCAGCCAGTCGGACTGGGCCACGATGAAGCGGGCGGCCGAGACCTGCGCCGAACTGGAAATGGCGTGCGATATCAGGATCGTGTCCGCCCACCGAACGCCGGACCGGCTGGTGGCTTTCGCCAAGGGTGCGCGGGATGCGGGCCACAAGGTCATAATCGCCGGTGCCGGTGGCGCGGCCCATCTGCCGGGCATGGTGGCGGCGATGACGCCGTTGCCGGTCTTCGGCGTGCCGGTGCAGTCGAAAGCGCTTGTCGGGGCAGGATTCGCTGCTGTCCATCGTGCAGATGCCCGCCGGTGTGCCCGTCGGCACGCTGGCCATCGGCGAGGCGGGGGCGGTGAACGCGGCACTGCTTGGCGGCGGCGGTTCTTTCACTTTCCGATCAGGAGCTTGCCGGACGGTTGGATGCATGGCGGGCGGCGCGAACGGCAGCGGTTGCGGACGCGCCGGTCGACCGATGACGCCGCTGCCGCCCAACAGCACGATCGGCATCGTCGGCGGCGGGCAGTTGGGACGTATGCTGGCCTCCGCTGCCGGTCGTCTGGGCTACCGCACCATCGTGCTGGAGCCTGCGCAGGACGCACCGGCGGCGCAGTTCGCCAACCGGCATATCGTGGCAGCCTATGATGACGAAGTAGCCCTGGCGGACCTGGTTTCGGCCAGCGATGTCGTGACCTACGAGTTCGAGAACGTGCCGTTGGCAGCCGCCGCCTTTCTGGAAAAGACAGGCTCCCTTTATCCACCCGCCCGGGCGCTGGAAGTGGCGCAGGACAGGCTCGTTGAAAAGACGACGTTGCAGGACATGGGTGTTCAGGTCGCGCCCTTTCTTGCGGTGAACGACGCCGATGGTCTGCGGGCTGCGCTGCAGGCGTTCGGTGGCGGGGTGCTGAAGACGCGTCGCTTCGGGTATGACGGGAAGGGCCAGCATGTGTTTCGCACGGTGGATGGCGATCTACCGAACATTCTCGCGTCGACCGGCACCGGGCCTTGGGTTCTGGAGAAGCTGATCGACTTTCAGCGCGAGGCCTCCATCATCTGCGCACGGGGGCAGGATGGGACGGTCGCCTGTTTCGATGCTGCGGAAAACCTGCACGAAAACGGCATCCTGCGCCAGTCCACCGTGCCGGCACGCGGTGTCGACGAACCGGCGTTGCAGGCGATTGCGGCCCGCATCGCGGAAGGGCTGGACTATGTCGGCGTGCTGTCGTGGAGTTCTTCATCACGGCCGACGGGCCGCTGGTGAACGAGATCGCGCCCCGGGTGCACAATTCCGGCCACTGGACGCGGGAAGCCTGCAGCGTATCGCAGTTCGAGCAGCATATTCGCGCGGTGGCAGGCCTGCCGCTCGGAGACCCGGCGCGCCACCGCGATTGCGTGATGGACAATCTGCTGGGTGACGAGGTTGCGCAGGTCGCCGACCGGATGAAACGCGGCGAACTCGTGACACTTTACGGCAAGCGTGACGTGCGGCCCGGGCGCAAGATGGGGCACAGCGTCAGGCTGACCTGAACGAGCCGCGTCGAGCGCCCGAACCTCGATTGCGCGTTGATCTTTTCCGGCAGACTTGCTACGCACGCGCCAACCTGGTGCCCTCGGTGCCGGGACCAAGATGTATTTGCCCGCTGGCAGTGCGCGTCGATCGTGCGGACCGGCAGGCGGATGTAGCGAACCAGACAACCCGAACCAAGAACGGAAATGTGAGCCCGTGCAAGTCGTCGTCCGTGACAACAATGTCGATCAAGCCCTTCGTGCGCTGAAGAAAAAGCTGCAGCGCGAAGGCGTATTCCGCGAGATGAAACTGCGGAACTTCTATGAAAAGCCGAGCGAAAAGCGCGCCCGCGAGAAAGCGGAAGCCGTGCGTCGTTCGCGCAAGCTGGCCCGCAAGCGCGCGCAGCGCGAAGGCCTGATTCCAGGACCGGCTCCCAAGCCAGCCCGCTAGGGCGTCGGGAACTGCAACTGGCTCGTACGACGAGTGCAATGCCGCGTGACATAGCGTTCAGGCGTTCAGGGCATTCATGCGGCGTTCAGGTCCGTTGTGATGAGTCGCGCGACCTGACAGACTTGGGTCGTGCTCGGCTGCCTGCAGGGCCTGCTCTTCATACTGATGCGAAATGGATGTGACCCATGCTCGAACTTTCTATCGATCGTTTGAGCGCGGGTTTTGCACGTGGGATGGGCGTCTTGCGCGCCATGGTCGCCGCGACACTGCTGCTGGTCGTTGCCGGGTGCACCGGTACCAGCATCACGTCCGGTCTGGATATCGAGGCGGAACAGGGGTCTTCCGCCAACATCAAGTCGCTGAACCAGGTCGTGCGGGCAAACCCGAGCGATCCGGAAGCCTACAACGTGCGGGGAGCCGCCTTATGGCCGGGCCGGGCGTTCGTCGGCGGCGCTGGATGACTTCAACCGCGCCATTCAGTTGAACCCACGCTACTATCAGGCCTACGCCAATCGTGGGCTGGTCTACTATCAGACCGGTGACGACGCCCGCGCCGCGGCGGACTACAACGCGGCGCTGACGATTAATTCCAGCTACGATACCGCTTACATCCGCCGTGCCGATGTGTATCGCCGTGCCAACCGCCCGCAACAGGCGCTGGCGGATTACAACCGCGCCATCCAGCTGGGCACGACCGACCCGCGTGCCTATTACAACCGCGGTTTGCTCTACCAGGTCTCGCGCCAGCACGATCAGGCGATCAAGGATTTCTCGCAGGCGCTTTCCCTCGCCGACCGGCAGGCGGAACCCTACAACGCCCGAGCCACGTCCTATCTGGCGACCGGCGCGGTGCAGAACGCCCTCGACGACGTGAACACGGCGCTCAAGCTGGACGCGGAATATGCGGAAGCCTGGGTCATTCGCGGGCTGGCCTACGAGCAGAAGGGCGAGCGCAAGACGGCGTTCGAATCCTACAGCCGCGGCTTTGCGCTGGACCGCGATTACCGCCCCGCCCAGGACGGCATGGCCCGCACCCGCGGCGCGTAGTTTCAACTGTTCGGATTGGTTTCGAATCGGCCCACTTGCAGCGGGACGATTTCCGCTACCGCAACTCGCTCGACCGCTTGCCTGGGCTAGAAGATGCGCAGGTTCAGACGATGATCTTGGCAGCGATCATCAGCACGACGAAGCAGAGCAGGCCACCGATGAAGCCGCCGCCCATGAAGAAGCCGACGGCCATGGCCAGCAGAAGCACAACGCAGAAGATCGACACCCATTTCGACAGGGTCAGGAACATGTCGTAGGTCTGCTGGTGCTCGGCATAGTCCATGTCGGCACCGGACTCGTGGTTCACGTCGTAGCTGTGGTCGGCCATGAAATATCGTTCGCTTTTGTCAGGCGTTGGTCGCTTGGCGCCTATCTAGGCAACCGGCGGGAAAGCGGCAAGGTCTATCCGCGTTGCAGATTGAACGGGGAGCCCACGGTGGGCACGCAGTATAGCGCGGTCGCGGTGCGCCGCTGGCAGGTGGCGTTGACCTCGGTTCGGGAAACGGCCCCGACGAAGTTCAGGTTCACGCTGTCGCCCGCCACGTTGTAGCTCCCTCGGGCCAGCGCGTCGTTGGAACCAGGGGAGCGCGACACGAAAACGCCGTCGCGGAACTCGGCCACGTAGACGCCGCGAGAGGCTTCGTCGGTGGGCACCCATTGGCCGTTCAACGCAGCGTTGGCGGATGGTGCGGGCGCTGCCGCAGGCGGCGGCGTCGCAATTGCGACCTGTACGGGCTGCTGGCTCGCAGGCGTGATGCCCTGACAGGCGGACAAGGCCAACGCAGCAGTAAGGACGGAGGCGGGAATGGGAAGACGCATGTAACTGATCCTGGGGCTGTCTGAAGGCCGATAAGGCAGGTTAGCCCTGTTGGGGTATGTTTGTGAAGCGCCTGCGCACAGCTATGCGCCTGCCGCATCCAGGGCTTCCAATTCGTCGATCAACCCTTCGATGACGCCGAGCCCCTTTTGCCAGAAGGCCGGGTCGGAGGCGTCGAGGCCGAAGGGGGCGAGCAGTTCGGAATGGTGCTTGGTGCCACCAGCGCGCAGCATGTCGAAATACTTGTCGACAAAACCCGTCATCCGCATCTTGATAGACAGCGTAGAGCGAGTTCACGAGGCAATCGCCGAACGCATAGGCGTAGACGTAGAACGGCGAGTGGATGAAGTGGGGAATGTAGGTCCAGAACGTCTCGTAGCCCTCGCCGAACGTCACAGCGGGGCCGAGGGATTTGCCTTGCACCGACATCCACAACTCGCCGATCTGCTCGGACGTGAGTTCTCCGTCGCGGCGGGCTTCGTGGACCTTGCGCTCGAACATGTAGAAGGCGATCTGGCGCACGACCGTGTTGATCATGTCCTCAACCTTCGCCGCCAGCATGGCCTTGCGTTCGGTGTCGTTCTTCGCGCCGTCCAGCAGGGAACGGAAGGTGAGCATCTCGCCGAACACGCTGGCAGTTTCGGCGAGCGTCAGCGGGGTGGACGCCATCAGCGCGCCCTGTTCCGCCGCCAGCACCTGGTGGACGCCGTGGCCGAGTTCGTGGGCCAGCGTCATCACGTCGCGCGGTTTGCCCTGATAGTTCAGCAGCACGTAGGGGTGTGCGGAGGGCACGGTGGGGTGGGCGAATGCGCCCGGCGATTTCCCCGGCGTGACGGGCGCGTCGATCCAGTTGCCGTCGAAAAACCTGTCGGCGATCGTCGCCATGTCCGGTGCGAAACCGCGATAGGCGTCCAGCACCGTGGCGCGGGCGTCCTTCCAGCCGATGCGGGTGGTGGGCGCGAAGGGCAGGGGGGCGTTGCGGTCCCAGTGGTTGAGCTTGTCCATGCCCATCCACTTCGCCTTCAAGGCGTAGTAGCGATGGGACAGGCGGGGAAAGGCGTCCTCGACGGCGGAGACCAAGGCATCGACCACCTCACGCTCGACACGGTTGGCAAGATGGCGGGCGTCGGCCACATCCTCGAAACCGCGCCATGTGTCGCCGATCTGCTTGTCCTTGGCGAGCGTGTTGGTGATGAGGGTGAACAGGCGCAGGTTCTGGCCGAACGTCTTCGCCAGCGCGTCGGAGGCCGCCTTGCGGCGCTGGCCGTCGGTATCGACGAGCAGGTTGAGCGTCGGCTCGATGGCCAGTTCCTCGCCGTCCACATCGAAGCGCAGTGCGGACATGGTTTCATCGAACAGGCGGTTGAATGCCCCGCGACCGGTCGCGCCCTTTTCCATGAACAGCTGCTCCAGCTTGTCGTCGAGCTGGTAGGGGCGCTCCAGCCGGGCGTCCATGATCCATGGCCTGTAGTGCGCCAGTGCCTCGGAGCCTGCCAGAAGCGCGTCCATGTCTGCGTCGGGAATGCGGTTCAGTTCCAGTTCGAAGAACAGGCCGTGGCGGGAGGCGTCGGTGAGGCGTTCCTGCACGTCGCCGTAGAACTTCGCATTGGCCGTGTTCTGCGAGTCGCCCGCGTAGATGAGACCGGCATAGGACATCATCCGCCCACCCGTTTCGCCCAGGGCTTCGTAGGCGCGGATGGCTTCGGCCAAGTCGTCGCCGGACAGGGTCGCGAGTTTTCCCTTGTAGATTTTCTCGAAGGCTGCGGAGTCCGGCACCGCACTGTCGAAGTCGGCTCGAAAGGCGTCGGAGTCCATGCCGGGGTAGAGATCGTTCAGGTTCCACTGAGGCAGGTCGCCGAGTTCGGTCTTCACGGATGCGGACATGATGGTTCCTAACGGGTCGTTCAGCCTGATGCTGATTGAGGGAGGCATTTAAGGGGGCGTTCACGCGGGATGTGCCAAAACGGGGCAGATACGCACGAAGAGACCGCGACCCTTGGCAGCCATCATCCTTATCGTCGACGACGACCCGGTTCAACGCCGGTTGCTGGAAAATGCGGTCAGCCGCCTCGGCTACCGTGCGCTGCTCGCCGAAGACGGGGAGCAGGCGCTCGACGTTCTGACCGGGCCGGACGGCAAGGACGTCAAGGCGCTCGTGCTCGATCTCGTCATGCCCAATCTCGACGGCATGGGCACGTTGGGGGCCATGAAGGAGCGGGGGCTTGCGCGACCGACCATCGTGCAGACATCCATGGCCGGGATCGACACGGTGGTGTCCGCCATGCGGGCCGGGGCGACGGACTTCTGCGTCAAACCCGTATCGTTCGAGCGGCTGAAGGTCTCGCTCGCCAATGCATTGAAGCTGGACGCCATGGAAGACGCGGTGCGGACGCTGAAAAAGACGTCCACCGGCACGTTCACCTTCGACGACATGGTGGCAGGGGCGGAAATGGAGAGGGTGATGCGCCTGGGTCGCCGTGCCGCCGGGTCGGACATTCCGGTGCTCATCGAAGGCGAAAGCGGCGTCGGCAAGGAGGTTATCGCCAAGGCCATTCAGGGCGAAAGCGCGCGGCGCGCCAAGCCGTTCGTGACCGTCAACTGCGGGGCGTTGCCGGAAGCCCTAGCCGAAAGCATCCTGTTCGGCCACGAGAAGGGCGCGTTTACGGGTGCGGACCGCGCCCATACCGGCAAGTTCAAGGACGCCGACGGCGGCACGCTTTTCCTTGACGAGGTGGGGGAACTGACGCCCGAACTGCAGGTGAAACTGCTGCGCGCCATTCAGGAAGGCGAAATCGACCCCATCGGTGCCAAGCGACCGGTGAAGACCGATTTCCGGCTCATATCCGCCACCAATCGTACGATGATGGACATGGTCACGGAAGGGCGTTTCCGTGAAGATTTGTACTACCGTCTCAACGTGTTCCCGGTCACCGTGCCGCCGTTGCGGGCGCGGCGCGGGGATATCGCGGCGCTCGTGCGCCATTTCGTTGCGCGCATCTGCCTGGAAGAGGGGCGTCGGCAGATCGGGGGTATCCACGCCGACGCGCTGGCACTGCTGGAAGCCCACGACTGGCCCGGCAACATCCGGCAGCTGGAGAACACACTCTTTCGCGCCATCGTGCTGTGCGACGGGGATGAGCTGACGATGGACGAGTTTCCCCAGATCGCGGGTGGTTCGACAGGTGGTAGTAGTGCGGCGGCTACGGTCGTCTCCTTGCAAAAGGGTGTCCCGGAAGCCGGCCCGGAAATCGATCCAGAAACCGATCATCCACCGAAAACAGCACCCGCGCAGGGAGCCTACGGCATGATTCCGATGGTCACCGGGACCGGCGAGATGGCCCGCATGGACGCCGTTGAGGAGACGATGATCCGCTTTGCCATCGACCACCACGACGGGCGCATGACGGCGGTGGCGCGCAGTTTGGGCATCGGGCGCTCGACGCTCTATCGCAAGCTGAAAGACCTTTCCATCGATCCCGATGATCCCCAGCCAGTTGCCACGGCAGGCTAGCGCGTGGGAGAAACCCTATGTTAACCACGGGGGCGCACGGTGGTGGTTACCCGACAGCCCGGTGCCACCGCGCCATGAATCCGTCTTATTGATGGGTTGAAAGCTGCACCACCGTTGGCAGGCCATCCGCATGATCCAGCATATCGACAGCAGACAGAACGCCCGGACGGGCACCGCGACACGGGAACTGCGTTCCGTCGCCGGTCGCATCGTGCTCGCGTGCGCCATGGTGGTAGCAGGCTGCTTCGGGCTGGCGTTCGGTAGTGCCACGCAGGCGCAGGCGGAAACCCGCACGCTCAAGATGTATTACACCCACACGAAGGAATCGATCACCGTCACGTTCAAGAAGAACGGGCGCTACGACAAGGGGGGCTTGAGAAAGCTGAACCGCTTCCTGCGTGATTTCCGCCGCAACGAGCCGACCAACATGGACCCGGAATTGTTCGATCTGGTCTGGGAGGTCTACAGGAAGTCCGGCTCCCGCAAGCCCATTCAGGTCATTTCCGGCTATCGCTCGCCGAAGACCAACAACATGCTGCGCAAGCGTGGGCGCAACGTCGCCAAGACATCCCAGCACACGCTCGGCAAGGCGCTCGATTTCTTCATGCCGGACGTATCGGTGGACAAGCTGCGTGCCCTTGGCCTGCAGGCCCACCGCGGTGGCGTCGGCTATTATCGCGGCTCCTTTGTGCACCTCGATACCGGCCGGGTCCGCCATTGGCCGCGCATGAGTTCGCGCCAGTTGTCCAAGGTGTTCCCGAAGGGCGACACGATCCACGTGCCGTCCAACGGCAAGCCGTTGAAGGGTTACAAGACGGCGATGGCGAACCTGAAGAAGGGTCGCAATGCGGACGGTTCGCGCCGTGGTTCGGAAGTGCGCCAGTCGTTGCTGGCCCGCCTGTTCGCCCGTTCGGGCAACGATGGCGACGAGGGTGACGAGGACGACGTTGCACCGACCCCTGCCCGCAAGCCTGCACCCGTCAAGAAGGTCGAGCCCGTTCAGGTTGCCAAGGCGGAACCGAAACTGCCGAAAGCGCAGTCCGGTCCCAACGTATTCGCCAGCGAAGCCTCAGCCTTGAAGGACAACGAGGCGAAAGCCGCCGAAGCGCAGCTGTCGGCACAGATTGCAGCCGACGGCAAGCGCGCACTCGAACAGAAGGAAGCGGCGGACCTCGCGCGTGCAGCCGCCGATGCGGTCGTGCCGGAAGAGAACCTGATCGCAGCGTTGCGTCCGGAACAGATGCCTGTGCCCCGCCGCCGTCCTGCCCAAGCTAGCCAACAGACGCTGACCGCGCTTGCACCCGCCGAACCGGCTGAGGCGCCTTCGCCGACGCAGCTTGCCCTGGCAACGCCGCCACCGCTGGCTGCTGCGCCGACGGCTCCAACTGCGCGGATCGAAACACCGACACCGCCGACGCCGCAACCTCGGATACTGCGCCCCCGTGCCGACGTGCCCGAAGCACCGGTGGCCGTGGCCGAGGAACAGACGGCGTCTCTGCCCCAAACGGTTCTGGAACCGGTTATCGAGATCGAATCCATCACGCGGCCTGAAACCGCTGCGGAGCGGCCCGCCGAGACCCCCGTTGCGCCGCCCGTTGCGGAAGAAAGTACGCTGGTCGCCATTGCACCCGGTGCAAGGCCGACCGGACGACCCGCCGGTGGCGGAATTCAGGTGAGTGATGAAGATGCAGCTGCGCTTGCCGACACGGTGGTGGCCGTCGTCGAAACCGATGCCGACACGTCTTCCGAGGCGTTAGCGGCGGCACTTGCCAATACCCGCTCGAGCACGCGCCCAAGCGCCCGTCCCGGTATTCAGCCCGTTGCCATACCTGCAGCTGAGCCGGTGGTCGAAACCGCTGCGCTGGATCAGTCCGCGCAGGTACCGCGCCAGGTATCGGGGCGGGTACGGTTGCACCGATCGCGCCCAGCTGGCGCATCGGGGAACCGAAGGCACCGATCATCACGCCCGAGGCCGACACGTTGCTTGCAAAACTGCCAAGCAGCACCACCGAACCGGTTCAGGCGATTGCGATCGCGGGCGGTTCCGCGCTGCAACCCGCTTTGTCCATCGGCGATCTGGAAAGCACATCTATGAAGGTATGGGCCATTGCCGCATCCACGCGGGTCGGCGATGCGGCCAAGCTGCGTGCGCCGGATTACAGCCAGAGCACCCGCCGGGCAGCCCCCGGGGCGGTCTATTCGGAAGGGTTTGCCCGCGGCCGCGCGCCGTGGCGGTCCGACAGCTTCTCCGGTGACCGTCCATTGCGGGTGGCCTTCGCCACCGTCTCCAGCAACTGAAGCCTAGCGCTCGAACTGCCTGTCGAAAGCGGTCTGCAACAGGGACTGCTGGGCCGCGACAGCGTTTTGCGGACCGGGGTCGTTCCCCTCGACCTGCTCGCCGTAGATCTCCGCATCCAGACGCATGACCCGGCGCTGCAGCGCGTTGGCGCGGTCGGCCAGGGTGCGGAACTCCGCGGGTAGCGCTGTCCACGTGCTGTCCTGCGAGCGGGCCATCAGCCGGTTCAGCTTGATCGTCTTCTTCTGCGTCAATGCGTGTTCAGCAGTCATCTCGCCCTCGGCCACGGCCCGCTGCAGAAGCAACCACGAGGCAAGCTGCATCAGGCGTGTGGTAAGCCGCATGCTTTCGGCCCCGTAGAGCGCGCCAGCCTTGCTATCGAGGCTCTTGGCTTCCAGACGGCCCTCGCCGTCGAGATAGGCGGCCGTTTCCTCGATCAGCGCCATGCCGCCGGAAAACAGTTCCTCGAAGCGCGGCGAGGCAGCAAAGTGCTCCGCGAGACTGACGGGCTTGCCAGCGACCGTGCCGTGCCCGTCTTTCCTGTTTTCCGTCACCCGCCGCACCTCGAACCGATACATTGCCGGCCCCGTTAAAGCGCGCATGACGGTTGGCGACAAGACGGCGGATCAGAGCTCTTCCACGAAATCCGGACAAAAAAAGAGAGCCGCAGAGCGACTCTCGAAGAATTTCAGGAAGGAGAATCATGATGAAAACCATCAATGACAAGGATATCGGGGTTAACCGAACCCGAACTCATTAATGCTCATAAAGATTAACAAATGGTCAACACGGTTAAGACGCGCCGTCGTCAGTCCCGCTGCTTGAAGAAGGCGGCTGCTGCGGCGACGGACCCGGCCTTGCGCTCACGCTCCGCCTTCAAACGCGCAATTTCCGCTTCCAGCTGTCCGACGCGCTCGTCGATATCCCCGACGGACAACTCGTAAAGGTCGCCGTTTAGGGTAACGGTTTGGGGGCGGGGTTCATCATCATCCATGACCCACTGTGCCTCGTGAAAAACGCGGTGCCAAGCGCGCGATACCAAGCTTGTGATACCGGGCGCAACGACATTGCCAAGGCGGGGCAGGGCTTCTATATCGAAAGTCCATTCCGACATCGTGGCGTATTCCACGGTTCGCTCCCCGGCCAGACGCGATGCGCGTTGCCGGACCAGAGCGGGCGGTCGGACCATTGTGTTTGAACGAGTTTGAACGGGAGACTTTCATGGCCAACGCCCTTCTCATGCCCAAGGCGACCGCCGTCTGGCTGGTGGACAACACCGCGCTGACCTTCGAACAGATCGGCGCTTTTTGCGGTCTGCACCATCTGGAAGTGAAATCCATTGCCGATGGCGATTCCGCGCAGGGCATCAAGGGGCTGGACCCGGTCGCTACCGGACAGCTGGCCCGCGACCAGCTGAAGGCAGCCGAGGCCGACCCGTCCATCAAGCTGAAACTGCTGGACCCGAAGGTGAAGGTGCCGGAGCTGAAGAAGAAGGGTCCGCGCTACACGCCCGTCTCCCGTCGTCAGGACCGTCCAAACGCGATCCAGTGGCTGGTGCGCAACCATCCCGAACTGAAAGACGCGCAGATCATCAAGCTGGTGGGCACGACGAAAACCACGATTAACGCGATCCGCGAACGCACCCACTGGAACTCCGCCAATCTGCAACCGCTCGACCCGGTGACGCTGGGCATCTGCAGCCAGATCGATCTCGATTTCGAGGTCAACAAGGCTGCCGACCGTCTGCCGAAGGTGGAAGAGGGCGCGACGGAGGACGGGCTGCTGCCGGCTTCCGAAACGCAGATCATGGAACCGCAAGCCGACCGGCCGACGTCCGTGGACCATGATGCCGACAGCGTGTTCGCCAATTTCGCCTCACTGGGCGATTCGGTCACGAAGAAGGACTGAGGTTCCGGATTACGAAGCGACCCGCTTCGGCGGGTTCACCGCTTGCGCTGTTCGTAGGCCTGACCCATGCGGCCGCCATCGGCGTAGATCGTCTGGCCGGTGATGTAGCTGGCGTCGTCGCTTGCGAGGAACACGGCAACGCAGGCGATTTCCGCCGCTTCGCCGATGCGGCCCAGCGGCGTTCGCGCGAGCACCTTTTCGCGGGCATCGGCATCGGCCATCACCCGTTCCAGCATGTCGCTGGCAATCGAGCCCGGTGCGATGCTGTTCACGCGAATGCCGTGGTGGGCCAATGACTGGGCCATGAGATTGTTGAGCTGTTTGAGCCCACCTTTCGAGACCGTGTAGGCGACTTGGTCAGGCAGGGCGAGGGTGTCGAAGACGCTGGAAATGTTGATGATCGTGCCGGGCGGGCCGTCCTCCTTCACTCGCTCCACCATCATGCGCGCAACGGCCTGACTGCACAGAAATGCGCCCTTCAGGTTCACGCGCATGACGGTGTCGAAGTCGTCCTCGGTGATGTCGAGAAACCCACCGCTGGACGCGATGCCCGCATTGTTGACCAGAATGTCGATGTGGCCGTAGGCGTCGAGCGTCGCTGCGACCATGTTGTGCACGTCCAGACGCTCGCCGACATCGGTCTGCACATTCATGGCGCTGCCGAGTTCCGACAGGGTCGCGACGAGTTTGGAAGCGCCATTGTCGTCGGTATCCGCGACTACGACGCGCGCACCTTCGTTGACGAAGGCACGGCAGATCGCAGCGCCGATCCCGTGCGCACCACCGGTGACGATGGCCGTCTTGCCGACGAGACGCATCGCGGCCGACCCTAGCCGCTACGGGTGAAACGGTAGGTCGTCACCTGCCGCCGCACCTCGTCCGGCCGAAGAACGGCGCTCGGATAATTCTGCTGATTGATCGCGTCCGGCCAGATTTGCGGTTCCAGGCACAGGCCGGCATAGGCACCGTAGGGTGTGCCGGTTAGTCCGGGCACCGGCGTGTCGACCTTGTGGCCGGCATAGAATTGCACGCCGGGTTCGGTTGTCGCCATGACCAGTTCGATGCGTCCGTCGGGCGAGACGACGCGGGCCACGTCGCGCAAGCCCTGTCGTTCGTTCGACAGGCAGAAATTGTGGTCGATGACGCCGTCATCGTCGCGCTCCAGCTGGGCGAGCGCGTCTTCCACACGGCGCAAGGTGCGGAAGTCGCGCCCCGTTCCCGCCACGGGCACAGGGGCGCCGGTCGGGATGAAGTCGTCGTCCACCGGCAGGCGGGTATCGGCATGGATCTGCACAGAATGGCCGCGGATGTCGCCGCGCCCTTCCAGATCGAAGTAGGAATGATGGGTGAGATTGGTGATCGTCGGTTTGTCCGTGCGGGTGGTCAGCGCGATGTAGAGGGTGCCATCATCCTTAACGGTGTAGGAGCAGGTCGCTTCCACCGTGCCGGGAAAGCCCGCCGTGCCGTCGGTGTCGGTCAGCGTCAGATCGACATGGGACGTGCCGAGGTCGGCGATGTTCCACAGACGTTTGCCGTAACCGTCGGCTCCGCCGTGGAGCATGTGCGCGCCCTTGTTGGCGTCGAGTTGGTAGGTTTCTCCATCGAGTTCGAACCGCGCATTGCTGATGCGGTTGGCCACGCGGCCGGGCGTCGCGCCGAAGTGGGGGGAATGGTCGGGATATGGCGCGAACGTGTCGAAACCGCAGACCAGGGGCGCGTCGTGGCCTTCCAGGCGCAGGTTTTGCAGCACAGCACCCCATGTCAGCACGTGGGCCGTCAGGCCACCGCCCGTCAGTTCCACCCGCATGACGGGTTCGCCGTCCTTCGTGCGTCCAAAAACTTCCGCGTCGCTCATGTCATGTCCCGGCAATGAGGCCACCCAGATGTTCGATCAATGCCACGATTTCATCGGTGGCGTCACCTTTCTTCATATCGGCGAAGACGGTGGGACGGTCGCCCCGAGCTTGCGCGGCATCGCGGGCCATGCGGTCGAGGTCAGCCCCCACATGGGGCGCAAGGTCGGTCTTGTTGATGACGAGGATATCGGAGCGCGTGATGGCCGGGCCGCCCTTGCGCGGAATGTCGTCGCCCTGCGCGACGGAGATGACGTACAGCGTCACGTCCGCCAGATCGGGGGAGAAGGTGGCGGCGAGGTTGTCGCCGCCGGACTCGATGAACACCACGTCGAGCGCCGGGTGGCGCAGGGTCAGGTCGTCGATGGCGGCGAGGTTGATGGAAGCGTCCTCACGGATGGCCGTGTGGGGGCAGCCGCCGGTCTCCACACCCACGACCCGGTCGGACGGCAGCGCCTGCATCCGTACCAGAGCCTCGGCGTCCTCGCGGGTATAGATGTCGTTGGTGACAACGGCGATGGAGTAGTGCTCTCGCATCGCTTCGCAAAGGCGGGCGGTCGTCGTCGTCTTGCCGGACCCGACCGGCCCGCCGATGCCGACGCGCAGGGGGCCATTATGGAGGCCAGGTCACGACCGAAAGGTCCGGCTATCGAGGGTGGCATGGCGCATGGCGGCGATATCCATCACGGGGGCGGCGCTGCCAAGATCGTCAAGGGTGGCCGTCGACGCGGCATCGGCGGCTTGCAAGATATCCGGCTCCAGTTCGGCAAGCAGTCCGGCGGCGGCGTCCTGCCCCAGCGGGAAGAGACGCAGGGCGGCCTGGACCATCTGGCTGACAAGAGCGTGCAGAAATGCCGCCAGCGTATCGGACAAGGCGATGCCATGTTGACCGGCGGTCATTCCCACCGCGACAGGGTAGGCGAGGGCGGTTCGCTGTCCATCTGCCAATGGCGGGCGGCGCGCAGGAAGGCCGTGCCCTGTTCGAGGCTCTCCGCCTGCCTTTCGGGGCAGGTGGCAAGCGCAAGAGAAAGGTCGCTGAGTTTGGTGTCGGCTCGTCTTCGCCCCGGTGCGTAGGCCGTGAGCATGATCGCATCGCTGCGCGCAGAACCGTGGGCGAGCGAATGGCGGCACCACAGAGCCAGCGCCGCCGCATCGGTCACGCTGCCCTGTTTGCAGGCCGCTTCCAGCCCCACCGACCATGCAAACCCGCCCGTCGGGAAGGCGGGGGACAGCCACGTCATCAGCTTCAGCAGCGCGGTGTCAGTGGGCATGGTGGCCGGTATGGTGGTAGGCGCCGGTGACGGGATGGAACGGAGCGTCGATCTCGACGACCGTTGCGCCGAGGCCTTCCAACATTCTACCGATGACCGGGTCGCGGGCGATGAGAATGCGGTCCGGGGTGAGTTGCGCCGCCACATGGCGATTTCCCAGATGCCAGCACAGTTCCGCATGGTGGGCTGCGTCCCGCGCCGCAATTTCCAGCAATCCCTCCTGCGCTGCACGAACAGTGACGCGGGTGCCGTCGTCGAGTTCGAGACTGTCGCCGTGGGCCAACCGGATTGCGGTTTCGAGGGCGACAAGCACGTCGTCGCCTCCATCGGTGACCACGACCTTGCGGCGGATATGCCGTTCGGCATGATCCAGGGTCAGAACGTGCTGCGATGTGCTCATCGGCATCGACCGCCGAAATATGACGGACGACATGCAGCATCTACAGTTCCTTCACGCGCTCCGGCGTGATGATCTCGATCTTGGTGCCGGTTATATGATCGGCGACCGCCTTCCGCATTGTCGCCATATGGCCCATTTCGAAATGCGCCCTGATCGCGTCCATGTCGCGCCAGCGTTCCACATAGACTAGCGTATCGTCCTGGGTCAGGCTCTGGTGGATGTCGTAGGATAGGCAGCCCTCTTCCTGCCGCGTCGCCTCGATGCAGGGGCGCACCGCGGCCATCACGTCGTCGAGGGAACCGGGTTTTATGGTGAGCGTGGCGACGACATAAATCATAGTTCAAATCTCTTGGTGTGTTTGCGCGAGCGGATGCCGTCGAGCGTGTAGGCGTCAGCATGGCGCATCATGAAAAGCGCCACAAGCGCGCCGAGCGTGGCAACCGACGTCCACAGCAGATTGGCGGGGAACGTCGTGTAGCCGATCTCATAGGTGCCGGTGGAGAGGGCGTTCAGCAGACCGCCCTTGAACAGCAGGTTGCCGCCCAGCAGCGCGCCGACGATACCGGTAGCGTGCATGACCGTCGTGAGGCCGTAGGTGGCGGTGCGCGCGACGCCGAGGATGAAGGCTACGACAAGGAGCAGTTGCAGCGCGCCGACGACATAGGCGTAGTCAGCCGTGACCCAATCGAGGCCGTATGTGCCGCGAAACACATTGACCATCCATTCGGGCCGCAGGAACTTGAGGCTTGCCCAGACGAGGAGGAAGACGCCGATGGACAGGCGCAGGATGAGTAGGGCTGCGGGGATGCGGTGGGGGTTCATTCTGGCCAGTCCGGCATAAGGATACCGCTGCGGTATCGACGAAGGTGGCCATGACGACAAATCACGAACGTGTTGCCCGCGCGCCAGCGTTGCCAATCAATCGGTCAGTTCGGCCGGGTCGCCTTCAGGGCCGGGAAGAAATTTTTCATCCATGACTTCGTCGAGCGAGTAGGGCGGTTCGGTCGGAAGCCGGTTGCGAGCCTGTCCCATGTCCTTCGCGGCCCAAAGGCTACCCAGTTTCCAAGAACGCTCGAAAGCGATTGCGGGATGATGCTTCAGGCTTGGGCTGTCTTCGATTGAACTGGCAATCCGCTGACGATGTTCCTGGATCGACGCGTACCAGCCGTATTTGCGTTGTTCGGGTTGGAAATGCCATTTCAGCATATGGTCGATGACGCGAGCGAGGTTGTTGCCGATGGCTCTTTTTTCGCTGGCACCCACGCTTTCAATCTCCTCAGCGGTGTTGTCCCAATCGATTTCGTTGTGAGCGCGGGCGCGTAAACGTTCTGCCTGGTTTTGGGTCCAAGCGTAGAAATCGTCGTCATAGAGGGTTGCCGCGTGTGTCATGCCCCAAATCTAAAACATAAAATAGCGCTGCGCCATGGGTAGCACTTCGGCAGGCTCGCAGGTCAGCAATTCGCCGTCGGCGCGCACTTCGTAGGTTTCGGGGTCGACCTCCACTTCCGGAGTGGCGTCGTTCAGTTTCAGGCTTGCCTTCGAGATGCCGCCCCGTGTGTCGCTTACCGCCATGAACGCTTTATCCACGCCTAGCCTTTCATGCAGGTCGCCCACCATCGCGGCTTCGCTCACGAAGGTGACGGACGAGTTCGTCATCGCCTTGCCGAAGGCGCCGAACATGGGGCGCATGTGGACGGGCTGGGGGGTGGGGATGGAGGCGTTCGGGTCGCCCATCGGGGCGGCGGCGATCATGCCGCCGACCAGCACCATGGCCGGTTTGACGCCGAAGAAGGCCGGGTCCCACATGACCAGATCGGCGCGCTTGCCGACTTCGACGGAACCGATTTCTCTGCTCATGCCGTGGGCGATGGCGGGGTTGATCGTGTATTTGGCGATGTAGCGGCGCACGCGGAAATTGTCGTTGTCGCCGGTTTCTTGCGCCAGTCGCCCGCGCTGCTTGCGCATCTTGTCCGCTGTCTGCCACGTGCGGATCAGCACCTCGCCGACGCGGCCCATGGCCTGCGAGTCGGAGGCGATGATCGAGAACGCGCCCATGTCGTGCAGAATGTCTTCGGCGGCGATCGTTTCGCGGCGGATGCGGGATTCGGCGAAGGCAATGTCTTCGGGGATCGACTTGTCGAGGTGGTGGCACACCATGAGCATGTCGAGATGCTCTTCCAGCGTGTTGACCGTGTAGGGCCGCGTCGGGTTGGTGGAGGACGGCAGCACGTTGGGCAGGCCGCAAATCTTGATGATATCCGGCGCATGGCCGCCGCCCGCGCCCTCGGTGTGGAAGGCGTGGATGGTGCGGCCCTCGAAGGCGTCCACCGTCTGCTCCACGAAGCCGCTTTCGTTCAGCGTATCGGTATGGATCATCACCTGCACGTCATGGTCGTCGGCGACCGTCAGGCAGGTGCGGATGGCTTGGGGCGTGGTGCCCCAGTCCTCGTGCAGTTTCAGCGCGCAGGCACCGCCTTCGACCATCTCGACCAGCGCCCGCGGCTGCGAGGCGTTGCCCTTGCCGGCGAGGCCGATATTCATGGGGAAGGCGTCGAAGGACTGGATCATGCGCCCGATATGCCACGGGCCGGGGGTGCAGGTTGTGGCCAGCGTGCCGTGGGCCGGGCCGGTGCCGCCGCCGAGCATGGTGGTGACGCCGGACATGAGCGCCTCCTCGATCTGCTGCGGGCAGATGAAGTGGATATGGCTGTCGAACGCGCCCGCGGTGATGATCTTGCCCTCGGCTGCGATGGCCTCAGTGCCGGGGCCGATGATGATGTCGACGTCGGGCTGCGTGTCCGGATTGCCCGCCTTGCCAATGGCCGCGATACGCCCGTCGCGCAGGCCGATGTCGGCCTTGATGATGCCGGTATGGTCGACGATCAGCGCGTTGGTGATGACCGTATCGACGGCCCCGTCGGCGCGCGAAACCTGGCTTTGCCCCATCCCGTCGCGGATCACCTTGCCGCCCGCCGAACTTCACCTCCTCGCCGTAGGTCGTCAGGTCGCGCTCGACCTCGATGATGAGATCGGTGTCGGCGAGCCGCACCCGGTCGCCGGTGGTCGGGCCATACATGGCGGCGTATTCGGAGCGGGGGAGGGTGGTGGGCATGGGGCGGGTCCGTCAGTTCGGGAAATGAGTGAACAGGTTCAAATCTTCCGTTCGTCGTTCAGTCAGTCGGGTCTTGCACGTGAGTAGGCCATCGACTGGCCTGTGCCTCCGGCCCAAGTCGTGGATTCCAGATCGCAGGCGCTTGTCGCGGAAGGGGATCCAGGCGCGTTGGGCGTCGCGGAGCAGGTCGGTGATCGGCACGGCAGACCCGGTATGGCCGTCCGCGTCCTTTGCGCCGGGCCGCCGCGACGGCACGGGCATAGGCGTCGTTGAGAGCGGGTCGGCGGCCTGGAGTTCCTGCCCGGCGCAGAACGTCATTTCGACTTGGGTTTGCGGATCGGTGCAATCCGACGGCGTTACTGGCCCGGCAGTGGGACGGATGCAAGCATTGCGCACACGCAATCGGAAATGCCGACCCGTCCGCGCTGCATACTACGCAAGCCCCAAAATCTTCCGGCGTGGCGCATCGCGGCCTTTGTACATGCGCTTGGCCATCAGCGAGATCGGCCATGTCATCAGGCCCGCATCGATGGTGATTTCGTCGATCTGTTTCGCCCCGTCACCGTCCGGCACGACGCGCATGGTGTGCCGCCATTCCTTCACGCCTGCGCCTTCCTCGACGCTGACGAAGCGGCGTTCGGCGTCGTTCACCTCGGCCATGGTGACTTTGTAGGGATTCCACTTTTTCGTGTAGAAGGGCTGCACCTCGAACTCGATGACGTCGCCCTGTTTCACCGGCTCGGTGGGCAGGCCGCGATACTGGACGGAACCGGCGCTGAGGGCGGGCAGGTCGTCGAAGCGTTTGGCGGCTTCCCAGACGTGTTGCGGATCGGTTTCGTAGTGGTGTTCGACGCGGATCGTTCGGACCATCGATCTATGTCCTCTTGCCCGGGCCGCGCTTCGAGAGGCGGCGGCGGTTGGCGGAAACCTTTCGGTCGAGCGGCTTGATGGCGGCGTCCATGATCTCGTCGGGTCGCTTGCCGCTCATCATCGCGGTGGTGGCTGCCATCGCGGATTGCTGGAAGGCCAGCGGCTTCTCGCTCCACATGCGGGCGTCCTCGCCCTTGGTGACGTTCCACAGGCCGCCCATGCCCATCAGGCGCATGGCCATGACGGCGTTGGCTTCCGCGGCGAGCCACCACATGCGATTGGCGGTAAACAGGAGGTCGAGAGGGGAGGCGCTGCGTTTCATAGATCACCCATGATCTGACCGTTGAATCCGTGGACGACGCGCTTGCCGCCATAAGGCACCAGTTGCACGTCCCGCGCCTGGCCGGGCTCGAAACGCACCGCCGTGCCGGCCGCGATGTCGAGGCGCATGCCGCGCGCGGCATCCCGGTCGAAGGCAAGCGCCGGGTTGGTTTCGGCGAAATGGTAGTGGCTGCCCACCTGCACCGGACGGTCGCCGGTATTGGCGACGTGGAGGCTTATCGCCTCGCGCCCGGCGTTCAGCGTGATGGTGCCGTCCGCGGGCAGGATTTCGCCGGGAACCATCTAGCGGCGCGCGCGGACGGCGAGCAGAGTCGCGCCGGTGGCGAGGAGTGCGACGAGGGCGTAGCCCCAGGCGGACTCCATGCCGTGGGGGTGCATGTGCGCGCCTTCATGGGCGATGGCGGATGTTGCGGTAAGCGAGATGGCTGCTGCAATAAGGGTTTTCATGATTGGGACTTTCGTTGTCGGAGTTATCGGACGGGTTCGTGGACGGTCACCAGCTTGGTGCCGTCCGGGAATGTGGCTTCCACCTGCACGTCATGGATCATCTCAGCGATTCCCTCCATCACCTGATCGCGGGAAATGACGTGGGCACCGGCCTGCATGAGGTCTGCGACGGAACGGCCGTCGCGGGCGCCTTCCACGACGAAATCGGTGATGAGCGCGATGGTCTCGGGATGGTTCAGTTTCACGCCGCGTTCCAGCCGCTTGCGGGCGACGTTGGCTGCCATGGAGACCAGCAGCTTGTCCTTTTCGCGCGGTGTCAGTTGCATGGTGCAAGGCTCATCAGGTCATCCATATTTTCGGCACCGGGCGGGGGGAGGCCAGCGCCAGCAGGGGCATGAGGGTGCGGCGCAGGCCGTATCCGTCATCCGCCACGATACGCGCCAGCAATTTGCCCGCAAGTCCCCCTTTCGGCGCATGTGTCGTATCCGGCCAGAAAGCGACGGCACCGGCCGAGCCGATCAACGCCCGCATCGGCGCGACAAGCCCTTCCGCCCGGGGCGAGACGAGAAGCAGCGTGGCGCAGGCGCGTGCACCGTTCAGGCCGTGTGGGGCGTCCAGCGCCGCCGTGCCGTCGAGGCGCAACGCTTCCGCGTGGAGCAGCCTGCCATCGTGGCGAATGCGCCAGTCATCGTGCAGGTGAACGGCGTCCAGCCGCTCGCCCATCGCCGTGCGTCCGAAGATCAACGGTTCGACGATCAGCGCCTCCGCATCTCCGATCAGATCGACGGTCAGAGTTCGACGCAAGCTCGCCCCATCGAACAGGATCGTCTCCTGCGGCAGCCATCCGAGCGATGCGCCTTCCGCGACGGTAACGCGGGTATCGACCCGTGCGAAACCTCCGTTCGAGCGATAGGCGCGCTCGCAAGCCTGTGTCGTCACGTCCAGCGCAGCGTTCGCGCCGACTTCGATGTCGACCGCGATCTCGTCGCCACCCGTCAACCCACCGGAAGAATTGATGAGCACGGCTTCGACCGCGTCCCCCGCACGGCGGGGCAGGCGCAGCTTGGAGCATCCCGACTGGCGCAGATCGCGCAGGCGGGTTCGCGTTCCATCGTGGGCAACTGTGATGCTCGCGGCACCGCGGGCACGTTGATGGTTTGGTCGAGGGGCTAAGGTTTGGAGCACTGCGGGCGGGGTTTGCGCGTTTTGGCAAACCTGCCCTGCGGTCGGCCTCATCACAAGCTGCACCGTGCGTTATTGACGCGAGAGAGCGCCTCGGCTTGTGTGCGCGGCATATCGGGAGCGTTGCCGTTCCCGACCATGTATCTCCGGGGGGACTATCAATGTCGAAGACTTTCGCACGCGCCGCACTGGCGGCTACGTTCATGGCGACAGCCGGCTTCGCCCATGCCGACACAATCAAGGTGGGCATGATCACGACGCTTTCCGGCGGCGGGGCCGGTCTCGGCATCGACGTGCGCGATGGGTTCGCGCTGGCGCTGAAACAGGCGGGCAATGCCGATATCGAACTCGTGGTCGAGGACGACCAGCGCAAGCCGGATATCGCCGTGCAGCTGGCCGACAAGATGATCCAGTCGGAAAAGGTCGACGTGCTGACAGGCATCATCTGGTCGAACCTGGCCATGGCCGTCGTGCCCGCCGCCACCGCGCAGGGCGTGTTCTACCTGTCGCCCAATGCCGGGCCATCGCAGCTTGCGGGCAAGGGGTGCCATCCGCTCTATTTCAACGTGGCGTGGCAGAACGACAACCTGCACGAAGGCGCGGGTGCCTACGCGAAGCAGGAAGGCTATGCCAATACCTTCGTGCTCGCTCCGAACTACCCGGCGGGCAAGGACGCCATCACCGGCTTCAAGCGCACCTATGGCGGTGACGTGGCGGGCGAAGTCTACACCAAACTCGGCGCGACCGACTACGCCGCCGAGATCGCGCAGATCCGCGCCAGCGGTGCCGACAGCGTGTTCTTCTTCCTGCCCGGCGGCATGGGCATCTCGTTCATGAAGCAGTACGCGGCGTCCGGCCTGGAAACGCCGCTGATCGGCCCGGCATTCTCGTTCGATCAGGGCATCCTGCAGGCCGTGGGCGAGGCCGCGCTGGGGGTGAAGAACGCGAGCCAATGGTCGAAGGACATCGACAACGAGACCAACAAGGCTTTCGTGGAAACATTCCAGGCCGAATACGGTCGCCTGCCGTCGCTCTATGCAAGCCAGGGCTTCGATACCGCCAACCTGCTGCTTTCGGCAGCGGGCACGGATGTTGCCGACAAGGACGCCTTTCGCGCGGCGCTCGCCAAGGCGGATTTCGCGTCGACCCGTGGTGACTTCGCATTCGGGCCGAACCAGCATCCGGTGCAGGACATCTATATTCGCGAGGTCATCAAGGAAGGCGACGTGTTCACCAACAAGATCGTCTCCACGGCGCTGACAGACCACGGCAATGCCTATGAGGGCGACTGCAGCTACTAGCGACAGATTTTGTTCGATCGTCATCCCAGGCCTTGTGCCTGGGATCCGGTGCATGGCGTTTGTCGAACCGTTCCAGATTTTCGGCCAGATCCTCGTGACGAGCCCGAGGATGACTGGATGGTATTTGGTGAGTGTCGTTCGCGACAATGAAACTGTGAAATGACCGCTACACTCCTCTTCGAGCAAATCCTCAACGGTCTGCAATTCGGCGTGACGCTGTTTCTGATGGCGGCAGGGCTGACGCTCGTGTTCGGGGTGATGGGGCTGATCAATCTCGCCCACGGATCGCTCTACATGGTGGGCGCATTTCGCCTGTGCTGCGGTTGCGGCGGCGACAGGCTCGTTCTGGCTCGGACTGGTGGCGGCGCTGGCCGCGAGCGCGGCGGCGGGGGTGCTGGTGGAAATGCTGGTGATCCGGCGGCTTTACGCGCGGGATCATCTGGACCAGGTGCTGGCGACCTTCGCGCTCATTCTCGTGTTCTCGGAAGGCACGCGCTACCTGTTCGGTTCGTTCCCGCTGTACCTCGATACGCCGGACATTCTTGCGGGCACGGTGAACCTGTTCGGCCTGCCATATCCGGCTTACCGGCTCGCCATCATCGTCGCCGGTCTTGCGGTGGCGGCCGGGCTGTTCTGGCTGGTGGGGCGAACCCGGCTCGGCATCCGCATCCGCGCGGGCGAGGCGGACCGGGAGATGATCGCGGCGCTCGGCGTCGATATCGGACGGCTCTACACCATCGTCTTCGCGCTCGGTGCGGCCTTGGCCGGGCTGGCGGGGGCGATGGTGGGGGCGATCCAGTCGGTGCAGGTGGGCATGGGCGAACCGGTGCTGATCCTCGCTTTCGTGGTGATCGTGATCGGCGGGATCGGCTCCATCTCCGGCGCGTTGGTGGGGGCGTTGCTGGTGGGGCTGACGGACACTTTGGGCCGTGTCTTCCTGCCCGGCCTGTTCGGGCTGGTGCTGGAGCCCTCGGCTGCGACCGCCATCGGTCGGCGCTGGCCTCGATGGCGATCTACATCCTGATGGCCATCGTGCTGGTGGTCAGGCCTACGGGTCTGATGGGCTCGAAAGCTTGAAACCGTCGTACGTCAATGCGCTTCTCGGCGTCGGTCTGGTGGCCGTCGCGCTGGGCGCATGGGTGCTGGACGAGCCCTTCGTCATCACGCTCGCCACCAAGGTCGCCATTCTGGCGCTGGCAGCGGCGGGCCTCAATCTGGCGCTCGGGCACGGGGGGCTGGTGTCGTTCGGCCACGCCGCGTTCTTCGGTATCGGCGGCTATGCGATGGGCGTGCTGGCGAGCCATGCGCAGCTTTACGAGCCGTTGTTTACGCTTGGCGGGTTGGCGGTGGAGGGCACGAAATCCATGCCGGTCATCTGGTTGGTGGCTATCGTGACCAGCGGGCTGGCGGCACTGGGCATCGGCGCGCTGTCGCTGCGGACGGGCGGGCTGTATTTCATCATGCTCACGCTCGCCTTCGCGCAGATGATCTACTATTTCGCCATCTCCTGGCCCGCCTATGGGGGCGAGGACGGGCTGTCGATCTACGTGCGCAATTCGTTTCCGGGGCTGAACACGCTCGACCCGATCCAGTTCTTCGGCCTGTGCGCCGCGCTCTTGTTTCTCGTCCTGTTCGGCTTGCAAAAGCTCATTCATTCCCGTTTCGGCCTCGTGCTGGAAGCGGCGCGGCAGGCACCGGGTCGGGTGGTGGCGCTGGGGCTGGACCCGCACCGGGTGCAACTGACCGCCTTCGTCATATCCGGCGCGATCACCGGGCTTGCGGGCGCGCTCTACGCCGATCTCAACCGCTTCGTTTCGCCCTCCATGCTGGCTTGGCAGACGTCGGGTGAATTGATCGTGCTGGTCATTCTGGGTGGCACGGCACGGCTGTTCGGGCCGCTGGCGGGGGCGGCCCTGTTCATCGTGCTGGAAACATGGCTCGGGGGTATCAGCGAGTTCTGGCAGTTCTATCTCGGCCTGCTGTTGCTCGGCGTCGTGCTGTTCGCGCGCGGCGGGATCGTCGGCTGGCTGGCGGGGGAGCGGCGTTTTGGCTGAAGCTGTTCTTGCCGTCGATGGCCTGACCAAACGCTACGGCGCGCTGACGGCCTGCGACGGGGTCACACTCGACTTGCGTGTGGGCGAAATCCACGCGCTGATCGGCCCGAACGGGGCGGGAAAATCCACACTCATCAAGCTGATCGCGGGCGAAACCGCGCCCGACGAGGGGGTCGTTCGGTTCGACGGATACGACGTGACGTCCCTTTCCGCAGCCGAACGGGCGCGGGCGGGGCTTGGGCGCACGTTTCAGGTCTCGGCGCTGGTGAACGAGTTCACCGTGCTGCAAAACGTCGTGCTGGCGGCCATCGGGGCAAGCGGCAAACTCGGCTTCTGGCGGCGGGCCATGAAAGAGCGCGCTCTGCATGACCGGGCGATGGCGCAGGTCGAGCGGCTGGGGCTCGCCGCCCGGCGCGACGTGCGGGTGGGCGATCTGTCCCACGGGGAACGGCGGCAGCTGGAAATCGCGCTGGCCACGGTGCTGGAGCCGAAGGCGTTTTTGCTCGACGAGCCTATGGCGGGCATCGGCCCCGGCGGCAGCCACGAACTGACGAAGCTGCTGTCCGACCTGCGCCACGAAGCGCCGATCCTGCTGGTGGAACACGACATGGATGCGGTCTTTGCGCTGGCGGACCGGGTGTCGGTGCTGGTCTATGGCAGGATCGTCGCGCAGGGCAGCGTCGCCGAAATTCGCAACGACCCGATCGTGCGCGAAGCCTATCTGGGCACGGCTGCATGAGCGCGCTGCTGCACATGGTCGGTGTGGAAGCCGCCTACGGGTCCGCACAGGCGCTGTTCGGGGTCGATCTCACCGTCGGTGAAGGGGAGGTGGTGGCGCTGCTCGGGCGCAACGGCATGGGCAAGACGACGAGCGTGCGCGTCGCGACGGCGATGATGGCCCACAGTTCGGGCACCGTTGAGGTGATGGGCAAGCCTGTCACCGGGCAGGGGGCGCATCGCATCGCGCGGCGCGGCGTGGGGCTGGTGCCGGAAGGGCGGCGGTGTTTCGCGCCGCTGACGGTGCGCGAAAACTGCATGGCGGCAGCGCGCAAGGGAGAATGGGATTTCGTGCGGGTCACGCACCTTTTTCCCCGCCTTGCCGAGCGGACCCACCAGCGCGCCGACACGCTGTCCGGTGGCGAGCAGCAGATGCTGGCCATCGCCCGCGCATTGTTGACCAATCCGCGCTTGCTCATACTCGACGAGGCGACGGAGGGGCTGGCTCCCGTCATCCGGCAGGAGATATGGGCCGCACTGGCGGACCTGAAGGAAACCGGGCTGGCGATCCTGATCGTCGACAAGACGTTGGACGAATTGCTGAAGGTCGCCGACCGCTGCACGATACTGGAAAAGGGTGCCACCGTCTGGACCGGCGACCCGTCGGCTCTGGATGACGGTCTGCGCGACCGTTATCTCGGTATCTGAGGCAGTGTAGCGGGGGGTGGTCCGACCGTGCGCCCGGCATGATGGCGCGCCTCCCATCGCTCCTGCTTCGGCGGCGCGTCCGGTTCGGCGATCCGTTCTATCAGCATTCGTGCAATGCGCGTGCCGGCATCGCGGATGGACGATCGCATGGCGGACAGGGCGATGGCGTCTTCGCCATCGGTATCGACGAGGCAGGATAGCCGATCGTCATAGGCCATGATGGACAGGTCGTGCCCCGCCTTCAATCCGCGTTCGCCCATCAGTCGCAATGCGCCCATGGCGGGCAGGATCGAAGAGAACAGCACCGCAGTCGGCGGTTCAGGCATGGCGAGCATGGTCCGCAGCGTCTTGTAGCCGAAGGGTTCGGTCAACTCTCCGGCTATCATCGAACGGGCGTCGGGGTCGATCCCGTTTTGTCGGAGCGCGCGTTCGTAGCCGAGGCGGCGTCGATGGGCGAACCCCATGGTCTCCAGGCCGTTGACGAAGCCAAATCGCCGGTGGCCCAGTTCGATGAGGTGTCGGGTGGCCTGTTCCATCGCCTGCTCGTTGTTCACGTCGAGCCAGTCGTAGCCGTCTTCGTCTCGTGCGCGGCCATGCACCACGAAGGGCAGGCCGATCTGGCGTAGAAGGTCGATCCGCGGGTCGTGCAGCCGCGGTGCGTGAACGATGACGCCATCGACGCGGCGGCGGTCCGCCAGATCGCGATACAGCGCCTCCTCGTCTTCGGGCCGCACCATGCGCAGCAGCAGATCGTAACCGGCACGCTCGCAGGTTTCGCTGGTGCCGGCCAGCACGTCGGCGAAGTGGGGGTTGATCATCTCCTGATCCGCCAACGGCACCACATGGCCGATGATGCGGGACTTGCCGGTGGCCAACGACGCGGCGCTCGACGACGGACGATAATGCAGCGTGCGCGCGGCCTCCTGCACCCGAAGGCGGGTCGCTTCGGAGACTTCCGGAAAGCCGTTCAGGGCGCGGCTGACCGTGGTTTGCGACACGCCCAGATGGCTGGCGAGTTCTTTCAGCCGTACCGATGCGATGGTCGGCTTTCTGGTATCGGACCGTGACATGCCACCTATAAAGGCACGGGCCATGGCCCGGTTCAATATGTTGACAATCGTCGTCACAAATGGCCTTTTGTGGTATCCAAAGCGCTTTGGAGGTTTTGCGAAACCGATCGAAGCGTGTTTTGTTCAAGGTTCGAGACCGGTGGGAGCGTATTTGCCGGGCTTGACGCAAAACCAACATTCAATCGACGCGACACCGGCGCAGACCGGGGCGTCACGGAGGACATTTATGAAGACACTTCTCACATCCGGCGCGCTGGCGCTCGCCCTTGCCACATCCGTCGCATTCGCCCCCGGCGCACTCGCGCAGATGAAATATCCCGTCGGCGAAGGCGCTTTCAACTGGCAGTCCTACGAGGACTGGAAGGGGTCTGCCGCCGACCTTGCAGGTCAGGACATGTCGGTCTTCGGTCCGTGGACAGGTGCCGAGAAGGACGCTTTCGAGAACCTGCTGGCCTATTTCAACGACGCCACCGGCGCCAACGCGACGTATGCGGGCTCCGACTGCTTCGAGCAGCAGATCGTGATCGACGCCGAGGCCGGTTCCGCCCCGAACATCTCGGTCTTCCCGCAGCCGGGTCTCGCTGCGAACCTGGCTTCCAAGGGTCAGCTTTCGCCATTGCCGGAAGGCATGGACACGTTCGTTTCGGAAAACTTCGCCGCCGGACCTTCCTGGGTGAACCTGGGCACCTATGCGAACGCTTCCGGGGAAGACGAGTTCTACGGCCTGTTCTTCAACGTCAACGTGAAGTCGCTTGTCTGGTACGTGCCGGACAATTTCGAGGATGCGGGCTACGAGATCCCGGACTCCATGGAAGGGCTTATCGCGCTCGCCGACAAGATCGTGGAAGATGGCGGCACGCCGTTCTGCATCGGTCTGGGTTCCGGTGCCGCGACCGGCTGGCCAGCGACCGACTGGGTCGAGGACATCATGCTGCGCACCCAGTCTCCCGAGGACTACGACGCATGGGTCGCCAACGAGTTGAAGTTCGACGATCCCAAGGTCGTGGAAGCCATCGAGACGTTCGGCACGTTCGCGCGTAACGATGCCTATGTGGACGGCGGTGCCGGTGCGGTCGCAACGACCGACTTCCGCGATTCGCCCAAGGGCCTCTTCACCTCTCCGCCCAAGTGCTACATGCACCGGCAGGCTTCGTTCATTCCCGCCTTCTTCCCGGAAGAAACGAAACTGGGCGTGGATGCCGACTTCTTCTACTTCCCGGCCTTCGCCGAAAAAGACCTCGGCACGCCCGTTCTGGGTGCCGGCACGCTGATGGCGATCACGAAGGATTCGCCCGCAGCACAGGCCTTCATGGAGTTCCTGAAGACGCCGGTCGCCCATGAGATCATGATGGCGCAGGGCGCGTTCCTGACACCGCTGAAAAGCGCCAATCTGGAAACCTATGCGGACGAGTCCACGAAGAAGCAGGGTGAGATTCTGACGAATGCCACCACGTTCCGCTTCGACGCGTCCGACCTGATGCCCGGCAAGATCGGTGCCGGTGCGTTCTGGACCGGTATGGTCGACTATGCCGGTGGCAAGGACGCCACGGAAGTGGCTGCCGGCATCCAGAAGGAATGGGACGCCATCGACTAGGCTTTCACGTCTACGGACTTCGGACACGGGCGGCGTCTGTCGCCCGTGTCCACACCATATCGGCGTGCCGGTATGGACGGGAGGGGAGCCGGCTGCGAGGCTGGTTCGACATATGACGACACACGGTTGCGGGGAGGCACACCATGTCGAGCGAGAACGTGAAAGCGGACGGGACGGGCGTGCCCGAAGCCGCACCCGGAAACCGCGTCGGTCCGGGACCGGTCGTCGGCGGATTGACCGCGACGGGGCCGGTATCGGGGGGCATCCACAACCAGGGCACGTTGCACATGCCCAAACCGTCCAATTCGGTCGGTGACGTCGTCAAGGCCATCGCGCTCACGCTGCTGATCGCCGTCGGCGGTATCGTCATCGCGGCGGCCATCGCCGTCTTCCTCTACAACATCGTCTCCACCGTTCTGCCGGAAAACCAGCTGCTCGATGCGACGCTGGTCATGGTGCTCGGGGTGGCTGCCTGTTTCGGCTATTTCTGGTCCACCAATGCCGGGCTGGACCTGCTCTATCCCGGTCGCGGCAAGAATGCCGCCTCCAACATCCTGCGCGCCAACGAAATTCGCCCATGGCTGTTTCTCGGCCCGGCCGTCGTCATTCTGACGGTCTATCTCGTCTATCCGGTGTTCAATTCGCTGTGGCTTTCGCTTCACGGGCCGTCGGGCAACGAATTCGTGGGTCTCGACAATTACACGTGGCTGGCGGGGGACGCGTCGTTCCGCGAGTCCTTCCTCAACAACATCCTGTGGCTGATCGTGGTGCCCGCGCTGGCCACCGTCTTCGGCCTCATCGCCGCTGCGCTGACGGACCGGATCGCCTGGGGCAATATCGCCAAGTCGCTGATCTTCATGCCGATGGCGATCTCGTTCATCGGCGCGTCGGTGATCTGGAAGTTCATCTACGACTACCGCGCGGAAGGCACCGACCAGATCGGGCTGCTGAACGCCGTCGTCGTGTTCTTCGGCGGCGAGCCGCAGGCTTGGATCACGCTCTATCCGTGGAACAACTTCTTCCTGATGCTCATCCTGGTGTGGATCCAGACCGGCTTTGCCATGGTCATCCTGTCCGCCGCCCTGCGCGGCATTCCGGAGGAAACGGTGGAGGCCGCCGTGATCGACGGGGCCAACCCGTTGCAGATTTTCTTCAAGATCAAGATCCCGCAGATCTACGGCACCATCGCGGTGGTGTGGACGACGATCACCATCCTGGTGCTGAAGGTTTTCGACATCGTGCTGGCCATGACCAACGGGCAGTGGGGCTCGCAGGTGCTGGCCAACTACATGTTCGACCGCATGTTCCGCGCGCTCGATTTCGGGCAGGCCTCGACGGTGGCGCTCGTCATCATGGCGATGGTGATACCGGTCATGGTGTGGAACATCCGCGAAGCCCGGAAGGATATGTAAGATGGCCGACAATTCAGGCATGGTCGGCGGCGCGCCGGCTCTCAAATGGGCCGTCAATATCGCGGTCGTCTTTCTGGTGGTCGCGTGGACGCTGCCCACTTTCGGCATTCTCATCTCCTCGGTGCGCGACAAGAACCAGCTGGCACTGACCGGCTGGTGGACCTCGCTCACGTCGAGCGAACGCAACCTGCGGCCTCAACGGGCACCCGCGCCGGAAACGGCGGTGCAGGAGGGTGACGTCTGGGTCATCACCGGCAAATTGCTGGACGGGGATGCTGCGACCGCATCGCGCTTCGGCATCTCCTCGCAGGACGTGAAGGCCTACGAGGTCGGGCGAGACGGTCGGAGCTGAACGATGGCGGCAGACTGTCACGGTTCAGGAGGACGGTACCTACCGCATCGAATATGCCGACGCAGCCCGACGGCGCGCGCGGCCAGCGCATTTTCGTGACCGGCACCGAGCCGCCAAAGTTCACGATGGAAAACTACGAGCGCGTGCTGTTTTCCGACGGACTGGCGCGCAGTTTCATCAACACGCTGACGGTGACGATACCGGCCACGATCATCCCGATCCTGATCGCCGCCTATGCCGCCTATGCGCTGGCGTGGATGGAGTTTCCCGGGCGGCATCTGCTGCTGGCCATCATCGTCGGGCTGCTGGTGGTGCCGTTGCAGATGTCGCTGATCCCGATTCTGAAACTCTATACGACGTTCGATATCGGCAAGAGCTACATCGGCATATGGCTGGCCCATACCGGTTTCGGCTTGCCGCTGGCGGTCTATCTGTTGCGCAACTACATGGCGGGGTTGCCAAAGGAAATCCTCGAATCGGCCCGGGTGGACGGGGCCACGGATTTCGAGATTTTCCGCAAGATCATCCTGCCGCTGTCGTTTCCGGCACTGGCTTCCTTTGCGATTTTCCAGTTTCTGTGGGTCTGGAACGACCTGCTGGTGGCCACCGTTTTTCTTGGAAACAACGAGGAACAGCTCGTTCTGACAGGGCGTTTGCGTGAATTGCTCGGCTCCCGCGGCGGCAACTGGGAGATTTTGACCGCTTCGGCCTTCGTGACGATCATCGTGCCGATCGGCGTGTTCTTCGCGCTGCAGCGCTATCTCGTGCGCGGCCTCTTGGCGGGGTCGGTGAAGGGTGGTTAGGCGACGGCCAACCGCCCATTCCCTTCCAGGTATTCCGCGATGAACGTACTACACGAATACACAGTCCGACATTCCGCCCGGCGTCGTCACCAGCCACGACCACGATCCGGACTGGTGGCGTGGTGCGGTGATCTATCAGATCTATCCGCGCTCCTATCAGGACACGAAGGGCGACGGTGTCGGCGACCTGCGCGGCATCACCCAGCGGCTGCCCCATGTGGCGTCGCTCGGGGTGGATGCGATCTGGCTGTCGCCGTTCTTCAAGTCGCCGATGCTCGATTTCGGCTACGACGTTTCCGACTACGAGGCCGTCGACCCGATGTTCGGCTCGCTGCAGGATTTCGATGCGCTGATCTCCGAAGCCCACCGACTCGGGCTGAAGGTGATGATCGATCAGGTCATCTCCCACACGTCCGACCAGCACGACTGGTTCGTGGAAAGCCGCGCTTCGAAAGACAACGAGAAGGCCGACTGGTATGTCTGGGCCGACGCCAAGCCCGACGGCACGCCGCCCAACAACTGGCTGTCGATCTTCGGCGGTTCGGCCTGGGAATGGGACACGGGGCGCTGCCAGTATTTCCTGCACAACTTCCTCGATTCCCAGCCGGACCTGAACTTCCACAACATGGACGTGCAGGACGCGCTGCTGAAGGCCGTGCGCTTCTGGCTGGACCGGGGGGTGGACGGCTTCCGGCTCGATACGATCAATTTCTACGTCCATTCGGCAGGGCTGGAAGACAACCCGCCGCTGGCCGTCGAAAAGCGCAACGCCAACATCGCGCCTGCGGTGAACCCGTACAATTTCCAGTCCCACCAATACGACAAGAACCAGCCGGAAAACCTCGCCTTTCTCAAACGCTTCCGCGCGTTGCTGGACGAGTATCCGGCTGCCACCGCCGTGGGCGAAGTGGGCGATGCCGAACGCGGTGTCGAGATCGTCGCCGAATACACGTCCGGCGACGACATGATCCATATGTGCTATTCGTTCGACTTTCTCGCGCCCGACCCGCTGACGCCCGCCAAGGTGCGCGATGTGGTGGAAGAGTTCGAGACCGTCGCGCCGGACGGCTGGTCGTGCTGGGCGTTTTCCAACCACGATGTGGTGCGCCATGCGTCGCGCTGGGCCGATCAGGTCGCGGACCGGGACTGCGTTTCTGAAGATGACGGCGACGCTGATCCTGTCGCTGCGCGGCTCCGTGTGCCTGTATCAGGGCGAGGAGCTTGGGCTGACCGAAGGGTCTGATCGCATACGAAGATCTGCAGGACCCTTACGGCATCCGCTTCTGGCCGACCTTCAAGGGGCGTGACGGCTGCCGCACGCCGATGGTGTGGACGTCCAACGAGATGAGCGCGGGTTTCACCCACGGTACGAAAAGCTGGTTGCCGGTGCCGCCGGAGCATCTGCATCTGTCCGTCGCCAACCAGAACGGCGATGCGGACTCACTGCTGAACCATTACCGCGAGGCGCTGGTCTTCCGAGGCATGAACCCGGAGTTCAAACGCGGGGACATCAAGTTCGTCGAGGTGACCGGACTGGTCTGCGTTTTCACGCGAACCTACGGCACCAGCACCATCTTCTGCGCCATCAACATGTCCGAACTCGTGGCCGACTGCGCCGCGCCGGAAGGGTTCAACACCGAGATACCGTCGCCGGGCGCGGGCGGCGAGGTGACCGGCGAGCGCCTGCGGCTGGAACCGTTCGGCACCTATTTTTCCAAACTCAACGACGTTTCGACCTGATCCTTGGGAGGGGATTTCCATGACCGCATTGCTGCTGAACGACCTGAAGAAGTCCTACGGGCCTGTGGATGTCATTCACGGCGTCGATCTGGAAATCAACGAGGGGGAGTTCATCGTCTTCGTCGGCCCTTCCGGTTGCGGAAAATCGACGCTGCTGCGGATGATCGCCGGTCTTGAAACCATCACCGACGGCGAATTGCGGATCGACGGCAACCGGGTCAACGAAATGCCGCCGTCGCAGCGGGGCATCGCCATGGTGTTCCAGTCCTACGCGCTCTATCCGCACATGACGGTGCGCGACAACATGGCGTTCGGCATGAAGATCGCCAAGCAGCCCAAGGCCGAGATCGAGCGGCGGGTGAACGAGGCGTCGGAAATTCTGCAACTCGGGCCCTATCTCGACCGGCTGCCGAAGGCGCTGTCCGGCGGCCAGCGCCAGCGGGTGGCCATCGGACGGGCGATCTGCCGTGATCCGAAGGTGTTCCTGTTCGACGAACCCCTGTCGAACCTGGACGCCGCTCTGCGTGTGGCAACGCGCATCGAGATTGCCAAGCTGAAGGAATCGATGCCGGAATCGACCATGATCTACGTCACCCACGATCAGGTGGAAGCCATGACGCTGGCCGACAGAATCGTCGTGCTGTCAGCCGGTTACATCGAACAGGTGGGTGCGCCGATCGAACTCTACGAGAAGCCCGCCAACCTGTTCGTCGCCAAGTTCATCGGCTCTCCCGCCATGAATATCGTGCCTGCGACGGTGAAAGACGGCAGGGGCTGCAACGACCGTCTCCGTCATCGGCGGCAGCGAGGTGACGGTGCCGATCGCATCCGACACGCACGTTCGCCGGCAAGCCGGTCCATCTCGGTTTCCGCCCGGAAGATGTGACGCTGGCAGACGGGGCGGATGCCATGCTGGAAGGGGAGGTCACGCTGGTGGAAGCGCTTGGGCGAAGTGACGAACCTCTATGTTCAGATCGACGGTGTGGAGGACCCGCTGGTCGCGAAAGTGACCGGCACGACCAACCACAAGCGCGGCCAGCGGGTCGGGCTGACGGCGCCGGCCAACATCATGCACCTGTTCAACGAACAGGGCCGTTCGCTGCTCTACACGTGAACCAAAGCGGCAGATACGCCGTCGACGAACGGCGCTTTGCGGAACCTGAAACGCGGTTCGGTCGTTTGCGAATGGACAGCCACTCCATACGGAAACACACTTCATGACCACCGAAACAGCCCGTCGCCCATCTTTGGGATCTGCTGGAGAAGCAGGACATCTGCATGCTCGCCACCGAGGATCGCGGCACTGCCCCGCGCCCGGCCCATGTCGTCGCATATCGACCGCGACAACGGAGTCATCCATTTCCTGACCCGCCGGACCGACGACAAGGTCGAGGAACTGCACCACGACCGCGATCTCAACGTCACCTATGTCGACCACGATTCGATGACCTATATTTCGCTGTCCGGCAAAGGCACGGTTTCGTCCGACCCGGCTCTGGTGGAGCGGCTTTGGGATGCCGGTGCCGAAGCATGGTTCGGTGACGAGAACGGAAAGTCCGACGTTGTCGTCATCACGCTGCATCCGTCGATTGCCGAATACTGGAACAACGACAAGACCTGGATCTCCTCCGCCTGGGAGTTCGGCAAAGGTCTGTTGACCGACGAAGCGCCCGATATGGGCGAAAACGCCAAAGTCAGCCTGTAAGGAGCACGAGCATGTCAAGATACAGCGAAGGCACGAAGGTCGAGTGGGACTGGGGCAATGGCACCGGAACCGGAAAGATCGAAACGGTCTATACCGAGAAGACCACACGCAAGATCGACGGCAACGAGGTGACCCGCAAGGCCAGCGAGGACGATCCGGCTTATTACATCAAACAGGAAGATGGCGGCGCGGTTCTGAAGGGCCACAGCGAGGTTCGAAAGGCGAGCTGATCAGACATCGGTCGTGCAATGTGAAGAGGCCGACGATGGGGCAATCCATCGTCGGCTTTTTTCATCGCTGGAACTGCTGACGGAGTCACTCGTCTTCCCAATCCACCCCAACGGGACGCCGGTCCCGCTTCTCTCTCGGTCTCCACCAGTTCCTCGACCTCTTCCATATCGTCTGTTCATCGGCGGCGTCCGTTTCCCGACGCGGGCGTTCCTGGTCCGTCAGCGCAAGTTCGTAGAACATCGGGAAATGGTCGGAACCGATATGGTCGAGCCGCTTGATTTGCGACCAATTTGAAGTGCGGAGAGTGGAAGATGTGGTCCAGCGGCCAGCGCAGAAACCAGAAGCGGGCGTCGAATGAATTGTAGTGCCCGCGCCCTTCGCGCGGGTCCAGCAGGCGGGAGACGCGCAGGAACCGTCGCGTCGTGCGCGACCATGCCACGTCGTTCAGGTCGCCCGTCACGATGACCGGCTCGTCGTCATCGCGCACCAGTTCGGCGACGCGGGAAAGCTCGGCATCGCGGCCGATCGTATCGTGGGTGGCGATCGGTGGCTCCGGGTGCACGGCCAAGCAGACGGAATGCGCCACCGTCCGGGTGGTCGATCGCGCATGTCGAAACTCGGCACTTCCGGATTGAGCAGAAAGCGTATCTCCTCGTCTCGCAATGGGAACGTGCGAGACCAGCAACAGGCCGTAGCCATTGTCCTGTGCGATAGGCCATCCGGTGATCATAGCCGCGAGACCACGCTGTCGAGAGCCTCGATCCAGTCCTCATCCACTTCGATGAAGACGGCAATGTCCGGCGCGGTTTTCGCTCACCAAGTTCTGCAGCGGGCCATAGTCGCGGTTCGACAGTTTCACGTTGGCAACCAGCAGACGGACGATCGAGGCCGTGCTTCCTGTCGCCGTCGAAGGCGTAGGACCGTTGCTTCCACAACGGCGTGAAGCGGGCGATGTGCCAGGCCTGGATGAGGAAGGCCGCAGCAAGCATGGCTGCGAACACCAGCGTCCAGCCCTGCCATGGCAGGAATGATCGAGGCAGACGACGAACGTCGTTCGCCGGAAATCCAGGCGGATTGCAGGCGTGGAAACTCGAAGACGCGGAAGATACCATGGGGCAGCGGCACGAACGGCAACAGACTGGTGACGAGACAGATGACGGCCAAGACGCCCGCCATCCAGCACAGAATGGTGTCCACCATCATGCGAAGAGGCGGTAAAGCAGCACGCTGCAATGAGCACCGCGAAGACGACGAGACCCATGCGCCACATGGAACCCGGTCCCCAATGGGGCGGAATCGGATCGGGCGGTGTGTTGCCGCCGGCGAGAATGCGCGGTGATCGGAATGTTCATATCAGGCTCCTTGTCGAACGATTGGTCGGAAGCTGTGCGTAGCGAAGTGCCGCGCCCTAGAGCCGCGTCGCGCGAATGATTCTGCGGTAGACCGTCTCCAGCTTCTTCAAGATCGACCGGCTGAAGATCAGCGTCCGCGCGATCCCGTCGATGACCTTGTCCAGATGCTGGCGCACCATGGGCAAGGCATCGTCGTTGGCAAGCTGTGACAGCCTGCCCAGCGATTTCAGAACGCTTGTTCAGTCATCAATACGTTGCTTTGTGCCGTCTGCCGCAACGGGTCGTACGCGCGGTCCAGCAGATCTTGCAGGCTGTAAAGCCCGGAATGTTGAGCCGTGGCAGTGCCCGTATCGTCGCTTCCAAATACCGCTTTGCAAGCCACGTTCTCGACCGGCAGTCGCCAAATGCCGACGACACGCGGTCCACGCAGGTGATGGCGGTAAACGTGTCGTTGATGCCGGGGGACAGCGCGCGCACGGCAATTTCCACGAGCAGGTTGATCGGAGAACTCGATGTCGCCGGCCGGATTGCGCGAGCGGCTCAATGTGATGGCTTCGCTTTCGACTCTCTCCGAGTGCCTTTCGCATCGTTTTCGTCGAGTTGGCGGGAGACGAACAGGATGGGCAGACCGGCGAGAACGAAGTCCCCCTGACGGACCTTCAATTCGAGCAGCAGGTCGTTGTCCGGCGCGAAATCCAGCAGGTGCTTTCGCATCGATGGCGCTGACATAGCCGCTTTTGCGGGCTTTCAGGTCCCAGCGCATGGCGGAGCTGTCGAACTCCGAGGCCGGATCCGTGCTGTCGTCGTGCCGAACCAGTTCGGTCAACCGTCCTGCAACTGTTTGGCCACTTCGCCAACTTCCTCGTCGACCGTTACCGAGATGGAGGCTTCGTGGACGAAGAAAATCAGCTGCAGCACGCACAGCGCAGCGAAGATGATGACGAGGGTGATGCGACAGATGCGGGACGAAGGTTTCGTCGGTCTGGTGCAGCACGCTGAGGGAGAACAGAGTAGGTGCCGCCCAGCAGACCGGCGGTAATCTGGTTCGCCCGGTCGCCCGTGAAACGCTGCAACAGGCGCGGACCGATATTGCCCGCCGCCGTGGTGAATACGAGAAGGACGAGTGAGTAGACGAGACCGAGCGTGGTGATCGACGCCGATGCGACGGTGGATACCAGCGCGCGGCCGGTGTCGTAGTCCACACGCAATATGCCGACCGAGCCTGCAAAATCGGGAAAGTAGGCAGTCGATCGCCAGTGCGGGGATGCACAGGAACCACATGCCCACCGCCATGATGCCGGGCACGGTGCCCAGATCACGCAGGTGGCCGAAGCCGTTTTCCAGACCGCTTCGGCAGTTCGATCTTCAAGGAGACGCCTGCCGGACTAGTCGGCATTGCCGGCCTTCTGCTCGAAGAACAGTGCCTGGCTGATGAGCGCGCGCACCATGTCCGGATGGAAGGGCTTCGTCACGAGGAAGGCCGGTTCCGGGCGCTGACCGGTCAGCAGGCGTTCGGGGAATGCGGTGATGAAGATGACGGGCACGTTGATGGTTTCCAGAATGTCGCGCACCGCGTCGATGCCGGACGAGCCGTCGGCGAGCTGGATGTCGGCCAGCACGAGTCCCGGCTCGTTCTCCTTCACGGCAGCGATGGCTTCCTCGTGGGTGCGGGCGATGCCGGTGACGGTGTGACCGAGGTTCTGGACCATCTGCTCGATGTCCATGGCGATGAGCGGTTCGTCTTCGATGATCAGGACGCTGGTGCCGACCTGTTCGGCAATTTCCTGACCGGCCTGACGCAGCAGGGCCGAAACGTCCTGCGCGTCCGTGGCGAGTATCTCCGCCACCTCTTCCGGCGCGAAGCCTTCCACGGCGGTCAGCAGGAAGGCCTGACGTGCCTTGGGTGTGAGGCTCGTGACCTTGCGGTCGGCAGCGCTGGCATCCTCGACGGATTCCATATTGACGTCGAGCGACTGCCAGACTTTCGGGTGAAGGCGGCAAACAGTGCCACGCGGGCGTTCTCGGTCAGATCGATGGACGTCGGGTCCTCGATCAGGGTTTCCAGAATGGTGGCGACGTAGCGGTCGCCCGATTCCTGATTGCCGGTCAGCGCACGGGCATAGCGGCGCAGATAGGCAAGGTGAGGGTGCTACCTGATCGGCAAGCGACATAATGAACTCCTGAAAAGGTCTTTCGCCACGGCGCCATCCAAACGGGGCACCGAAACATGATTATAAGGCACCGGCATGGCACAACCCAATCGCCCCCGCCTTGTCATGGAACTATTTTCTATGGGTCGTGTTTGCGCGAATGACAATGTATTTGCTGTCGCGTGCGCCCAACGGGCGAGCCGAGTTCAGGTCAGGGTTCATGATATGCCGAACAGGAAACAGGGTGGCTCGGTGGACGGCGCCATCGACTCCGACATTCAGGAGAAGCTTGGCGACAAGCTGAAGGAAGCCTATTCGGATGTCATCAACGAACCGGTTCCGGACCGGTTTCTGGATCTGCTGAACCAGTTGTCGCAAGCAAAGCGTCGGTAGCGGAAAAGAACACGACCGATGAGTAATCCAAAACCCGTCTCGCCGGAATTGCGGGACGAACTGCTGAAGGTCATTCCGAACCTGCGGGCATTCGCGCTGTCGTTGACCCGGGCGAGCGATCGCGCGGACGACCTGGTTCAGGAAACGCTGATGAAGGCGTGGAACAAGTTTCACCTGTTTCAGGAAGGCACGAACCTGAAGGCATGGGTGTTCACCATCATGCGCAACGAATTCTACAGCCAGATGCGCAAGCGGGGCCGGGAGGTGCAGGACAGCGATGGAGCGTTTTCCGCCCAGCTCGCCACCCATCCTCAGCAGGACGGCCACATGGACATGCGGGATTTTCGCGCCGCGCTGGAAGGTCTGCCGGAGGACCAGCGCGAGGCGCTGGTGCTGATCGGGGCCAGCGGGTTTTCCTACGAGGAGGCGGCCGAGATCACCGGTGTTGCCATCGGTACGATCAAGAGCCGCGTGTCGCGGGCCCGTGCCAAGCTGATGGGCGATCTGGACGTGCTGGGCGAAAGCGATTATGGGCCCGGACGCCGTGTCACTGCAGGTGTTCGAAGGCAACCGGAACTCGACGAGCCGCTAGACCGGCCCTGGTAAAAGACCGGCCCCGGCAAACTCATCCGTTCAACCTTGACCAGCCCGCGACCGCTTCTTACGGACCGGTCAGCTGGAAGATCAGGAGAATGGCGATGGCCAGCGCCATCGATACGCCCAGTATGACCACCACATTCTTGCGGCTGCGACCCTGACGGGCCTCTTTCGGTTCGATTTTCTTGGTCATGCACGTGCTCCGGAATTCGGTCTGACCCAGCGGTCTTGCGGGCCTTATACCGGATGGAACGATCCTGCATAGATACGGGTTGCCGCAGGAGACGAATATGAACACGAAAACTGGATCTGGCCGTACATGGATATCATCCGCATCTTGCTGGCAATCTTTCTGCCGCCCGTCGCCGTCTTCCTGACCGTCGGTCTGCGCGGGCACTTCTGGCTCAACATCGTGCTGACGATCCTGGGCTTCATTCCGGGGCTTATCCACGCCGTATGGATCATCGCGAAGAATTCCGATGCGTAGCGACGGCGCGCGCTGCGGTGCCTCCGTAGCGAACAGCGCGGCTTTCTCGCCGACCATCATCTCGACAAGTACGAGGAATGGCTGGACGCGAAGTTCGAAGTGCCCGGTATCGGCTACCGCTTCGGGTATGGACGGGGTGATCGGTCTCATCCCGGTGGTCGGCGATCTCGCTACGGCCGGGGTGTCGACGATCTTTATCGCCGATGCCTGGAAGAGCGGCGCCCGCAAGCGGGTGCTGGCGAAGATGGCAGCGAATGTCGGCCTCGATTTCGCCGTCGGCTCGGTGCCCCTGGTGGGCGATCTGTTCGACTTCGCATTCAACTCCAACACCAAGAACCTGCGGCTGCTGAAGGCGGAGCGGCAGCGGTTGGCCGAAACGCGAACGGCCTGACGGTCACGCACCGTGCTGCCCCACTCGCATCACGCCGAACGGTTGGGGCTGACGATCATCGCCGTCGCGGACCTCGCCATCGAGCGGCAGGGCAAGCCGGACGCATTCGACTATGTGCGCTGCGACGTTGCGCGCGGCGTGTCGAAGGTGCGGTGCCGGCAGATCGCGGCGCTCGTTCTCCCGCCAAACTGGCAAGATGTTCGCATTGCGTTGAATGACGATGCGCACATACAGGCCGTCGGCGTGGATGCGGCGGGGCGACTGCAATACCGCTATCATGACGCCTGGAACGACGTGCGCAATCTGGTGAAGACGGAACGTCTTGATGACGTTCGGGCGCGCTCTGCCCGCAATTCGGGCTGCCGTGGATGCCGACATGAAGGGGCGCAGCCTCGGGCGTCGGCAGGTTCTGGCAACAGCCGTGCGGTTGATCGACATCCACAAGATTCGCCCGGGAAACGAGAAATATGCCCGCAACGGCACCCGTGGTGCTTCCACGCTCAAACCGGGCAATCTGCGCACGCAATCCGACAAGGCGATGGGAGTGCGCTACACCGGCAAGTCCGGCAAGACGATCGAACTGAGCATCGAGGACCGCGCCCTTCGCCGCACGCTCGCACGGCTGAAACGCGCCAATCGGGGACGCCTGTTTCGCTACCGCGACCGGGCAGGGGGCAAGCGCAATGCGACGTCCGCCGAAATCAACGCCTATCTGCGCAGCCGTCAGCGGCGCCGCAGTGTCGGCGAAGGATTTTCGCACGTTTGCGGCCTCTTCCCTCGCGCTGGACTAGCTGTGCAAGGCCGTGAGCGGAGGGCAAGACCCAGCCCCGTGCCGTCTCGACGACGATGAAGGCGGTCTCCCGCTGCCTGCGCAACACGCCTGCGGTCGCCCGTTCGAGCTACGTGCACCCGCCCATCGTGGAGGCGTTCGAACAGGGGAACCTGCCACCGGCCTACATGAAGGGCCGACGGCGAAACCTCCTGAACCAGTCGGAAACGGGGCTGATGCGGTTTCTGGAGGATCATCGCTGAACCTGCCTGCGCGAAATGAAAAGGGCGACGCCAACCGGCACCGCCCTTCATGCGTATTGCGGCGTTCGATCTGCCGAGTGACGGACGTCAGGCTGCCTGTTTGTTGATCCCGCCGGTCGCCAGTTCCGTCATGTGCCGGTCGCCTTCGTAGGTCTCGTCGAGGCACTTTTCTATCTTGGCCGCATCGTCGTCGAGGCCCAAACGCTTGGCGAAGGCTGCGAGGCAACCGTAGCCGGCAATGGCGTAGTGGGTCATGCGTTGATACTGGGTGATGATCATCGCATCGCGCACGTCGTCGTCGCCGAAGCTTTCTTCCAGCGCGTGGGACTGGGCTTCCTTCACAAGGCCTTCCATGCCCTTGCAGTGTTCGCCGCCCGGGTCCGCATCGTGGCTCTTGGCGAGTTCGGCCATGATGTCCATGCCCTCTTTCGTGCCCTTCACGCCGGATTCCAGTGCGCTTTTCAAGTCCGCATTCGTTGCTGCATCGGCCAGTTTGCCGGTGACGGCGGCGGATTGCTTGCAGGCGGAATGCAGGTCCTGCAACTGGTCGATATAGACGTCTTTCAAGCTGTTGAGTGCCATGGTTCGTTTTCCTCGTTGGGTGTTCGACGATCAACCTGCAAACTGGTCAGGGGTTCCTCATAGGGTGCATCGCCATTTAAAAAGCCGTCACGCACGGGGCATGACGGCTTTCGTGAATTCGCGCGTTGACGCGCTTGCCTCAGCTGAGGCCGAGAAACGAAAGAATGACGAGGATGACGACGATCACACCGATAATGTAGAAGATGTTCATGGAAAAATGCCTTTCACTTGCTTGCACCGCACCACAGCGGCGGCTTGCGCTGTAAACACGCGAAGTGCGGGCCGGTTCCCATTCATGATGAGCCGCGGGCGTGAAACTGCGTAACGAGCGCGTTGCGAGCGGGTCGTCGGCAGGTCCGGTCGACAGGTTCGGGTGGAAGGGCAGTCTCCAATTGCCGCAGTCTAAACCACGGAAACGGTTGCCTGAAACTGCCCTTCCGCAAACGTCAATATCAAAGACAAGACCCGCCGCTTGCACCTATCGCAAGTTCCCGCAGGAAAGTTGGAACCGACCTGCCTGCCGGCTGTTGTGCACGGTCTAACACGAACGGACGGTTTTCCATGACCCATCTGGACCCCGCAATTCTTCTGGGACTGTCGGTCGCCGTAACCGTCACGGTCGGCATGTATCTGCTCGGTCGGCGGCTGGCGGCAGGCGAGTTGCGAAGCGAGCGTGCGTCCATGCCGGGTCGCGAAGCGACGTTCGATCACAGGGCCGCCAACGACAACGACTGGCAGTATCTACCGGTGGCGTGCTAGGGCGTCCGCTAACGCATTGCATCCACGATAAGTGGAAGGACGAGTATGGAAGAGCAGGGCAACACCGACCCGATCATCGACATGCGCGAGGACGGACCCCTGCTTGCCAAGCACCTCCCCAAGCTGATGGATCGCGATGGCAGCGAACTGCCGCCCCGTCCGCTGGCCCCTCTGTGCCGGTGCGGCGCATCCGGCAACAAGCCCTATTGCGACGGTTCGCACCGCGATGTCGGGTTCAAGACCGGCGGGCGCGCCGATGCCGAAAAGGATCGCGTGAAAGCCTATACGGGGCAGGACGTGACGGTTCACTACAATCCGCTCTTGTGTTCCCACGCGGCCGAATGCGTCCGCCGGGGCGGCGGAGCGTTCGACCCGGACGCGCGTCCTTGGATCGATCCCGACAGGGCCGCCGTCGATACTGTTCGCGAGGCGGTGAGGGCATGTCCCTCCGGTGCCTTGCGGATTAGCGAGCCGGGTGCTGTTGGTGAGCCGCATCATCTGGAACAGGGTGATGAACTGGTCGTGGAAGTGGAGCCGAACGGGCCCGTACCACGTTCGCAACGTGCCGCTCGCCGCCGACCTGTGGCCGGAAGGGGCGACGCAGGCGAAATACGTGCTGTGCCGCTGCGGCAAGTCCGGCAATCTGCCGCTTGTGCGACGGCACCCATAGCGACGAGAACTGGACAGGACGGCAGCGACGACTAGAGCCGCTCGTTCAGGCGACGTCCGCACCGAACAGCCAGTCGTTGCGCCGGTGCAGAACGGTTGGCGCGACCGTTCCGACGAGCGTCATTCCACCGTAGAGAAGCCGCGCCGAACGCCGTTCCCCCATGGTGAAAGCGGCGCACATTGGCGGCGGATTCCTTCTGCACCCGGGTGGTTCGCGCGATGCGCTGCTCGAAGAAGCTGCGACAGGCGGTTTCGACATCCGTTTCCCGTGTCAGATAGTCGGCCAGAACCACGGCGTCTTCGAGAGACTGCACCGCACCCTGCGCGAGCGAGGGCAGCATGGGATGGGCGGCGTCGCCCACCAGCACCACCTTGTCTTCGGACCAGCGGGGCAGGGGCGGTCGGTCGTAGAGGGGCCAGATGTTGAGATTGTCCGCCTGCTCGATCGCGGTGACGATTTCCGGTGCCCAACCGCGGTAATCTTGCAAGGCGACGGACCGATCGCCCGTTGCAGCCCAACTCTCGGCCACCGCTTCGGATCGTTCCACCATGCCGACGAAGTTCACGACGGCTCCCGCCCCGCACCCGCGTGGTCACCGCGTGACGCTTGTTGCCGAGCCAGATGCAGGCGGTCGGCGGTGGTGGTTTGTCCTCCGAACCGTTCGATGGGAATCAGCGCCCGCCACGCCACATTGCCGGTGAAGCGCGGTTCGTCGTCGCCGAGCATCTGCGTGCGGATGGCGGAATGAATGCCGTCGGCTCCCACCAGCAGATCGGCTTCGTATTGACGAGCCGTCCTGGTGCTGGACCGCACGGTCGTCGGCGTTCTGCTCGTAACGCGCGACCTGCTTGCGACATTCGATCGCACCGGGCGCTGTGGCTTCGAGCGCATCGGCCAGTGCGGCGGCGAGGTCGGCCCGGTGGATGTGGATGTAGCGTGCACCCCAGCGGGCTTGCGCATAGTCCCTCAAGCGGCAGGCGCAGAAGCCGCCTGCCGGATCTGCCGCCACGTATTTCGATGGCCTCCGGCTCGAACAGGCTGTGCTTCGATGGCGGGAACGATGCCGAGGCGGTCCAGCACCTTCATGCCGTTGGGGCTGATCTGCAGGCCGGCACCCACCTCACCGAGCGCTTCGGCGCGCTCGAGCACCGTGACGGACCAGCCGGATTGCACGAGCGCCAGAGCGGTAGCCAACCCGCCGATACCCGCCCCCGCTACGATCGCCTTGCGCTGCATCGAGTTACCCTTCATCCTCCAAGTTCATCGCCGTTCACGGCAAAGAGCATGGACGTGATGGCGCAATGATTCCATACTTAGAACCATTCCAAGAGATTCACTGCGAGATGCGAGGAGCCACCATCATGGCCAACAAACCGACCCTCACCACCACCGCCGGCGCGCCGATCCCCAACAACCAGGACACACTTGTCCGCGGGCGAGCGCGGCCCCGTGCTGCTGCAGGACTATCAGCTGATCGAAAAGCTGGCCCACCAGAACCGCGAGCGCATTCCAGAGCGTGCCGTCCACGCCAAGGGCTGGGGTGCCCACGGCAAGCTGACGATCACCGGCGACATTTCGAAATACACGAAGGCCAAGGTGCTTCAGCCAGGCACGGAAACGCCGATGATCGCGCGCTTCTCCACCGTCGCCGGCGAATCCGGTGCGGCCGACCACGAGCGCGACGTGCGCGGTTTTTCGCTGAAATTCTACAGCGAGGAAGGCAACTGGGACATGGTGGGCAACAACACCCCCGTCTTCTTCGTGCGCGACCCCTACAAGTTCCCGGATTTCATCCACACCCAGAAGCGCCATCCGAAAACCAACATGCGCTCCCCCACCGCCATGTGGGATTTCTGGTCGCTGTCTCCGGAAGCGCTGCATCAGGTCACAATCCTCATGTCCGACCGCGGCCTGCCGCAGACGCCGATGCATATGAACGGCTACGGCTCCCACACGTTCAGCCTGTGGAACGATGCGGGCGAACGCTATTGGGTCAAGTTCCACTTCAAGACCCAGCAGGGCCACGACTGGTATTCCAACGCCGAGGGCGAGGACATCATCGGCAAGACCCGCGAGGGCTATCAGGAAGCTTTGTTCAACGCGGTCGACGAGGGCCAGCCACCCGAAATGGACGTTCTGCGTGCAGATCATGCCGGAGGCCGATGCGGAGAAGACGGACTACAACCCGTTCGACCTCACCAAGGTGTGGCCGCACAGCGAGTATCCGCTGATCGAGGTGGGCGAAATCGAACTGAACCGCAACGCGGACAATTATTTCGCCGAAATCGAGCAGGTCGCGTTTTCGCCGTCCAACATCGTGCCCGGCATCGGCTTTTCGCCGGACAAGATGTTGCAGGCCCGCGTCTTCGCCTATGCGGATGCCCACCGTCACCGTCTCGGCACCCATTACGAGCAGATCCCGGTCAACCGCCCGAAAAACGAGGTGCGCCACTACCACCGCGACGGGCAGATGAACACGTATGGCGGGCTGATTTCCGGCAACGAGAACGCATATTACGAGCCGAATTCGTTCGGCGGTGCGGTGGAAGACCGGTCGGCGCAGGAGCCGCCTTTGCGGATCGACGGCAATGCCGACCGCTACGACCACACCGACTACGACGACACGACGCAGGTGCGCGCGCTCTACGCCGAGGTTCTGGACCAAAGCGAGCGCGACCGTCTCCACGCCAATATGGGCGGCGCGCTGGTCGGTGTGCCGAGCGAAATCGTCGAGCGTTGGATGGGGCATCTGAAGGCCGTCCATGCCGACTACGAAGCCGGCGTGCGCAAGGAATGGGAAGCCGCCAGCCGCGATGCGGGCTACGACCCGAACGGCATTCCCGTTACCGGCGATACGCCGCAGATGACGGACGGCGAAGCCGCGCAGGGCAACACCGCCTATCGTGGCAGCGGCCGAGTGAGCGCCGCGCTCGATCTCGACCGGGTGCGGCCTGAGACGGCTGCACCCGACGACGCCTTTGCCGTCCACCCCGGCTTCAAGCTGAAGGGGACGGTGGAGGGCGTCTATCTGGCCGACGGGGCGACGTTCCGCACCCGCGAGGTCGACACGCTCGACTTCGCGTTTTCCGGCATCCCGAACGACCGTCACCACGGTGCCACGCGCCCTTCCGGGTCTCTGGAGCCGTGGTATGAGCGCGGCACGGAGATGAAGAACGAACGTCAGGTCACCATCCTGTCCGCCGAGGACATGCAGGGCGTGGCCGACGATCTGTCGATCCCGCGGCTTCTGCCGGAATGGATCGGCGGCAACATCCTCGTGTCCGGCATTCCGCATTTTTCCTACCTGCCGTCGCGATCGATCCTGCTGTTCGAGGGCGGCGTGACGATCCGTGTCGATGGCGACAATCCGCCGTGCCGCAATTCGGGTCGCTCCATCGCGGGCGAGTTCGAGGGCCGCGACGATATCGAGTTCGGCTTTCCCAAGATGGCCGTGCGGCGGCGCGGGCTGCTCACATGGGTTGAGAAACCCGGCACTATTGCCAAAGGCGAAGCCTTTACCGTGCGCGTGTTCCCGCAATGGGTTTACGACCCGGCGAGGTGAACGCGAACGTTGCGACGAGCGGGCGGGACATGCCCGACCGTTAGTGGCATAAGGCGTGAAATCGGAACCGAGATCACACGTTCATGCCCGCCAAACCCGACCTCGTGATGCTCGCTCCGCTGGACGCCCCGGTCGTTGCGGCGCTGGAAGAGACGTTCACCGTTCACGATCACTTCAAGTCCGATGACCGCGCCGCAATGCTCGCGGCCGCTGCCGGGGCCCGCTTCGTGGCGACGGACGGCCATGTCGGCCTGCCCCATGCTATCATGGACGCGTTGCCGAAACTGGAAATAGCTGCGTCCTACGGTGTCGGCATCGACGCGGTGGACGTTCCCGAAGCCAGTACGCGGGGCATTCGCATCACCAACACGCCGGAAGTGCTGAACGATTCCGCCGCAGAACTCACTCTGGCGCTCATGCTGGCCCTGGCCCGGCGTATTCCGCAGGCGGACCGTTACGTGCGCGACGGGCGCTGGCCCGAAGAGGGCAACTACGCTCTTACCGGCGAATTGACCGGCCGGAAGGTCGGCATTCTGGGGTTGGGGCGGGTCGGCAAGGAGATTGCCCGCAGGCTTGCGGTCTTCAAAATGCACGTCGTCTATCACGGACGGCGGGAGCAACCCCACCAGCCCTACACGTTCTACCCCGATCTGGTGGACATGGCGCGGGACGTGGACTGGCTCGTCGTCATCGCACCGGGCACGGCGGAGACGAAACATATTGTCGACCGCCGGGTGTTGGACGCGCTCGGTCCCGAAGGCCACCTCGTCAACGTGGCGCGTGGTTCGCTGGTGGACGAGCCGGCGCTTATCGCCGCATTGCAGGAGGGCCGCCTCGGTGCTGCGGCGCTGGACGTGTTTGCCGAGGAGCCACGCGTACCGGAAGCCTATTTCGGTATGGACAATGTCGTGCTGTCCCCTCACCAGGCGTCCGCCACCCGCAAGACCCGTGCTTCGATGGGAGATTTGGTGGTGCAGAACCTGCGCGCCCATCTCGTCGGCAAACCGCTACTCACACCGGTGAACTGACGGCGTTTGGGCGCCTTCGGAACCCGGCATGACGCGCGTCCCCTATGCCGGTGGCAGGGCAGGAACAGACCATGATAAGCCCGTCCGCCCGTCGCGGTATCGTCCTGATGGTCGCCTCCATGGCAGCGTTCGCGACCGCCGATACGCTGGTGAAGTTTTCTTCCGCCGACCTGTCGCCGCCCCAGATCATGATCGCGCTCCTCGGTGGCAGCCTCATTGCCTTTGGGGTGCTGGCGAAGTTGGACGGCGCGCCGCTCGTCGACCGCCATGCGCTGAGGCCAGTGCTTTTCGTGCGCTATGCAGCCGAAGTCGTGGGCATGGCAGCAATGGTTATCGCCCTCAGCCGTGTTCCCCTGTCGACCGTGGGTGCCATCACACAGGCGACGCCCATCGTGGTGACGCTGGGGGCCGTCGTCTTTCTGGCCGAAAAGGTGGGGTGGCGACGATGGGCGTCGATCATGGCAGGGTTCGGTGGCGTTCTGCTGATCGTGCAGCCCGGTGCCGCAGCTTTCGACATCTCGATCCTCTGGGCGGTGCTGGCGTTGATCGCGCTGTCTGTCCGTGATCTGACGACGCCGATGGTTCCCCCGGCCATGCCGTCGGCGACGCTGGCAACCTGCACAATGATCGCAGCACTTCCTTTCGCACTGGCATGGGCGATCGCCGCCGGGGAACCGTTCGTCTCCGCGCAGACGAACTGGTTCATCGTGGTGCCGATGATAGTGTTGGGCGCGACCGGCTACATGCTGCTCATCGCCTCGCTGCGCATGGCGGACGTGTCCGTGGTGATGCCTTACCGCTACACGCGCGTCGTGTTCCTGCTCGCCTTCGGCATCGTCCTGTTCGGCGAGACCCCGACCATCGCGATGCTCGCCGGTGCGGCACTGGTCGTGTTGGCCGGCATCTACATCCTATGGCGACAAAGCCTGCCTGACGATCTAGGGTAATCGGAGATAAAGAATGGTAGCGGGAGAGGGACGTCGGTTGCACAAATCTGGGCGTAGTAAGCGCCATCCTGCTAGACCAAACATTTCGAACGAATTGGTTGCCTTGCTGGATTCCGGCATGCGTAAATGGAATGATCGGCGATCATTCGAACCTGAAGAATCCAGATCCCCGCCCATCTTCCCTAGCGAAATCGTCTTCTTGCTGGATATCTTGGGGCGACGCACCAGAAATTGTGACTAGAATCGCCCGCTGTCTAGCCCCCAGTCCTTTGGGCCACTTTTTGCAACGGTTTCTGGGATTGGTGGCCTTTCGATGGTTCAGAGACCGATGCGGTCTGACGTTATTGTATTGTTGGAGCCACGTGTTGATGACGATCTGTGCCTGTTTGGTGGTTGCGAACCACTCTGCGTTGAGCACCTCATGGCGAAGCGTGCCGTTGAACCTCTCGTTGTATCCGTTCTCCCAAGGTGAACCGGGATAGATCTGGACTGGTTTGATACCGACCTTGGTGAGCCACAGTTGTAGCGCCGCTGCGATGAACTCCGGGCCATTGTCAGAACGAATATATTCGGGCTTTCCATGCTTCAGCAGCAGCGGATATAGGGCTTCTAGAACGTCGTTGGCTCCCATGGTGGTGGCGACCGACACGCACAGAGCTTCGCGGGTATATTCATCGAGCACCGTCAGCATCTTGTAAGGGCGACCATTGCTCAGCTTGTCGTGGATCGAGCCATTGGGAACGCCATTGGTCCGAGTGACAATGGCAAGGGTCGATGCTCCAGATATGGTTGGGATAGTGAGGCCTCAGCCGGATGACGGAACTGTCCTTGTGATACAGCCGCTTACCCTTCTTGTGGCGCGCGGGAAGCTGCAGCCCCTCCTCACGCCATAAGCGTTCTACCTTCTTGTGGTTCACCTTCCAGCCAGCCACACGCAGCAGCTGCCCGATCATGCGGTAGCCGTACCGTCCATACTTCTTCGACAACCGGATGATCTCCAGCCGCAAGGCATCATCACCGGCTTTGGACGTCGCCTCATATTGCAGCGTGCTACGCGCCACGCCCATCGTTCGGCATGTGCGCCGTTCGGATGTTCCAAGCTTCTGACGCGTGTGGATGACAGCCTGACGAAGCTGCTGGGTCGTCAGGCCCTGGGCTTTAAATAGTCCAGGCTCTCCTTGAGGATCAGCTTATCCAGTTCCAGTGTCGCCACGATCTTTTTCAGCCGCTCATTCTCTTTCTCAAGAGCCTTCATCTCCGACAGTTGTGACTTCCCCATTCCGCCAAACCTCTTGCGCCAATTGTAATACGTCGCATCGCTGATACCGGCGGACCGGCACGCCGACGCAACATCGTGTCCCGAAGCCAGATTCAATTCAATCTCGCGCAAAAGGCGCAGAACGTCCTCGTCCGAATGCCGCTTCCTTGCCATAATCCAAATCCTCAAAACTAACCAAACAATGGCACAGTTTTAGGGTGGGACATTGGCATGAAGGCGCTTACAGCTGCAGCGCCCAGCATGCCCGTGACGAACTCTCTCCGGTTCATATCAATTTCCCTCTGCTATCTTCGGCAGTGCGAGGATCGTGGTCAGAATTGCGGTCGCCATGAAAATGGCAACGAAGGCGATCGCTTCAAAGCGGATGGATCGTCGCAAGGTGAAGGCTGCGTCAGACGCGCCGTTCATGAGGGACGGCACGAGCCGGAACTTGTTGAGGGCGGCGAGCCCGAGCAGCGCCGTGACGATCGCCAGTTTGCCAAGCAGCGTCAGCCCGTACTGCGTTGAAATCAGGTTTTCCAAAGATCCCACCAAGGTGTAGGCGACCCAGCCGCCTGTCGCTGCCAGCAGCGCGA
>CAVQDK010000017.1:0-30249 GCA_963711195.1 uncultured Alphaproteobacteria bacterium
ACTGCTGTTGTTCGTTCCCGCCGTCATACCGGTGCTGGGCGACGGTTGGGTTCGCAAACTGATGCCGTTCTCGCTGCTCTACCCACTGCTGGCGTTCTTCCTCGTTTGGGGTGGTCCGATCTGGGGCATCGCAGCCTTCATCATCAGCCTCGTCGTGGGCTTCGTCATCTTCAAGCTGGCGTCCAGGTTCACGTCGAGCGCTACGGCAGCCCTCATCGCCGCTTTGGCAACGGTGGTCTTCTGGCTTTACGGTATCGGACCGACCGCCTCCGCCTTGAACTCGGTCTTCGGGTTCGTCGGTCTGGAGCGGGTGGAATCGGCGCAACTCGGCGGCATATTGCTCGCGATGATTGTCGGTGTGTCCGGCATCGTGCTGTCCTTCCCGCTTGGCATTCTGCTGGCGCTGGGGCGGCAGTCCCAACTGCCGGTGGTTAAGATGATCTGCGTCGGTTTCATCGAGTTCATCCGCGGCGTCCCGCTCATCACGTTGCTGTTCGTAGCGTCCACGCTGCTCAACTATTTCCTGCCTCCGGGCGTTTCGTTCGATCTGCTGCTGCGGGTGGTCATTCTGGTGACGCTGTTCGCCTCCGCCTACATGGCCGAAGTCATCCGCGGTGGATTGGCGGCGCTGCCGAGAGGGCAGTATGAAGCGGCGCAGTCCATGGGCCTGCCCTACTGGGATTCCATGCGCCTCATTATCTTGCCGCAGGCCCTGAAAGTAGCGATCCCCGGTATCGTGTCCACGTTCATCGGCCTGTTCAAGGACACCACGCTGGTCTCGATCATCGGTCTTTACGACCTGCTCGGTATCCGTAGCGCCATCACGTCCGATCCGAACTGGACCGGCATTTTCTGGGAGCTGCTGGTCTTTGCCGGCGTCTTCTTCTGGATCTGCTGCTTCTCCATGTCCCGCTACTCCATGTATGTCGAACGCAAGCTCGACACCGGTCACCGATAGGAAAGGCTCCATTCATGGCCAAGAACCCAACTTCCACCGCCCGTTCGCCGCTAACACCTCCGCCCTCGATGGAGCGGCCTGAACATCCCGACGACCTGACCCGCATCGCAGGGGTCGGCCCGCAGATACACGGCAAGCTGAACGATATGGGGGTGTGGACCTTCGCGCAGATCGCACGGTGGAAGAAAGCCGACGTCGCTTACGTGAACTCGCACCTGAAGTTCAACGGTCGCATCGAACGGGATGAATGGATCGCCCAATGTCGCCTGTTGCGCGATGAAACGCCTAAAGCTGCAGGAAGCTCGGTAGGCGCACCGGCGAAGCCGAAATCTGCAAAGAAATCCGCACCACGCAAGGCCGGCAGCGTGGCGGCGTCGTCCTTGCCATCGACGCCCGCTGTCGATACCGGCACCACCGCTGGGGTCGACACACCGGTTACTGGCGCCGAGGGCCTGGGGATGGTCGGGTCGAGCGCCGTCGCATCCGTCGAACATGAACCGGCCGTCAGCGAACCTGCGTTCGCAGCCGTTCCGGCGGACAGCGAGGCCCATGCCCCGGTCGCCGCAGCGCCTGCCAGCGCCATGGAAATTTCGGACACCGATGTCGCCATCGAGATCAACGACATGAACAAGTGGTACGGCGACTTCCACGTCCTTCGTGACATTAACCTGAAGGTCATGCGCGGCGAACGGATCGTCGTGGCCGGGCCGTCCGGTTCCGGCAAATCCACGATGATCCGCTGCATCAACCGGTTGGAAGAGCATCAGAAGGGGCAGATCATCGTCGACGGCATCGAGCTGACGTCGGACCTGAAGAAGATCGACGAGGTGCGCCGCGAAGTCGGGATGGTGTTCCAGCACTTCAACCTGTTCCCCCATCTGACGATCCTGGAAAACTGCACGCTCGCGCCGATCTGGGTTCGCAAGATGCCCCAGAAGGAAGCGGAGGATGTGGCAATGCACTTCCTCGAACGGGTCAAGATTCCGGAGCAGGCCAACAAATATCCCGGCCAGCTATCCGGTGGGCAGCAGCAGCGCGTCGCGATTGCCCGCTCGCTGTGCATGAACCCGCGCATCATGCTGTTCGACGAGCCGACTTCCGCGCTCGACCCGGAGATGATCAAGGAAGTGCTGGAGACGATGGTCGACCTTGCGGAAGAGGGCATGACGATGATCTGCGTCACCCACGAAATGGGCTTTGCCCGGCAGGTGGCCAACCGGGTCATCTTCATGGACGAAGGGCAGATCGTGGAGCAGAACGAGCCGGCTGCGTTCTTCGACAATCCACAGCACGAACGGACCAAGGAGTTCCTCAGCCAGATCCTGCACTAGGCATCGGGGAACGGTAATCGGCGAGAGACTTGCAGTCCCGACCCCCGTACCGACCGGCTGCTGCCTAGGTGGCGGATGAGCCGGTCACGTTGTCGGCGATCGGCGAATTTCGCCCATCCACGGCCATCTCGGTTTCGTCACCATCCATCAGGCAGCCTGGTGGAATGGTCGCGGTCGGGCCGAGATTCGGGTCGTGCCGAAACAGGGTAGAACAATAGGGGCACACCTTTTCCGGATAATCGCCCATGTCGAGATAGACGTGGGGATGGTCGAAGGGCGCGCTGGCACCCACGCACATGAACTCTCGCACACCGATATCGATGCGGGCGACGCCTTGATCGTTGTGAAAATGGGGAACGATTGCCTTGGCCATTGAACGTGTTACCAGCTTCGTGAATGCCACGCTCCCTTAACGAGCGTGGCGGCTTTTGGGAAGTTGCGCGGGTTCGTAGCATGGATGAAATGACGATTGTCGATACCGGCAGGCTCGAGATGGCCTTCCTCGACCTTCCGCCGGTTGCCGAAACTACCGGCACGATTCTGCTGATCCACGGCTTCGCGTCCACCGCGCGCGTGAACTGGGTCAATACCGGCTGGACGGATGCGTTGCGCGGTGCCGGCTATCGGTGCATCGCCATTGATAATCGTGGCCACGGGCAGTCGCAGAAGTTCTACGAGCCTACCGACTACGGCCCGGACATCTTCGCCGCCGACGCGTTATCCCTTCTCGGCCACCTCGGTGTGCAGCGATGCGACGTGATGGGCTACAGCATGGGCGCGCGCATATCCTCGTGGCTCGCGGCACATCACGCTGACCGCGTGGATCGCGTCGTGTTCGGCGGCATGGGGGAGCATATTTTCGGCGGGCGCGGCGGATACGAGGCCATCGCCGAAGGGCTGGAGGCTGACGATCCGAGTGCAATTCCCGCGGGCAACGCACGCGATTTTCGCATTTTCGCAGATAGAACCGGAAGCGACCGCCTCGCTTTGGCCGCCTGCATCAGGCCTTCACGCCAGAAGGTAACCCCCGACATGATCGCTTCAATCGTCGCGCCGGTTCTCGTGGCGGTCGGGAGCGAGGACGACGTAGGCGGCAAGCCGGAGCCGGTTGCGGCCATGATGAGGAACGGGCGGGCTTTCGTCATTCCGGGCAAGGACCACATGAGGGCCACCGGCGATGCGGCTTACAAGAACGCCGTTCTGGACTTTCTGAAACGATGAAAACGCACAGCTTTGCAGGCGCCGAGGGCAACCTTCTGGCGGCATCGATCTACGATGTGGACGACAAGGATGCGCCGACAGCCTTGCTACTTCACGGCGGCGGCCAGACGCGGCACTCGTGGCACGGTGCGAGCCGTCTGCTGCAGCGCCACGGTATCCGTGCCGTCGCGGTGGATGCGCGGGGGCATGGCGACAGCGACTGGTCCGCATCCGGACACTACAGGTTCGAACATTTTGCGGAAGACCTGATAGCGCTTGCGGCGCAAGCGACCGAAATGACCGGCGCGCGACCCGTGTCGATCGGCGCGTCCATGGGTGGCATCACCACCATGAAGACCTTCGCGACCCGCGCTGACCTGTTCGCTGCAACCGTGTTCGTCGACATCACGCCGACCATGACGGAGTCCGGGGTGATGCGTATCATGGAGTTCATGGGCGCGAAGGCCGCCGAGGGTTTCGCCACCGTCGACGAAGCTGCGGACGCCGTGGCGGCCTACATGCCGCATCGGAAACGACCCAAAACAACGAGCGGACTGGAAAAGAACCTGCGGCAACGCGAAGACGGGCGTTGGTACTGGCACTGGGATCCGGCCTTCGCGACCGGCGCGTATTCGATCGTATCGGACGGTCAGGGACAGATGGAAACGGTGCGGCGGGCGGTGAGCAATATCGATTGCCCGACCCTGCTGGTGCGGGGCGCGCAATCCGATCTGGTGACCATGGAAGCGGTGGAAGAGTTCCGGACGCTGGTTCCACATTCGGAGTTCGTCGATGTCAGCGATGCGGGCCATATGATCGTCGGAGACAGGAATGACGTCTTCGCCGACGTGATCGTCGAGTTCCTGAACCGAGCCGTGAAGTCTCGCTAGATCAGGCGACAGCCCGTGAAAGGGCGCATTGGGACCAGAGGTTCGACAAGGCACCGACAAGCTTGTCGATATCGTCCATCGTGTGCATCGGCGAAGGCGTGATACGCAGACGCTCCGTTCCTACCGGCACAGTGGGGTAGTTGATCGGCTGGACGTAGATGCCCCACGTTTCCAGCAGCAGGTCGGAGATGAACTTCGCCTTCTTGGCGTCACCCACGATGACCGGCACGATGTGGCTGTCGTTGTGCATGTACGGAATGCCCTGGGCGTCGAGCTTCTCGCGCAGAATACGCACGTTGCGACGCTGGCGCTGACGTTCGAAATCCGATTGCTTCAGGTGCTGGATCGATGCCGTAGCCCCGGCGGCCAGGGCAGGGGGCAGGGCGGTGGTAAAGATAAAACCGGAGGCGAAGGAGCGAATGAAGTCGCACAGATTGGCGGACGCTGCGATGTAGCCGCCCATGACGCCGAATGCCTTGCCCAGCGTGCCCTGAATGATGTCGATTCGATCCATCAGACCGTCGCGTTCCGCGATGCCGCCACCACGGGGACCGTAAAGCCCCACGGCATGGACCTCGTCGATGTAGCTGATCGCACCATACTTTTCGCAGACGTCCAGAATGTCCGCGATCGGTGCGATATCGCCGTCCATGGAATAGACGCTCTCGAACGCCACGAGCTTCGGCACGTCACCGGCGGCGGCCAGCTTCGCTTCCAGGTCGGCGACGTCGTTGTGTTTCCAGATGTGGCGCGGAGCCCGCGAATGGCGAATGCCTTCGATCATCGAGGCATGATTGCCTGCATCGGAAAATATCTCGCACCTGGGAAGACGCGCGGCGAGCGTGCCGAGGGCAGCCCAGTTCGACACATAGCCCGACGTGAAGAGTGTGGCCGCCTCCTTGCCGTGCAGATCGGCCAATTCCCGTTCCAGCAGCACGTGGTGGTGGTTGGTGCCGGAAATGTTGCGTGTACCGCCGGCCCCGGCGCCGCATTTGTCCAACGCGTCGTGCATGGCGGCCAATGTAGCCGGGTGCTGGCCCATGCCGAGATAGTCGTTGGAGCACCATACGGTGACCTCGCCAACTTCACCGTCGACATGGCGAGCGGCCCGGGGGAACGATCCTCGCTTGCGTTCGAGATCGGCGAATACCCGATAGTTGCCGCCTTCGCGCAGCCCGTCGAGTTCGCTCTTTAGAAAGGTTTCAAAATCCATTTTTTCGTCCTGTCCGCTGGTGCGGGAAAGGTCAAGTCTGCTCGAAATGGAAGCGGCCGGATTTGATCGATATCAAACGGTTTGCGAAGAAATGCCGCACGGAATCGAGTGCGCCAGCTTTCCCATGTCCACGCTGACCGGGGATCGGCCTACATCCCGCACTGTTCAGGTTACGTTAAGCATACCGAACCCTAAACGGGACCGGTAAGGCTGCGTCCATCATTGCGCGTGATCCTACGCACGAGCCGAAGCCCAGCCGTTGGCGGCACCACTTTGCAACAGCACGGCAAAATTGCTTCGGGCTGAACGTGCTACGGTAAAGACACGGCTGTCCATAGCGACTAAGCCACAGGTCCGGACCGCCGGGTAAGCCGGGCAATGTTGCGGAGAGAGGGACTATGCCGATGCAAATTGCGTCCCATGCCAGGAGATCGCGCTGGCCTGGCATCCGTGTCGCTACGATCGCGGTGGGCCTCTGCGCATCGGTAGTGGTCTGGGTGCCATCTGCACACTCATTCGAACTCTTCGGCCGCTGTCTGTTCGGCACGTGCGAGTTGGACGCTGGTGACAGCGAAATCGCCTTCATCGACCCGCGGACCTACGATCTCGATTTCACGGTGGAGGAAGGCGCTGACGACGACAGTGCGGAAAATGCGGTCAAGGGCGCATCCGACCTTTGGAACGGCCGTGACGGCCCGGTCGGCGGCGGTGCCGGGCTGATTGCGCGTGCCAAGGGCGACTACAAACGCATTCTCGCCGCTCTCTACAATCGCGGCTACTACGGCCCGCTCATTTCGATCGAACTGAACGGAACGCAGGCTTCGGATATACGTCCCGGGACGGAGGTACCGCAGAATTCGAGCGTGACGGTGCGCGTTACGCCGGGGGAACGCTACCGGTTCGGCACCACCGACATCGTCAACGCCGCGCCCCCGACGCAGGACCCCGACGACCAGATCGACGGCCCGGAAAGCGTCGGCTTTGAAACCGGCGAAGTTGCGGAAGCCACCGCGGTACGCGCAGCTGGGCGGCTCGCCGTTCGCGCCTGGCGGCAGCAGGGATATGCAAAGGCAGCCGTAGGGGTCCGCGATGCGAATGCGGTTCATCCCGACGATCAGCTGAACGTGACGATCAGGATGGAGCCAGGCCGGAAGGCAGCCTATGGCGAAATCACCGTTGAAGGCACGGAGTACATGAACCCTGCCTTCGTGGCCTACATGACCGGCCTGACCCCCGGCGAGGAGTATGACCCCGATACGCTGGCCCGGGCGCGCAAACGCATCGAACGGCTTGGCGTTTTCACTTTGCAGCGTTTTCAGGAAGCGGAAACCATCGGCAACGACGGTCTGCTGCCCATCAACGTGCTGGTGAAGGAGCGCAAGTTGCGCCGCATCGGGGCAGGGGCGACCTATTCGTCCATCGATGGTGCCGGGGCGGAGGCATTCTGGCTGCACCGCAACCTGTTCGGGCAGGCGGAGAGCCTGCGGCTGAGCGCGGAAGTCGGCGGCGTCGGCGGTGGAGCGCAGGTCGACGCGGTGGAGGAGCTTGATTACGAGATTGCTGCGACTTTCAAGAAGCCGGGTTTGCTCGATCCGGACACGGATTTCATCGCAAACGCTTTCGCCAGATCCGTTTTCAACGACACATTCAGCGAGAAGTCAGTCGGCGCTTCCGCCGGTCTGACGCGGTATCAGACGGAAAACATAACGCTTTCTGCAGAAGGGTTCGTCAAATACGGCGAATACGAAGACGTGTTCGGCACCCGGCGTTTCGGTATCGTGGGAGCGCAGGCAACCGGCGAGTACGACTTGCGCGACGACGAGCTAGACCCGACGGAAGGTCTGTATTTTTCTACTCTGGCCCGACCGTTCTACGAATGGGAGTTCGGCAATGCAGCTTCGCGCTTCGAAGCCGAGGCACGTGGCTATCTGTCGCCCGGCGATGAGGGGCGCTCGGTGTTCGCCGCTCGCGTCAAAGTCGGCACCCTGCTCGGGCCATCCATTGAGGAAACGCCGCCGGACCAGCTGTTTCTGGCGGGCGGTGGCGGTTCCGTTCGCGGATACGGCTTCAAGAACATCGGTATCAGACAGGCCAATGGGGATGTAACGGGCGGTCAATCGCTGGTTGAGGGGTCCCTCGAATTCCGCCAACGTTTCGGGCGCTCGTTCGGTGCCGTCGCATTCGCCGATATCGGGATGGTTGGCGAGGAGAGCTTCTCCGGCTTCGATACCGATCCGAAGGTCGGCGTGGGGGTCGGTTTCCGGTACTACAGCGGGCTCGGACCGATCCGTCTCGATGTCGCCATTCCGTTGAACGCCGATGATGGCGATCCGGACTTCGCCTTCTACGCTGGCATAGGACATGCGTTCTGATGCGATTTCTTACACTTACATTTCTCTTCATTTTCGCCTTTCTCGGCACCTCCTTCGCCCAGTCGGAGGAAGAGGAGAAATCGTCGCTCATCACCTATGTGGAGGAGCAGCTTTCCACGCCGAGCATGCAGATCTCGCTGAACGGTCTGGAAGGGTCGCTGTCATCGAACATATCTCTGGCTAGTATCACCATCGCCGATGAGGACGGGGTCTGGCTGACGATCGAACGGCCACAACTCGTGTGGAACCGTTCGGCCTTGCTGCGTGGGCGTGTGGAAATCGAGGAATTATCTGCGGAACGCATCGAGTTCCCCCGCCTGCCCAAGGCCGATGACAGCTTGCCCAGCGCGGAAGCCCAGCCGTTCTCGCTGCCGGAACTGCCGGTCTCGATCCGTGTCGACAAGCTGGCCATCGGGCGGATGGTCATAGGCGAGCCGGTTTTCGGACTGGCTGCGGAGGCCAGTCTGGACGGTTCGCTGTCCTTCGTGGACGCGACACTCGACCTCGATCTGGCCGTCGATCGGCTCGATGCCGGCGGTGCGCTCAGCGTTCAGGCGACACTTGGCGGCGATCCTGCCGAACTGACGCTGGCCGTCAGCCTGCAGGAGCCTGAAGACGGTATCATCGCCAATCTTCTCAACCTGGAAGGTACGCCGCCCGTCACCCTCGTGGTGAACGGCGAAGGGCCGGTCGACGATCTCACCACGACCATCGCGTTCGATGTGGACGAAGAGCGCATCGTCGATGGTACCGTGGCGCTGGACCGGACCGGAGACGTGTTGAAAGTCGCCGCCAATCTGGCCGGGCCACTCGGCAAGATCCTGCCTGCAAACCAGCGGGCATTCTACGGCGACCAGAGCCGGGTGGAAGCCGACGTGCTGATCAACGACGACGGGACGATCGTCGTAGAGCGCGTGTTGCTTGACAGTGGCTCGTTGCAACTGGCTGCGGACGCGCGGCTGACTGCCGACAAGTTTCTCTCCGCACTCAATCTCGACTTCCGCCTTGCACCAACCGATGGCGCGCGCATCGTGCTGCCTGGAGAAGGGGAACAGCCAAGCCTGGGGTCATTGCGTGCCAATATAGACTACGACGCCGCAGCAGACGACGCGTGGAACGCGGTCATCGAAGCCGGCTCGGTGCGCGCCACCGACATTCGGGTGGAGCAGGTGCGTTTGCTTGCTTCTGGACGAGTGGAGAACTTCAACCAGGCCGAACGTCGGGCCGTCGATTACACGATCGCCGGGAATGTACGCGGGATAGAGGCGCAGGGGGACGGGGTTCAGGAGGCCCTCGGCTCGTCGCTGGATCTGACCTCGTCCGGTTCCTGGCAGGCGGGGCAACCCTTGCTGCTGGATCAGCTGAGACTTGTTGGTGAGGCTCTGGAACTGACGGCGCAGGGTGCCTTCCAGGACAACAGTTTCGACGGCTCGGCGGAGGTTTCGACAGCGCGGCTGGTGGCCTTCTCCGGTCTCGCCCAACGTGACCTTGCCGGCGCCGCCACGTTCGGCGTAAAGGGCACGGTACGCCCGATCGACGGCATTTTCGACTTCGACGTGACCGGTAGGGGGCAGGATCTGCAAGTCGCCATCGAGCAGGTCGACGCTCTTCTGGACGGGGAAACAACGATCTCGGGCGGGGTAGCCCGGGACGAGAACGGTATTGCCTTCGACAATCTGCGCGTCGTCAACAACCAGTTCAATGCGAGTGTGAGCGGGCGGTACGGGTCCGAACGGTCCGATCTGCGTGCGGACGTTCTACTCGCGGATGCCGGTCTGGTCACGCAGGATGCATCCGGGGCCGTGCGGTTGCAGGCGCAGCTGGCAGGAGCAGCGCTACCGTTCGACGCCGACCTGTCGGTCTCCATGCAACGGGGCCGTCTTGCCGGTCGTGACGTTAGCGATCTGGAAATAGCGTTCGACGGGACAACGGACCTGGAAGGTCTGCAAGGCAAGCTCTCCGGGCAAGGGTCGATTTCCGACCAGCAGCTTTCACTTGCAGGCGACGTCGACCTGCAACGGGCGGTGCAATCCGTCAGCGGGCTGGCCGCGCGTCTGGGCGAAACGGTGATCTCCGGCAGCATGTCCCGCAATGCGCAGGGTTTGCTGGATGGGGCGGTCGAGATTGCGAGCGAGAATATCGCCGCCGCCGCGGCGCTGGCACTGGTGGACGCGAGCGGTGCCGTCAACGGCACCGTGCAGCTGTCGAGCGATGGCGGGCAGCAAGGCGGCAGCGCCGACCTTCGCGTCGCCGACCTGCGCTATGGAGACGTGGCCCGGGTCGGGCAGGCGAGCGTGGATGCCGCCTTCGACACGCTGTTCAGCAACCCGAAGATCAATGCCGATATCTCCGCGCAGGACATTCGCGCAGGGGGAGTCGTGGTGCGTAGTCTGGAAGGAGATGTCGCAACGCAGGGGGAGCGAACCACGTTCGAACTGACCGCCGATCTGAACCAGCAGAATGCCCGCCTGCAAACGCAGGGCGTCGTCGTTCAATCTCCGAACCGGACAGTGATAAGCGTTTCGCGCCTCGACGTGACGAGCGCCATCACAGATGCGCGTCTGACACAGCCGGTCGATATCACACTGGCCAACGGAACGACGCGCATCGGCAATGCGCGCTTGCAGGTCGGCGGTGGCGCAGTCACGGTTGGCGGAACGGCTGGAGAGCGGCTCGATCTGACGGTTGCGATCGAAGCGCTGCCAGTCTCGATTGCCAATGTCTTCGCGCCCGATCTGGGGGCAGGCGGCACGATTTCGGGCAACGCGCAGGTCGGGGGAACACCATCCGCACCGACCGCCCGGTTCGACCTGCGGGCCAACGGCCTTACGGTCCGCGCAATTTCGGAAGCTGGCATTTCGCCGATCTCCCTGTCCGGCAACGGCAGCTTTGCCGACAACACCGTGCGCATCGCCTCCCTGAATGCCTCCAACGACCAGGGAATTTCGCTGACCGGCTCCGGCACGGTACCACTGAGCGGCGGGGGGCTGAATGTGCGGGTGGATGGCAACGCGCCGCTTGGCCTCGGCGAAGCCTTCCTGGCTTCGCGCGGCACGCAGCTGGCAGGCACGGTGCGCGTGAACGCGACCGTTACCGGCTCCATCGCAGACCCTCAATTTGGCGGGCTTGTCTCCCTGAGCGGCGCGACGATCTCCGATCCGCTTTCCAACCTGCGTCTGAACGATGTGGGGGTTATCGCAGGTTTGAGCGGCGACCGGCTGAACATTCAGCGCGCTTCTGCGAACCTGTCGACCGGTGGCTCCGTATCGGCGTCCGGGTCGGTCCTGCTCACACAGGATCTGCAAACCGATATCGATATCGTGCTGTCGAGCGCCCGCTATACGGACGGACAGACTTTCTCGACGACGGTGAACGGCCAGCTATCGCTGACCGGACCGGTCGCCCGATCGCCGCTGCTTTCCGGCCGTGTGGAACTGGCGCGCACCGAAATCATCGTCCCCGAGACGTTCGGCGGCAGCGATCTGTTGCTCGATGTGGACCATATCGCCCCGTCCGAGCCGATTCAGCGCACGTTGCGTCGAGTGGAACAGGCATCGCCCACGCCTACGCCGAATGCGCGTCCCGTCATCCTCAATCTCGACGTCACGGTCAGTGCGCCATCCCGCATTTTCGTGCGGGGGCGGGGGCTGGATGCCGAGCTGGGTGGCCAGCTGACCGTGCGCGGACCGGTCAACGACATCCGCCCGCAGGGTCGCTTCGAATTGCGCCGTGGTCGGCTGTCGATCCTGGGCCAACGGATCGTTCTCGACGAAGGCAGCATCACGTTGACCGGTACGCTCGACCCGTTGCTGAATTTCCTGGCCCGGGTGGAATCCGGAGACGTGACCGCTTTCATCCGCCTGCAAGGCCGCGCGTCGGACCTTGACGTATCCTTCGAGTCGCAGCCCGACCTGCCGGAGGATGAAGTGCTGTCGCAGATCATCTTCGGTCGCAGCGTGGGCGAACTGTCACCGTTCCAAATCGCCAGTCTCGTGTCCGCCGCAGCACAGCTGACCGGCGGCGCGAACACCGATATCGTCTCCGGCCTGCGCGCCGGCACCGGGCTGGACGATCTCGACGTGGTATCCGACGCAGATGGCAACGCCTCCGTTCGCGCGGGCAAGTACATCGCCGACAATGTCTATCTCGGCGTCGAAGCCGGGCAGAATACGAAGGCGACGATCAATCTCGACATAACCGAAGACCTGACGGCGCGTGGCACCGTCGGTTCTGACGGGGAAAGCGAGATCGGCGTGTTCTTCGAGCGGGACTACTAGTCGCATTTGCGCTCTGACTGCGGCGCAGGCGACCCTTGCACGGTCGGGCGGTCATGCTAGTGACAGGTGCCGGACAGGGTTCCCGGCGGAGACGATCCCGGTAACACGCGTTTGCCGGAAGGGGTTCGATCCACTTCATATCGCCGATTGAGGCCGCCCTTCGCGTGGTTTGTCGGCCCTATGCGCAACCGACTGGCGGACCCAATCATGCTCGACGATACCGAACAGACCCCCCTCGACCGGCAACAGGCAGGCGGACGCCCGGGCGGCAAACGGCGCAACCCTGCCAAGCCGAAGGGACGCCAGGTCGACGATGGTGCCTTGCAGGAGATACGCGCGCTTCTGAACGGTCGGTCGCTTCAGCGCGATCTGCTTATCGAACATCTGCATCTTATCCAGGATGCCTATGGTTGCCTGAGTGCGGCCCACATTCGTGCGCTGGCCGAAGAGATGCGCCTGTCGCAGGTCGAGGTTTACGAGGTCGCTTCTTTCTACGATCACTTCGATGTCGTGAAGGAAGGCGGCACGTCGCCCCCACCGCTGACCGTTCGCGTCTGCGACGGCATTTCCTGCATGTTGGCAGGCGCGGAAACGCTCATTGCAGAACTGAACGATGGCGTGGACCCGAAGGCGGTCCGCGTGCTGCGCGCGCCATGCATGGGCGGGTGCGACGTGGCTCCCGCCGCCCGGATTGGCGACCGCGAGGTCGGGAATGCGACTGTTTCGGAATTGGTTGCGCTCGCTGCAAGCGGTAACACCGCAGCATTGCAACCCGACTATGTCGACCTTGCCAAATACCGGGCGGAAGGTGGTTATGCCATCTGGATGCAAGTGCGGTCCGGAACGCTGACGCCCGATGCCGTCGTCGATACACTATCGGATGCCAGTTTGCGCGGGCTGGGCGGTGCCGGATTTCCGACGGGCAAGAAGTGGGACTTCGTGCGCGGCTACGATGCGCCCCGACTGATGACGATCAACGGAGATGAAGGCGAGCCCGGCACGTTCAAGGACCGTCATTATTTGGAGCGCAATCCCCACGCCATGTTCGAAGGCGCACTGATTGCGGGCCACGTGGTCGAGGCCGAGCGGTGCTACATTTACATGCGCGACGAATATCCGGCAGTTCTAAACATTTTGCGCGCCGAAATCGCCGCCATCGAGGCCGCAGGACTTGCCGAACCCGGATGGTTCGAATTGCGACGTGGCGCGGGCGCTTATATTTGCGGTGAGGAAAGCGCGATGCTGGAAAGCATCGAAGGCAAACGCGGGCTGCCGCGTCATCGTCCGCCATATATCGCCGAGGTAGGGCTGTTCGGTCGCCCCACGCTGAACAATAACGTCGAGACGCTCTATTGGGTGCCCGAAATACTGGCGAACGGTGCACAGTGGTTTGCCGACCAGGGCAAGCCGGGGCACCCCGGACCGCGGTCATGGTCCGTATCTGGTCGCGTAGCCGAACCCGGTGTCGTCGTTGCACCGGCGGGTGTAACGATCGCCGAACTGATCGAGCGCTGCGGTGGCATGGCGGACGGCCACACGTTCAAGGCGTACCTGCCCGGCGGAGCCTCCGGCGGCATTTTGCCAGCATCGAAATGCGATGTCCCGCTCGACTTCGGCGGCGAGCTGGCGTCGCTCGGCTCCTTCGTCGGTTCGCACGCTGTCGTCGTCTTCAGCGAGGCCGACTCGATGAAGGATGTGGCCTTGAACCTGATCGATTTCTTCACCCACGAATCCTGCGGCCAGTGCACGCCCTGCCGAGGCGGCACTGAAAAACTCGGCAAGATGTTGCGGAGCGACGGCCCGCTGGACGAGGACGCAATCCGCGATCTCGAACAGGTGATGCGCGATGCATCGATTTGCGGATTGGGGCAGGCGGCACCGAACCCGGTAAACCATCTGCTGACATATTTTCGGGAGGATTTGTGATGAAGAATGTAAGCCTTCTGGCTGTCGGAGCACTGACCGGCGCTGTTCTTAGTGTTGGCGCGGTCGTCTTAGTCGACGGCATGACCAATCACGGGGCGGACCAGCCATACGCCGACGAGCAGGGCCGAATGATCAGCTCCCTGAGCGCCGAGGACGTGGCGGACCTGACCGCAGGGCGTGGATGGGGTCTGGCAAAACCGGCCGAATTCAACGGTTACCCGGGTCCGGCTCACGTGATCGAATTTGCGGACGGCTTGGACCTGACCGTTGAGCAACGCGAAGCCGTAGATGCCAGCTTTGGGGCGATGCAGGCGGAGGCGCGAAGGCTCGGGTTGGATCTCATCGAAGCCGAGAAGGCGCTGGACGCCGCATTCGTCGATGGGAGCGTCGACGGCGAGAAGCTGGCGGCGTTGCTGGCGTCGGCTGGCGACATACGGTCAAGATTGCGGGAGGCTCATCTCGCGGCCCATCTCGAGGTCGCGCCTCTGTTGAGCACTGCGCAGAAGGCACGCTATGCCGAGTTGCGCGGCTACCATGGTGGGCACGGAGGGCATTGATATGACCGACCTGATATCGATTTCTCTCGACGGCAAGACCGTCGCCGCCAAGACGGGTGAAAGCATCTGGGCCGTCGCCAAGCGGGAAGGCACGCGCATTCCGCACCTGTGTCACCTCGACGAGCCGGGCTATCGGGCGGACGGGAACTGCCGTGCCTGCATGGTGGAGGTCGAGGGCGAGAGGGTGCTGGCGGCATCCTGCCAGCGCAAGGTCGCCGATGGCATGGTCGTCGCGACCCAGACCGAACGGGCCGACAAGGCGCGGCGGATGGTGTTCGAACTGCTGGCTGCCGACATGCCGGAACAGCCGGTGGACGGGCAGTCGGCGTTCTGGAACTGGGCGGGCAGCATGGGGATTGCAGGGGGCGACCGCCTCCCGTCGAAGCACGACGACAATACAACCCACGGCATGCCGGATGGACAGGCGCCGTTGCACGACGTTTCCAACCCAGCTATCGCGGTCAATCTGGACGCTTGCATCGCCTGCAACCTGTGCGTTCGTGCCTGCCGCGAGGTGCAGGTCAACGACGTGCTGGGAATGGCGGACCGTGGCCACCATTCGGTGCCTGTCTTCGACATTCACGACCCGATGGGCTTTTCCACCTGTGTGACCTGCGGGGAATGTGTGCAGGTCTGTCCGACCGGCGCGTTGTTCGAAAAGACTTTGATGGACGAAGCCGGGCGCACGCGTGTGGTCGAAGAGTTCGACGCCAAGGTCGATTCCGTTTGCCCCTTCTGCGGCGTGGGTTGCCAGACGACCGTCTACACGAAAGACGAGAAGATCGTGCTCGTGGATGGACGGGACGGACCGGCCAACGAAAACCGGTTGTGCGTAAAAGGCCGGTTCGGCTTCGATTACGCCATGTCGGACGAACGGCTGACGGTGCCGCTGATCCGTCGGGACGACGCGCCCAAACGGGGCGATCTCGACGCGCGGTTCATGAAGACGTCCGACCTGTTCCGCGAAGCGACGTGGGAAGAGGCGCTCGCGCGGGCGGCTGGGGGGTTGACGACCGTGCGGGACCGGGACGGCGGCGGGGCCATCGCCGGTTTCGGCTCGGCCAAGGGCTCCAACGAGGAAGCCTACCTGTTCCAGAAATTCATTCGCCAGGGGTTCGGCACCAACAACGTCGACCATTGCACACGGCTGTGCCACGCCTCCTCGGTATCCGCGTTGCTGGAAGGCGTCGGGTCCGGCGCGGTGTCCGCCCCGTTCATGGACGCGGGCAAGGCCGATTGCGTCATCGTCATCGGTGCGCGACCCGCGACCAACCACCCGGTTGCGGCGACCTATTTCAAACGGGCAGCAAAGCGCGGCACGAAGCTAGTTGTCATGGACCCGCGCGGGCAGGACCTGATGCGCCATGCGGAACATTCGCTGCGCTTCAAACCCGGCACCGATGTCGCGCTGCTGAACGCGATGATTTACACGATCATCGACGAAAAACTGTATGACGAGCAGTACATTCAGGCCAACGTGGATGGCTTCGAGGCGCTGCGGAAGAAGGTTGCGGACTTTGCACCGGAGACGATGGCGGATGTGTGCGGCATACCTGCCGAAACGCTGAAGGACGTGGCGCGGCTCTACGCTACGTCAGAGCGGTCGATGATCTTCTGGGGCATGGGCATTTCTCAGCACACCCACGGCACGGACAATTCCCGCTGTCTCATCGCACTGGCGCTGATAACCGGCCAGATCGGGCGTCCCGGTACCGGCCTGCATCCGCTGCGTGGCCAGAACAACGTGCAGGGGGCGTCCGACGCTGGTCTGATCCCTATGTTCTTCCCGGACTACCGGTCGGTCGAGAACGGCGACATTCGCGCCGGCATGGAGGATTTCTGGGGCCGTTCGCTCGACCCCGTGAAAGGCCTGACGGTGGTGGAAACGATCGACGCCATTCACGACGGACGGGTGAAGGCCATGTATATCATGGGCGAGAACCCGGCCATGTCGGACCCCGACCAGCACCATGCGCGCGGTGCGCTTGCAAAGCTGGAACACCTGGTTGTGCAGGATATCTTCCTGACCGAAACGGCATGGCACGCCGACGTGGTGCTGCCCGCCTCGGCCCACGCTGAGAAGCTCGGCACGTTCTCCAACACGAACCGTCAGGTGCAGATCGGGCGTCCCGTTCTGCCGCTTCCGGGCGATGCGCGGCAGGATCTCGACCTGCTGATACAGCTTGCCAACCGCGTGGGGCTCGATTGGGCGTACGACGGAGCGCCGGACGTCTATGAAGAGATGCGGCAGGTCATGAAGTCGCTCGACTACATTCCGTGGGAGCGGTTGGAAGCGAACGAAAGCGTCACCTATCCGTCGATCGCAGATGGCACCGAGAAGTGGGTCGTTTTCGACGAACGCTTTCCCACCGCTGATGGTCGCGGGCGCATCGTTCCTGCCGATCTGCGGGCGCCGGACGAAGTACCGGACGATGACTATCCGATGGTGCTGACCACGGGTCGCGTGCTGGAACATTGGCACACGGGCGCGATGACGCGGCGCGCCGGGGTGCTGGACCAGATCGAGCCGGAGGGCTTTGCCGCCATGAACCCGCGCGAAATCGCAAAGCGTGGCTTCGTTGCTGGCGAGACGATTTCCGTCGAGACCCGACGGGGAACGATCGAGGCATTGTTAAGGGCGGACCGTGAGGTAGCCGACGGAATGGTGTTCATCCCGTTCTGCTTCAACGAAGCACCAGCCAATGCCCTGACCAACCCGATGCTGGACCCGTTCGGCAAGATTCCCGAATTCAAGTTCTGCGCGGCGCGCGTGTCACGCCCTGCGGTGCGGGAGGCTGCGGAGTAGCTGCTACTTGCCCAGTACGTCCTTCGTGTCGGCACCGAATGAGGGTGGAGCGCTACGATAGGTGACGGGAGTCTTCGAGAATTTCAACGGATTGCCGATGAGGTCCACCGTGCCGTCGCCTGCGCTAGCAGAGGGCAGGGTGATCCGCATGTCCCGCGCGGCAACTTGCTCACTTCCGAATACTCGATCGAGCGTGTTTACCGGGCCGACGGGCACGCCGACCGCTTCCAGCCCCGCCATTGTTTCGTCCGTCGTGTAGCGAGCGATTTCCGGTTCGATCAGCGCGATCAGCGCGTCGCGGTTCTCCACCCGACCGGGATTGGAGGCGAAACGGTCGTCCTCCGCCCATTCCTCGTGGCCCAGAAACCGCGCGAAGCGACGGAACTGGCCGTCGTTGCCGACCGCTGCAATGACGTGCCCATCGGACGTGGCAAAGACCTGATAAGGCACGATCGTCGGGTGGCCATTGCCGCGTCGCACGGGCACGTCACCGGTCGTCAGGTAGCTGACGCCCTCGTTGATGAGCCATGCGATCTGCGTATCCACCAAAGCCAGTTCCACATGCTGACCCTCACCGGTGCGCTCCTTGTGGCGCAGGGCGGCGAGAATACCGACTGTTGCGTACATGCCGCACATCACGTCCGCGATGCCGATCCCGACTTTCATGGGTTCTCCATGCGGCTCGCCGGTCAAGCTCATCACGCCGCCGAAGCCCTGTGCCATCAGGTCATAGCCCGGCTTGGCCGCGTTGGGGCCGGTCTGGCCGAAGCCGGAAATCGAACAATAAACGAGATGGGGATGAGCTTCGCGCATGGTCTCGTGGTCGAGGCCGTATTTCGCCAATGCACCGGGCTTGAAGTTTTCGATGACGATGTCGCACTTGGCCGCAAGCTTCATCAGCGCTGACTGTCCTTCCGAAGAAGTTATATCGACGGCGACTGAACGCTTGTTGCGGTTGGCAGACATGAAGTAGGCGGACAGATCCGTAGGTTGGCCGTCGTCGTCCATCACGAAGGGTGGTCCCCAGGAGCGAGTGTCGTCGCCCCCGCTGGCCGGGTTTTCAATCTTGAATATCTCCGCGCCCAGGTCTCCCAGCAGTTGCGTGCATGTCGGGCCGGCCAGAATGCGGGACAGGTCGAGAACTTTGATACCGTCGAGGGCAGCGGGCATGGCAAGCGTTCGCGGGGTTCGGGTTGGCGGCCACCCTACCGACAACATCGGCCCGTTCAACGGCATGGAAAACAGCCAGGCTGCGAATGTCGCACTTTCTAACGACGTATGACGCAAAGCCGTTGTTGCGACGGGTCGGTCGGGTCTATTGCGGAAGGGACAGTTCAACCCAGAGACACCGGCACCATGGCCTTCAAGACCGATATCGAAATCGCCCGCGAGGCGAAGAAGAAGCCGATCCAGGAGATCGGTGCGAAATTGGGCATCGATGCCGCCGATCTCGTCCCCTATGGGCACGACAAGGCCAAGGTCTCTGCAAGCTTCATCGCGGCGCAAGCCGACAAGCCGAACGGCAAACTCATTCTGGTAACCGCCATTAACCCGACCCCCGCCGGGGAAGGCAAGACGACCACGACCGTCGGTCTTGGCGACGGGCTGAACGCGATCGGCAAGAATGCGGCGATCTGCATCCGCGAAGCATCGCTTGGCCCGTGCTTCGGCATGAAGGGCGGTGCCGCCGGTGGCGGTTACGCGCAGGTCGTGCCGATGGAGGAGATGAACCTCCATTTCACGGGCGACTTCCACGCCATCACCTCCGCCCACAATCTGCTGTCGGCTATGATCGACAACCACATCTATTGGGGCAACGCGCTGGAAATCGATTCCCGCCGTGTGGTGTGGAAGCGTGTGATGGACATGAACGACCGCGCGCTGCGGCAGATCACGTCGTCGCTCGGTGGCGTTGCGAATGGCTTTCCCTCCGAAGCCGGTTTCGACATCACCGTTGCCTCCGAGGTCATGGCCATCCTTTGCCTGGCGAACGATCTTGCCGATCTGGAAGCCCGTCTGGGGCGGATCATCGTCGCCTATACGCGGGACCGAAAGGCCATAACCTGCGCCGACATCAAGGCGGACGGCGCGATGACGGTGCTGCTGAAGGATGCCATGCAACCGAACCTCGTGCAGACGCTTGAAAACAACCCTGCCTTCGTTCATGGCGGCCCGTTCGCCAACATCGCCCACGGTTGCAACTCGGTGGTTGCCACGAAAACGGCGTTGAAGCTGGCCGATTACGTCGTGACCGAAGCCGGGTTCGGGGCCGATCTCGGCGCGGAGAAGTTCCTGAACATCAAGTGCCGCAAGGCCGGTCTCGCGCCGTCCGCGGTTGTCATCGTTGCCACCATCCGCGCGATGAAGATGAATGGCGGCGTGTTGAAGCAGGACCTCGCCGCGGAAAACGTGGACGCCGTGAAGGAGGGCTGCGCCAACCTCGGTCGCCATATCGAGAACATCAAGTCATTCGGCGTGCCTGCGGTCGTGGCCATCAACCATTTCCATGGGGATAGCGAAGCGGAGGTACAGGCCTGCAAGGACTATGTTGCAACGCAGGGGTCCGAAGCAATTCTGTGCAAGCACTGGGCGGACGGTTCCAAGGGCATTGAGGAGTTGGCCACCCGCATCGTGGAAATTGCCGACAGTGATCAGGCGCAGTTCTCACCGCTTTACCCCGACGATATGAGCTTGTTCGCCAAGATCGAAACCATCGCGAAACGTATCTATCGTGCCGACGAGGTGCTGGCGGACAAGAAGATCCGCGACCAGCTGCGCCAGTGGGAAGAGGCGGGCTTCCGCGATCTGCCGGTCTGCATGGCGAAGACGCAATATTCCTTCTCCACCGACCCGAACCTGCGCGGTGCGCCGATAGGCCATTCCGTGCCCATCCGCGAGGTCCGACTGTCCGCGGGTGCTGGTTTCGTCGTTGTCGTTTGCGGGGAGATCATGACCATGCCGGGTCTGCCGCGTGTGCCATCGTCGGAAAGCATTCGCCTGAACGACGATGGCCTGATCGAAGGTCTGTTCTAAAGGGCGCTTCGCCGGCCGGGGGCGATCTCGCGCGTCGGTCGTTCTAGAAGCCGCTCAGCTTCGCGTGGCGGTTGACGTCCTTGTAGAGCAGGTATCGAAACGGTCCTGCGCCTTTTGCCTCGCAGGCTTGCGGGCAGAAGGCGCGCAGCCACATGTAGTCGCCTGCCTTCACATCGACCCAATCCCGGTTGAGCCGGTAGGCAGCTTCGCCTTCCAACACGAACAGCCCGTGTTCCATCACGTGGGTTTCCAGAAAGGGAATGCGACCGCCCGGCTGGAACGTCACGATATTGACGTGCATATCATGTCGCAGGTCGGTGGGGTCGACAAAGCGGGAGGTGGCCCATCTGCCGTCTGTCTCGGGCATGGGAATGGGTTCGACCGCCTTATCGGACGTGACGAACGCGGCGGGCGCGGCAAGTCCGTTCACGGGTTCGTAGCGTTTCCGTAACCAATGAAATTGCGCGGTGTCCGGACCGGTGTTTGCCAACGACCATCGCGTCGAAGATGGCAGATAAACGTAGCCGCCAGCGTCCAAGGCGTGCGGCTCGCCATCGATCGTAATGGTCGGAGCACCGCCCACGACGAACAGGACGTGTTCGGCCCCGGCGTCGTCATCCGGCCTCGTACTACCACCACCGGGTGCGACATCCATGATGTAGTGGGAAAAGGTTTCCGCGAAACCGGACAGGGGTCGTGCGATGACCCACAGGCGGGTTTTCGTGCCAGTGGGGTATGGCGCTCGCCACGATGTCCGTCATGGTGGAGCCGGGAAGCACCGCATAGGCTTCGGTGAAGATGGCCCGTTCATCGAGCGGTTCGGACTGGGCGGGCAGGCCACCCTCCACTACGTGATAGGTCATGGAAGCATGTCCTTTAGACGGAGCAAAGCGATGCGTTCCACTTGTGCGCAAGCCGTGCTGAACTCCGCGACGCGGTCGTTATCGATACGCGTTTGGAATGCGGCGAGGATGTCCCGTTTCGTCAGACCTTTCACCGCGATGATGAAGGGGAAGCCGAATTTGGCCGTGTAGCGCGCGTTCAGGTCGTTGAACGTCGCGCGCTCGGTGTCGGTCAGTGCATCGAGACCGGCCCCAGCCTGCTCGCCGGTGGACTTAGCCGTCAGACGTTTCGCTGCCGCCAGCTTGCCTGCAAGGTCCGGGTGGGCCTTCAGGACGGCCAGCCGTGCGTCATCGTCCGCGAGGCGAAACTGGATCTTCATCGCATGATGGAGGCCGTAGGCCGTATCGTTCGCTGCACCGAGGCCGGCTTGCCACGCTTGTTCCGCGATCCATGGTGAATGTTCGAACACTCCCCCGAATTTCTCGACGAAACTGTCCCGCTCCATCCGCGACGGACGTTTTAGCCGAGGTTGCGGTGGATGGTACCGGGCCCAATGTTCGGCGATATTGATGCGGCGCGCGAACCAGACGTCGGCCTTCGACTGTGCGTATTCCACAAACCGTTGCAGCGCCGCAAGCCGCCCGGGACGACCGACGAGGCGGCAATGGAGGCCGATATTCATCATCTTTGGGCGGCCCGCTTCGCCTTCGGCATACAACACGTCGAAAGTATCGCGCAGATAGGTCTCGAACTGGTCGCCGGAATTGAAGCCCTGAGGCGTGGCGAACCGCATGTCGTTGCAATCGAGCGTGTAGGGAATGATGAGTTGTTCGCGCCCTTCATGCGGACGCCAATAGGGTAGGTCATCGTCGTAGGCGTCGGAGATGTAGGCAAAACCACCCTCTTCGCTGACGAGGTCGACGGTGTTCTCGCTGCATCGTCCGAGATACCAACCTCGGGGTCGCTCGCCGGTGGCGGCTTCGTGCAGCGCGATGGCCTTGTTGAGCCATTGCCGTTCGGTTTCACGGTCGAAATCCTTGAACTCCACCCATTTCAGACCGTGCGAAGCGATTTCCCATCCGGCTTCCTGCATCGCTGAAACTTGCGCCGGTGAACGCTGCAAGGCTGTCGCCACTCCGTAGACCGTGACGGGTATGTCGGCAGCGGTGAAAAGTCTGTGCAAACGCCAGAAGCCGGCCCGGGCACCGTATTCGTAGATCGATTCCATGTTCCAGTGGCGTTGGCCGGGCCAGGCAGCCGCTCCGACGATTTCCGACAGGAACGCTTCGGAAGCTGCGTCCCCGTGGAGAATGTTGTTCTCGCCGCCTTCCTCGTAGTTGACGACGAACTGCACGGCGATTTTCGCACCGTTGGGCCACTGCGCGTCGGGAGGCGATGCGCCGTAGCCGTGCAGGTCTCGTGGATAGTGCACGCGAAAACTCCATTTCGATGCCGCATTGGCCTGCGTTATGAGGATGAACCGACGTGGATTGTCAATTCCGCCCATCCCGCGTTAAGCGATGCCTGTATCGGGTGGACGATCTGTCAGGCCCGAACCGCATTACCGCCGGAAGGACCGTCACGATATGGCCGGAGCAGGCTTTCTCACGACCCACATTCTCGACACCGCCCGGGGTTGCCCTGCAAACGGTGTCGCAATCGAACTCTACCGGCTGGAAGGGGACCAGCGCCTCCACCTCGCTTCGGCGTCGACCAACGACGATGGCCGAACCGACACTCCGCTGGTGCCAAAGGGCGAACTGGTGTGCGGGGTCTACGAACTCGTGTTTGCCATGGGAGACTACTTCAAAGGTACGGTTCGCAAGGGCGATCATCCCTTCATCGACGTCGTCCCGATCCGCTTCGGCATCGATGATGAGACGAGTCACTACCACGTGCCGCTGCTCGCTTCGCCATTCAGCTATTCCACCTATCGCGGCAGCTAGGTCGGCCAACCGACAATGTCCGACAAGACCACGATTTTTGCCGTAGCACCCATGATGGACTGGACGGACCGGCATTGCCGGTTCTTCCATCGCCAGCTTTCGCGCGAGGCGTTGCTGTATACCGAAATGGTGGTCGCCGATGCCCTGTTGCATGGCGACGTGGACCGGTTGCTGGCATTCAACGATTGCGAACACCCGGTTGCGTTGCAACTGGGCGGTTCCGATCCGCTGAAGCTGGTCGAGGCCGCCCGCATCGGGGCGTCGTTCGGATACGACGAAATTAATCTCAATGTCGGTTGCCCGTCGGACCGCGTTCAGTCGGGCACGTTCGGCGCGTGTCTGATGCGGGAGCCGGACCTGGTTGCCCGTTGCATTGCCGCGATGAAGGGTGCGGTCGACGTGCCGGTGACGGTCAAATGCCGGATCGGCGTTGACGAACAGGACACGGAAATCGCGCTGGACGATCTGACGGACCGTGTTTTCGCCGAGGGGTGTGATGCACTTTGGGTCCACGCACGCAAGGCTTGGCTGCAGGGGCTGTCGCCCAAGGAGAACCGGGATATTCCGCCGCTGGACTACGGGCGCGTTCATCGGTTGAAGGAGCGTTGGCCGGACCGTTTCATCGGGATCAACGGTGGAATCGACGACCTCGATCAGGCCGAAGCTGTCTCCACGACGCTGGAAGGTGTGATGCTCGGTCGGGCTGCCTACCACCAGCCGGCCCTGCTGACGGACGTCGATGCGCGCTTCTATGGGCGGGAAGCAGACCCCTTTGATGCCTGGGCAATTTGCGCGGTGATGCAGGACTACGTGGCGGCCCATTTGCAAGCTGGGGGCCGCGTGTCGCACGTTACCCGGCACATGCTGGGGCTGTTCGCCGGTCAACCCGGTGCCCGTCAGTACAGGCGCATCATGAGCGTGGACGCCGCGCAGCCCGGCGCAGGGCCGGACCTGCTCGAACGGGCCTTCGGTGTCGTGGACGGTCTGGCGACGCGCGCTGCGTGAACTGGCTGATCCGTTTACCATGTCGGGAAAGTTTCGCCGTTAAGACTTGATTAAGGGCGTTCGTCCGCGCAGATTTGGCGGACTGGACGATTTGCGTGTCGGGAGGTTGCCGCCTCCACCGGCTTGTCGTTTTCGCAAACGAAACGCGGGGTCACACCCGGAAAGGCGGCACCATGTCTACATTCTTCAGAACTGTCCTTGCGGGGTCTTTCTTCCTGTTCCCCGTTGGCATCGGCACCGGGGTCATTCAGGTCGAAGCCGGTGATCGGATCGTCCCGTTCTCAATCTCCGACCAGCAGGCGGTGCGCGTTACCGGGCGCATTCGCAACGATGCCCACTGGCTGATGCGCCGAGCGAAGCAGGGGCTGTATGGCTATAGTCGCGGCCCCGTTTTCAACGCCGCCAACCCCTTAGCCGGGTTCGATGGGATCAATTTGCCTGCACGGTTCAACGCCGCCAACCCGCTGACGGGTCCATCGCGCTTCCGCACACGCAACGACCGAGGATATTATCACAATCCGGAACCCGGACCGTTGGGCCAGAGCGGCGCGCTGCGCGTCGCAGGCACGGCGCTACCGACCAGGCCATCCGCTCAAATCATCAACGTGGATGGCGACCTGGTCAGCGTCGCCGAGGAGCGCGCCGAAGGTCGGTTGCAGCGCTTCGAGCAGGAGAATGTGGAGATACGGTTCCACACGCCACGGCAGGCTTACGATGCCCGCTTTCCCAACGTGATCTATCTGGACTCCCGCTGAGCGAATGAGTTGACAGGTTCGGGGTGGGTTTCTACACCCGCCACGAACCGGCTTGGAGGAGTGTCCGAGTGGTTAAAGGAGACGGACTGTAAATCCGTTCGCTTAGCGTACGCTGGTTCGAATCCAGCCTCCTCCACCAGCCGGTTCCGTCCCCCTGCGCCCGTTGCTTGCCGCTTGGCAAATGCCGCGCGTCGCAATAGGGTCGGCGGTGTGCGGGCGTTGTGTAATGGTAAGACCCTAGCCTTCCAAGCTAGAGACGCGGGTTCGATTCCCGCCGCCCGCTCCAGTCCTGCGGTTTGTTCGGCGTTCGAGTGCGCCGCGAACGCTGCCTACGAACCCGCGACACCTGGTTGTCGCGCTGCGCGCGTGTGGTTCGATACGCCAAGTCGGCGATCCCGGCTTCCAGATCGTGTATGACGCCCAAGCCCGTGTCCTGCGGGCCATTGCCGGAAGCCCCCGATTGACAGTCCCCGCACGCCGCGCGATGACAGCGGCGATGCGGGTGTAGCTCAATGGTAGAGCTTTTGCTTCCCAAGCAAGTGACGAGGGTTCGATTCCCTTCACCCGCTCCGAAACCGCGCTTCGCAGACGCTACTCGCCGCGCCCGGTTTTTCCTTGCAGTTCATCGATGCGCTTGCTGGCATCCGCCTTCGACAGGTTCTCGTCGAACTCGACGCCTGCCTCCTCGGACAGTGTCATGAGATAGCTTTTCTGCGCACCGGTCATCTTCTCGTCGCCCGTCACCCAGTTGTCGGGATCCTTCTGTGCGTTGCCGCCGATTTCGCTCTTGTCGGTGTTGTCTTCGGACATGGTCTGCCTCGTTCGATGTTCCTGATGTGTTCGCAACGCGCGATGGCGGGATTGGTTCTGGCAAAAGGTGAAGGAAACCTTGCGCGGTTTGCCTGCGACTTCTATATCGCGCGCGAAACGGCGCATGCCGTGAGACCATACACCCTGCGAGGATTTCATGGCTAAGGCAAAGTTTGAACGTAACAAGCCGCATTGCAACATCGGCACGATTGGTCACGTTGACCACGGCAAGACGACGCTGACGGCGGCGATCACGAAGTATTTCGGTGACTTCAAGGCCTATGACGAGATTGACGGTGCGCCGGAAGAGAAGGCGCGCGGGATCACGATCTCCACGGCGCATGTGGAATACGAGACGGAAAACCGTCACTACGCCCACGTGGACTGCCCGGGCCATGCCGACTACGTGAAGAACATGATCACCGGTGCCGCGCAGATGGACGGTGGCATTTTGGTTTGTTCGGCAGCTGACGGCCCCATGCCCCAGACCCGCGAACACATTCTGCTGGCCCGTCAGGTCGGTGTGCCTGCGCTGGTCGTGTTCCTGAACAAGGTCGATCAGGTCGACGACGAAGAGCTTCTCGAGCTCGTCGAGATGGAAGTGCGCGAGCTGCTCGACCAGTACGAGTTTCCCGGCGACGACATTCCGATCATCAAGGGTTCGGCTCTTGCTGCCATGAACGGCGAGACCCCGGAGATCGGCGAGAACGCCATTCGTGAGTTGATGGAAGCTGTCGACAGCTACATTCCCCAGCCCGAGCGTCCTGTCGATCAGCCGTTCCTGATGCCAATCGAGGACGTGTTCTCGATCTCCGGTCGTGGCACGGTCGTGACCGGTCGCGTGGAGCGCGGCATCGTGAAGGTTGGCGACGAGATCGAGATCGTCGGTATCAAGGACACGCAGAAGACGACCTGCACGGGCGTGGAAATGTTCCGCAAGCTGCTGGACTCGGGCGAGGCCGGCGACAATATCGGCGCTCTGATCCGCGGTATCGACCGCGAGCAGGTCGAGCGCGGTCAGGTTCTGTGCAAGCCGGGTTCGGTCAAGCCGCACACGAAGTTCCGCGCGGAAGCCTATGTTCTGACGAAGGAAGAGGGTGGCCGTCACACGCCGTTCTTCACCAACTACCGTCCGCAGTTCTACTTCCGCACGACGGACGTGACGGGCGTTTGCGAACTGCCGGAAGGCACGGAAATGGTCATGCCGGGCGACAACGTGGAGATGACGGTCACGCTGATCGTGCCGATCGCGATGGAAGACCGCCTGCGCTTCGCCATCCGCGAAGGCGGCCGCACCGTCGGTGCCGGTATCGTGGCGGAAATTCTGGAGTAGTCATCGTTCGCGACGACTGCGGAGGGCCGGTCAGGGAAACCTGATTGGCCCTTTCGTTTGAGGCTTCAGTTTTTCTGCCAAATGAAGAATGGAGCCTTGCCGGGACGCACAGACAGTTCAGCCCGCTGATCCTCGCTGATGCCTTCCGCAAGCAACTGACCACCGGGTAGAGCTTCCAAAGTGGGAACGAAATCGTCCCCCAGCATCTTGAAGTGGTCTTCCTGCAGAAACTGCTTCAGCCGCTCCGCATCACTCGACAGATGTTCCCCGCCTTCCTTCGTCGGGCGGCCGGTATAGGGGCCGGGTATGGAGAATATCATCTTGCCACCCGGTGTGAGCAAACGCGCGAAGGCCAGCACATGGTCGCCGTAGTGCCCGGGGATATGTTCCAGCACATGATTGTGCAGAATGGCGCTGAAATAACCGTCGGGAAACAATCGGAAGTCGTCGGGAAAGAACAGCCGCATGCAAGGTGCGTGCGGATAGATTTCGGGCGATGGATCGGCACACAGGTAACCTGATCCGAGCGTGTCGCGAAGTTTTGGATACAGCCACGGCTCCGGCGCGAGATGCAGAACACGCCCCTCGCCGCATGTCTCGCCGATAAGGTGGTTCCGATAGACCTCCCAACCGACCCGGTGCCGTGCGAGAGAACCGCACGAGGCGCATTTTTCGTTCGGTCGGCCGCGGAAGGTTTCGAAAGACGTGCCGTCGCAGATGTTGCATTGGGACATGGAAAGCGTTCGCTCGGTTCAGCGTGTTCGCCAGCTTTATTCCGCGCCCTTCATTCAAAAGCCACGTCTTTTGCGCGATAGTGTGTTCCAGCCGCACGACATCGCTAGGTTTGAAAGGGAGACCATGCCGAGATCGTCCCGTCATATCGCCCGGAAGCCCTGCTGGGTCGGTCCTCACGCGGGGCAGTGCCCCGTTGGTTGATACGACGAACTCACTTCACGAATCCTACCGCAAGCGCCGTGCGGTCCGTCAGCTTTTTCGCAGGCGGCCGCCGTTGCAGCGGTTGGGGCAAGCGTTCTGGATCGCATGCGTCAAGCTGGTGAACGACGGAGGCGTGGTGATCGCGTCCAACGTCGCCATGTCGCTCCTGCTGTCCATCTTCCCGTTCCTCATGCTCGTCGCATCACTCATGCGTGCCTACGGGTCGCCGGAAGTGGCCATGCTGGTCGTCGAACTGGTGCTCGGCCACTGGCCGGCCGACAGTGCCAAACCGATCGAAGACCAGATCAACGTGCTGCTGGAAGAAAGCCCGACGGAATTCTTTTCCTTTTCCACCATCGTCGTGCTGGCGCTGGCCACGAACGGTATCGAGAACCTGCGGGATGGGTTGAACCGCGCCTACCGTGTCAACGAAACCCGCTCGTTCGTGTGGCGGCGGTTCGAGGCTACGCTGTTCGTCATCGGTGGAGCGGTCGGTCTCATCTTCACCGCCGTGCTGCTGATTGCCGCTCCGGTTGCCTGGGACTTCCTGCAGGAACGCATCGACTTGATGACCCCGTTCCGTGCCATGTTCCAAGCCGGTCAGTACGTGTTGGCAACGATCATCCTGTGGTTAATCCTGCTGGCGTTCCACAAGCTGTTGCCGGACATGAAGGGGGAGGGGCGTCAGATGCGGTGGGGTATCTTGCTCACCATTGTCGGCATCTTCGTCGGTTCGAAGCTGTTCGGTCTGTACCTACAAAACATCGCCAACTACACGGCACTGTATGCGGGGCTCGCCGGTATGATGGTGGCCATCGTCTACCTTTACTGCCTCTCCGTGCTGTTGCTGTTCGGGGCGGAGTTCAACACCGCGTTCACTGAATTGCGCGCGGCGGAAAAGGCGGAAAGCGCGCGGGAAGACGCGCTGAAGGTGGTACGGCGCGCGAACCCGGATGCCGACACGCGCCCGCAACCTGCAACCGATTCCACTTGATCGCAGACCCGTTTGGCCTTACCGCTGCGCCTGCGCATAGGGGTATAGCTCAGTTGGTAGAGCGACGGTCTCCAAAACCGTAGGTCCCGGGTTCAAATCCTGGTGCCCCTGCCACGTAACCCTAATGGTTGGTTAAGCGTTCGTCGCACGACAGCGCGTCTTCGCTACGAAGCGAAAAGTCTAAACTTCGATACAAATTGACGAGTTGCCCGTTTCGGCCAGAGTGAAGCCATTCACTTCCCTGAAAATGTTGGCTTTCCACCGTGTCCCGTTCGTTCAATCTGGCTTCGAGCCTCTTTGAAACGGCGCGATCAGCGCCGGACCGTCTCGCACTTCAGCAAGGCAAGACCAGTCTTACCTACGGCAATCTTGCACGCCGTGCGCAAACCCTGGCGGATAGACTGTCGCCCGTTCTGAAGACGAAGCGGGTCGGGATCCTCGGGTCTCGCAGCGTTGAAGCCTATGTGGCAATCGCCGGCATCTGCTGGGCGGGTGCAACCTATGTTCCGCTAAATATGAAGTGGCCTGCGAAGCGGTTGATTAAACTGCTGGAGGAACTGGACCTCGACGCGCTCGTGCTTGATGGTTCGGGCGAAAAGCTGCTGACCGAAGACGTGCTTGCCGCCGCTCCGGACCTTGTCGTGCATCGCTCGGACCTAATGGACGAGACGCCGCTGCGTGAGCCTGCCCATCGTGGGGCGAAGGAAACCGGCTATATCGTCTTCACGTCCGGCACGACCGGAGAGCCTAAGGGGGTTGTGGTCTCCTGCGGCGCGCTTGCGGAATATCTCAACAATACGCGGGGTTGGGTCGGGTTCACCCAAGACGACCGGGTGGCGGAAGCCCATGACATCACGTTCGATCTGAGCGTTCACAACCTGTTTCTCGCCTGGGAAGCGGGGGCCAGCCTGCACATCATGTCACCGCTGGACATGATGGCGCCGCAACGGTTCATCCGCGCCAACGCGATCACCTGCTGGATGTCGGTGCCGACGATCATCGCACAGATGCAGCAGATCAATGCGTTGACGGAGAGCGTGTTTCCGACGCTTCGCCTTTCCGCA
>CAVQDK010000018.1:0-22271 GCA_963711195.1 uncultured Alphaproteobacteria bacterium
CTGGTGCACTTGGTTGGCGGCGTATTGCTGATTGAGCTGCAATGTCCGCGGCGACGACCAGTTGCCGCAACAGGACCAGCGAGCGGGCAGGATACCGCTCGCCTGCGTGGGCGAAACCAAGGCCGAGGAAGGACGGACGATGGCGGACAGAAGAACGCGAGACATGGCAATAACCGCTTGGAACCGAATTTGCCCCACGGTTAGCCACCTGCCAACCGAAACGTCAATCCAATCGTCGGAAACGGTGGGACCGCGCTGACTCTTTCAACGGGGTGAACTTCAAGGCTGAAGCGTCGTGGTTAACGCGCCTGTTCGCCGCTTTCGCCGGCCTGCAATGCGCTTTCGGCAAGGTCCGGCAGCAACGGCTCCACCTCGCTGCGCGAAAAGCCGCTGCGGATGCGACAATGAGGGTCGAGCATCTCGCAGCGACAGCCGGTCGAAGCGGCGGAAGTTCCTGAAGCGGGACGTATCGTTGAAGATCGATTTCGTCGGCTGGCATCGTCGTTGAGCGGCCCCGGCCCTTCGAGGTCTCCTCCGTTGCATGCAGCGCGAGAACAGCGAGCCGCCCTCGTCGGTCACGATGATAGCGTAGACGGGAAATGCCGTCGCGGGGGATGACGCCGCACCAGACAGCGACCCGCACCGGGGGTGGGTCCCGCCGTCGTAGATTCGCTTCCCGCACGGTTTCGCAGGCGTACAGCTACTGCACCAGCACGATCACGACGAAATTGGCGTCCCGTTCGGCACGCTGCCGGCCGGCATCGAAACTGTGGATCAACAGGTCGATGCGGGTGATGAACCGCTCCACACGCACTTGACCCGATCGTCGCCCTTCACCGGCGCGCGCACGAGGAAGCGCTGGCCCCTGAAGCGCCGCACGTGAGAATTGGGGAAAGTGCTCGCCAGCGCCAGCGCGCCGTATTCCGCACCGAACACCGTCTTGCGAAACCCATCCCGACAGCCCCGCCACGCTGTAGGCATCGCGCGGGGTCGCGCCGGACACGCAGGCCGACAGCAGGATCGCGCTGAAAACCGCGAGAGACGCCTTGCCCTTTCTCCCATCCGTGATTCCCGACCGTGCCCGATATGTTAGGCCCGCATTCGCATGGCGCGCGTCGCGCGGCGAGGGGCGGAGGCTGGAGTACGGTATGGCAAACGGCGAGACCGGGCTGATCGTCAGTGCAGGCGTGAACCGCTGCTTCTGGTGCGGCGACAAGCCGGATTACGTCGCTTACCACGACGCGACATGGGGCATGCCCCAGGACAGGGTTCGAGCACCGCCTGTTCGAGAAAATCTGCCTGGAAGGTTTTCAGTCCGGCCTGTCCTGGCTGACGATCCTACGCAAGCGCGACAACTTTCGCGCGGCATAGACGGCTTCGATTTCACGAAAGTGGCAAACTACGGCGATGCCGAAATCGAGCAGTTGGTGAACGACGCGGGCATTGTGCGCCATCGCGGCAAGATCGTCTCCACCATCAACAATGCGAACCGGGCGCTGGAAATGGTAGAGGCCGAAGGCTCCCTTGGTGCGTGGTTCTGGGCTTGGGCGGACCAGGGCAAGGGCGGACCGCCCGCGGCATTGGACGCGGAAAGCCTGATGGCCCTCGACTTCAGGCCGAATTACTACAGCCATGTCGAAGGCGCTGAAGCGCGGCTGGTCCTTCGTCGGGCCGACCACCTGCTACGCCTTCATGCAGGCCATGGGTTGGTCAACGGCATATCGAAGGCTGCGCGGCGCTAGCGACGACACAGGCGGCGCAGGATGCGTTCGTGATGCCCACTTGAGAATGCGTAGCGGGCGGTTTACTGCCGCTGGCCATGGCACGCACCTCATCGACATATCACCGCTTGATCGACCGCCGTTGAGCAGTTGCTTAGAGCTCGTTTTGCCTGCCCATTTCTAAAATTCGAGAGCCCGTCCGATGGCCGACAAGAAGAAGAAACCGCAACGCCTAAAGGCGCGGCAGCCCCCGTGGTTTTCAGGACCGCCTGTCCGGCGACATCCGCGCCACCGACGCGATGATGGCCGATCCGCAGCGTGTTCGAGCGCTACGGCTTCGACCCCAGTCGAAACGCCGATGTTCGAATACACCGACGCGCTGGGCAAATTCCTCCCGACACCGACCGCCCCAACGAGGGCGTGTTCAGCCTGACGGACGACGACGCACCCGTGGATGAGCCTGCGCTACGACATGACCGCGCCGCTGGCGCGCCACGTGGCGCAAAACATCAACGACATCCAGATGCCGTATCGCACGTATCGCGCTGGCTACGTGTTCCGCAACGAAAAGCCGGGGCCGGGGCGCTTCCGCCAGTTCATGCAGTTCGATGCCGACAGCGTGGGCGCGAGCGGCCCGGCGGCGGATGCCGAGATGTGCATGATGATGGCCGATACGATGGAAGCGCTGGGTTTGAAAAAGGGCGAGTATGTTGTTCGAGTGAATGATCGGCGGGTGCTGGATGGGGTGATGGAAACAGTAGGATTGGGAGGCCAAGAGAATTCAAGACGACGTCTTAGTGCTTTGAGAAGTATAGACAAGCTGGACAAATTTGGTGCCGATGGTGTGAAGCAGCTACTTGGAGCCGGAAGATTAGATGAGAGTGGTGATTTCACGAAAGGAGTAGGGCTTTCACTCAAAGGAGTGGATCAAATCATCCGTCTGTTCCGCCATGTTATATATAAACAGATGGAGGACCAGATTGAAGAATTATATGACCAATTTGGTGAAGAGTTCACAGATGATCAGATACACGATCGTCTTTTAGAAACTGTTCAAGATCAATATGTTGGAGTAGAGAAAAGATGGCGCGAAGAGATTGAAAGTTCAGGTTTTTCCGGAAATAATTTGGAAACTGTGTTATTAGAGGAAAATTTGCGACGTCTTGCTCTAGGCGAATCTGTAAGTAACTTAACCTATAAAAATTCACTGGATGATCTGGCTACATTAGTAGGTATTGTTAGGCACGCTGGATATGACGATGTTCAGATAAAAGCTGATCCTTCAGTTGTCCGCGGTCTCGAATACTACACTGGTACCGTCTTCGAATGCGAAATCACCGCCGACATCCCCAACGAAAAAGGCGAGATCGTGCAGTTCGGCTCCGTCGCGGGCGGTGGTCGCTACGACGGGCTGGTGAAGCGGTTCACGGGGCAGGAAGTTCCGGCCACGGGCTTTTCCATCGGCGTCTCCCGCCTCGCCACCGCGCTGAAAAATCTCGGCCAGCTGGACACCGAAGCGCCGGAAGGCCCGATCGTCGTCACCGTCATGGACAAGGACGCCGAGGCGCTCGCGGGGTATCAGAAACTCGTCCAGATGCTGCGGGAGTCCGAAAACGCCGATGGCGTCAATGACTTGCGGGCGGAAATGTATCAGGGCAACCCGAAGAATTTCGGCAAGCAGCTGCAATATGCCGACCGGCGCGGCTCCCCCATCGCCATCATTCAGGGCAGTGCCGAGCGAGAGAACGGCACCGTGCAAATCAAGGATCTGGTCGAGGGCGCGCGGCTGTCTGCCGACATCACCGACCACACCGAATGGCGCGGCGAGGAGGGCGCTCGCCCCGCGCAGCAGACGGTGAAGGTGGAAGACATGGTCGCAACCGTGCGGGCCATTCTTGCGCGCAATGCCTGACCTCGTCACGTTCCTCGACGAGCGCACCGACGCACGACCGGAAGTCGCCATCCTGCAACCCGCCGACCCGTTTCTCGACGTGGCCGGGGAGGACATGCGGCGGCGGGTGTTCATGACGCAGATGGCCGACGGCGGGCCACTGTGCCTGCGGCCCGAATTCACCATTCCCATCTGCCTGATGCACCTGCCTGCCAACGGGAAAGCTGTCCGCTACGCCTACGATGGCACGGTGTTCCGGCAGGCCCGCGACGGTGCCAACGAGTTCCGGCAGGCCGGTCTGGAAGACCTCGGCCACGAACCCACGCCCGCACGGGACGCTGAGGCCTTGCGGGACATGGTCGACGCGCTGGCGGTTGCCGGGGCGGGGGACGTGTCCGTCACTCTGGGCGATCAGGCGCTGTTCGATGTGGTCGTCACCAGCCTAGGCCTGCCCGCCGCCATCGCCGCGCGCCTGACCCGCGCCTTCGGGGAACCAGCACAGGTGCGCGCCATCATCGACCGCCTCGAAGCCGCGCCGGAACCCGTCGCAGCGCCCATCGACCGCGCTGCCAGCCTTGCCGTTGAGGGCGACCTGCCGGCCCTGACCGACTACGTGGCGGACCTCATGCGACAGGCGGCACTGCCCGCAAGCGGTGGACGGTCTGCTGCCGCCATCGCCACCCGCGCCATCGAGCGGGCCAAGGTCGCAGGCTTCCGCCTCGACGGCGCGCGGGCCAGAGCGCTGCGCGAGTTCCTCGCCATCGAAGCACCGCTGCAACGCACCGCCGACAGGCTCCGGGCTTACGGCACCGGCAGCGGTGTCGGATTCGGTTCGGCACTCGACAATTTCGCCGCCCGCGCGGACGCCATCGGTAACGCAGATGTCACCTACCGCGCCTCCTTCGGTCGACGGCTGGAGTATTATTCAGGCGTCGTCTTCGAAGCCCATCGCGCGGGCCAGCCGGAAGCCATGGCCGGGGGCGGGCGCTACGACCGGTTGTGCACGCTGCTGGGCGCAAGCACGCCCGTGCCCGCCGTGGGCTTCTCCATCTCGTTGGACCGGCTGACGTGAGCATCACCATCGCCATTCCCAGCAAGGGCCGGTTGAAGGCCGACACGCTGGACGTGTTCGCCTGCGCCGGTCTGCCCGTCGCGCCGCTGGCGGACGAGCGCGGCTATCAAAGTCACGTTGTCGGTCGCGAGGACATCGCCATTGCCTTTCTGTCGGCGTCCGAGATTGCCGGAGAACTTGCACGGGGCGGCGTCGATCTCGGCGTGACCGGCGAAGATCTGGCGCGGGAAACGATCGCCAATGCCGGTGAAACCGTGACCTTCCATGCGCCCCTCGGCTTCGGCCATGCGGACGTGGTGGTGGCCGTGCCCCAAGCGTGGATAGACGTCGACACGATGGCGGACCTCGACGACGTCGCCGCCGTTCACCGCAACCGCACGGGTCGGAGGCTGCGGGTGGCCACCAAATACTGGCAGCTGACGCAGGGTTTCTTCGGCCAGCACGGCGTCGGCGTCTATCGCATCGTGGAAAGTCTGGGAGCGACCGAAGGGGCACCGGCCACCGGCGCGGCGGATGTCATCGTGGACATCACCTCCACCGGGTCCACCATTCGCGCCAACCATCTCAAGGTGCTGGACGACGGGGTCATTCTGGAAAGTCAGGCCAATCTCATCGGCGCAAACAAAAACGGCGACGACCCGCTTGTATGCGAAGTCGTCGCCGCCATTCGTCAGGCAGTCGGGGTCGGGCTAGACGGAGTCCTTCACGTCACCCCAGGTTTTCTGCACTTCACCTTCGGCCTGATCGGCCTTGCCTTCGGTTTCCATGTCCTTGTTGCCGGTCGCTTTGCCGACGCCTTCTTTCAGGTCGCCCTTCAGTTTCTTGCCCATGCCTTCGGACTGATCTGTATTCGCCATAGTCATTCTCCTTCGGGGTTGATTTGCAAACCAACCGCCAATGCGGGTTTCGGTTCCACCGGTGTGAACACGCTGAGCGTCGCGAAACTGTCACCGTCGTGAAATGCACGTGTCGCGTTGGACCGTCAGAAATGCAGGATCGCAGTATCAATCGGAGCCTACACATGCATCGCACCCTTCTGCTTGCAATCGCCGCAACGGTCTTTGCCGCCCCCGCCTTCGCCCAATCAGGGACGATGGCCGACACGACCTACCAACTCGGCCCCCGCCCGGCATGGCTTGTCGAGCAGATGGACGACAGCGCGCTGAAAACGACGTTGCAAGCCTGCATCGGCAATCCGGTGGAGCAGACGAACTGGTCCATCGCTCACCGCGGCGCGCCGCTGCTGATGCCGGAACATACGGTCGAGGGTTACACCGCCGCCGCTCGCATGGGCGCAGGGATCGTGGAATGCGACGTGACGTTCACCAGCGACAAGCAACTTGTCTGCCGCCACGCGCAGAACGATCTGCACACGACCACCAACATTCTGGCCACGCCACTGGCGGACAAATGCACCGCTGGCTTCACCCCTGCCGCGGGGGAAGAAAGTGCCAGCGCCGAATGCCGGGCGTCCGACATCACGCTCGCCGAATTCCGCACGCTGGACGCCAAGATGGACGCCGCTGATGCCAGCGCCACATCCGTCGAGGGTTACATGGACGGCACCGCCGGTTTCCGCACCGACCTCTATAGCCCCGGCACGCTGATGACCCACGCGGAAAGCATCGACCTGTTCACGAACCTCGGCGTCAAATTCACGCCGGAACTGAAATCGCCGTCCGTCGACATGCCGTTCGATGGCTACAGCCAGGCCGATTACGCGCAGGCGATGATCGATGAATACAAGGCCGCCGGTGTGCCCGCGTCCGATGTCTGGGCGCAGAGCTTCAACCTGGAAGACGTGCTGTACTGGATCGAAAACGAGCCGGAGTTCGGTGCGCAAGCCGTTTATCTCGACGACAGCTACGACATCGAAGGCTGGTCGCCGGAGGACGATTCGACCTGGGACAACACGATGGAAAGCCTGAAGGAACGGGGGGTGAACTACATCGCGCCGCCGCTCTGGGTGCTGGTGAAGGTCGAGGACGGCAAGCTGGTTCCATCCCTCTACGCGGAGAAGGCCAAGGCGGCAGGTCTTGAGATCATCACGTGGACGGTGGAACGCTCCGGTCTGCTGAAGGATGGCGGTGGCTGGTATTACCAGACTTCCAACGATCTCACCTCGAACGAAGGCGACGTCTACGAACTGCTCGACGTTTTGAACAAGGATGTCGGCGTCGTTGGAGTGTTCAGCGACTGGCCCGCTACTACGACGTTCTACGCCAACTGCGTCGGACTGAAATAATCGGGCCGTCAGTCCAAAAAGAAGGGGCCGCTTCGATCCGAAGCGGCCCCTTCTCGTTCGACCGGTGGTTAAGCCGGGTACCAGTCGCCGAACTTCACTTCCGTGTCGCCTTCCACCAGCTTGGCGAATTCCTGCGGATCCTGCGTCCCGCCATCACGGCCACGATAGTGGTAGGGATAGACGAATTTGGGCTGGAACTCGTTGACCGCACTTGCCGCGGCTTCGGCTGGCATCGTGAAGGGCAGGTTCATGCACACGAAGGCCAGATCGATATTCTCCAGCGCCCGCATTTCGGGAATGTCTTCCGTGTCGCCGGACAGGTAGATGCGGAACCCGTCCATGGTCAGCACGTAGCCGTTGTCACGACCCTTGGGATGGAAGTTCTGTTTCTCGGGGTCGAGGTTGTAGGCGGGAATCGCGTCGATTGTAACGCCGAGGATTTCGCCGCTGTCACCGTTTGCCATTTCAGTGGTGTTCGGCTTCAGCCGGTCCGGCAGCATGGCCATGACGGCGGGATTGACGATCATCGGCGTGTTCTCGCCCTTCAACGCAGATATCGTGTCCGCGTTGTAGTGGTCGCCGTGCTCGTGGGTGATGAGGATGGCGTCCGGGCGTGGGTATTTGCCCAGCGTGGAGACCTCGCCCACCGGATCGACATAGATCACACCCTTCGGCGTTTCCAGGACGACGGAAGCGTGGGTGATCGGGTGGACGGTCACGTCGCCCATGTCGGTCTTGAATACGTTGGCGGAATGGCCGTCGGCGAAGACGTATTGCGGCAGGAGAGCCGCGGCACCTGCGGCGGCAGCCGAGGTAGCGAGGAAAGTGCGGCGGGTGAGGGGCATGATGTCGTCCTTTGAAGGGTCAGCAAATTCGCAATGGCTTAGAATGCACGACCGGACCTGCAGCGCAATGTCGTACCTTCACTGCCTTCGTCCACAAACGCAAAAAGAGGAGCCTGTTGCCCGGCTCCCCCTATGCACTTTGCAGCGGACTACAAGCCGGTCAGTTGATGTTGGAGATCAGTGCCGGATCGGTAACGAGATTGCGAACGCCATGGGACCCCTTTTCGTCGAAGGCGTTGTCCGCCAGCCAGGTTTCGACACTGGCGATCGACACTTTCTTCACTTCCGGCCGGACGCTCCACGATACCAGAAGCGGTGAACCTGTTTCGTTGAAGCCCGGACCGGTCGTGGACCCTTCATAGGTGATGGGCGTGCCCGTATCGGCTGGAATGTTCACCGCCTGATGAAAGCCGTCGACCACCGCCACTTCGGTCAGCGCGACGAAATCGGCGGCGCTGTCATCGTTCACGAGAACATAGACCTGTGCTTCCACGCGCAACTGCGGGTTCGCCATGGCGTCGCTGAGGCACGCGCCAAGCGTCGGGCCGGGGGTGACCTGCGCCGTCGTGTGAACGTAGTGCAGTTCGATCGTATCGCCGGGAGCGAGATCGCCATACTTTCCTTCGCCTATCGTGCGGTCCAGCGGTGCCAGTTCGGCTTCGCTCAACTCGCCGTCATACACGAAGCCCGTACCCGCGCCCGCACCATCGCCGTTCCCGGCATAGGTGGTGAACTCGCCGCCACGATGTTCGGCGTTCTCGTGGAAGTGAATGTTGCACAGGTTCATGGACTGGAACGGCGGTGCTGTCATGGCAACGCGCGGGTTATCGCCTTCGAGAACCGAAAGATCACGTGGCGACTGGGGACCGAAGCCCTTGTCTTTCGTCGCTTCCAGCAGCGTCGTGTCTTGCGCATCGATCACCTCATCCCCGACCATGGCGCTCCCAGCGGCATAGACGATCGTGGATGTCGCAAGCAGTGCTGCAGCGATTGGATAGATTACATTCTTGACTGAAATGGACTTTGGCAACGTGATTGTTCTCCCGGATTGGTTTTCTCAGATGAATAGTTTTCATCAATCAAACAACGCTGCCGTCATGGGTTTGGTTTCACCGAATAAACATCGGTACGACGAAAAAAGGCCGCCCCGTGAAGGACGGCCTTTCTTGTAGTCAGCTCGGGAAAGCTGGGCTCGTATGAGGTAAGCCTGCGGCTTACATCATGCCGCCACTGACATGCGGTTCACCGCATGTCAGCGCATAGCTTGTGTGGGCTCGTATGAGGTAAGCCTGCGGCTTACATCATGCCGCCCATACCACCCATTCCGCCCATGCCACCCATGTCCGGCATGCCGCCGCCACCAGCGCCTTCTTTGGCAGGCTTCTCGGCGACCATGGCTTCGGTCGTGATGAGCAGGGACGCGATGGAGGCTGCGTCCTGGAGAGCGTGGCGAACCACTTTCACCGGGTCGATGATGCCCATGGCGATCATGTCGCCGAACTCACCGGACTGCGCGTTGTAGCCGTAGTTGGGCTTGTTCTCGTCGTTGATCTTGCCGACCACCACGGAACCTTCGTCCCCGGCGTTGGAAGCGATCTGACGGATCGGAGCCTGAAGCGCACGACGCACGATGGCCACGCCCTGCTTCTGGTCGGCATTGTCACCTTCCGACTTGATGCCGGATGCGGCACGCAGCAGAGCCACGCCGCCACCGGGAACGATGCCTTCTTCGACAGCTGCACGCGTTGCGTTCAGCGCATCGTCGACGCGGTCTTTCTTCTCTTTCACTTCCACTTCCGTGGCACCACCGATGGAGATGACGGCAACACCGCCGGCGAGTTTCGCCAGACGTTCCTGCAGTTTCTCACGGTCGTAATCGGACGTGGTTTCCTCGATCTGCTGCTTGATCTGGGCAACACGGCCTTCCACGTCGGCTTTTTCACCGGCACCATCGACGATGGTGGTTTCTTCCTTCGTGATCGACACGCGCTTGGCGGTGCCGAGCATGTCGAGCGTGACGCCTTCCAGCTTGATGCCGAGTTCTTCGGAGATCACCTGACCGCCGGTCAGAACCGCGATATCTTCGAGCATCGCCTTGCGACGGTCGCCGAAGCCGGGTGCTTTCACGGCGGAGACTTTCAGGCCACCGCGCAGCTTGTTGACGACGAGCGTGGCCAGAGCCTCGCCTTCGATGTCTTCAGCGATGATGAGCAGCGGTTTGCCGGTCTGAACGACAGCTTCGAGGATCGGCAGCATCGCCTGCAGGGAAGAGAGTTTCTTCTCGTGCAGCAGGATGTAGGGATCCTCCAGATCGCAGGTCATCTTTTCGGGGTTGGTCACGAAGTAGGGCGACAGGTAACCGCGGTCGAACTGCATGCCTTCGACGACGTCGAGGGTGGATTCCAGCGACTTGGCTTCCTCGACGGTGATGACACCCTCGTTGCCGACGCGCTGCATGGCTTCGGCGATACGCTCACCGACTTCCTTGTCGCCGTTGGCGGAGATGGTGCCGACCTGTGCGACTTCTTCGGTCGTGTCGATCTTCTTGGCCATGGCTTTGAGAGCTTCGACGACTTCGTTCACAGCTGTGTCGATGCCGCGCTTGAGATCCATCGGGTTCATGCCGGCGGCAACGGCCTTGTTGCCTTCTTTCACGATCGCCTGTGCAAGTACGGTGGCAGTCGTGGTGCCGTCACCGGCGATGTCGTTGGTCTTCGAGGCCACTTCACGCACCATCTGTGCGCCCATGTTCTCGAACTTGTCTTCCAGTTCGATTTCCTTGGCGACGGACACACCGTCTTTCGTGATGCGCGGAGCGCCGAAGGATTTGTCGAGGATGACGTTGCGGCCTTTCGGGCCGAGCGTGACTTTCACAGCGTCGGCCAGAATGTCCACGCCGCGCATCATGCGGGTGCGGGCATCGGAGCCGAACTTGACTTCTTTTGCAGCCATTTTGCTTACTCTTTCGCTTGTTGCGGCTTCAACCCGAAATTGGGTGAGCGCGCAGGGATTTCGTCAATGAGGTCAGTCGGCAAAGTTAGCCAACGATACCCATAATGTCGGATTCCTTCATGATCAGCAGGTCTTCGCCACCGATCTTGACTTCGGTCCCGGACCATTTGCCGAACAGAACGCGGTCGCCCTGTTTCACATCGAGGGGAACCAGTTTGCCGGCTTCGTCGCGGGCACCGGAGCCGACGGAGACGATTTCGCCTTCAGCTGGTTTTTCCTGCGCGGAGTCGGGAATGATGATGCCGCCTGCGGTTTTCGTGTCGGCCTCGACACGGCGCACGACAACGCGGTCGTGAAGCGGACGGAATTTGATGTCAGCCATCTTTGTCTCGTTCCTGTAAGTCGTTTACGGCTTCGCCTGCGCGAAAGCCGATCAATGTAGGGATTGTGAAATGCGTGTTAGCACTCGCTTGGGGTGAGTGCCAAAACGCGCACTGGAAATAGGAACGACGTTTGCCGGAGTCAAGATCGTCGCAGGCGAATTGAGCTCGACCTTGACGATTGCGCGCCACCTGACCTAACGCCTTCGCCACGCGCTCCTGCGACGGAGCGGCTGTCCCGACCCTTCTCCGACCGACGGAACTCCACACATGCGCGCGATAGCAGGGCTGAACGAACTGGCGGCCGACTACGACGCCGTGCTGAGCGACGTGTGGGGCGTGGTCCACAATGGCGAACATGCCTACGAACCCGCCGCCGTCGCTCTGCGCAACTTTCGCGAGCGGGGCGGCAAGGTCGTTCTCGTCACCAATTCCCCCAGGCCTCGCGAGGATGTGCTGAGGCAGTTCGGTGATATCGGCGTGCGCGACGGCATCTGCGATTCCATCGTTACCTCCGGGGACGTGACCCGCGAACTGGTGCGGCAGGTCGGTGGTGACGTCCATCACATCGGCCCCGCGCGGGAACGCTCGTTCTTCGACGGGCTCAACGTGAACTTCGTCGATCTGGAGACGGCGAAGACCATCGTCTGCACCGGCCTCGTCAACGATGAGGTCGAAACGCCCGACGACTACAAGGACATGCTGGCGCGGGGCGTCGAACGACGCCTGCCGATGATTTGCGCCAATCCGGATTTCGTAGTGGAGCGCGGCGAGCGGATGATCTGGTGCGCCGGTGCGCTTGCACGCCTCTACGCCGAACTCGGTGGCGAGGTTCGGCTGGCGGGAAAGCCGCACAAGCCGATCTACGACGTGGCGCTGGCCGCAGTCGGCGACGTCGATCGCAGGCGGGTGCTGTGCATCGGTGACGGCATGCCCACGGACGTTGTCGGCGCACAGGGCGCCGGTCTCGACCTGCTGTACATCAGCGCAGGTATCCACTCCGCCGAATACGGCTCCGCAGACGATCCCGACGCGGAAAGACTGGCCGCTTTCGTGAAGGAACAGGGTGCCACACCCGTCGCTACCATGCCCCGGCTGGTCTGGTAATTCATCGTGAGCGATGCCCACATTCTCGACCAGCCGTTGCCGGATGAGATGCGCGGCGCGGTGATTGCCATTGGCAATTTCGACGGCGTCCATCGCGGGCATCAGACCGTGCTGGAAGCGGCGTTGAACATCGGGCGGGAGGCGAAGTGCAAGGTCTATGCCCTGTCCTTCGAACCTCACCCCCGCACGTTGTTCAAACCCGACAGTCCCGTCTTTCGCCTGACCCCCCGCGCCATGAAGGCCCGGATCGTGCTGGCAGCGGGCGTGGACGGCCTTCTGGTCCTGCCCTTCACCCGCGATCTGGCGGCCACGTCGGCGCAGGACTTCGTCGATCTCCATCTCGTCGAAGCGACGGGTGCAAGCCATGTGGTGACCGGTTTCAACTTCATGTTCGGCAGCAAACGGCAGGGCACGCCGGACTTTCTCGAACGGGCCGGGGAACGGGCAGGGTTCGGCGTGACCATCGTGCCGGAACATGCCGACGGCGAAGGCGAGGAACTGTCGTCCTCCCGCATCCGTCGACTGTTGGGCGAAGGTGATGTGGCCGATGCCGCCCGCCTGCTGGGCTATCGCTGGTGCGTCGGCGGCACGGTCGTGAAGGGCGCGCAGCTGGGGCGCACACTTGGCTATCCCACCGCCAACATCTCGCTTGGCGAAAATTGCCGCCTGGCCCATGGCATCTACGCCGTGCGCCTGCGCCGTGCCGATGGCACCCTGTACGATGGCGTCGCCAGCTACGGCCGCCGCCCGACCTTCGACAACGGCGCACCGCTGCTTGAAACCTTCGTCTTCGATTTCGATGGTGATCTTTACGGCGAGGAGATCGAGGTGACCCTGTTCGCCCGGCTGCGCGGCGAAGAAAAGTTCGACAGCGCCGAGGCGCTGGTGGAGCAGATGGACCGCGACAGCATCGACGCACGAACTGCCTTGGCCGACGCCGAACCCCTGTCCGACCTCGACCGAACAATCGCCTTCGACGGTAACCGCTAATGGCAACCGACCGCCGCAAGCGGGTTCTCATTACCGGCGCGACGGACGGAATCGGCCTGCTGCTGGCGAAATCCTACGCGTCGCGCGGCATCGGCGTGCTGGCGACGGGGCGGCGCAATCTGGTCGATCAGGCAGAGTTTTTCGCCGACGACAACATCCATTACATCCGCGCCGACCAGTCGGACCCCGCGCGGGCCGGTGCTGCGGTTTCGAACGCACTGCAACAGATGGAATGGGACGCCCTCGACGTCGCAATTCTGAACGCCGGTATCGGCTGGCAGGGCGCAGCAGATGCGGAAACGCCCACATCCGTCGCCACGCAGATCGACGTGAATGTCACGGGCACGGTGTTGGCCGCCCATGCCGCTGCGCCTGCCTTGCTGAAGGCTGGCGGGCGGTTGGCCATCATCGGCTCCAGCCTGGCCGGTGGCGCCGATGGGTTTGCGACCTACGCCGCGAGCAAAGCTGCACTGGCCGGGTTTGCCCGGTCTTTGCGGGAGGAATGGAGGGACAGGGCGCATGTCACGCTGGTTCATCCCGGCCCGACCAAGACCGGCATGCATGATAAGGCCGGCATGACGCTCGGGGCCGCGCGCAATCTGTTCATGGCCCCGCACCGCGCGTCGGCGGGCATCGAGAGGGCCATTCGTAATGGCGACAAGGCCCGCAATCTTGGGCGTATCTACTGCACCCGCGCTGCATTTGCCCGACCGAAGGAGGGGGCGTTGTGAAGGCGCTCATAACGGGAGCCGCCGCAGGTCTCGGTCGCGCGCTGGCTGAAGCGTTGTTGGCGGACGGGCACGAAGTCGTCGCCCTGGACCGCGACGTGGAAGACCTCGAAGCATTGGCCCTGTCGACCCGGGGCGCGTGCGTCGTCCGCAAGGTCGATTTGGCCGACCGGCGGGCGGTGGTGCAGTGCATTGCGTCCCTGCACGGCATGTCCTTCGATCTGGTCGTACTGAATGCGGGTATCAGCGCCGCGGGCCGGTTCGAGGACATTCCGGCTTCGGCGTACAAGCCGCTGATCGACGTGAACCTCACCGCGCCTATCCTGTTGGCATCCGGCCTGATGAAGGCCGGGCTGCTGGCGAAAGACGGGTGCATCACCTTCGTCTCATCCCTCTCCCACGTCACCGGCTATCCCGGAGCGGCCGTCTATGCGGGCACGAAGGACGGGCTGGCAATCTATGCCCGATCGGTCCGCAAGGGGTGGAAGAGGCAGCGTGTGCGGGTGATGACGGTCTTTCCCGGCCCCATCCGCACCGCCCACGCCGAACGCTACGCGCCTGCCGGAGCGAGCGCGAAGAAGCGCATGGTTCCGGACGTGCTAGCGGCGAAGATTTTGGCGAAAGCGCGCAAGCCGGTCGCCGAGTTCTACCCCGGCGGGACCGGCGCACGCATGGCAGCGTGGCTCGCTCCGAGCCTGACGTTGAAACTGCTGCGCCGCGCGCTCTACGACAAGCTGGATGAGCCGCGCCTCTAAACCGGTTGCCGCCCGCCGGAGCGCGCGCTAGGAACCGCTTATGAGCATCGTTTCCACCATCAGACGAATTATCGGCCCGGTCGCGGGCTGACCGTCCCGCGCCGGGTATCCGACGCCACCTGAAAACGACGCCTTTCCCAAACGAGATCATCCATGTCCGACAAGACCGACAGCGCAGCCGAAACCGGCGGGCGCGACTATTCCGACACGCTGTTCCTGCCGAAAACCGATTTCCCCATGCGCGCCGGGCTGCCGAAGAAGGAGCCGGAAATCGTCGCCCGCTGGCAGGCGCAGGATATGTATCGCCGCCTGCGCGACGACGCCAAGGGCCGCGAGAAATACGTGCTCCACGACGGCCCGCCCTACGCCAACGGCAACATCCACATGGGCACGGGCCTCAACAAGATCCTGAAGGACGTGGTCACGCGCTCGTTCCAGATGCGCAACCGCGACAGCAATTACGTGCCCGGCTGGGACTGCCACGGCCTGCCGATCGAATGGAAGATCGAGGAGCAATATCGCGCCAAGGGCCGCAACAAGGACGAGGTGCCGATCAACGAGTTCCGCCGCGAATGCCGCGACTTCGCTGCCGGTTGGGTGGAGATACAGAGCGAAGAGTTCCAGCGCCTGGGTGTGGTCGGCGATTTCGCCAATCCGTATCTGACGATGAACTTCGAGTCCGAAGCCATCATCGCGGGCGAACTGATGAAGTTCGCGCGGAGCGGTCAGCTCTATCGTGGGTCAAAGCCGATCATGTGGAGCGTGGTCGAGCGCACCGCGCTGGCCGAGGCCGAGATCGAGTACGAGACGTATGAGAGCGATACGGTTTGGGTTGGGTTTCCAGTGCGTTCATCAGGCTTAATACCGACAAGCAAGTCTGGAGATCGACCACAGGAGCAGATCGACGACGCTTCAGTCGTGATCTGGACGACTACACCTTGGACAATGCCCGGTAACAGGGCGGTGTCTTATTCGACGTCAGTCTCATACGGCCTCTATATCGTGAGCGCTGCTGAAAATGATTTCGGACCACAGCCTTTGCAACGCTATATTCTGGCAGATGTGCTGGCTGTAGAGTGCGCCGTAAAAGCAAAAATCACCTTAGAACGCCTTTCCGACATCGATAGCCGCGAACTTCAAGGGGCCATCCTCGATCATCCTCTGAAACACCTAGGCTACGACTTCGCCGTCCCCCTCCTAGCGGGCGATCACGTCACCGACGACGCGGGCACGGGCTTCGTCCACACGGCCCCCGGCCACGGCGCCGACGACTTCGAGATCTGGAACGCCTCGCGTGCCCAACTGGAAGCGCAGGGCATCTCACCCGCCATCCCCTTCACCGTGGACGACGCCGGTTACTACACCGACGATGCCCCCGGCTTCGGCCCCGACACCGGCAATCCGGCGCGCGTCATCGACGACAAAGGCAAGAAGGGCGACGCCAACCAGCGCGTTATCACCGCGCTAATCGAGGCGAACAACCTGTTCGCGCGCGGTCGGCTGAAGCACGACTACCCCCATTCGTGGCGCTCGAAAAAACCCATCATTTTTCGCAACACGCCCCAATGGTTCGTCCACATGGACAAGGACGGTATGACGGCGGACGGAACCCTCCGCACCACCGCCCTGGAAGCCATCGACGACACCCGTTTCGTGCCCGCCCGTGGCCAGACGCGCCTGCGCGGCATGATCGCGGACCGGCCCGACTGGGTGCTGTCGCGCCAGCGGGCCTGGGGCGTGCCGATCAGCGTGTTCCGCAATCCCGACACCGGTCAGATCATCCCCGGCCCGGACTTCGAGCAATCCGACGCCCTCACCGCCCGCATCATGGAGGCCTTCAAGGCCGAGGGCGCCGATGCGTGGTATGCGGAAGGCGCGAAGGCGCGCTTTCTCGACGGACTGGTGGACGATCCGGACCAGTGGGAACAGGTGCAGGACATCCTCGACGTGTGGTTCGACTCCGGCTCCACCCATGCCTTCTGTCTGGAACAGCGCGACGACCTGAAATGGCCGGCCGACCTGTATCTGGAAGGCTCCGACCAGCATCGCGGATGGTTCCATTCCTCGCTGCTGGAAAGCTGCGGCACCCGTGGCCGCGCGCCCTATGAAGCCGTGCTGACCCACGGCTTCGTCATGGCCGAGGACGGGCGCAAGATGTCGAAATCGCTCGGCAACACCATCGCGCCGCAGGATATCATCAAGCAATACGGCGCGGAAATCCTGCGCCTGTGGACCTGCTCGGTCGACTACCAGGACGACACCCGCATCGGGCCGGAGATCATCAAGACCGCCGTCGAATTCCTACCGAAAGATCCGCAACACCCTGCGCTGGATGCTCGGCACGCTCGCCCATTACGAGGGCGACGAAGTGCCGGTTGGAGAGATGGAGGAGGTCGAGCGCCTCATGCTCCATCGTCTCGCCGTGCTGGACGGTGAAATTCGCGCGGGCTACGACGCCTTCGACTACAAGGGCGTGATGGCGAAACTGTTCGGTTTCATGAACTCCGAACTCTCCGCCTTCTATTTCGACGTGCGCAAGGACGCCCTCTACTGCGATGCGCCGTCATCGACCCGTCGCAAGGCCGCCTTGCAGGTTGTCTCCCGTCTGTTCGATTGTGTGGTGACGTGGACGGCACCGATGCTCGTCTTCACGATGGAAGAGGCCTGGGCGGAGCGGTATCCCAACGGCGATAGCGTACATCTGCAACAGTTCGCCCCGGTCGATCCTGCATGGCGGGACGATGCGCTGGCCGCGAAATGGGCGAAGGTGCGCAGCGTGCGCCGCGTGGTGCTCGGCGCGCTGGAAGTGGCGCGGCGTGACAAGCGGATCGGCTCCTCGCTGGAAGCCGCGCCCCGGGTTCTCATCAGCGACACTGAGTTGTTGGAGGCGGTGCAGGGCCTCGACATGGCTGATATCTGCATCGTCAGCCAGATCGCCATCGAACAGGGCGCAGGCGACGCGGACGATTTCCGGCTGCAGGAGGTCGCCGGCGTTTCGGTCGCGATGGGCTACGCTCTTGGCACCCGTTGCGCGCGGTCGTGGCGGGTTCTGCCGGAGGTTGGCAGCGACAAGGACTATGCCGATCTGTCTCCTAGGGACGCCGCTGCCATGCGGGAGATCGAAGGAAAGTCTTGACTCGTGTCCGTCAAGCCTAGTCAGTTGGTTGCAGCGTTGGCCGGCCGTCGGCTTTCGCAGCAGCCAAGCTAAGGCCACATTCCTGTGGCTTAGGCTCAACGCGAATGGTTTCCGGTCGGAAGCTGCCGAACTTTCGCGTTACAATTCGCGTCCGGGGGACTAGTCTGCCATGTTTCTGCGCCTTATCGCCCTTGTTTCCATGTTCGGTCTGGCCGGGTGCATCGGTGGCACCACCTATGGGACCGGGGTAACGCAGGAAGCACAGCTTCTCAGCGACGTTGCCGGTCTCGTATCGCTCGGCAGCCGGGAACGGAAAGAGCCTATCGATTATTCCGCACGGCCGGACCTGGTGCGCGCGCCCGACGGTACGGCACTGCCGCAACCCGCCGACGGCGCTGCAAACGACGGGTCGTTCCCCGTCGATCCCGAAGCCCGCCGCGCATCGCTGCTGTCAGGTGCCAATACCAGTGACGACGTGACGACCCGTATCGACGAAGGGTCGCTGACGATCGAAGGCGCCGAACGCCCCAACATCGCCCGCCCCAAGATGATAGGCGATCTGGACCGGGACGGTGGAACGGACCTGCGCAAACAGAAAGTCGCCCGGGAACGGGTCATCGCCGCCCGCAGGCAGGCACGTGGTGCAACGGGTTCCGGTCCGCGTCGCTATCTGACGGATCCACCGATCGAATACCGGACACCGTCGGATTCGGCTGCCGTCGGCGTGGTGGGTGAGAAGGAAAAACGCGAACGCCGTGTCGTGACCGACCCGACCAACGCACCTGCCTTCTAGATCGGCAGGCTCGGTCTCGCATTCAGCGTCGCTGTCTGAAGAAACCCTGCAGAAGCGCACTCGCTTCGGCGGCAGCAATGTCGTCATACACGTCCGGCGCGTGAAGGCACTGCTCCTGCCCGAAGAACCGCCCTCCATTGACGACCGCCCCGCCCTTGCCGTCGGCGGCACCGAAATACAGGCGCTCGATACGGGCAAACGAGATGGCCGCCGCGCACATGGCGCAGGGTTCCAGCGTCACGTACAGATCGCAGCCCGGCAATCGCTGGCTGGCCAACGCCGCGCAGGCCGCGCGAATGACGAGTATCTCGGCATGGGCCGTCGGATCGTTCAACTCGCGCGTCCGGTTTCCCGCTCGCGCGACGATCGTACCGCCGCGCACGAGCACCGCCCCCACCGGCACTTCCTCTCGCGCGGCGGCGGCACGTGCTTCGTCCAGTGCAATCGACATGAAACTCATGGGAAACCTTGTCGCAAGCCGCATCCGTTTGGGCTAGGGAGCAGGTATGAAAAACTCCGACACTTCCAACGATGATGTGGCGCAGCCTTCTGCGAAGGGCGAACGGATCGCAAAGCGCATCGCCCGCGCCGGCCTGTGTTCGCGCCGCGATGCCGAACGCTGGATCGACGCCGGGCGTGTCGACGTCAACGGCAAGACCCTGAAGACGCCGGCCTGCGTGGTTGGTGACGGTGACACCATCCTCGTCGACGGCGCGCCGCTGCCCATGATCGAGCGCACACGCCTGTGGCTGCACAACAAGCGCTCCGGCACGGTGACGACTGCGCGCGATCCGGAGGGACGGCGCACCCTGTTCGATACGCTGCCGGACGATCTTCCCCGGGTGCTCACCGTCGGGCGTCTCGACATCAACACCGAAGGCCTGCTGCTGCTGACGAACGATGGCGGTCTGTCGCGGGCGTTGGAACTGCCTTCCACCGGCTGGCTGCGCCGCTACCGCGTGCGCGCCCACGGCACGGTCACGCAGGAGCAGCTCGACACCCTGCGTGACGGCATCGCGGTGGACGGTGTTCTCTACGGGTCCATCGAGGCGGAACTGGAGCGCAAGCAGGGCAGCAACGTGTGGCTGACCTTCGCCATGCGCGAGGGCAAGAACCGGGAGGTGAAGAACGTGCTGGGCGCGCTCGACCTCGACGTGAACCGCCTCATCCGCATTTCCTACGGCCCGTTCCAGCTCGGCGACCTGCCGGAAGGCGCGGTTGTGGAAGTTCGTTCCCGCACCCTGCGCGACCAGCTCGGGCCGAAGCTGATCGCAGCATCGGGCGCGAACTTCGACGCACCGCTTGCCGCCACGATGCCGAAGGCGAAACAGCCTGCGGCCGAGAAGAAACCGAAGGTCAAACCGAAAAAGATCGATCCCCTGCAACGCCTCGACACGAACCGGAAACGCCTCGACCCGACCGGGCGGAAGCCAGGAGGGGGAAAGACAGCAGGGGGAAAGCCAGGAGGGGGAAAGCCGGGCGGGAAGGGCGGCCCCCGTGCGGATCGTCGGCGGTAGCCTGCGCGGACGGCGGCTGGCGCAGCCGGACGACCGCAGCATCCGCCCGACCTCCGACCGGGCGCGGGAAACCCTGTTCAATATCCTTGCCCATCGCAATCGCATCTCGGACGCCCGTGTGCTGGACGTGTTCGCCGGCACGGGCGCGCTTGGTTGCGAGGCGATCTCCCGGGGTGCGGCAAGCGTCACGTTCGTGGAAAACGACGCCATGGCGGCGCGGCTCATCTCGACCAATATCGCTGCGCTGAAACTGAACGACGTCGCCCGTATCGTGAAGCGCAGCGCCTTGGCCCCCGGCCTTGCACCGGTAGATTTCGACCTCGTATTTCTCGACCCCCCCTATGGTCGCGGCCTTGGCGAACAGGCGTTAGACGCCCTCCGCAAAGCCCGTTGGCTGGCTCCGAACGCCCTTATCGTTCTGGAAGAAGAGGCCGCTTCGCTTCCCGCCCGGATCGACGGTTTCGAATGGATCGACAAACGCACCGTCGGGCTGAGTGCGTTCGGTTTCTTCCGACACGATGTCGCAGCACGGGCTCCATGACAGAATTGTCAGGCATCATGCCATGCAAGTGCCCGATCCATGCCCATATAGGGCAGCATAACCCGCCTCCCCAAACCCGACGGTACTTTGCGATGAAACTGCTCTTCACCGTACTTCTGTTTCTCAGCCTGCCATTGTCGGCTCACGCGACCGATACGACCGCAGAGGCGAAGACCGGTTTCGATGGGCCGGAGATTACCTCCTTCACGCTGGGAAACGGCATGCAAGTCGTCGTCATCCCCGACCGCCGCGCGCCGGTCGTCACCCATATGGTGTGGTACAAGGCCGGTGCGGCGGACGAACGTCCCGGCAAGTCCGGCATCGCCCACTATCTCGAACACCTCATGTTCAAGGGCACGGAGACGGTCGCGGACGGTGAGTTTTCCAAACGCATAGCGGCCATCGGCGGGTCTGAAAACGCGTTCACGTCGAACGACTATACCGGTTATTTCCAGCGGGTGACGCCGGAAGTTCTGCCCGAGATGATGCGGCTGGAAGCCGATCGGATGGAAAATCTGGTCATCGAACAGGACAAGATCCTGGCCGAACGGGATGTCGTCAACGAGGAGCGCAACCAGCGCACGGAGAACAACCCTGGCGCGCTGCTGCGCGAGGCCATGAGTGCCGCGCTGTACCAGAACCATCCCTACGGCGTGCCGATCATCGGCTGGTCGCACGAAATGAACGCGCTGATGAAGGACGATGCGATCTTCTTCTACGACCGGTTCTACACCCCCAACAACGCCATTCTGGTCGTTGCCGGTGATGTCGATGCAGCGACCGTCAAGACGTTGGCCGAAGATACCTACGGCAAGGTGGAACGCCGCGCCGAACCGGGCGAACGTGCCCGGCCGACCGAGCCTCGCCCCCGTGCCGCGCGGCGCGTTGACCTGTCCGACGCCCGGGTGCGCCAGCCGGTCTTCCAGCGTCTGTACCTCGTGCCGTCCTATGCGAATGCCGGTGAGGGCGAAGCGGAAGCACTGGAAATTCTCGGCGAGATACTCGGCGGTGGCACCACCAGCCGTCTCTACCGCGCTTTGGTCTTGGGTGACGAAATCGCCACGGGGGCCGGCGCCTATTACCGGGGCGGCTCGCTCGATGATACCGAGTTCGGCGTCTACGCCACGCCTCGCGGGGACGCAACGCTTGCCGATCTGGAAACCGCGACCGATGCTGCGATTGCCGAGATCGTCGAAAACGGTGTGACACAGTCGGAGATCGATCGTGCGGTCAAACGGCTGCGTCGGTCCGCCATTTTCGCACGGGACAGCCAGTCGACGCTGGCCCGTATCTACGGCGCATCGCTCGCATCGGGACAGACGATCGCGGACGTGCAGGAATGGCCCGACCGCATCGCCGCCGTTACGCCGGATGCGGTCCAAAAGGCTGCCGAATCCTATTTGCAGCTCGTTCGCTCCGTGACCGGCAACCTCCTGCCCGAACCGGCTGTCGCCGCGACGGCTGCTCCGTCGCCCGAAATAACGCCCGAACCGATGCCGGAACCCGAGGCCGAACCCGAAACCGAAAGAGAAGGCTGAACCCATGACCTATTGCAAGGCCGCAGCCACCGCTCTTGTCGCGCTGGCCGTCTCCGTGAC
>CAVQDK010000019.1:0-112875 GCA_963711195.1 uncultured Alphaproteobacteria bacterium
TTTCCGCCCTGAGTCGCCGTAGCCGCATAGCGTATTGAGTCTCGACCCCTTCTGTGAGGTAGGTCAGCACCGTTCCGCCGGGGTAGACAGCAAGCCACACACCGATCATCACGAACACCCTTTGCCGTCAGCCCAGGAAGCTGAGCGGCTCGGAATAATTGGATCGCGGGCTCTTGTTCCCACCGCTGTATGTTACGCCAGAATCGGACCCGGCATTAGCAGTGTCGATCACCGCACTGCCATAACCTCTCGAATGGTCCAAAACCTTCAAAGAGTGTTCGTGAACAGGAGACGTCGTGTGGTCATTCATCAGAGTACCTGAGTGTCAAGACTTGGTTCGCCAGTGCGGCCGGGCGGGAGGAGTGCATTATCTCAGCGATGTCCCCAAACCCGCAGGTTTGCCCACAACCGTGACGAAGCCCGACAGACCTTTTTGCACGCACAGCGGTATCCGCGACCTCCGCTAATTTCTTCAATGTTCGGACCGTGGGACAATCATTCTTGTGCCTAAACTCCTGCAAACCCACCAAACACAGGGCTTACGGTCGAATATTAGGACAGACATTACTTCGTTTTAGAAGAATGGTGCCCGGGGGCGGAATCGAACCACCGACACGCGGATTTTCAATCCGCTGCTCTACCCCTGAGCTACCCGGGCAACCGGTTTGCGAAAGGCCGTAAGGCGACCTCCGCCAGGGTATGCGCCGGCAAGCAGCCGGTGCGCGTGACGTATAGAAATGCGAGCAGCCCTAGGCAAGCGCCAAATGCGTCCGCTTGGTGGAAAGCGGGAATTAGACGGTGCCCGGCGCGTCGAGCCAGGTCTCCGACACGGGAAATCCTTCGCCGTCCAGCAGCGACAGGGTCTCGAACAGGGGTAGGCCAACGACATTCGTGTAGGAGCCGATCAGCTTGACGACGAAGCAGCCGGCGATGCCCTGAATGGCGTAGCCTCCGGCCTTGCCGCGCCATTCACCGGACGCCAGATAATTCTCCAACTCGTCTTCCGACAGCTTCTTGAAACGGACCCGCGTTTCCACCAGCCGTTGGCGCGATACGCCGGACGGCGTGATGAGGGTGATGCCCGTGTACACCCGATGGGCCCGCCCCGACAGCAGCCGCAGGCAGCCGGTGGCTTCCTCCAGCAATTCCGCCTTGGGTAAGATGCGTTTGCCCACGGCGACGACCGTGTCGGCGGCCAGAATGTAGGCTCCCTCCCGTTCGCCAGCGCGATCCATGGTGACCACCGCCATATCGGCCTTGGTCTTCGCCAGCCGTTTGGCGAGCGACCGGGGCGCTTCGGCCTTCAGCGGCGTTTCGTCGGCATCCACCGGGGCCAGCGTGTCGGGCACGATGCCAATCTGCGCCAGCAGTTCCAGCCGCCGGGGCGAGCCGGAGGCAAGGATGAGTTTCGGGCGGGTCGGTTCTGTGTCAGCCACGGTCCGGTCTTTCAAGATCGCCTTGCGATAAACCGGCGATCACTTGAAGCGATAGGTGATCCGGCCTTTGGTCAGGTCGTAGGGCGTCATCTCCACCAGCACCTTGTCGCCGGCCAGCACGCGAATGCGGTTCTTGCGCATGCGACCGGCCGTATGGGCGATGATCTCGTGTTCGTTTTCCAGTTTGACGCGAAATGTCGCGTTGGGGAGCAATTCGCTCACGGTGCCGGGAAATTCCAGGACTTCTTCTTTCGCCATGCGTGGTCCATATCTGGGCGGAGGTGCCTGCTGGCGCTTGTCCGCGATAATGCGTGTTCATCGGATGAGGCGGGGGCACGACAGGCCGACCGCCGGAAGGTCGCGCGGAACCTAGCCCCTTCGCTCCGGTTTGTGAACCGCCAGAATGGCCGCGCGGTTCAACCCGTATTCCGGGGACCCAAAAGCGCGTCCACCTGTCCCGAAAGCCTGTCGCGCACGTCGCGGTAGGCTTCCAGCCGCGTTTCCCGCGAGCCGGTCACCAGCGTCGGGTCGCCGGATGGCCAATAGGCGATCTCGCCGCATTCCAGGTATGAACTGTCGAGCGCAACGTGGTGCGCCGTGGGCGTCAGCGTGACGATGACGTCGAACCACGTGTCGAGGACGTCTTCCAGCGCCTTGGGTTCGTGGGCCGTCATGTCGACGTCGATCTCCGCCATGACGGCTGCGGCAAACGGGTCCAGTTCGCCCACACGCACGCCGGCCGACGTGACGTAGACGCGGTTTCCATAGCGCGCTCGCGCGAGCGCGGCGGCTATCGGCGAGCGGATGACGTTGTGATTGCACACGAACAGAACGGACCCCGGGCGCTCGCTCATCACCGCCTATCCACGCCAGTGCAGCACGCAGATCAGCGTGAAAAGGCGGCGGGCGGTGTCGAAATCGATGGCGATCTTGCCGTCGAGCCGCTCCTTCAGCGTCTCCGAACCATCGTTGTGCAGACCGCGCCGGGCCATGTCGATGGCCTCGATCTGCGCCGGGGCGGAGGTACGGATGGCCTCGTAATAGCTTTCGCAGATCTGGTAATAGTCCCGCACGATCCGCCGGAAGGGGGACAGCGACAGCAGGTGGGTGGCGACGTCTTCACCGTCCCGCGTGGAGATCCTGAACATGAGCCGTTGCTCCACGAGGGCCAGCACCAGCTTGTAGTCCGGTGCGGCGGGCGCGGGGTCGTGGCCGACGGGCCAGAACGTGTTGGCTTCCAGCAGGTCGAAGATGGCGACTTCCCGCTCGTGCTCCACATCCAGATTGCCACGCCCGATCGTGGTCTCGTCGAGAACGAGGTCGACGAGACGGGCGTTTTCCGGTGCGGCTGGAGCAGGCTGATCGCTCATCGCGGTCTCATGCGCCGCGGTGGTCGGGGCGGGACCGGGTTGCCCACGCGCCGCCGAGGTCGGTCAGACGCGCCTCCAGCCCGTCGATATCCACCACCAGTTCCGCCTCGCCTGCAAACGTGATGGTCAGACGGTCGCGTTTCTCTTCACCGGTCGCGGCATCGAAGGTCAGGGACAGGAGGCTGAGCACCGCGTCGTCGTCCTGTCGCGCCACACCCTTGGCCTTCAGGCTCCGAACATGGCCGACGTCCAGTACGGCGTTGCGCCGCTCGTGGCGGGCAAACAGCTTTCGGTTCGAGGCAGGCGCCTCCCAAACGAAGCGGTTGACCGGCAGGACCAATCGGCCTTTCTCGACCACGATGTCGGCTGGCCGCACCGTCGCGTCCTGCAAATGTGCCGACAGCACCGGCAGGTCGTCGCCGTCGAGGGCGATCAGTTTCAACAGTGCTGGCGTATCGGACATGGGAACCGGTGTGCGTCGCGCGTGACGAATTGCATCCCGCAAGGATTAAGCACTCCCGTCCCATGCCGCAAGGCAAGCAGCCGTGCCATCGCCCGGGATCGGCCTTGCGTTCACGAGGATCAATTCTCCTTGCGGCATCTGTGATTTTCCGAAGATTGATATAGCATCCGTGGACAGTCGCGCGGTTTGCGAGCACCGGGAGCCTTCACATGAACGGTCGTATGATCCTCTCCGCGCTCGCTGCATGGGCCTCGTTCACGATGCCCGGCCCCGCGCAGGCGCAGGCTCCGAAAGAAATAACCGTCGCGTATTTTCTCGAATGGCCAATGCCGTTCCAGTTCGCCAAGGTGAACGGCACGTATGCGAAGGAGCTGGGCTTGCCGGTGAACTGGCGCGCCTTCGATACCGGCACCGCCATGTCGGCAGCCATGGCCTCCGGCGATGTTCAGATCGCGATCTCGCAGGGGGTGCCGCCCTTCGTGGTCGCCACATCCGCCGGGCAGGATCTGCGTGCCATCGATGTGGCCGTCTCCTATTCGGAAAACGACAATTGCGTCGTGGCAGAAGCGCTGGAAATCACGGCCGACAATGCCAGCGAATTGGAAGGGCAGCGCGCCGCGGTCCCGATCGGAACGGCAGCCCATTACGGTTTCCTGAAACAGATGGCCCATTTCGGCGTCGATACGATCCACCATGACCATTCTCGACATGGCCCCGCCGGACGCAGCTGCAGCCTTCGCTCTGGGCGATCTCGGCATGGCGTGCGGATGGGGCGGCAGCCTGCGCAAGATGAAGGAATACGGCAACGTGCTGCTGACCGGTGCACAGAAGGAGGCGCTCGGCATTCGGGTCTTCGATGTCACGTCCGTGTCGGGCCGTTTTGCCGATGAGAACCCGGACCTGCTGGCCGCATTCGTGAAGGTGACTGCCGATACCAATGCGGCCTACCGCGCTGACCCGGAAGCGATGGTCGGGACGATTGCCAGGGACGCAGGCATGGACACCGACGCCGCGCGTACGACGCTAGCCGGTTTCACCTTTCCGACACTGGACGAGCAGCTGTCCGAAGACTGGTTCGGCGGCGGAACGCAGGCGTTTCTGAAGGAGGTGGCCGAGTTCTTCAGCGACAGCGGGGAGATCGGCAATGCCCGCGTGAGTTATGACGATACGGTCTTCACGGAACCGCTGACGGCCGCCAGGGCGTTGGCCCGATAGCTGGCGACGGGGCGCATTCGGCATGGAAATACGCTCAGCATCGACCCACCGCCGTGCCGACCGGTCCGGCAAAGGCAACGCTGCCAACGAACCGACCGTGCGCCACTTCGCGTTTCTTTTGCTCGACCGCTTCTCCATGCTGTGCCTGGCTTCCGCCATGGACCCGTTGCGGGCCGCCAACCGCATGGCAGGTCAGGAGCACTACCGCTGGTCCACCGTTTCGATCGACGGGCAGCCGGCCCGGTCGTCCAACGGCCTGGCGCTGGAAGCGGACGCCTCCATCGATGATTTGCCGTCCTGTGATATCCTGTTCGTCTGCGCCGGTGCCAAACCGAGTGGACCGCGCCACAACCACATGCTTGCCCGCCTGCGTGAACGCAGCCGCCGCGGCGGCGCGGTCGGGGGCCTGTCTCTCGGCAGCCACGTGCTGGCCCAGGCCGGACTGTTGCAAGGCTATGCCTGCACCATTCACTGGGAGAACCGCACATCGTTTCAGGAGGAGTTCCCGCAGGTGAACTGCACCGGCAACGTCTTCGAGATCGACCGCAACCGCTACACTTCGGCGGGCGGCACGACGGCCATCGACCTAATGCTGAACATCATCCAGCAGGATTTCGGCCCCGCTCTGGCGCAGGACGTCGCCAACCAGTTCCATCACGACCGCATCCGCACTGCAGCGGACCGCCAGCGCGTGGGGCCGGAGCGCGATCTGGCGGGCAAGTCGGAGCGATTGCGCCACGCGGTCGATCTGATGGGTCAGCATCTGGAGGAACCGCTGGCCGCGCTGGAGGTCGCCCGACGGGTCGGCCTGTCGCTGCGGCAGGTGGAGCGGCTGTTCCTGAAACATCTGTCCATGACGCCGGGACGCTACTACATGGCGTTGCGGCTGGAACGGGCGCGGGAGATGTTGCGCCACACGGGCGCGCCCATACTGGAAGTGGCCCTGAGCACCGGCTTCACGTCCCACAGCTATTTCGCGCAAAGTTACCGGCGCCATTTCGGCCTGTCACCGAGCGCGGAACGCCACGCGGTGCGTTAACCTTGCCGTAACCTTTTGAAACCTGATAGGCTCGAACACGTTATTCCACATGGACCAGTATGTGAGTAGCCCCATGAAACGTCAGATAGATCTTCCGATATTGGCACCGATGCTGGCGCTTGCGGTCGGCATTGCCGTCGTTTTCTTCATCGCCACGCTGGGTTGAACCCGTTTTGCACTGACGGATCAGTTGATGATCCAGTGACTGCTTCTCAACTTCCACGTCTTCGAGCGCGCCAGTTTGGCACGACGCTTCTTCTTGCGAACGGCGGCCACCTTCACCGGGGCTCTTGCCGCTTCTTTCGCCTTCTTGGGCTTCGTCGACGTCGGACGCGGCGTTAGCTGTTCGATCTCCGCATCGGCAATGGAGGCCGGGCGAACGACGGACACGACCCCGCTTCTGTTACGCTGCGTTGCCGTTGCGGCGACCCGGTTCGGACGTGCATTCCCCATTGGAACAGGTTCGCGCGCAGCCGCTGCGGTCACGATACTGGACACTTTCCGGTCCGCGACCGGTTCGCGGTCCACGGGGTCCACAGGGTCAGCGAGGCAACCACGATCGGATCGGTCTTCGGCACCGCGCCGCCCTTCGGCACGATGTGCACGATCCTGTAGCCGCCGTCCTTCAGGCTGCGAAGAAGGCGCGGGAGCATCTTCGCCGTGCGGGACTGGATGTCGTGCATCAGCACGATGCCCTTACCGTCCTCCCGCAACCGGCGCATGATGCGGTCGTGGATCGCGTCGCTGCTCTTCAGCTTCCAATCGAGACTGTCGATATTGGCGTCGAACGCGATAAGCCCGCGGCTGGCGACCACCTTGTCGGTCGCCTTGTTGCGCGCCAGATACGGGTAGCGAAAGAACGGCACTTTCGCCCGCCCGGTCGCTTCCCCGTATACGATCTTGTCCAGCGTCGCGATGCCCTTGTCGAGCAGGTGTCCCGCCCGTTCCGACGAGTAGTTCAGCATCCGGTTGTGGTTCCACGTGTGGTGGCCCAGCGTGTGGCCTTCGCGCACGACGCGGCGCACGAGCGTGGGTTGGCTGGTCGCCATCTTGCCCACATAGAAGAACGTGGCCTTCACGCAGTTCTTCTTCAATGTCGTCAGGATGGACGACGTCTTGCCTCCCAATGGGCCGTCGTCGAAGGTCAGGATGACCTCCTTGTGCCGCAGGCCGAGAGCCTTCTCATGGCCGACGAAGGTGCTGTGCTTGGCCGGGTCCAGCGTGATGGTCCGTGCCGTGCCGATACGGTCCGGCCCGCAGGCTGCCTGGGCTGCTATGCGTGCAGGCCGGGGACGAGAAGACAGCCGAGAAAGGCCGCGCGGAAGCGGTTCGATAAACGCAAAACTGGTACCCATACGCAAAACAAGAAAGGGTTGGCCGCACTCCGCACGACCTGAACTCAAGGTAAAGGGGAATGCTTAATCGCGTGTGAAAAGGCCGTTCGGCCTATCGCACGGCTCCATCATAGGCAGCGACGAAAGCCCGTGCCTCGGCACCCACCCGTGATGCGTCCCAACCCGGCTTGAAGATGTTGGAACCGATGCCGAACCCGTCCGTTCCCGCCGCCAGCCAATCGCCGATCGTCGCCACCGTCACGCCGCCCACGGCCAGAACCGGCATTTGCGGCGGCAGAACGGCTTTGATCGCCTTCACCCCGTCCGGCCCGTGCAGGGAGGCCGGAAAGAATTTTAGCGCATCGCTCCCTGCCTTTATCGCGGCAAACGCTTCGGTGGGCGTGAAGACGCCGGGGAAACTCAGCCCGTTTCGCGCCCGTGTCCGTGCGATGACGTCGGGGTTCATGTTCGGCGACACGATCAGCGTGCCGCCGGCATCCGCCACCGCGTCCACCTGTTGCGGTGTCAGCACCGTGCCCGCGCCAATAACCGCCTTGTCGCCGAAATGCTGTGGCCAGCGTTTCGATGGAGCGCAGCGGGTCGGGCGAATTGAGCGGCACTTCGATAAGCCCGATGCCCGCATCGACCAGCGCGTCGCCAATGGCCTCGCGCGTCGTCCGGGTCCAGCCCGCGCAGAATGGCGACGAGGGGGCGGTGGGGTCCGAATATGCTCATCGTGTCGTCTCCAGCAGGCCCGCGTGGCGGGCGATGGCGATCAGAGCGGGCCAGATCAATGCGTCCGATGCGAAAGTCTGCACCGCGGCATCGAGCACGCCGAGCGCATCCCTGTAGCGCGCGACCATGGCACCGTCGCCGATGATCGTCACATCCTGCACGTCGAAGCCGTCGCGGGCCGCCGCTTCCAGTTCCATGCCGATCAGCAGGCCGGACAGGCGTTCCCGACCTGCCACGCCGCTAACGCCCCGCAGGATCGTTTCAGCGCGAATGCCGAACAGCGAACCCGCCAAGCTGCCTGGCGCAGCTATCGCGTCACGCACCGCATTCGTGAACGTTCCGTCCGGAGCGGACCCGTCGTCGCCGATGCTGTGACGCAGGATCGTGTGGCCTGACAGGGCGGCGAACAGGTCGCCGGTCATGTAGGTGCGGAAACCGGTGACGATGCCCTCATGGACGTTGGCCCACTTGCAATGGGTGCCCGGCATGACGACGGTTCCGCTGTAGTCCGGCATCCGCGCCAGCAACCCGGCAATCTGCGTTTCCTCGCCGCGCATGACATCGCGCTGGCTATCGGTTTCCACCTTCAATCCGGGCACGATGTGGACCGGGCCGACCGGTAAAAGATGCGCGGCAAGATCCGCAACCCCTGTGGGGCAGGGCAGATAGTCGGCCTCCGCCCACCCTTGCCGACTGCCGACCATGCCGCAGGCGATGGCAGGCACATCCGGCCAACCGTCGGTAAGTTCGGCGTAACGCGCGGCAAACCCCGCCGCATCCAATCGGCCAACGCCGCTTTCCCCATGGCGCAATTCCAGCACTTCGCCGTCGGTGTCCAGCAGCGCCGCCCGCACATTGGTCGTGCCCCAGTCGAGGGCGATCAGGGCACCGCTCATACCGCTTCCAACGCCAACGCGATCCCCGTCTGCGCGTAGAGGACGGGCAGCTGCACGCCGACCTTCGCCAGCACGCTGCCGGACAGTTCCAACGCGCCCTCCATGAGCGGGTTGTCGAACCGGCGACTGCCGTGCAGCGCGACATGGTCCGGCGTCTGCAAGGTGACGCGATACCGTTTGGCCGGGTCAAGCCCGGGCACCATGATCGCCGGCGGCACGACCGAACGGGGCCGGTCGGTCTGCATCATCACGACGCGGGCCGAACCCCTGTCGCGGCTCACGACGCAAGCACCGAACAGTGCCGCATCGACGGTGGTGATGCGGTGATAGGCACCCGTGTGCCACAAAGACCGGTCGGCCTTGTAGCGTTCCACTGCGCGCACGAAGAGCGCCATGTCGGCATCACTCACGCTGCGCAGGTCCAGTTCCAGCCCCATATGGCCGTAGCTGGCGACCAGCGCGCGAAAGTCCGGGTGAAACCCGCGACCGGATGTGTGGCACCATGCCGGACCCACATGGCTGCCCATCACCTCCGGTGGCAGGAAATGGGTGAACCCGTGCTGGATGCGCGCCCGCTCCACGGCATCGTTGCTGTCGGATGTCCAGAACCGATGGGTCCGCTTCAAAATTTCATAGTCGATCCGCCCGCCGCCCGACGCGCAGCTTTCGATTTCCACGTGTGGAAAGCGCGCGCGAATGCTGTCGATGAGGGCGTAGAGGGCGCTGGTCTGGCGGTGCACGGCCGCGTTGCCGGACCGGTCGCCGGGCAACACCAGTTCGCGGTTCATGTCCCATTTCAGGTAGGAAATGCGGTAGGTGGACAGCAGCGAACCCAGCGCGTCGAACAGGTATTCCGTGACGTCGGAATTGGTCAGATCCAGCACGAGCTGGCTGCGCCCCAGCTTGCGCGGGTAGGGCTCCACCGCCAGCACCCAGTCCGGGTGCGCCTCGTAGAGCGCGGATTTCGGGTTCACCATTTCAGGCTCCACCCAAAGGCCGAACTCCATGCCTTTCTCGTCCACCACATAGTCCACGATCGGGTGCAGCCCGTCGGGATATTTGCGCGGGTCCGGCGTCCAGTCCCCCAGCGAGGTCGTGTCGTCGTTGCGGCCGATATCGGCGGACCCGAACCAGCCATCGTCCAGCACGAACCGCTCCGCCCCGACCGATCTGCGCTGCATCGGCCAGAGCCTTCAGCTTGCCGTGGTCGTGGTCGAAATACAGCGCCTCCCACGTATTCACGGTCACCGGGCGCGGCTTTTCGGGGTCGGGAAAGGCCAGAATGTTGCGCCGCACATGGGCGTGGAACCGCTGCGACAGGTCGTTCAGCCCGCGGTCGGAGGCCGCCACGTGTATTTCCGGCGTTTCCAGCACGCCCCCGGCAGGCAGATGACCCTCGCGGGAAAAGTGCAGCACGCCCATCTGCAACTGGCATTCGCCGGTGGCGAGGCGCTCGATGATCATGCGGTGGTTGCCGCTCCAGCCCAGATGGACGCCAAGGCAGCGGCCCGATTGTTCGTCCGTCGTCGGCGTCAGCATGATGGTGCCGGGAAACGCCTCGTGACTGGTGCGTCCGCGTCGGTTTTCGCTCTTCACCAGACCCATGGGCACCTGCCGCCGGTCGATGGCGAATTCCGCGCACCATCGTCCGTGGAAATGCAGATATTCCGAAAGCGCCTGCGGCACCGGCAGCACCGGAGCGCTCATCCAGTCGACGACGCAGGCATCCTCGCCCTCGTTGTCCAAGCGCGACTTCAAAACCGCGACGCCGGAATGGGGGCAGAGCGTGATCGTAATGGCAAGCTTCAACGCGCGGTGCGGGTCGTGGCAGGTGAAGACCACGCCATTCTCGATCGCGTCCATGCCCTGGTATTCGAACAGCCCCGCCCAACCCGGTCGGTCGGTGCCGACCCGGTGGGCGATGAGCCCGGGATGGCCCATGAACCCCGCGCCGATTTCCGGTTGCATGGAAACGGGCGCGTGCTCGTCCATCGTCGCGTGGCCGAGCGGCCGGGAGCGGGAGCGGGCGTAGAGTTCGAGGTCCAGCCCGTCGTCGAGACGGTCGCCGATATAGATGATCTCCGGCACACCGGTGACCCAGCCGAACAGGATGGTGGCGTTGTCGGCATCGAGACGGTGGGTGCGGATGGCGCTTCGGTCGGTCATGGCCACGACGGTTCAGGCAACGTGTCGCGCGGTTCTAGGGGCAAACTGGTACTGGCGATACACCGCCACTCAGCCTTTCGTCGCACCCAGCGTCAGGCCTGCAATGAAATGCTTCTGCATCAGGAAGAACATGGCGACCGGCGGCATGGCGGCCAGCAGGGAGGCGGCAGACACGAGGTGCCAGCGCGACACGAACTGCCCGTTCAAGGCCCGCACCCCGGCGGTGATCGGCTTGGCGCTTTCGCCGTTGGTAAGCACGGTCGCCCAGAAGAAATCGTTCCACACGAAGGTGAAGATCAGCACCGCGAGCGCCGCCAAGCGCGGGGCGCACGAGTGGCAGCACGAGATGCCAGAATATCTGGAACTCGCCGACGCCCTCGATCCGCGCGCTTTCGATCAGTTCGAAGGGCAGCGCCTTGATGAAATTGCGCATGAACAGGGTGCAGAAGCCTGCCTGAAAGGCTGCGTGGAACAGCACGAGGCCCGTCACCGTGTTGTAGAGGCCGAGGCTGAGCGACAGGTCGCGCACCGGCACCATGAGGATCTGGAACGGCACGAAATTGCCCGCCACGAATACGAAGAACAGCGCCAGCGAAAACCGGAACCGGTAGATCGCAAGCGCGTATCCGGCCAGCGCGGCCAGCGAGACGGACAGGATCATGGTCGGCACGGTGATCTTCACCGAATTCCACAGATAGGTCGCGGCCTGCGACTCTCGGAACACGTCGAGATAGTTCGTCACCATCTGGAACTCGGAGGGCCAGCCGAAGACGTTGCCCGCATTGATGTCTCCGCCGGGGCGGATCGACGTCATGAAGATGGCGATCAGGGGTAGCAGCCAGATGAAGAGTGCGATTGGCAGAAAGACCTTGTAGGCGATCTGCCAGCCCTTCGATTTCTTCGCGATCGGGGTCGGGAACATCAGGCAGTTCTCCCCTGCGCCACGTTCGGGCAGCGCGGCTTGCGCCTTCTTCGTCAGACCGGACCGCACGATATCGTAGGAGCGTTCGATGGCACCGCGCAGCAGGTCGTCATCGGTTTCCGGCGTCAGAGTGAACCCACGAGCGATGGAAGTAGGGCGCTTTCAACGCCGCACCGCTTTCGATCATCATGGAGGCTGTTTCCACGTCCGGCGTCTTTACGGACAACGCCGTCTTTCCCGACATGCCGATGCAGGTGAACATCTTGCCGCCGACCTTCCATGCATCGTGCTCGCCGTCGAACGGATGGGCCAGTTGCGCTCCCGGCAGCGGGCGCAAATCGTCATCCACGCGCTCGCGGAAAGCTTCGAATGCTCACCGGTCCACCCTCTCGTCGCGATACATCTTCCACAGGAAGAACGAGATGAAGATGAGCATGATGCCGAACAGCACGGTGGCGATGGCCGAGCCGTAGCCCATGCGGAACCCGTATTCCGACAGTGCCTGCTCGAACATGAAATAGGACAGCACGTTGGACGACCCGTACGGCCCGCCCTGGGTCATGATGGCGATCATGTCGAAGGAGCGCAGCGCGCCGATGACGGTGACGACGATGGCGAGGAACGTGGCGGGCCAAAGCTGCGGCAGGATCACGTACCACAGCATTTTCCAGCCCGAAGCATTGTCGAGCCGTCCGGCCTCCACCTGGTCGGGCGACACGTTGTTCAGACCGGTCAGATACAGGATCATGCAATAGGCGATCTGCGGCCAGAGCCCGGCAAAGATGATGCCGTAGGTGACGAGGTCTTCGTCCCCCAGAATGGAGGGCGGCGTCGCGCCGAAGAACTCCCAGACGGCGGCGACGATGCCGAAATTGGGGTTGTAGAACCACGAGAAGATCAGCCCGACAACGACCTGCGAGATGACGAACGGGAAGAAGAACAGCGACTTGTAGAACCGCATGCCCGTCACGGTCTGGTTCAGGAACAGGGCGATGAACAGGCCCGCCGGAACGGCCAGCATGTAGAGCACGAGCCACAGGATGTTGTTGTAAAGCGACGTGTAGAAGCGCCGGTCGTCCAGCAGTTCGGAGTAGTTACCAAGGCCCACCCATTGCGCTGCGCCGAGGCCGTCCCATTCGTAGAACGATATCCAGATCGACTGGAAGATCGGCACGATGACGTAGACCATAAAGAACAGCAGTGCCGGTGCGAGAAACAGCCACGGTGCGACCTTCAGCCGGTTGCGCCCATACCATGATCGCTTGTCGGCCAGCGAGTGGGGAACCTTCGTGTCCGGCAATGCTGGTACGACTGTCACTTTGGCGGCCCCTCCCAAAGCCTTCCGGCACCCTCATGCCGGTTGTCGAAATGAAACGGGGCGGCTTGCGCCGCCCCGTCTGTCGTCCGTTAGTTGTAGACCCGTTCCTGCACCTGATCGAGGCGTTCGAGGATGTCGTCGAGACGGTCCGGTTTCACCATGAATTCCTGAAACCCTTCCATACCGGCCTTGGCCATTTCAGCCGGTGCATCCCGGTCGTAGAACTGCGCGAGGCCCGTTGCGGTGGAGACGGTCTCGAACCCTTCCTGAATGAACTTGTCGTCACCCACTTCGGCTTTCGAGTTCGGGGGAAGCTGACCGATGGTCTTGTTCCAGGCGCTCTGGATTTCCGGCTGCGCGATGAAGGCAAGGAACTTGCGGGCATCTTCCTTGTTCTTCGCGTTGGTCGGAATGAACAAGGCGTCGGCCGGCGCTTCTTCCGCGCGTGCCAGACCGGGCGTGATCTCCGGGAACTGCATGAAGTCGATCTGCTCGTCCGTCAGGCCGGCATCCTTCATGGCTGCTACGGCAAAGTTGCCCATGACATACATGGCAGCTTCACCCTTCACGAAAGGCGCCAGCGCGTCCTGCCACGACATCGTCGCGTGGTTTTCCACAAACGTGCAGCGGTCCATCATTTCCTGCCATTTCGCGAAGGTCTCGCGAATGCGCGGGTCGGTATATTTGATCTTGCCCGCGGTCAGGTCGTTGTGGACCTCGTAGCCGTTGGTACGCAGGTTCAGATAGTCGAACACGCCCGCCGCGGTCCAAAGGAACTTGGTGCCGATGGTGAAGGGCGTCACGCCGTTTGCTTTCAGCGCGTCGCAGGCCGTCAGCAGCTCGTCCCACGTTTTCGGCTCGCTGGCGATACCGGCTTCGGCCAGCACGTCGGAGCGGTAGTAGATGCCCCACTGGTAGTAGGAATACGGCACGCCATACTGCTTGCCGTCCATCGACATGGTCGGCTTGATGGCTTCGAAGGATGTCGACAGGTTCGGGTCGGACGCCCAGAGGTCGGAAATGTCCTCGAACTGACCGGCATTGACGAACGGTGCCATGCGGTTGCCGGGATACCAGGCGGTGATGTCCGGCGCATCGGCGGACAGGAAGTTGCGGATCGCCGTCTTGTGCGCTTCGCGGTCGGCGATGTTGAGCGTGACGTTGATGTCCGGATTGGCTTCCTTGAAGGCGGCGACGGCATCTTCCATGCCCTGCTTTGGAGCCGGGTTCGGATCGTCGAAATTGATGACCAGATCGCTGGCGAACGCCGTCGTCGCCATGAAGGCTGCGACGCTGAACGCGGTGCTGGTCTTGAGAATGGACTTCATCATGCGGTTTCTCCCATTTGCATGTCTGGTCGAGCGGGAAACTTTGCGTTCCCTTCTGGTTCGACCGTGAACGGCAGATAACCACATGCCAACCCGCACTTTCAAACAGCCATTCTCCGCCGGGTCGGCTTGCTTTTGGCAGGCAAAGCCCGCTTTGTGTCGAGCGAAGACGCATTTTCTGGGAGGTGAATCGCGTATGGCCGGGGTGGAATTGAGCGATGTGCGCAAGTCGTTTGGCGCGATCGACGTCATCAAGGGCGTCGACCTGCATATCGAGGATGGCGAATTCGTCGTCTTCGTCGGGCCGTCCGGTTGCGGAAAGTCGACCCTGCTGCGGCTGATTTCCGGTCTGGAGGATATCTCTTCGGGTTCGATCGAAATCGGCGGAACGGACGTCACCTACGCGGAGCCGTCGGACCGGGGCGTGGCGATGGTTTTTCAGTCCTACGCGCTCTACCCGCATATGACGGTCTACGACAACATGGCCTTCGGCCTGAAGATGAACGGCGTCGACAAAAAGGAAATCGAGACGCGGGTAAAGCGCGCCGCCGATATTCTCGAACTCGGTCCGCTGCTGGACCGCAAACCCGCCGCCATGTCCGGCGGCCAGCGCCAGCGTGTCGCTATCGGCCGGTCCATCGTGCGCAACCCGAAGGTGTTCCTGTTCGACGAGCCCTTGTCGAACCTCGACGCCGAACTGCGCGTGCAGATGCGGCTGGAAATCGCCAAACTTCACAACGACTTGGCCAACACCATGATCTACGTGACCCATGACCAGACCGAGGCCATGACGCTCGCCGACAAAATCGTGGTGCTGCGCGCCGGGCTTGTGGAGCAGGTCGGTTCGCCGCTGGAACTTTACGACAATCCCGACAATGCTTTCGTCGCAGGTTTCATCGGCTCGCCTCGCATGAATTTTATCGAAGGCGAGGTCGTGTCGGCGACGGCGAACAGCGCGACGGTCCTGATCCCCCGCTTGGACGGGATCAGCATCCCGGTCACCATCCGCGACCGCCAGCCCGACGCGGGTGAGAAGGTCGAGGTCGGCATTCGCCCGGAACATTTCATTGAAGGCGGAGAGCACACGTTCAAGGCCCCGACCACGGTTGTCGAGCAGCTGGGTGGCAACTCGTATCTCTATCTCGACATCGGCGGCGAGCTTCCGTTGACCGTCGAACAGAAAGGCCATTCGGCGTTCCGCGATGGCGAGGTCGCAACGCTGGGCGTCGATCCGCAAACGGTGATGCTGTTCGGCAAGGACGGTTTGCGCATCTAGGCCTTCGGCGGCCTGACGAAAGCGCAACCAGCACCACGGTTCTCCCACCATGCCCAAACCCACTCTCGGCGTTTGCTACTATCCAGAACACTGGCCGCAGAACATGTGGGCGGACGATGCAGCGCGGATGCGCGAGACCGGCATTTCGGTCGTTCGCATCGGCGAATTTGCATGGAGCCGGATCGAGCCTGCGCGGGACAGGTTCGAGTTCGATTGGCTCGACGCAGCGATCGAAACGCTGGCCGATGCCGGTCTGTCGATCATTCTCGGCACCCCCACCGCCACGCCGCCCAAGTGGCTGGTGGACGAAATGCCGGACATGCTGGCGAAGGACGAACGGGGCCACGACCGTGGCTTCGGCTCCCGCCGCCATTACGATTTTGCCCACTGGGTTACCGCCGCGAATGCGCGCGCATCGTCGAAATTCTGGCCAAGCGTTACGGCGCGCACCCGGCGATCACGGCCTGGCAGACGGACAACGAATATGGCTGCCACGACACCACGGTCAGCTACGGTCCCGCATCTCGCGACGGGTTCCGCGATTGGTTGGCGCAGAAATACCAGTCGCCAGACGCGCTGAACCGCGCCTGGGGAAACGTGTTCTGGTCGATGGAAGTGGGCTCGTTCGACGAGGTCGACCTGCCGAACCTGACGGTCACCGAACCCAACCCGTCCCACGTTCTCGACTTCCGGCGCTTCGCGTCCGATCAGGTTGTGGCCTTCAACAAGGTGCAGGTCGATATCATCCGCCGCCATGCGCCAGGGCGCGACATCATCCATAATTTCATGGGCCGGGAGATGGCCTTCGACCATCACGATGTCAGCGCCGATCTCGACGTGGCGTCGTGGGATTCCTACCCGCTTGGGTTTCTCGAACGCCATGGGCGGGACGATGCTTGGAAGCGCTGGTATCTGCGAGCGGGCGACCCGGATTTTCAGGCGTTCCACCACGATCTCTATCGCGGCTGCACCCAGCGGTGGAGCGTCATGGAGCAGCAGCCGGGGGCGGTGAACTGGGCGCCGTGGAACCCGGCCCCCCATCCGGGCATGGTGCGGGCGTGGACCCACGAGGCCATCGCCCACGGCGCGGAGATGGTCAGCTATTTCCGCTGGCGGCAGGCACCGTTTGCGCAGGAGCAGTTCCACGCAGGCCTGAACCTGCCGGACAACACGCCGGATATCGCGTTGGCCGAAGTGCGGCAGGTCGCGGATGAGATGGCACGGCTTCCCGATGCTCGGAAACCGAACGGGCACCGGTCGCGCTTATCTTCGACTACCCGTCCCAATGGGCGACGCAGATCCAACCCCAGGGGGCGGATTACGACGGCTTCGACCTGACGATGCGGTTCTACAGCGCCCTGCGGCGGGCGGGGCAGAATGTGGACGTAGTTTCCGCCCGCGCGAACTTGTCGGGCTATGCTCTTATTGTCGTGCCGCACTTGTTGATGGTGCCGGACGACTTTGCGGATCGCTGCGGCGACGCGCATGTACTGTTCGGCCCGCGTTCCGGTTCGCGGACATCCAAGCACCATATCCCGGCAAATCTTTCACCCGGGCCGCTTGCCGACATGCTCGGCATTCGCGTGCCCCGCGTGGAAAGCCTGCGCCCCGGCGTAACCTGTGCTGTCGGTCGGGCGGGAGTGTTCGAGCGGTGGTCTGAAGATGTCGAGGTCGCAAATGCCGATGTGGTGCTGGCCGACGATGAGAACCGTCCGGTCTGGACCCGCAAGGGCAGCGCTTCCTATCTGGCAGGCTGGCCGGACGAGGCACTTGCCGACCATGTCGTTTCGATAGAACTCGAAGCGGCAGGCTTGCCAGTCGTCGAAACCGGCGACGACTTGCGGCTTCGCGACAGGGGCAACCTGCGAACGATCATCAATTACGGACCCCGCGCGAAGGATGCGTCCCATCTGATCGCTCCGGACGACACGATCCTCATCGGGTCCGCGACCGTGCCGGTTGCAGGTATCACGATCGTCCAGCGCGCCTAGTCGGTTCGACTAGGCGTGCGTACGGGCGACTGCCTCGCTCTTGCGCGCGGCGATGGCGCTGGCACCGGTATCGGAGCCGGAGACCATGGCCCGGAACGCGCCGAACAGTTCCACGCCCATGCCGAAGCGGTTCGGCGACATGTTTTCGACCACCGCTTCCCGCGCGGTCCACTCCGCTTCATCGACCAGAGCGGTCAGCTCACCAGTGGTGGAGTCCAGCCGCACGATGTCGCCGTCGCGCAGCTTGGCGATGCCGCCACCGTCCACAGCCTCGGGCGTGACGTGGATGGCGGCAGGCACCTTGCCCGATGCACCGGACATGCGCCCGTCCGTCACCAGAGCCACCTTGTAGCCCCGGTCCTGCAGCACGCCGAGCGGCGGCGTCAGCTTGTGCAGTTCCGGCATCCCGTTGGCCCGCGGTCCCTGAAAGCGGCAGACGGCCACGACATCCATGTTCAACTCCCCCGCCTCGAAGGCTTCCTTGATGCCGCTCTGGGTGTGGAAGATGCGGCAGGGCGCTTCGATGACGTGAAACTCTTCCTTCACGGCGGATGTCTTGATGACGCCGACGCCGATATTGCCTTTCAGCATCGTCAGGCCACCATGGGTGGAAAACGGCTTGGCGACCTTGGCCAGTATGTTCGTATTGCCCGGTTCGGTCGGCGCATCGTGCCAGTCGATGCTGCCGTCGTCGGCCAGTTTCGGCTCGACCGCCATCTTGGCCAGCCCTCCGCCGTGGATCGTTTCCACGTCGGCGTGCAGATGGCCTTCGCGCACCATCTCGCCGATCAGGTAGGGCAGTCCACCGGCGGCGTGGAAGTGGTTCACGTCCGCCAGCCCGTTCGGATAGACCCGCGCCAGCAGCGGGGTGCAATCGGCAAGGTCGGAAATGTCCGCCAGCGTCAGCACGATGCCGGCCGCCTGTGCTATGGCGACGAGATGCAGCACATGGTTCGTCGAGCCGCCAGTCGTGTGCAGACCGATGACGCCGTTGACGATCGACTTCTCGTCGATGACACGGCCCACCGGCGCGAAACGGTTGCCGGTGCCCGCGATGGACAATGCGGTGCGTGTCGCTTCCCGCGTCAGCGCCTCGCGCAAGGGCGTGCCCGGGTTGACGAAGGAAGCGCCCGGCAGGTGCAGGCCCATGAACTCCATCAGCATCTGGTTGGAGTTCGCCGTGCCGTAGAACGTGCAGGTGCCGGGCGAATGGTAGGAGGCGCTTTCCGCCTTCAGCAACTCGTCACGCCCGATCTTGCCTTCCGCATAGAGCTGGCGCACGCGCACCTTCTCGTCGTTCGGCAGGCCCGACGGCATGGGACCGGCGGGCACGAAGACCGCCGGGATGTGCCCGAACGTCAGCGCGCCGATCAGCAGGCCGGGCACGATCTTGTCGCAGATGCCAAGATACATCGCCGCGTCGAACATGTTGTGGGACAGGCCCACGGCAGTGGCCATGGCGATGACATCGCGGGAAAACAGCGACAGTTCCATGCCCTTCTGGCCCTGGGTGACCCCATCGCACATGGCGGGCACGCCACCGGCGACCTGCGCCACGGCACCGGCTTCGCGGGCGGCGTCCTTGATGAGGTCTGGATAGGTTGCATAGGGCGCGTGGGCCGACAGCATGTCGTTGTAGGATGTGATGATGCCGATATTCGGCACCACGTCGCCGGACAGCTTCATCTTGTCCCCCGGCCCGCAGGCGGCGAAGCCGTGGGCGAGGTTGCCGCAGGTCAGCGCCGTGCGGTGCGGCCCGGCCTCGGCGGCAGCTTCGACCCGCGCCAAATAGGCCTCGCGGGTCGGCTTGGACCGCTCGACGATGCGGGCGGTGATGGCGGCGATTTCGGGTTTGATGTTCATGGCGGGGGCCTCCTTACGGTGCCCAGTAGACGTGTATTTGTGCGTCGGGATGACGGATGACGTGGCGGATCGGCAGGTCGTCGGCAGGGCCGTCTTCCATGGCCTGCTCGAAGACGGCTCGCTTCTCGTCGCCCTCGATGTGCAGGACGAGGAACTGCGCGGAGGCAATGAGCGGCAGCGTCATGGTCAGCCGCGTGTCGGGCACGCTGGGGCTTTCCATGGTCAGGAACAGGGCGTCCTGCTTCGGGTCGGTCGCCGCGGCGAGATTGTTGCCGTCGGGAAAGAACGAGGCCGTATGCCCATCGCCGCCCATGCCCAGCAGCAGCACGTCGAAGGGCATCTCGTCGTCCTCGCGCAGCTTGGCGTCTGCCCATGCCACCGTTTCATCGGCGGAACGACCGGGACGGTGCAGCACGAGAAATTCACTTTCGGGATGGTCCCACAGCGCGGCGTGGTCGCGGATCATCTTTTCGTTGGACCGCTCGTGGTCGTTCGGCACATCCCGCTCGTCGACCAGCGCGCAGTAGACCATTTCCTTCTCGATGTCGGGATGCTGCCCGAACCGTTCCAGAAACAGCTTTGGCGTCGATCCGCCGGAAAAGGCGATGGAACCGAACGTGCCGGTCTCCAGATCGGGCTTCAGCCGCGCGGCCACATCGTCCGCCAACTGTTTGGCGAGATCGGCGCGGGTTTCGAACTCCAGAAATTCAACGACAGCCATCAGGAATCTCCATCGTTCCAGGTGCGGCCGTCCCGCTCCATCAATGCGATGGACTGGCTCGGCCCCCATGTGCCAGCCGTATATTGGCGCACTGGCTGGTCCGTCTCCTCCCACGCTTCGAAGATCGGATCGATCCACGCCCAGGCCGCTTCCACCTCGTCGCCGCGCATGAACAGGGTCTGGTTGCCGCGAATGACATCGAGCAGCAGGCGCTCGTAAGCGTCCGGCGAGCGTTCCTCGAATTCGTCGGCAAAACTCATGTCCAGCTTGACGTGCTTCAGCCGCATCCCGCCGGGGCCGGGATCCTTGATCATGATCCACTGGCGCACGCTTTCGTCCGGTTGCAACCGCAGCACCAGCTTGTTGGCCATCGGCGTGCCGGACCGGTCGGCAAACAGGTTGTGGGGCACCGGCTTGAACTGGATGACGATCTCGCTGACCTTCTCGGCCATGCGCTTGCCGGTGCGCAGGTAGAACGGCACACCGCCCCAGCGCCAGTTGTTCACATCCGCCCGCAGGGCAACGAAGGTGGACGTCTTGGAGGACCTGTCGTCCAGTTCGTCGAGATAGCCGTCGACCTTCCCGTCCGGCCCGGCCCCTGCGATATATTGCGCCCGCACGGTGTGCTGCGCGGCGGTCTTGCCGTCGAGGGGCGCGAGACTGCGCAGCACCTTCAGCTTTTCATCGCGTATGGCGTTGGCCTCGCCGGTGGCGGGGGGTTCCATGGCGACGAGACACAGCAGCTGCATGAGGTGGTTCTGGACCATGTCCCGCACGGCACCGGCCTTGTCGTAATAGGCGGCACGGTCGCCGACGCCCACGGTCTCGGCCACCGTGATCTGCACGTGGTCGATATGGGCGCTGTTCCAAAGCGGCTCGAACAGGGCGTTGGCAAACCGCAGTGCCAGCAGGTTCTGCACCGTTTCCTTGCCGAGGAAATGGTCGATGCGGAAGACCTGACTTTCCTGAAAATATTGCGCGACGGTGGCGTTCAGATCCTTCGCCGATTGCAGGTCGTGTCCGAGCGGCTTTTCGATGACGAGCCGTGCGCGCTCGTCGATCAGCTCGAACTTTTCCAGCATCTCGCAGATCGGGCCGAAAAGGGACGGGCCGACGGCGAGATAGAAGGCGCGGATACGACCGTTGTCACCTTCGTCCAGCTTGGCTTTCAACTCGTCCCAACCGTCGTCGTCGGTCACGTCGAGAGCAAGAAAATCCAGCCGGTCGAGGAAGCGGGAGACGCATTCTTCGTCGAGATATTCCTCGGCGACGAACTGCTCCAGCGCCTTGCGCCCGAACTCCTGATATTCCTTGCGGGAATGGCCGTGCCGCGCGGCGCCGATCAGACGGCATTCGTCCGGCAACTGCCCGTCCCTGTCGCGGTGATACAGCGCGGGCAGCAGCTTGCGTTCGGCAAGGTCGCCCGTACCGCCGAAGATGATGTAGTCGAAGGGATCGACAGGAATGATTTGGCGCATGACAATGAAGTTCGCGGAAGGTGCAGCGCGTGTAGTCTAATCGGTTTAGACCGGTCGACGCAACGGCGGTGGGAGTTAGACGGATGACGCGAGTTTGTGACGTGGAGATGGACGGATCATGAGACTTGCGGGGAAAGTGGCGGTCGTCACGGGCGGCGGGGCCGGTTTCGGCGAGGGAATGGTGCGCCGGTTCGTGGCGGAAGGCGCGCAGGTCGTCGTTGCAGATCGTGATGGGGATGCCGCCGACCGCGTTGCCAAGGACTGCGGGGAGGGGGCGTTCGCGCTTGCGGTCGATGTCGCCAGCGCCGCCGACAACCAGCGGATGGTGGACGAAGCGGTGTCCCGCTTCGGCGGTCTCGATATATTCATCGCCAATGCCGGCACGACCCATCGCAACATGGACCTTCTCGACGTGAGCGGAAGACGATTTCGACCGCATCACCGCCGTCAACATGAAGGCACTCTACCACGCTGCCCGTGCGGTCGTGCCGGCCTTCGAGGCGCGGGGCGGAGGAACGATTCTCGCCACCGCATCCACCGCCGGTTTGCGCCCTCGCCCGGGGCTGGTGTGGTACAACGCCTCGAAAGCCTGGGTCATCAACGCCTGCAAGTGCATGGCGGTGGAACTGGCACCGAAGAATATCCGCGTGAACTGCCTGTGCCCCGTGGCCGGCGAAACGCAGATGCTGGCCGATTTCATGGGCGAGGACACGCCCGAAAAACGCGCCGTCTTCAAGGCGTCCGTGCCACTTGGGCGCTTTTCCCAGCCCCGCGATCTGGCCAACGCCGCGCTGTATCTGTGCAGCGACGAAGCCGATTTCATCACCGGCGTTGCGCTGGAGGTCGACGGCGGGCGCTGCGTCTAGGCGAGCGCCTGCTCGCAAGATCCTCGATCAAGTGCATCGGCGCTTTCGATCCCCACGCTCAACCGCAACAGATCGTCCGGAACGGTGGCTTCGATCGTGTGGCGATGTTCCACGAGGCTTTCCACACCGCCCAGCGACGTGGCGCGCTTGAACAGGTTCAGCTTGCCGATGACGGCCAGCGCATCGCCGTTCACCTGAAACGACAGCAGCGAGCCGAACCCGCCGCTCATCTGCCGTTGGGCGATGGCATGGTGCGGGTTCGAAGGGAGACCGGGATACAGCACCTTGTGCACCCGGTCGTGGGCTTTGAGAAACTCCGCCACGGCGAGCGCATTGGCGCACATGCGCTCCACCCGCAAGGGGTAGCGTGCGCATCCCGCGAATGAGTAGCCACGCCTCGAACGACCCCAGCACCGCGCCGGCGTCGTGCCTGTCGGCCTTGATATCGGCCCAGCGGTCGGTGCCGGCATCGGCGCAGGCGAGGAAACCGGCCAGCACGTCGGAATGTCCGTTGATGCCCTTCGTCGCCGAATGCATCACGTAGTCCGCGCCGTGGTCGAGCGGCTGCGTCAGCACCGGTGTGGCAGCGGTGGAATCGACGGCAAGGTCCGCGCCCAGCCGTTTGGCGATTGCCGCGCAGGCCGCGATATCGACGGTCTTCAGATACGGGTTCGACGGCGTTTCGATCCATACGATATCGGCCTTGCCGGATAGAGCATCGCGCGCGTCGGCGTCCGCCATGTCCAGTTCGGTCAGCTCGATGTCGCGCCGTGCGCAGAAATCCCGCGTCCATTTCGTCGTGCCCCAATAGATGCCCGATTGCATGACGATGCGCCCGCCATTCGGCACGGTTCGCAGCAGCGCGGCGATGGCCGCCATGCCGGAAGGAAACAGCAGGCCCGCCGCCGCGTGCTCTGCTTTCGCCAGCATCTCTTCGCCCAAGCCGCGTAAGATCGCTGTCGTCGCGGGAATACAGGTGGTTCGGCGACAGCGGCACGTTGTCGGTATCGCGCACGAAGGTCGTGGCAGTCTGGATCGGCGGCACGACGCCGCCGGTCGCCTGGTCGATGGCACCGTTGGCCTGCGCGAACAGGGTGGCGAGATCGACGCGGTTCACTGGATACGCTCGTTGGCGGCGGCCCAATCGGTCAGATCGGCGAGAAAGGCGTTGCACTGCGCCAGCTGGTCGATGGCGATGAATTCGTCCGGCAGGTGAGCCTGCGCAATGTCGCCGGGGCCGAAGATGACACCGGGCACACCGGCCTGCTGGAAATGGCTGGCCTCGGTTCCGTAGGCGACGCGGCCCGAATGGTTGAGGCCTGTGAGATGGCGGATGATCGCCTCGGCGGGGCTGGTCTCGTCCGGCACCATCGTCGGCAGGTCGTGGCGGGGGATGTGTTCCACCCATGCCTTCACGCCCATCTTGTCGCCGATGGCTTTCAGGCCCGGCTCGATCTCGCGCTCGACGAAATCGAAAACCTCCTGCGCCAGTGCCGCTCGATCGTCCCCCGGGACGGTGCGGAAGCCCCATGTGAAGGCGCAGCGGGCCGGGATGATGTTGTGCGCCGCACCCCCTTCGATCAGGCCGATATCCACGGTGGTGTTCGGCGGCGTGAACCCGTTCGACGGGTCGGCCTCATCGCGCAATCGGCCATGCAGTTCGTCGAGAAACGCGATGATCTTCGCCGCCGCCACGATGGCGTTCGCGCCCAGTTCCGGCATGGAGGAATGGCCGTCCACCCCATGCACGATGGTCTGGTAGGAATGACCGCCTTTATGGCCACCGACGAGCTGCATCATCGTCGGTTCGCCCACGATCACAGCTTGAGGGGCGGGCAGGTTGGCCTTCATGTCCTCCACCAGCCCCAGCACGCCGGTGCAACCAACTTCCTCGTCATAGGAAAAGGCGAAATGCAGCGGCGTCTTCAGATCCGCCGCTGCCATACGCTCCGCATGCGCCATGACGCAGGCGATGAAGCCCTTCATGTCCGCCGACCCGCGCCCGTAGAGCCTGCCGTCTTTTTCCGTCAGCACGAATGGCTCGGTGCCCCAGTCCTGCCCGTCCACCGGTACCACGTCGGTATGGCCGGACAGCACGATGCCGCCCCGGTCGCGCGGGCCGGTCGTCGCCCACAGGTTGGCCTTTGTGCCCTCGTCGTTGTGGGTCAGCCGCACGTCGTAGCCGAGCGGCTCCAGCACGTCTTTCACGTGCTCGATCAGCGCCAGATTGGAATTGCGCGACGTGGTGTCGAACCCGACGAGCCGTTCCAGCCATGCGATGCAGTCTTCTGTGGTCGGCTTCATGCGGGAAGGTTCCATTTGTGCCATAGGCGCGTCCGTCATATATCCGTCGCACAACAGCGCGTGCGAGTGAACAGATGAAACGGGTCGTCATCAGCGGAACAGGGGTTTTTACCCCCGAGGAGACGATTACCAATGCGGAACTGGTCGCCGCCTTCAATGCCTATGCCGACCGCGAGAACGAGAAGCACGAAGCGGATATCGCCAAGGGCGAACGCGAACCCATCGCCCATTCCAGCGAGGAGTTCATCTACAAAGCTTCCGGCATTCGCCAGCGCCATGTGATGGACAAGGCCGGCGTGCTGGACCCGGACGTCATGCACCCCCAATTGCGCCAGCGCGGCGACGGCGAGCCCGGCATCATGGCCGAGATGGCAGTGAAGGCCGCGCGCGGATGCGTTGCAGGCTGCAGGGCGGGAGGCCTCGGATGTGGACGCCGTCATCTGCGCGGCCTCGAACATGGAACGCGCCTATCCGGCCATCGCCATCGAGGTGCAGGATTTGCTCGGCATCGAAGGCTTCGGTTTCGACATGAACGTGGCCTGTTCCTCCGCCACCTTCGGCATTCAGGCGGCGGCGGACATGATCCGCTCCGGCTCCGCCAAGGCGATCCTGATCGTGAACCCGGAAATCTGTTCCGGCCATCTGGAATGGCGCGACCGGGACTGCCATTTCATCTTCGGCGACGTCTGCACCGCCATGCTGCTGGAGGATGCCGAAACGGCGACCGCTGCCACGCAGTTCGAGGTAAAGGCCACCCGCTGTCTCACGCAGTTCTCCAACAACATCCGCAACAATAACGGCTTCCTGCGCCGCTCGCGTCCGTCCGGCACCGACGACCGCCGCGACATGCAGTTCATGCAGAACGGGCGTGCCGTGTTCAAGGAAGTGGTGCCGATGGTGTCCGACCTCATCACCGCCCATTGTACCGAGAAGAATGTCGACCCCACCGCCCTCGACCGCATGTGGTTGCACCAGGCCAACAAGTCGATGAACGATTTCATCGGACGCAAGGTGCTGGGCCGTGTGCCGGCGCATGCCGAACAGCCCAACATCCTGCAGGACTATGCCAATACGTCCTCGGCCGGCTCCATCATCGCGTTTGCGCAAAACCATGCCGACCTCCCGGTAGGCGCCACCGGCGTCATCTGCTCGTTCGGGGCTGGCTACTCGGTCGGCAATGTCATCGTCGAACGCGTCGCCTGAAACGTTCCGTGATGCGCCTGCGACATAATCGCAGTGACAGGTTCCTGTAAGGCTGCCCGTGTTAGAAGCTGCCGCAACAGGAGACGTTGCCCATGATCTTTGTTGCCGAATCCCGCGCCGGCGAGCGTGTCGAATACCGCGATACGAAGCGCTATCTGTGGTGGCTCGGGTTCACCGTGCCATTGGCGCCTATCCTGGCAGTGGCGCTGTATTTCACACTGGACGGTGCGGCGTGGGTAACGCTGTTGCCGGTGCTCTATTCCTACGGTGCAATTCCGCTGCTCGACCTCGCATTCGGCGAAGACCACGCCAACCCGCCTGCCGAAGTGGTGGAGGAAATGGCGGAGGACGACTATTACCGCACCCTGCTGCTGCTGATCGTTCCCTGCTTCTGGGCCATGCTGGTCGTTTGCGCATGGTTCGTGGCGACGGCCGATCTGCCCTGGTGGGGCTATGCGGCCATCACCGTGGCCTGCGGAATGGCGTCCGGCACTGCGCTGACGGTCGGCCATGAACTGGGCCACAAGCAGGGACGGCTGGACCGGCTTTTCGCCATGTTCGCCAACGCCCTGTCCGGCTACGGGCACTTCTGCATCGAACACAATCGTGGCCACCACACCGCCGTGGCGACCCCGGAAGACCCGGCTTCATCGCGCTTCAATGAAAGCGTCTATGCGTTTGCTTTCCGCGAATTGCCGGGCACATTGAAACGTGGGCTGCACCATGAAAGTGAACGCCTGAAACGCAAGGGTCTGTCGTTTTGGTCCACGAAGAACGAGGTGCTGCAAGGTTACGCGCTGACGCTGGCCACCTGGCTCGTGCTGATCGTCTGGCTCGGCGTTGCCGCGCTGCCGTTCCTCGTCGTCCAGAGCGTGCTCGGCTGGTTCCAGCTGACGCAGGCGAACTATGTCGAGCATTACGGGCTGAAACGCGCCAGGAAGGATAACGGGCGCTATCAGGCCGTCGAGCCGCGTCATTCGTGGAACACGAACCACATCGTGTCCAACCTCGTGCTGTTCCACCTGCAACGCCACAGCGACCATCACGCCAACCCGATGCGCCCCTATCAGGCACTGCGCAATTTCGACGAACTGCCCCGCCTGCCGTCCGGCTATCCCGGTTCGTTCCTGTTGGCGGCAATTCCACCGCTCTGGTTCCGGGTGATGAACCCGAAGGTAATGGCCTGGGCAGGTGGTGACATGAGCAAGGTCAATACCGGTCACTAGGACCGTTCAAAGCCTGTCCAGCATGGCATACCACGTCAGCGCCAGAACTTTGAGCGGATTGCGGAAGGCTGCACCACCGGGGAACGCGGGTATTTTCAAGTCCTGCAACAGCCGGACCTGATCGTTTGCCCCGAGCCACTGCTCGGCAATCATGCGACCCGTGTGGTGTGCCATCAGCACCCCGTGGCCCGAAAAGCCGCCTGCGGTCCACAGGCCCGGCTTGAGTTCGCGCACGAAAGGCATGCGCGGCATGGTGATGGCGACATTGCCGCCCCATGCGTGGGTGATGAGGATGTCGGCAAGGTCGGGATAAATCTCGGCGATCTGGCCGCGGATGGCGCGCTCGATATCACCGGGTGTGGCTTTGCCGTAGGCCTCGCGCCCGCCGAACAGCAGGCGGTTGTCGGCGCTTTTGCGAAAATAGCGCACCACGAACCGGCTGTCGTCCACCGCCTCCCGTCCGGGCAGGACGGGCGAGTTGTGCCCCAGCGGTTCCGTCGCGCCGATGAAGGACTGGATCGGCATGACGTGACGGGCGATCTCACCGTCGATATCCGCGTGATAGCCGTTCAGCGCCAGCAGGACCCGTTCGGTACGGATGGTGCCGTTCGAGGTTTTTACAGCCCAAAGCGCAGCCATCCTTCTCGGTGGACACCATCGCGGTTTGCTCGTGCAGCGCCGCTCCGGCTTTCGCCGCCGCCCGCGCCAGACCGATCACCGCTTTCATCGGGTGGATATGGCCCGTGCCGGTGTCGCGCGTTCCACCGAAATAGTGCGTGCTGCCCAGCGCCGACGCCATCGCGTCCCGGTCCAGCCATTCGATGGCGTCGTAGCCGTAGCGTTCGCGCAGGAGGGAGACCTCTTCGCGGGCTTCCTTTTCATAACGCTGCCGGTGCATGGGCGTGAGTTGGCCGGGCTGGTAGTCGATGTCGAAGCCTTCGTCACGGGCCGTGTCGAGCAATGTGCGCTTGGCATCTTCCGCCATGTCCCACAGGGCTTTCGACCGCTCGAACCCGTATTGCTGTTCGAGTTCCAGCGCACCCGCCCGCTGCCCGCTGCCCATCTGCCCGCCATTGCGCCCCGATGCGCCGTCGCCGAAACGGGCGGCATCGATCAGCGTGACGGACGTGCCGCCCTTGGCGAGACGGTAGGCCGCAGACAACCCGCAGAAGCCGCCGCCAATCACGACGACATCGCACGTCCTGTCGCCATCGAGTGGGGGGTAGGCGGGCCGTTCGCCGCAACTGGCCTCGTACCAGGAATGGCCGGGCGAGATGGGCGAGCGGTAGGCCGGGTCCGAACTTCGCTCAGACATTCAGCAGCAGGTATTCCCGCTCCCAGGGCGAGATCACCGTCATGAACGTTTCGAACTCCGCCCGTTTGATGGCAGCGTAGATGCCGACGAACTCCTCCCCCAGCAGGTCGCGCAGCTGCTCGTTGGTCTCGAACAGCGCGATGGCATCCAGCAGGCCGCGGGGCAGGTCGTTCCTGCCTTCGTTGGCAGTCGTTTCCGTCGCCTGTTCCGGCACCGCTCCGTGTTCCATGCCGAGCAGACCGCAGGCCAGCGATGCGGCGATGGCGAGATACGGGTTGGCGTCGGAGGAGGGGATGCGGTTTTCCACCCGCCGCGCCGCCGGGCCGGACACGGGCACCCGCAAGCCTGTGGTGCGGTTGTCGTAGCCCCAATGGGCATTGACGGGCGCGGAAGTGTTGATGGTGAGACGCCGGTAGGAATTGACGTAGGGCGCCATCATCACCAGCGCACCGGGCACGTGCAGCTGCATGCCGCCCAGGAACGCGCGGAACAACTCGCTCTCCGCCTCGCCGTCGCTGAAGATATTGCCGCCATCGGCGTCCACGACGGACTGGTGGATGTGCATGGCGCTTCCCGGCTGGCCCTGAATGGGCTTGGCCATGAAGGTCGCATACATGCCGTGCTTCAGCGCGGCCTCGCGCAGGGTGCGCTTGAACAGGAACACCTGGTCGGCCAGTTCCAGCGGGTTGCCGTGGTTGAGGTTGATCTCCAGCTGCGCCGCACCTTCCTCGTGGATCAGCGTTTCGATTTCCAGTCCCTGGGCTTCGGAGAAATCGTAGATGTCGTCGATCAGGTCGTCGAACTCGTTGATCGCGGCCATGGAATAGCCGTTGCCACCGGCCATCGCGCGGCCGGAGCGCCCGATGGGCGGTTTCAGCGGCACGTCCGGGTCTTCGTTCTTGCCGACCAGATAGAACTCGATTTCCGGCGCGACGATCGGCGTCCATCCGCGCGCCTCGTAGGCCGTTGAGAACCCGTCGCAGCACGTTGCGGGGCGTGTAGGCGACGGGTTCGCCGCGATGGGTCTGCATGTCGCAGATCACCTGCGCCGTCGGGTCGCCTTCCCACGGTACGGCGCACAGGGTGGACAGGTCGGGAATGAGCCGCAGGTCGCCGTCATTGGGCGGATATTGGAACGTGTCGCTCTCGTCCGGCCAGTCGCCGGAGATCGTCTGCATGAACACGGACGAGGGCAGGGCCAGCGTCGAGGTATCGAGAAACTTGGCCGACGGCATCATCTTGCCGCGCACGACGCCGGCAAAGTCCGGGGTGATGCACTCCACGTCCTCGATGCCGCGAGAGCGCAGCCAGAGCGCAGCCTCGTCCATCGTCGCCACACCGCGCACGGAATCGACCGCAAAGCCCATGCTGGCATCCGGTGTGGAGCTTGTCCTGTCCTTCGTCATCGCGTCGATCCGTATGGCTGTCCTGCCGGGCATATCACCGCCCGCACCGCCACGAAAGCGCGGGCGAAAACCTGCGCCATCACCCTTCGTTAAAGTTGATTTGCGAACAAGGACGGGATCGCCCGCGAACGGGCACCCACGGATGCTGGGACATTGGCCATGGACAACGACGCGCTGTTTCGCCGGATCTCGGCAGTTTCCGGTGTCAAACGGGAGCGCCCCGCGCTCCCGCAATGGATATCGGTCGCTCCCAGCATCTTTACGGGAACGAACCCCAACCACCGCAAACGCCGCGCAGCACGGACTATCACACCGCACGCGCAACCCGCCATACGCCGGAGGCGGCACTGGAGCCCGTCCGTACCCAGCCTGCCTTCGAGAGGCCCGACGTGCCTGTATTTCAGACCGGCGAACCTGCCTTGCCGAAGGGCACGATGATCGAATTGCTGGACGCCGAGCCGGAAGAGCAGTTCGTCGAGGCGGCTCCCGACGCCGACCCGCTCATGCTGCCGGAAAACGACGCCGACGCCTTCCGGGCCCGCTTCATGCCGCGCCCCAGGGTGAATGCACCGCCCATCGACGGTGCCGAGAAGGTCGAGCGCCCTGAAAACCGTCCCATGGGTTTCGTCATTTCCTGCAACGGCAACAAGGCCGTGGTGCAGGGTGACACGAACTGCATCGACACGGTGACCGGGCTGACATGGTCGGTCGGGCGCATGCTGTCCATCCGCGTGGGCGATGCTCGCGTTGTCGGTGTCATCTGCGACATCCGCTTGCCGGGCGAGCATTACGACACCGCCGAGACCGCCCCGCTGCACTTCCATGTAGAACTGCAGGGCGAGGTGCAGGAACCGGCCAACCGTCAGGCGTCGTTTTCCACCGGCATCACCGCCTATCCGGGCGTCGGCTGCGAGGTCCACCAGGTTCGCGCCGGCGATCTGGAAGCGATCTATTCGATCTCCGGCAAGTTGGTCGCCCGCCTCGGCGTGTTGAGCCAGGATGCCACCGTGCCACGCCGTGGTGGATGTACCGCATATGCTGGCGAAGCACTTCGCCGTGCTCGGTTCCACCGGGTCCGGCAAGTCCGCTTCGGTCTCCCTGCTGATGCAGGCCATGGGCGTGCTGGTGCCGGAACTGCGCACCGTCATTCTCGACCCGCACAACGAATATACCCGCGCCTTCGCCGAGGCCAACACGATCGATCCCGAAACGCCTCGACATCCCGTTCTGGATGTTCCAGCTGGAGGAATATATCGAGGTTCTCTACCGAGGCCGCCCGCCGGTCCACGAGGAAATCGAAATCCTGCGGGAGTTCATTCCGCTGGCCAAGGCCCGGTTCAAGGCGGGCGACAGCCGTGTCGCGTTGCGCGCCTCGAGCCTCGGCGCGTCGATGACTGCCGACACCGTCGCCCCCTACCGGCTGGCCGATCTCTACCACGTGCTGGACGATGAAGCGGGGCAGCTGGAATCGCGCTTCGAACGCTCCGCCGTTCGGTCCCTGCGGGCCCGCATCGCCGCCCACGCCGACGACCCGCGCTACGCCTTCATGTTCCGCCACCGCACGATCTCGGACATTTCCGAACATATCGTCGCCGGCATCTTCAACCTGTCGGGCAGCGACGCACGCCAGACCATCGTGCAACTGGGCGGCATGCCCATCGAGGTCGTCAACTCGGTGGCGGCGATCATCGCGCGCATGACGTTTGAACTGGCCGTTGCCGCCCAAGGCAAGCTGAAACTGCTGGTGGTCTGCGAGGAGGCCCACCGCTACGTGCCCGTTCAGGCTAACGGCTTCGAGCCCGCCCGCCGGGCCATCGCACGCATTGCCAAGGAGGGCCGCAAATACGGTGCGTTCATGGGCATCGTCTCCCAGCGCCCGTCCGAACTCGACCCCACGATCCTGTCCCAGTGCTCCACGGTTTTCGCCATGCGTCTGACGAACCATGTCGACCAGGACATCATCCGCAAGGCGATCTCGTCGTCATCCGACAGCGCGGTCGGCTTCCTGTCGTCATTGGCGAACCAGGAATGTATCGCCTTTGGCGAGGGCGCACCGACGCCCATGCGCATGAAGTTCTACAGCCTGCCCACCAAGCTGCTGCCCGGCGCCGAGTCCGGCGTCTTCGAGCACGAATACCCGCCCTATGATGCGGCCGAAACGTCCAACCTCGTTGCCCGCTGGCGTAAGGTTTCCGGCTAGGGCGAAACGGTCGCCGCAAAGCCGGCGAGCACATGGCCTGTTGGCATGTCGTCTGCAGCCACGAAGCGGACGCAGCCGGTCGTGGTGAGAAACGATGCGGTGCGGCCCTTCACCGGCCCGACAAGGGTCACACGCGCGCCCGGTTCGCCTGCCTGACATTCGCTTTGGAATAGAACGCTGATCGGCGTTCCACCCGTGAGCGGTGGCGGCAGGAGAACGTGCGGGCCTTCGACAATCGTCAGATGCGAGACCGCGGCGAGCCGGAGTGGGGCTATCGCCCTGTAGTCGGGGTCGGCGAAATAGGCACGAAACCCCGCGCGGCTTTCAACGTCCAGCAAGCGCCACATGATCGAACGTGTCGCCGCCGTCCACATTGGCCGCCAGAACGACTTGTATGCCGTGCCGATTCCAGATCGGTGTGACGCGCTTCAAGAACGCTTCGTAACCCGCCTTGTCCGCGACGCCCGCAAGCGCAACGAAGGTCAACCGCTCGGCCTGCGCGGGAAGAACGGACAGGACGAGGAGGAAGGCGGCAAGTCTGAACATCAACCGAGCCTAGCGGCGTCGCAGGAAAAGAAAAGGGAGCGCCCGTGTCCCGAACGCCCCCTGTCAGTCTCGACCTATATTCGCCTCAGGCGAACTGGTTCATCGTGTTGTCTTCACCCGACGCCTTCAGCGCCGCGTCGCCGGCAAAGTATTCCTTGTGGTCGTCGCCGAGGTCGGAACCGGCCATGTTCTGGTGCTTCACGCAGGCGATACCCTGACGGATCTCCTTGCGCTGCACGCCCGCCACGTAGCCGAGCATCCCCTGTTCGCCAAAATACTCTTTCGCCAGATTGTCCGTCGAAAGCGCCGCCGTATGGTAGGTCGGGAGCGTGATGAGGTGATGGAAGATGCCCGCACGCGCCGCAGCGTCCTTCTGGAAGGTGCGGATGCGTTCGTCAGCCTCGGCGGCCAGTTCGGTCTCGTCGTAGTCCACGCTCATCAGCTTTGCGCGGTCATAGGCGGACACGTCTTTCCCGTCTTCGGACCAGGCATCGAACACCTGCTGGCGGAAGTTCAGCGTCCAGTTGAACGACGGCGAGTTGTTGTAGACGAGTTTCGCGTTCGGATAGGCCTCACGCACCTGATCGACCATCGAGGCGATCTGCTCGATGTGGGGCTTTTCGGTCTCGATCCACAGCAGGTCGGCACCGTTATCCAGCGATGCGATGCAATCCATCACGCAGCGGTCTGCGCCCGTGCCTTCGCGGAACTGGTAGAGGTTGGAGGGCAGGCGTTTCGGGCGCATCAGCTTGCCGTCGCGTTTCAGCACGACATCGTTCGGCTCCATCGTGTCGACCGTCACTTCCTCGCAATCGAGGAAGGAGTTGTAACGGTCTCCAAGATCGCCGGCTTCCTTGGAGTAGGCGATCTGCTTCGTCAGACCGGCACCGAGCGAATCCGTGCGGGTGACGATGATGCCGTCTTCCACGCCCAGTTCCATGAAGGCGTAGCGGCAGGCGCGGATCTTCGCGATGAAGTCCTCGTGGGGCACCGTGACCTTGCCGTCCTGATGGCCGCACTGCTTTTCGTCGGAGACCTGGTTTTCGATCTGCAGCGCGCAGGCACCGGCTTCGATCATCTTCTTGGCGAGCAGGTAGGTTGCCTCGGCATTGCCGAACCCGGCATCGATGTCGGCGATGATCGGCACCACGTGGGTTTCATATTTGTCGACGGCCACTTCCAACCGCTTGGCTTCCAGCTCGTTGCCGGATGTGCGCGCCGCGTCGAGTTCGCGGAACAGGCCGCCCAGTTCGCGGGCATCGGCCTGACGCAGGAATGTGTAGAGCTCTTCGATCAGCGCGGGCACCGAAGTTTTCTCGTGCATCGACTGGTCGGGCAGGGGGCCGAATTCGGAGCGCAGCGCGGCGACCATCCAGCCGGACAGATACAGGTAGCTGCCCTTGGTGGTGCCGAAATGCTTCTTGATGGAGATCATCTTCTGCTGGCCGATGAAGCCGTGCCAGCACCCCAGCGACTGGGTGTAATTGGCAGGGTCGGCGTCGTAGGCCGCCATGTCCTCGCGCATGATCCTGGCCGTGTAGCGGGCGATGTCGAGGCCGGACTGGAAGCGGTTCTGCAAGCGCATCCGGGCCACCGCATCGGCGTCGATGGCGGACCAGGCGGGGCCGGATTTATCGATCGTGCTCGCGGCGGACGCGATTTCCTGGGAGTAGGACATGGATTAGTCTCCTGCTTGAATGCGCCGACGGGCGGCGCAATAGTGAAGCCGCCGCCTTTGGGGCGACGGCTGAAATTGGTCGGTCCGCCTGAGGGGGCGCTGCCTTCGCGCGGCGTCGCGGTCCGGCGTTCGTCGCTCAAACCGGCTTCACCGGTTTGTCCGTTCTACAGACCGCTCCTCACCCCTTGACGATCGCCGGAACCATCATGTCACCCCAGTTGCCTTCGCCACCGTGGTGGCGGGCGGAGCGGACGAATTCGACGGAAACGCCGGCATCGACGGCGCGCATGACGGCATGGTTCAGGCGGTGAAGGTCGTTGGCCAGCTGGCGGATCGCGCTTTCCTGCTCGGGGTTCGCAGAAGACTGCGAGCTTGCGCGCTGCTTGGCGGCTTTGATCGGGGTGATGGTGTCATCGGTCGTGGTCATGGCAGTCTCCTTGGGTTCAGCGGTTTCCGACATTTGGCGCCGGCAGCTGGTGGGACGGTGGAGGATGTAAACCCTGTCATGCCCGTTCGCTGTATGGACATCCAAACCCGAACGGTTGGTAAAAGGCACACACATTCCAGCCTTCGACACGCCATTTCGGGTCGTTCTGTAAAAGGCGGTAAAAGAATGGTTTGTCACAATGTGACAAATGTCATACGCCGGTCCGCAAAGGAGCAGTCATGGCTGACCAGAAACTCTTTGCCGGTCCCCGCGTGCGCCGCATCCGCCAGCGTCTGGAAAAGACGCAGACTGCCATGGCGCAGGAACTGGGCATTTCCCCCAGCTACCTGAACCTGATCGAGCGCAACCAGCGCCCGCTGACCGCCCAACTGGTGCTGAAGATCGTCGGCACCTACGAGGTGGACGTGGCGGACCTGTCGTCCGGCGGAGAGGAAGGCAGCGTTGCCGCCCTGAAGGAAGTGTTTGCCGACCCGCTCCTGTCCGGCGAGTTGCCGGGGGATACCGAACTGGTGGAAATCGCCGATGCGGCCCCCAATGCCGCGCAGGGGATTGCCAAGCTCTACCGCGCCTACCGCGAACAGCGCGAGCGCCTGTCGGACATGACGACCCTGATGGGGCAGGCGGGCCATGACCTCGCCACTCCCGCCAAGGCCCTGCCCCTCGACCGGGTACGTGCCGTGCTGGAGGACGTGCCGTGGTGCTTCCCCGGTCTGGAACGCGCCGCCATTCGCATTCTCGCAGCGCTGAAGGAAACCGGCGACCGCACCGACGCCTTCAACGCCCTGCTGCGCACCGACCATGGCCTTGCCGTACAGGTGCTCCCGGTCGAAACCATGCCGGTGTGGCGCAAGCGCATCGACCGCCATTCCGGGCGCCTGTTCGTCTCCGAACGCCTGCCATTGTCCGACCGTGCCGAATTGCTGGCACAGGAGCTCGTCATCCGCCGCGAGGCGAAGGCGCTGGACGAGGAGACGGCCTTGCTGGGCCTGACCGCCGAGAGGGATGGCGAAGAGGCCATGCGCCTGTTGCGGCTGGAACTGGCGCGCTACACCGCGCTGGCGGTGCTGATGCCCTACGACCGGTTTCTCCTGGCAGCCGAACGCACCCGCTACGACATGCCGGTGCTGGCGACGCGGTTCGCCTGTTCCCACGCGCAGGTCGCCCACCGCATCGTCAGCCTGCAGGACAAGTCCGACGGCCGACGCGCGGGCCTGCCCTTCTTTTCCATGGAGGTGGACCGGGCGGGGACGGTCATGCGCCGTCTTGGCGCGAAGGGCTTCCCGGCATCCCGCTTCGGCGGTGCATGCCCGAAGCTGGGCATCTACGCAGCCTTCGCCCAACCGGGACGGATGGTCTGCGAACGCACCGTCACGCCCGCAGGGGAAGTGTTCCTGACCCTGTCGCGAACGGTGGACGGCGTCGTCGGCAATGCTGGCGAACGCGGCAAGGTATCAGCCCTTCTGCTGGGCACGGAAGACGTCCATTCGAAGGCCGTGTTGGAAGCCGGACGGGCGGTGGCCGGCAAGACGCCCGTCGCCCCCATCACCTCCCATTCCCTCGCCAACGATCTGGCCCACGCGCGGCTGCTCCCGGACGTTCTGGCCGTCCCGCCGCTGGAAATCGGTCCGGCCTGCCGGTTGTGCGAACGGGTCTCGTGCCCGTCGCGGTCCGCGCCGCCCCTGTCGCGTCCGCAGGGGCTCGACGATCTCGTGCAGGGTTTCGGTGCCTACGGGCTGACATGAACGTCGGAACCGGCACACAGGTGTGGCCAACGCACCACAGGCGGATGGTTAACCGTTCGCGAACGCTTGCTCTGCCATGAAGTCTTCGCATTGCTGCGCACAACAGGCGCATCGTCCCATTCCGCTCGCAGGTCCACAACCATGATCCGATCCGTCTCCGCCGCCCTTCTTTCCATCGGCCTGCTGACAGCAGCGCCGGTCGCCGCCTATGCCAAATGCTCCAACACATCGGCGGGCTTCGACAGCTTCAAGCAAAACTTCGACCGCAAGGCGCGGTCTGCGGGCGTCGGCCAGAAGGGCCGCAACGCGCTAGCCAATGCGCGTTATTCTAAAAGCGTCATCAACTTCGACCGCAAGCAGGCGCAATCGTTCAAATCGGCGGGTCGTTCGCAGACCAACTTCAAGCGTTTCTACGCCAAGAAGACGAAAGGTCTGGCCGGTCCGACCAAACGGCAGCTTTCCAAGAACAGCAAATTGTTCGATGCCATCGAGCGCACCTACGGCGTGCAGCGCGAAGTTCTGGCGACGATCTGGGGCATGGAAACGGCCTTCGGTGGCTATACGGGCAGGATAGACACGATCGACGCGCTGGCTACCCTGTCGCACGATTGCCGCCGCACGGGCCTGTTCACCCCCAACCTGATGGCGGCCCTGACGATCCTCGACAAGGGCTGGCTTCCCGCCGGCAGCATGAAGGGCGCGGGCCATGGCGAGTTGGGCCAGACCCAGTTTATGGCTGAAAACTACCTGCGTTACGCCGTGGATTTCGACGGCGATGGCCGTCGTGATCTGGTGAAATCCCGCGCCGATGCGCTGGCTTCCGCCGCCCACTTCCTGCGTCGCCATGGCTGGCAGCCCATGGCCGACTATCAGCCCGGTACCAACAATTTCCGCGTGTTCAATTCGTGGAACGAATCCACCGCCTATCAGCAGACGATCGCCCAGTTTGCATCGACCCTCCGATAGCGGGAACGCGACACTCGCATCCTTTCTCGACGCCAATCCCGGCGTCGAGACGGTCGAACTCGTTCTCACCGACCCCAACGGTATCGCGCGCGGCAAGTGGGCACCGGCGGCTACGCTGAAGAAGGCGTTCGCCGAAGGGGTCAACTTTCCCCTGTCGTTGCACGGTCTCGACGTGTGGGGCAACGAGGTGGACGCCACGGGCCTGCACATCTCGTCGGGTGATCTCGACGGGTTCTGCAAGGCCGTCCCATCCTCCTTGTCCTGCGTCCCTTGGGGTCAAGACGCAGCGCAGGTGCTGCTGGAAACCGTCGAGGCTGACGGTACCCCGTTCGGCGGCTGCGCCCGAACCGTGCTGTGCCGCGCCGTGGAGCGTCTCGACGCACTGGGCCTGACTGCCGTCTGCGCCTTCGAGATCGAGTTTCACCTGCTCGACGCAGCGGGGGAACCGGTGGGTGCAGCGCTCATTCCCGATGCCCAGTTCATGTACAGCCTCAACCAGTTGGCCAAACATTCGACCCTCTTCGCCGATCTGCGCGAAGCGTGCCGACTGGCCGATCTGCCCATCGACACGATCGTGAAGGAAGCCGGACCCGGCCAGTTCGAGGTCAATCTCGACCACCGCGCCGATCCGCTCCGCGCCGCAGACGACGTCGTGCTGCTGAAACGCGCGATCCGCGAATGCGCACGGGCCAACGGGTTGACGGCCACGTTCATGGCCAAACCCTTCATCGGCCAGCCGGGCAACGGCATGCATGTCCATACCAGTTTGCTGGACAGCGACGAAACCAACATCTTTTCCGGCGACGAAGGCAGCACCCGCCAGCGCCATGCCGTCGCCGGCCTGCTCGACGCCATGGCCGCCCATACGCTTGTCTTCATCAGCACCATGAACGGCTTTCGCCGTCTGGCCCCGGGCAGCTACGCACCGACCAACGCCAACTGGGCCGATAACAACCGCTCCGTCGCCGTGCGTCTGCCCGCCGCCAGCGACAAGGCCAAGCGCATCGAACACCGGGTCGCCGGGGCGGATGCCAACCCCTACCTCGTCGTCGCCTGCATCCTGCACGCCATGATGGACGGCCTGGACGCCGGGCAGGAGCCGCAGCCGGCACTGGAGGGCAACGGCTACGAGCCGGACACCCCCAATCGCGGTCCGGCATTGCCGTTCACGATGGAACGGGCGCTTGTGGCCTTCGACGACGAGAAAGCGGTGCGGGCGCTCGGCCCAACCATGCACGCCATCCTCACAGCGGTGAAACGGGCGGAACTCGACGGGTTCGCCCACGACATGTCGCCACTGGAACAGGCAACCTACCGTTAGGCGTGACCGTTTGTGCCTGTTTTGCAGGCAGGCGGCGGATCGCAGGCAAAAGCCGTTTGCAATCGCGGCGTCTCGTGGCCTAGGTTTCGTCAAACGAGACCCTGAACAGGATCCCCGCAATGAACAAACTGCTCGCAGCCCTCGCCCTGTCCGCCGCTTCCACGGTCGCCGTCGCGCAGGAGCAAGTCGTCAACGTCTATAACTGGTCGGACTATATCGACGACAGCATCATCGCCGAGTTCGAGGCCGAAACCGGCATCAAGGTGCGCTACGACGTGTTCGATTCCAACGAGATCGTGGAAACCAAGCTGCTGGCCGGTGGCACCGGATACGACGTGGTCGTGCCCTCCGCGGACTTCCTGAAGCGCCAGATTTCTGCCGGTGTCTTCCAGCCGCTCGACGCCTCCAAACTCGATAACACGAAGAACATGTGGGACGTCGTCAACGCCCGCGTCGATGCATACGACCCCGGTGCGGAATATTCCCGCAACTACATGTGGGGCACAACCGGCATCGGCTACAACGTCTCAGCTGCCGAAGAGCGTGGCGTGACGGTCGACAGCTGGTCAGTCGTGTTCGATCCGGAACAGATCGCCAAGTTCGAAGATTGCGGCGTGCACTTTCTCGACGCCCCGTCCGAAATGTTCGTGGCGGCCCTCAACTATCTCGGCAAGAACCCGGATTCCCGCGAGCCTGCAGATATCGAAGAAGCGACCGAACTGATGATGAAGGTGCGTCCCTTCGTGCAGAAGTTCAATTCGTCGGAATATATCAACGGCCTCGCCAATGGCGATATCTGCCTCGCGGTCGGCTTTTCCGGTGACGTATTTCAGGCCCGCGACCGCGCGGCGGAAGCCGATGCAGGTGTCGAGGTCGGCTACGTGATCCCGAAGGAAGGCTCGCTCATGTGGTTCGACCAGATGGCCGTACCCGCCGACGCCCCGAACGTGGAAAACGCTCACACTTTTATTAACTACATCATGCGCCCCGAAGTGATCGCCAAGGCATCCGACTACGTGTTCTATGCCAACGGCAACCTTGCCGCGCAGGAACTGATGGACAAGGAAGTGCTGGACGATCCGGCGATCTATCCTCCGGCCGAAGTGATGGAGAAGCTGTATACCGTTCAGCCCTACGATCCGCGCACCAACCGCATCGTCACCCGTGCATGGACGCAGGTGAAGACGGGCCAGTAGGCCGCGTCTGAAAGATCGACCCCGAGACCGGGATCATGAAGGGCGTTGCCTCGTTCCGCCGCGATTTCGCGCCGTGGAACGACCCGGCTGCGACGCCCTTCATCCGTTTCGAGAATGTGACCAAGCGCTACGGCGCGGTCACCGCCGTCGATGACCTGACGCTGGATATCTACGAGAAGGAATTCTTCGCGCTTCTCGGACCCTCCGGCTGCGGGAAGACCACTTTGATGCGCATGCTGGCGGGGTTCGAGTCCGTCACCGAAGGTCGGTTGCTGCTGGAAGGCGACGACCTTGCCGGCGTCCCGCCCTATCGCCGCCCGGTCAACATGATGTTCCAGTCTTACGCCCTGTTCCCCCACATGGACGTGGCGAAAAACATCGCGTTCGGCCTGAAACAGGACGGTATGGGGAAAGGCGAAATTGCCGACCGCGTCGCCGAGATGCTGTCACTGGTGAAGCTGGAAGCGCTGGGTGGTCGCAAGCCGGACCAACTCTCCGGCGGCCAGCGCCAGCGCGTGGCGCTCGCCCGGTCGCTGGCCAAGCAACCCCGCGTGCTTCTGCTCGACGAACCGCTGGGCGCCCTCGACCGCAAGCTGCGCGAGGAAACGCAGTTCGAGCTGGTCGATTTGCAGGAACGCCTCGGCATCACCTTCATGATCGTCACCCACGATCAGGAGGAGGCGATGACCGTCTCCGACCGCATCGCGGTGATGAATGCCGGTCGGCTGGTGCAGATCGCACCGCCCGCCCAGATGTACGAACGCCCCTCCAACCGCTACGTGGCGGATTTCCTCGGCGACATGAACGTGCTGGAGGGCACCGTCACACGGGCCGGCGAGAGCACCGTGTTGGAGACGGCCAACGGCACGGTGCTCGAAGCGCTTGCACCCGAACCGGTTGGCGCAGGGGCAACGGCCTGGTTCGCCGTCCGCCCCGAGAAACTCACCATATCCCGCACCGCGCCTGCGACTGCCAACAACGTGCTGGAAGGGGAGGTGTGGGACATCGCCTATCTGGGCGATCTGACGATCTACAAGGTCAAGCTGGACGACGGCACCTTCTTTAAGGCCAGCCAGTTGAACCGCACGGTCAGTTCCGAAGACCCGATCACGTGGGAAGACCGGGTCTGGCTCCATGCGAAGCCGGACAGCGCGCTGGTGCTGACCGCGTGAGGAATGCGGTGACCATGAAGGGAAGCCGCTTCACGGTCCTGCTGCCCTATCTGTGGTTGCTGATCTTCTTCCTCGCCCCGTTCTTTCTGGTGGCAAAGATTTCCCTGTCTTTCCCGGCGATGGCGATCCCGCCCTACACGCCGACTTTCGACTGGGTCGACGGCGTGGCCGGCTGGCTGGCCAGCGCGAAGCAGCTGACGTTCGAGAACTACGCCTTCATCGCCTCCGACAGCCTTTACTGGAAAAGCTATCTATCGAGCGTGTGGATCGCCACCGTCTCCACCGTGCTGACCTTGCTGATCGGCTTTCCACTGGCCTACGGCATGGCCCGCGCGCCGCGGACCCTGCGGCCCATCCTGCTGATGCTGGTGATCCTGCCGTTCTGGACCTCGTTTCTCATCCGCGTCTATGCGTGGATCGGCATCCTGAAGAAGGAGGGATTGCTGAACCAGTTTCTGATCTGGCTCGGCATGATCGACACCCCGCTGACGATCCTCAACACCGATATCGCCGTCTATATCGGCATCGTCTATTCCTACCTGCCCTTCATGGTGCTGCCGCTTTACGCCAATCTCGAAAAGCAAGATCCGACCCTGCTCGAAGCCGCCGCGGACCTCGGCTGCACGCCCATCGGTGCCTTCTGGCGCGTGACGTGGCCGCTGGCCCTGCCCGGCGTGCTGGCCGGCTGCTTTCTCGTCTTCATTCCGGCGGTTGGCGAGTTCGTGATACCGTCGATCCTCGGCGGGTCCGACACGCTGATGATCGGCAAGACGCTCTACAACGAGTTCTTCCGCAACCGCGACTGGCCGGTCTCTTCCACCGTCGCCGTCATTCTGCTGGCACTGCTCATCGTGCCCATCGTCATCTTCCAACGGCTCCAGCAACGGGAGCAGGGGGCGTGAACGCGCGGTGGACGGGGTTCAACATCGCAAGCGTGGTGCTGGGCTTCGCGTTCCTCTACCTACCGATAGTCCTGCTCATCATCTTCTCGTTCAACGAGTCCCGTCTGGTCACGGTATGGGGTGGGTTTTCGACCAAATGGTATGCGGAAGCCTTCGCCAACGATTCGTTGATGGATGCCGCATGGGTGACGATCCGCGTGGCGTTCGTCTCCGCCACCATCGCCACGATCCTCGGCACCATGGCCGCGATGGCGCTGGCGCGGCGCATGGTGTTCCCGGGGAGGCTGCTGTTCTCCGGCATGATCTACGCGCCCCTCGTCATGCCCGAAGTCATCACCGGCCTGTCGCTGCTGCTCCTGTTCGTCGCCGTCGACCTCGACCGGGGCATGACGACCGTCATTCTCGCCCACATCACGTTTTCCATGTGTTTCGTGGCCGTCGTCGTGCAGGCGCGGCTAGCCGGGTTCGACCGTTCGCTGGAAGAAGCGGCGCTGGACCTCGGCGCCACGCCTGCTCGCGCGTTCTTTTCCGTAACATTGCCGCTGATATTCCCCGCCGTCATGGCCGGGTGGATGCTCGCCTTCACCCTGTCGCTCGACGATCTCGTCATCGCCCAGTTTAATTCCGGCCCCGGCGCGACGACCCTGCCGATGAAGATCTTCTCGCAGGTTCGCCTTGGCGTGACGCCCGAAATCAACGCGGTCTGCACCATCCTCGTCGCCGTCGTCGCGGTCGGCGTCATCATCGCGTCGGTGTCGTTGAAGCGGCAGGAAGTGATGCGCCAGCGGGCGGAAAGATTGGCCGCGCAAGGTTGAACTACGCCCCGCCGGCTCCGACATAGGCGCGAGCGAACAGGACCGAAAGCAACCGCCCATGAGCCGTGAAACCCTCGTTCAGGACATCGGCGAATGGCTTGTCGATCAGGCACTGGCCGACCCGGACATCATCGAGATGTTCACGCAGGTCTGCCACAAACTCTACGCCATCGGCGTGCCCGTCGCCCGTGCCCGCCTCACATGGCCCACGCTGCACCCGCTCTTCACCGCCGAAACCATCATGTGGCACCGTGGCAACGAGACGGAGTTCGAGCAGTTCCGCCATCAGGAGGATGTCAGCGAGGCATGGCTGGCCAGTCCGATGAAATACATGATGGACAACGGCGTGGACGAATTGCGCCGTCAGCTCGACGGTCCGAACCGCATGGTGGATTTCCCGGTTCTGGATGATCTCGTCGCATTCGGCATGACCGACTACTCATGATCGCCACCAGCTTCGACAACAAGACGGACAGGATGAGCAGCAGATGCCAACGGCCTGCTCGTTTCGTGGGCCGCCGACCGTGAAGGCGGGTTTTCTGACGACGATCTGCTTGCACTCAAGCGCATTCAGCGCCGCTTCGCCGCCGCCTGCAAGACCGTCGTGCAGGCCCGCATCGCGCGCAACATTACCGAGACCTATCTCGGTCGTCACGCGGGCCGCGCCGTGCTGGAGGGGCAGATCAAGCTGGGAGACGGCCACGAAACCCGTGCCGTCGTGTGGTATTGCGACATGCGCCGCTCCACGACGCTTGCCGACACGATGAAGCCAGAAGATTTCCTCGCACTTCTCAACCGGTACTTCGAAGCAACCGCTGGGTCCGCCATCGCCCATGGCGGCGAGATACTGGACTTCATCGGCGACGCGGTTCTGGCAATCTTCCCCTTCGAGACCGCCGCCGACCAGACCGATGCCGTGCTCCGCGCCACCCGCGCCGCCCGCGATGCCATGCACTGCATGGGAACGATGAACCAAGCGGCGCTCGCCAAGGGTGTGCCCGAGATCGACTTCGGCATCGGCATGAATATCGGAACCGTCATGTTCGGCAATATCGGTGTGGCCACCCGCCTCTCGTTTTCCGTCATCGGCCCCACGGTCAACGAGGTGGAGCGCATCGAGACGCTGACGAAGACCGTCGGTATACCGGTGCTTGCCTCCGCCGATATCGCGGCCGAACAGCCGGACCTGTGGGAGTCCATCGGCGAACACGCGCTGATCGGCGTGGCCGCCAAATGCGAATTGTTCGGCCCGCGAGACCGCACCATCTTTTCCACGACACAAGCCGACTGAAACAGCCACCAGGCGCGGAACTGGGCTCAACGCAGTGGTCCGGCTCGAGCGGCTCCCAGATCGACGGAACCGGCGGTTACCGGCGTAAGGCGCGGCGCATCCAGCGTTCCTTGCAAAACAAACGGCACCCGCTTCAACGGCAGTGCCGTCTGCACGACCGTGCCCTGCAAGGCGATCAGGGCGTCGGCTACGTCGATCCGTCCGGTCAGTAAGATTTGCAGATCGGGGTTCGCCAGTTCGGCCTTGTCTATGCGGACGGTCCGGTCCTGCATGTCGCCTTCGATCTCGAACCGGTCGAATGGTATCGTGCCGCTCCCGATTGCGGGCATCAGATCGTCCATGGCGGTCTGTCCGATGGCCGGTCCGTTCAGCACGCCATCGCGTGCCAGCAGGGCGAAGGTCGCGCGTGTGTCTAGCCCGGGGGGTTCCTGCACCGTGTTGAGCCTCAAATCTCCGGTTCCAGTCGCATTGAAAGGGAGTGTCGGCAGATCTTGCGCGAAGGCTTGAAGGTCGACGTTGCTGAAATCGAGGTTCGCCCGGCGGCTGCCGTCGGCTTCGTAGGCCACTTGCCCGGCCACTCCACCGCCCGCGCTCTCGGCGCTTCCGATATCGACCAGCGTCTTGCCGTCGACGATGCGTACGCCTCCGGCGACATTGGCAAAGTTCCAGTGGCGGTAACGCACGATTGGGGCCGACAGACGCAGATCGAGCGTCGCCGTCTGCTGCTGTGCCAGCCTTGCGAACGCAAGGCGGGGCCCGGTGTCACCCTCTTCCAGGGAAAGCCCGGTCATCGCCACTGTTCCATCGATAGCCAGCTTGCCCTCGCGGGTTGCAAGATCGAGGCGGCCGGTTGCCGACAAGTTCCCGCTGGTAAGCGCCACGTCGCGTATGCGCGCCGTCGTTCCGGCCCACACCATTGCGCCACGTATGGTGATGGGCACGGCAGGCGTGGCGGACCCATCGGGCAGGCCAAGCCACAGCGCCGCATGCTGGAGCGAGGGCGTCTCCAGCGCGACATTTCCTTCGTAACTGAACGCCGTCGTTGCATCCGCCTTGCCCGAAAGGGCGAGATCGAACGGAGCACTGGACACCGTCAGTTCGACCGGTTTGCGCCCATCTCTTCCGGCAACGCCGATCGATCCGGCCAAACGGACCGCCTGACCGTGCCAGACCCCATCCATGGCAAAGCTGCCACCGACGCCACGAGAAGGCAGTCCGACGCGTCCCGTCAGCCCCGTCAGGCGTTCGTCCATGTCCGTCGGTGCCAGCGCAGGTTCGATCGTGCCATCGCGGACGCTGATGGACAGCGCGCGGGTCGGTGACAGTTCGTCGACCACGGCATGCTGCCAGATTTCGTCAGCCACCCCCGCCATGCCGGTGGCCGGGACGATGATCCTGGGCCGGACGAGCGCGATCTCCTCGATCATGGCGGTGCCGGACAGTGCGGGCCAGAACGCGAACTTGATCGTCGCCTGTTCGATCGTCGCCAAAGGCTCCCGGTCCGGCGTCGGCGCGCTTACAAGCACGTTGCGGTAGGTGACGGAAAGGTAGGGCGACAGGCCGACAGAAGGCGTGCCGGACAGTTGAACGGTCGCTCCGGTCATGGCCGCAAGACGTGTGGCGATGCCACTCTTGACCGTGTCGCTGGCAAGCAGGAACGGAGCCGCCAGAACCGCAGCGCCAAACACCACGACAAGGGTGATGACGACGAGCAGGCCTGTCCGAATCGTGTTCAATGCAGCCCAGACCGCAGCTTCGATTTCCGTGCCACGCCTTTGCCATAGTCCCCGACCACCGCCAAGGGTAACGGCGCGCAGCCTGCGCAGCCGGGTGCCGGTGGTCGGTCCCACTGGCGGCATGATGCGCTGCGCGCTAAAACCGTAGCAACCTCACTGCGACCGCGAGCCGACATGACGATGCACACCGCCCCCCTTTGGACACCATCCCCCGAACGGGTCGCCAATGCCAATCTGACGGCTTTCGCAGCAGCGTGCCCCGGTGCGCCGGAGGGCACCGACTACGCCGCATTCCACGCATGGACCGTGGCGGAACCGGCGGCATTCTGGTCGTCGTTCTGGGACGAGGCCGGTATCGTCGGCAGCAAGGGCGACACCATCATCGCCGCCGCGGATCGCATGGTTGATATGCGCTTCTTCCCTGATGCCAGCCTGTCATTCGCGGAAAACCTGCTGCAGGGCAGGGGGGACGCCGACGCTCTGGTGTTCCGCGGAGAGGATGCGGTTGCGCGCACACTGTCCTGGAACGACCTGCGCAACCTCGTCTCCCGCCTGCAACAGGCAATGGCGGCAGCGGGCGTCACGTCCGGCGACCGGGTGGCGGCGATGGTGCCGAACATGCCGGAAACCATCGCCTGCATGCTGGCCGCCAGTTCGCTGGGCGCGATATGGACGTCGTGCTCGCCGGATTTCGGCGTTCAGGGCGTGCTGGATCGCTTTCAGCAGGTCGAGCCGACGCTCTTCATCGCCTGCGATGGCTATCGCTACAACGGCAAGTGGATCGATGTGCACGACAAGGCCGCGTCCATCGCCTCGACGCTTGGCGTCGAAACGACGGTCATCTTGTCGTACGATAAGGTGCAGCCTGCCCCCGATGGCACGACGACGCTGACCGATTTCGTCGCGCCCTTCGAGGCGAGCGAACCGCATTTCCTGCGCCTCCCCTTCGACCATCCGCTTTACATTCTGTTTTCGTCCGGCACGACAGGGGTGCCGAAATGCATTGTTCACCGGCAGGGGGGCGCGCTGTTGCAGACGGTGAAGGAGCATTGGCTGCACTGCGATCTGTCGCCGGGCGACCGGGTCTTCTACTTTACCACATGCGGCTGGATGATGTGGAACTGGCTTGTCTCCGGCCTGGCGCGGCAGGAGACGCTGATGCTGTATGACGGCTCCCCGTTTCACCCCGGCCCCGAAGTGCTGTTCGACTATGCCGAGCAGGAGAAGTTCGATTTCTTCGGTACGTCGGCCAAGTTCATCGACGCGGTGCGCATTTCGACATTGCGCCCTATCGAAAGCCATGACCTGTCCGCCATCCGCACGATCGCCTCCACCGGCTCGCCGCTGGCGCCCGAAAACTTCGTTTTCGTCCATGAGGGCATCAAAGCGGACATTCATCTGGCTTCGGTCTCCGGCGGCACGGATATCTGCGCCTGTTTCGTCTCCTCCGTGCCGTGGAACCCGGTTTTCATCGGCGAAATTCAAGGTCCGGCGCTCGGCATGGCAAGCGACGTGTGGGACGATGACGGCGAACCCATCAGACAGGAAAAAGGCGAACTCGTTTGCGCCAGCGCCTTTCCGTCCATGCCGCTAGGCTTCTGGAACGACGAGGATGGCTCGCGCTATCACGACGCCTATTTCGCACGCTTCGACAACGTGTGGTGCCACGGTGACTTCGCGGAATGGACGGCAAATGGCGGAATGGTCATTCACGGCCGTTCCGACGCCACGTTGAACCCCGGCGGCGTCCGCATCGGCACGGCGGAAATCTACAACCAGGTCGAGCGCATGGACGCCATCGAGGAGGCGCTGTGCATCGGGCAGCAATGGGAGTCCGACACGCGCGTCGTCCTGTTCGTGCGGTTGGCGGACGGGGTCGTGCTCGACGACGCGCTGAGAACGGATATCAAGGCCCGCATCCGCACCGGCGCTTCCCCCCGCCACGTGCCATCGGTCATCGTCGCGGTCGCCGACATCCCACGCACGAAGTCCGGCAAGATCACCGAGCTGGCGGTGCGGGACGTGGTGCACGGGCGCACGGTGAAGAACACCGAGGCGCTGGCCAACCCCGAAGCATTGGCCCATTTCGTCGACCTGCCCGAACTTACGGCGTCGCAAACGTAAACGAAACCTTACCCGATACCTTAACCCTGACGGGCGGCAGGTGGGCGATCGTTAAAATGCCCGCCAAGCTGGCAAGACGTTGGTGAGGGGCACCCCCCAGTGTGTGGACAACGGCGCGGCAATCGCCAAGCCATCAGCATCCCCGAAGGATATTGTTTACTAACGACCCCACAGCGTCTCACTCACCTTCCTGAACGCGGGCCGCGAGGTCCGCGTTTTTTTTTGACCTGCACTGACTAACCCCGCTCTGACTGACCATGGCCGGACTGGCCTTAGACCGCCTGGTCCTGGCCATCGACGAGCACGCGGCTGGCGGGAAAGCGGATCTCCACCAGCGTACCCTCTTCGGGTTCGCTCTCGATGGTGAAACTGGCCCGGTTCGCTTCCGCCATCGCCCGGGTCAGCGGCAGGCCGAGGCCGGTGCCGCGCTGCTCGTTCATGCGTGCGGGCATGCGGGCGGGCACGGTCGCCACCTGCTGGAACGGCTGCATCGCCTGTTCCAGTTCCTGCGCACTCATACCGATCCCGGTGTCGCGCACCCGCAGCGCCACTTCGCCGGACTGGTCATAGACGGTGGAGACGATCACCTGCCCACCGGCGCGGGTGAACTTGATGGAATTGGAGACCAGATTGAGGATGATCTGCTTCAGGCTGCGCTGATCCGCCACCAGCTTCGGCACGACGGCCGACAGGCTGGATCGGATGATGATGCGGTGGGTATTGGCCTGCGCCTGCATGGTCGCCACGCAGTTCGAGACGAGGAGGTTCAGATCGCAGGCATCGAACGTGAGATCCAGCTTGCCGGCCTCGATCTTGGAAATGTCCAGCAGGTCGTTGACGATGTCGAGCACATGGCTGCCGGAACGGTGGATGTCGCGCAGGTAGCCGCGATAGCGGTCGTTCTCGATGCGTCCGAACCGTTCGTCTATCATCAGGTCGGAAAAGCCGATGATGGCGTTCAGCGGCGTACGGATTTCGTGGCTGATACGAGCGAGAAAGCCTGTTTTCTGCTCGTTGGCCAGTTCCGCCGTGGATTTGGCCTGCAGCAACTCCTCTTCGGTGCGCCTCCACGCCGTCACGTCGCGCACCACGGCGCAGAGTGTGTCGGCTTCGGTCAGCCGACCGATGGTCATGAACACGGGAACCAGCCCACCACCGGGAGTGCGCAGCATGAACTCGCGTCCGTCGTTCAACAGCCGCTCCACGCCGCCGCCCCTGATGCCGGTCAGATAGTCGGCCAGTCTGTCGCGGCTTTCCGGTGCGAGGAATTGCGTCAGCTCGCAACCGGCCATGTCTGCGGACTGGCGGTCGAGCAAAGCTTCGGCGGACCGGCTGGCAGCGCGCACGACACCGGTGGCAGTGAGGATGATGACTCCGTCGGTGGCTGTGTCGAGCACCGCGCGCAGATCGTCGATACCGACCCCGCCGAAGCCGGACCCGCCAATGTCCCCTCCCGTGTCTCGCTCCGGTTTCGATTGCGAGAAACTGACAATGTTACCGGCCTCGTTCGGCAGGTCCGGGGTCGGCTCGGTGCGCCGCCCGTCCGGTCCGCCGCCGGGCCGCAGGGTCAGCAGCATGGCTCGGGCTGCATCCCATGGCACGTGTTGCAGATGCGCGCGAACGTCGAGCAACTCACCGTTGCGATGGTAGATCGGTGCGCCTGGCCCGTTGCGCTGTTGATCGTCCGTCGCACCGAACAACCGCTCCACACCGCCTGCTTCGGCGAAATCGTCGAGCGAGGAATAGCCGGTCAGATTGTAGAAATCGGGATTGGCGAACAGCAATTCGTGATCACGGTAGATCAGCAACGGTATCGGCAGCCGCGCCAGCAGCGATGTGTCGACGCTGTGGTCGGGCACTTCGGGCTTTGGACGCTTCGTCGCTCCCGCGGTGACCATATCGTCGGGCGCGACCCCTGGAAGCTCGGCCTCGGTTTCCGGCAGCGTTTCGGCCATCTCTCCAATATTGGAAAGAGACGCGACTGGCCCGAGCGTCTCGGCAGCATCCGTCGGCCCCGTTTCAGACATGGGCTCGTCTCGCACGTCACCAAGACCGCCATTTGCTGAAAGGTCTTCCACGGCCTCCTCGTCCGGCTCGGCGTCGCCGGCGTCGTCCACGTTATCGTCTTCCACATTATCGGCGGCAACGGCGCGCGCTTGGACGAAGGCTGACGGCAGGTAGGCGACGGGCGTCTGATCGGCTTCGGCGGCAGGCTCCGCGACGCGTTCCGTCGCCGCAACCTCCTCGCCGCTAACCAAGCCGTCATCCGGTTCATCGTCCGACACATCGAGCAAAGCTGGTTCATCACCGACGTCTGCCGGAGTCGGGCTGGCATCCTCCGGACCTTCGGAGGTGAGTTCGGCAGCGGTATCAGCTTGCTTATCGTCGGGTGCTAGGTCCGATCTGTCTTCGGCCTCAACTTCGGCCTCTTCCACATTCACCGAGACGCCGGTCGCCAATGCAGCAGCACCGGTTACGCCCAGCACAATGTTGGTATCATCGCCTTCGTCGAACTCTTCGTCCGCGCGTCGGTCGGCAAGCCGGTTGCCGATCTCGTCGAAGGTCATGCGGTCCTGCGGGGACAGGGTGCGGATGCCTTGCCCGTCGGCTTCGATCACCTCCTCGTTGGCCTTTTCCAGCGCGTCGCCCATGCGGATGATGCCGAAGCCGTTGAACCCGGTAAACGTGCGGTCCCGGTCGTAGGCGGGCAGACCGGCCAGGTCGACCGGCACCACGGTGCGGCCATCGGCGGCGGGCCAGAGCACCGTGCGTCCCGACCATGTGTCGCGCCGGTCCAGCAGGGCGTCGACGTCCCCGCCGCCGTCGAGGTCGAGGGTTGCGGCAGCCTGCCGTCCAGGTGCCGCCCACGATCTGCGATGCATCCGTTCCCAGAGCCGCGCCGAGCTCCTGTCCGATCGAAACGATCGTCTTGTCCGCATCGGTTTCCCACGCGAACCGGATCGCCTTCCGGGAGGGTGTGAATTCGAACGTGGCGACATCGGCATCCACGTCTTCGATAGGCTCGATAGCGTCTCCGACAGGTTCGATGATGTCTTCGACAGGCTCGATTGTTTCGATGTCCTCGAGCGGACGCGGCGCTTCCGCGTCGACAATCGGCGGATCGTCCGGGTCCGTCGGCTTCCTGTCGAAATCAAGTTCCAACGCATTACCCGTTGCATCGTCCTGCGCATCTGCGACCTCGGCGGGTTGCATGTTCCAGCCATCGGCGTCGTCGGTCGGCTCCGGCGCGATGTCGTCCGGCTGCTTCGCACTGTCCTCCTCGCCACTCCAACTCATGGGTGTCGGTTCGACCGCCTGGGAGCGCGAGCGTCCTGCACCCACTGCACCGACCGCTGCGGCAGCCGCGGCGGCAGCAACCACCGCCCCGGTCGCCACCGCACCGGCGACGATGGCCGTCGTGACGGGAGAGGCGTCATCGGCCGCTGGAGTATCGACCGCACTGTCGGTAGGGCTCGATACGTCCTCGTCGGGTGGCGTGTCGCTCGGCCGGGCGGCTTCCTGCCGCGTGGCCGCCCCATCGTCCGCCTTCGGAGCCTTGTAATACCACCGCGATAGCATGCTTCCCGACTTGCGGTTGGAAAATGCGCCAACGCGGGCAGGCGCAGTCGCATCGTCGACGGGTTCCTGCGGGACCGCCGTAGCCTCCGGCGTTTCCAGCAGAACCGTGTCGTCCGGCCCTTCCGCTTCCTCGGTGCCCGCCATGATGAGCAGAAAGCGTGGCGGGCCGTCCGCGATGCGCGCCAAGCCACCGGGGAGTGCACCTTTGGCGGTAGGAACTGCGCGCTTTACGAGCCGGTCGGCTTCGCTGGCCGTTTCGGTGCAGAGCGCCGCCAATACGGATCGATCGATGGCTAGACTGCCGAATGATGCGGAGGCGGCAAGCATGCTGCCATCGGCTTCCAGGATCGCGGAGCAGTGGCCTTGTCCCTCGAGACTGTCGACCATGCGCTGCGCCTGTGCATCTTCCCGATCGCGACGCCCGCGTAGGGGTTCGCTCAGCATCAGCAGGCCGCGTTCGCCGTCCGGCAAGATGAAGGGTCGCAAGGTGAAACCGACCAGCCCGCTCTTGAACCCGCGCCGCAAACGCATCACCGCGCCCACCGGGCCCGGCCCGTCACCCAGCTTCGTCAGGGCATTGGCGATCTGCCGGCGCATGGCACTGTTGGCGGATACGTCGCCCTCGATGGCCTGGCGCACGGTCTGCGCCCCGACCAGCGAGACCCCTTCGGCATTGCACCATACGATGTCGGACAAACCGTCTGCAAACACGATCGCCGCGCTGCCGGAAACGACATGCTCGCGCACCCCGTCCAGCACAGTCAGATCCAGATACGAATAGGAGGGACGGGACATACGCAAACTCACTCACTCGGGCCACCCAAGCGCCGAACGCAAAGGCTTAACAAAGGATGAATAGCTTTTTTCGGCCCGTCTATAAAGCGCGCGGCGTATTTATCGGCCAAACGGTTAATTCGCGCCGTCCGCCCGCTTGCCCCGCAAGCCAAATGTTTCTAAGTGACGGTCACGTTTTGCCGGATGCACTATCGGGCGAAACCGACTGTACGCCGCTGTAGCTCAGTTGGTTAGAGCGCTAGAATGTGGATCTAGAGGTCGGTGGTTCGATTCCTCCCAGCGGTACCAGTCTACCCGTCATTGCGATGATTGTGCGCAGCCTAGCTGCAGCGAGCCAGCAGTTCCGCAACCGTCCTGTCGTCGGGCAGGCAGATCGCTTCCCGGGCGCTGAAATCGGGCAGCGTGATGCGTGTGTTGCGGTCCAGCGACTGGCGCATCCGGGCTGAAAAATCCATCGCGCCGATAAGCGTCGTTTCCGGCAGCAACACGCTGAACTGGCGTTCTTCGGTGCGCCCGCAAATGTCGATGCCGTAGCGGGAGCTTTCCTCCAGCAGCATGGCAAGGTCGGCAAAGGCACGTCCCGGCAGGTTGGGGCGCAAGGGCGTGACAACGCAAACCGCCAGATCGCGGCTGTAGCGTCTGGCACGGCGGAACTCCGCAGCCGCCCGCTGCAGAAATTCGAAGCGGGCCAGCAGTCCCGTATCCGGATCGATGGGGTTCGGTTTCGGCCGGTTCGCGGGCGCGTCGCTGTGGTCGAAGGCGGCTTGGGTCTGTGTCATCGGGCTATCATGGCCGCGATGGGTAACCAAAGCGTTGGCGTATACCGGTTGCAACGATGGTACGGCAGGCCCGCACAAGCCTTTCGGTCAGAACAGCGAACCCTGGTTGTCCATCACGGGTTTGCGAGGTTGCTTGGCAGGCTTGCGGACCGGCTTCGAGATCGGCGCATCATCGTCTTCGCCCAGCACGGCCGCCCGCTTCCCGTCCTGCATTTCGATCTCCACACCGCTTCCCGCATCGAGTCCGGCGAGCCTGGTGCGCGGCGCACCATCGGCATCACGAATGACGGCATAACCGCGTTTCAGCACCTGCTTGAACCCCAACGTTTCCAGCAATCGTTCCGACTGCTCATAGCTGCGTCGCCGCGTCTCAAGGCTGCGGATCATGGACTTGTCCAAACCGTCCCCAGCCTTTCCCAACATCCGCTTTGCATCCTCCACCTGCCGTACCAGCCGGACGGGCCGGAGCGTGCGGGAGCGGCTGTCGAATATCTCCCGTTTGCGGCGAACGGTGGCGAGGAGAGAGCGGCTGTGGGCGGCGATCGTACGATCGAGCAGGTCGCGCCGCTTGCCGACCATGCGTTCCACGTGGCCGAAATCCAGCCGCGGTTCCAGCAGCCGGAACCGGTCCACGGACCGGGCAATCCGTGCCACCAAACCCCGGGACAGGCGTCCCGATGCTTCGTCGAAGGCCCGTCGTGGCAGGGCGAACAGCTGATCGGGAGACGACAAACCCCGTTCGGTCGCTCTGAATTGCGTTTTGCGCGCCACGATCAGCCGCGACACGGCACCGCGAACCCGCGCGCCCAGGTCGGCCACCGTAGCCTCCAGATCGGCTTTCACCGGCACCGCCCGTTCGGCAGCAGCGGTGGGCGTCGGTGCGCGGTGGTCGGCCACCAGATCGATGAGCGTCCAGTCGGTCTCGTGGCCCACCGCCGAGATGACGGGAATTGCGCTGGCGAACACCGAGCGCACCACCACTTCGTCGTTGAAGCCCCACAGGTCTTCCAGTGAACCGCCGCCCCGGGCCACGATGATGAGATCCGGCGGGTTCTTGCCGATGTTCAGCTGGTGCACCGCGTTGGCCACTTCGCGCCCCGTCGTCTCCCCCTGCACCCGCACGGGCCAGACGGTGACATGGACCGGAAACCGGTCCGCAATGCGGTGCAGAACGTCGCGAATGACGGCCCCAGTTGGCGAGGTGACGACCGCAATATGGCGCGGCATGAAGGGCAACGGTTTTTTCGCGCTGTCGGCAAACAGGCCTTCGGCACCCAGCTTCTTCTTGCGCTCTTCCAGCAGAGCCATGAGAGCACCGGCACCTGCCGGTTCCAGATTGTCGATGACGATCTGATACTTCGAAGACCCCGGATAGGTTGTCAGCTTGCCCGAAGCGATGACCTCCAACCCTTCCTCGGGCATGTGCTTCAATTTGGCGGCCTGCCCGCGCCAGATTACCGCCTCCAGCCTCGCCCGGTCGTCCTTCAGGGAGAAATAGCAGTGGCCGGAGGAATGGGGACCGCGAAAACCGGAAATCTCGCCCCGCACCCGCACGTGGCCGAACGTGTCTTCCACGGTTCTTTTCAACCGCCCCGACAGTTCCGTGACGGTGACTTCCAGCGCGTTGGTATCGGTCGAATCAGACAATTTGGGCATGGGTGGACCCTAACTCAAACCGCTGCCCGATGCCGCAATTGCAGGGGCAGGGCGTCGCCGTCCTCGAACGGATTCATCATGGCGGGAATGCCGCCACCGTCGCCCGTATCCATGGCGTTCAGGCTGTGGCGAATGTGGTTGGCCAGCGCCTCGGTCACGTCGGTATTGTCCCGCGTTCCCCGCAGCAGGCCGATCTCGCAATCGGGCAGGGGCGGAAAGCGGTCGCTGCTCTGCAATATCCGCATGCCGGGACGCAGCGCGGAATCAGGCAGAACGGCGACCGCCAGACCGGCCAGTACCGCCGCGCCGACGACGGTGGCCGAATAGCTGGAATAAAGCAGCCGATGTTCCACCCCCGCATTGTCCAACGCCGCCACGGCATCGCGCCGCCACACGCAATGGGGGCTGCCGAGCGCCAGCGGCACGGGGCGGGACGTGTGGACGATGTGGCGGGAGGATGTGACCCAGTGCAGCGGCTCGGTGCGGATGAGTTCGGAATGGCCGCGCACCTCGTTGTGGGTCACCAGCGCCATGTCGAGTTCGCCCCGCCGCACCAGCGGTTCCAGCGCGGCGGTGTTCATGCATTCCACCGTCACCTCCACCAGCGGGTTCTGGCGCGAGAAGCCGGCAAGGATGGCAGGCAGGAACCGCTCGGCGTAATCGTCCGCCGTGCCGAGACGCACGCTGCCGCGTAGGGCGGATTCGTCGAACGCAGCTGCCGCCTGCGCCGCCTTCTCCACGATATCGCGCGCAAACGGCATCAGCTTCTGCCCGTCCGACGTGATGGAGATCGCCCGCCTTTCGCGCAGGAACAGGCGCTTGCCGAGCGTGTCCTCCAGCTTCTTGATCTGCATCGACACGGCGGACTGGGTCTTTGCCACCCGATCGGCGGCACTGGTGAAGCTGCCGGTCTCGCAGACGGCAAGGAATGTGCGCAGAGGATCGGTCTCCAGATGGATCATCATACATTCCGTTTGCTGATGGAGAACATAAACAACATTCGTTGGATTGATTGATATGAACGGCGCATATCGAGCGGGTCAACCCCGGTCACAATCGAAAAGGTAAGCGCCATGTCCCTCATCCGCGAAGAAATCACCCCCTCCGGCACGGCTGCCGTTCCATCACCTCTCGATGCGATGCTGTGGCTGCGCGCGCGCCTCAACACGCGCACCAAACGTCGGGCGATCGAGGAACTTCTGAAAGCCGAACAACACCGGCTGGACGACCTCGGCATCACCTGCGGTGATATCCGCGATGCGCTGGCCAGCGAAGGCGACCCGGCGCAGGCACTGCACCGCATTTCCGCAAATCGACGGCGATTGAACCGTTAGACGAAGCGCGTGCGCCCACTCTTGCTTCCGGCCGACAAGCCCTTCGAAACCGGCGATGGCGTGCTGTTCGCCGTCGTCGTTCTGTCGTGGAGCCTGAGCTGGTTCGCGCTGTCGCTGCAGGTCGGTGACGTCGCTGTGCAGACGTCGCTTATGTGGCGCTTCGTCATCGCCGCGGTTATCATGCTCGTCTGGGCGAAGATTGCCGGCGAACCCATGCGGTTTCCGCCGCGCACCCACGCCCTGTTCGTGGCGATGGGCTTGTTCATCTTCTGCCTCAACTTCATGTTGTTCTACTACGGCTCGGTCTATCTGATTTCCGGCCTGCTATCGGTCGTTTTCTCGCTGGCGTCCGTGTTCAATCTGGTCATAGCCGCGGCTGTCGACCGCCGCCTTCCATCCGTCCGCATCGTTGCGGGTGCGACACTGGGCGTGGCGGGCATCGCCTTGATGTTCGCGCCGGAAATTGCTGGGCAGGACTGGTCCGGCGGTGCGCTGCTGGGGCTCGGCCTGTGCGTTCTAGGTACGCTGTCATTCTGCACCGGCAATCAGGTTTCGGCGAGGCTGCAGGCGGCGAAGATTTCGGTCGTGTCGGCAAGCGCCTGGGGCATGACTTATGGCGCGGTGCTGAGCGGCCTGATGGCGCTGGCGTTGGGCCGGTCGCTTGCCCCATCGAGCGATCCGGTCTGGCTCGGTTCGCTCGTGTTTCTGGCGATCGTCTCGTCCGTCGTGGCGTTCTGGGCCTATCTCAACCTGCTGGGCCGGATCGGCAGCGCGCGGGCGGGTTATGCCACGGTCGTCTTTCCCGTACTCGCGCTGCTCGTATCGGCTCTGGTCGAGGATTATCGCTTCGGCGTCCTGTCGGCAGTCGGTCTTACCTGCGTGCTCGCCGGCAACGTGCTGGTGCTGGGCAACGGACGCCGGAAAACGCCCGTGCCGCAGGCCTAGGGTCTGGACCTATCAATCTGACCGGTATGGTTGGAGCCAATTTTTGCTGCGGCGAGGAGCCTGAGCGCAGGAAACCCCGGTTTTCAAGGTCGGGCGACGACGTCCACAGCGTAAATTGGCCCAATCCGAAGGACGGTTGATATTGACGGCGCATTTTTGCGTCAAAGTCTTCAACCGGGCCTTGGGCCCGCTTTTCAGACTTTTCCTCAAACTGCTTGCAATATCAAACGCCATAGCGGCCAGATTAATAGGTCCAGACCCTAGTTACCGAGCAGGTCGTCGATGACGCTGCGCGTCTTGCGCTGGTAATCGCGGCTCGAAGATGGGCCGGGTTCCAGCAACTCGCCGAAGATGTCGCCGAACCCGTTGTTGGAGCGCGTTCGCGGTTGCCGGGGCACGCGCGGCTGCGTGGTGCGCCCGCGCGGTGGGGGCATGATGGGGTCCCGCGGGTTCGTGCGGGGCGCGCGCGCGGTCGATCCGCCGCCGAGAAACCCGTCGAGCAGGTCGCCGAGCACGTTGCCTCCACCCTGCGGAGCGGGCGCAGGCGCTTGACGGGGGGCGCGACGACGCGGTGCCTTCCTGTTCGGCGCAGGAGCGGACGAACGCCCGCCCAGCATGCCGCCCAGAACGTCACCGATCATGTCTTCGATACCGCCGGTGGACCGTCCGCGGCGAGAGGTAGGCATCCCCTGTGACCCGCCGGCTACCAGGCCTTCGAGAATGGTGCCGAGCAGCCCGCCACCGACGGCACCGCCCAGCGTCCTGCCGAGCGAACCGCCGCCACGTCCGCCGGTTGCCCCTTTGAAGATCGCCCCCATCACCATGGTGGCGATGACCGGCAGCATCTTCTTCAACAGGCTGGAACCGAGGCTTGTGGAGGAGGCGGCGTGGCTTGCGACCGCGCGGCTGACGTCGGGCGTTCGAAACAGGTGGCCGAGAATGGCATTGCCCTCGTCGCGCCCCTTGTGGGTCGCGGCTTCCGCCGGATTGTCCGCGTAGCGCGCGTGACGGCCCGTCGCCAGCGCCTGTATGAAGTTCGCAGCCTGCGGACCGGTCTGCGCATTGCGCTTCAGCCCCTGCGAGAAGGCCGGCAACAGCGCGCTCATGGCTTCGGCGGCCTGATCGTTGCTGATCTCGAACTGCCGCGCGAGCTGGTCGATATTCTGCGGCGTCATCAGAAGGTTCGTAAGGTTCATGATCGTTGGTCCGGGTGTGAACTTTGCGTCACTGTGCACCAACGACCGCGCACCGGCAAAGTTCAAACGCGGGGCTCAATAGGCGTATTCTTCGAAAATGTGGTCGATCTCGCCGCCCCAGTTGCTCGCATATTGCTTCAGCAACCGCTCCGCCTGCGTCTCCTCCAGCTGAACCGCCTCCTGCAGCGGGGCAAGGAAGTTCGTCTCGTCCGCCCCTTGTGCGTTCAGTCTCCCACGGGCGCGCAGGCCACGTTCGGCGATGGCCACGGTCTCGCGGGCGAGGTCCAGCACGGTGCGCTGGCCTGCCGGAGCGGCGAACCCCTGCGACGGCACGGCCTCGCGCATGGCAAAGACAGCGTCGTAGTCAAGGTCCGCCACCAGTGCCTCCGCCTCGTTGAGTGCGGCATCGTCATACAGCAGGCCAACCCAATAGGCGGGCAGCGCGCAGATACGCCGCCACGGGCCACCATCGGCACCCCGCATTTCCAAAAACTTCTTCATGCGCACATCGGGGAAGAGCGTGGAGAGATGGTTCGTCCAGTCGCCTTCGTTGGCCGCGCCGTCGGGAATCTCGCCCACCTTCGCGCCGTCGAGAAACTGGCGGAACGTCACGTCGGTGCAGTCGTGGTAATGGCCGTCGCGGGTAACGAAATACATCGGCACGTCCAGCGCCCAGTCGACATAGTGCTCGAAGCCGAACCCGTCGTCGAAGATGAACGGCAGCACGCCGGAGCGCTGGTTGTCGGTATCGCGCCAGATGTCGGACCGCCAGGAGAGCAGCCCGTTCGGCTTGCCGTCGGTGAACGGCGAGTTGGCAAACAGGGCGGCGGCGACCGATTGCAGCTTGGTCGACACCTGCATCTTGCGTCGCATGTCGCCTTCCGAGGCGAAGTCGAGATTGACCTGGATGGTGCAGGTGCGGTGCATCATGTCGAGGCCCTGCGTACCGATCTTCGGCATGTAGCGGCGCATGATGTCGTAGCGCGATTTCGGCATGCGCGGCGTCTCGTCCAGCGTCCATTTGGGCGAGCCGCCAAGTCCGAGGAAGCCGATGCCGAAGGGGTCGGCCACGTCCCGCACCTGCGCCAGATGGGCGTTGGATTCCCGGCACGTGTCGTGGATCGTCTCCAGCGGTGCGCCGGACAGTTCGAACTGCCCGCCCGGTTCGAGCGAGATGGCGCCTTCTCCTGGCCCACCGGCAAGCCCGATCAGCTTGCCCTCGTCCATGATGGGCTCCCAGCCCGTGCTGTCGCGCATGCCTTCCAGCAACGCGCGGATGGAGCCTTCGCCTTCCGGCGCGTCGTAAGGCACGGGGGAGATGTCGGCGCGGAAGAAGCCGAATTTCTCGTGTTCCGTCCCGATGCGCCAGGCCGCCTTCGGCTTGCAGCCCGATTCCAGCTCGCGCACCAGCTGGTCGCGGCCTTCGATGAGGGTAAGGTCTGTCGTGTCACGGGCCATGGAGGGTAAGCCTGCCGGAAAATGCGTTGCGGGAAGCGGTATCGTCGTGCGGGAGCATTGGGCAAGACCCGTTTGCAAGATTGTGATCTTGCGCGGCTAGCGCCAGTCTCCGATGACTGCCTGCACGACCGCCAATGCGGCGACCGCAGCGGTGTCGGCCCGCAGCACACGGGGGCCGAGCGGAATGGCGGTGACGTTGTCCTTGCCATTCAGCCATTCCCGCTCTTCCTCATCGAACCCGCCTTCGGGGCCGATGAGGAGTGCAAGCGGACCGCGGGGCAGTTTTTGCAGGATCGGAAGCGGATTCTGCGAACCGTGCCCCTCGTCGCAGAAGATGACGTGCCGGTCGTCGCAAACGGCGTCCTTCAACGTGACCATCGCGCCGATGGAGGGGATCGCGAGGATACCGCATTGTTCGGCTGCCTCCGTAACGTAAGCCGCCATCTTGTCGGGTCTGACCGCTTTTGCCTGCGTATAGCGCGTGGACACCGGCACGATGCGTCCCACCCCCATTTCGACGGCCTTCTGCACCATGTATTCCATCCGCGCCTGCTTCAGAGGCGCGAACAGTAGATGAAGGTCGGGACGTTCGGTCTGCGCCCGCATCTGCGCCTCGACCGTAAGCGAGGCCTTCTTGCGGCCTTCCTGCGCGAGATGCGCCAGCCATTCCCCGTCCCGCCCGTTGAACAGCAGAACCGGCGCGCCTGCCCCCAGCCGCAACACGTTGATCAGATAGTTGGCAGCCCCCTTGTCCAGCGCAACGACGGCACCCTTGTGCAGATTGTCACTGACAAACAGCCGTTTGGTGGTGAAATCGTAGCGTGGCATCGCAGGCGAAATTTTCGTTCGGATGTTTGGGAACCGGACTCCCGGTTCGCTGTTATGAAACCAAAGCACAGGGGACTGACAAAATGAACACCGACGATCAGACGCTCGCAGTAGCCGTTTCCACCCTCGCACTGGCCGTCTTCATGACGTTCGGTGTCGCTCTGTCCGGTGCCGGCACTGCCGATGCGGTTGCGCAGAGCGGGTATGGCGTCGATGCTACAAAAACGGTTGCGCAAATCGACTGACGTTCGCCTGCCGCCCGACTGACGCCCCACTGACGGCGATGCGGCAATAAACGCTGCCCCCAGCCTTCCTTCACGCCGTTGCCCCCGCTATTGCTGGGGGCAGTGAAGGGAGATCACACAATGCCGGTCATCACGTCGAACGCGGATCTTCAGGCGCTGGCCAAACGGCGTGTGCCCCGCATGTTCTACGACTACGCGGATTCCGGTGCCTATACAGAGGGCACCTACCGCGACAACACCGACGCCTTCACCAAGTACAAATTGCGCCAGCGCGTCGCCGTCGATATCAGCAACCGCTCGGTGAAGACGACGATGATCGGGCGCGAGGTTTCCATGCCGGTGGCGCTTGCGCCAGTCGGGCTGACCGGGATGCAACATGCCGACGGCGAGATCGCCGCCGCGAAGGCGGCCGAGGCGTTTGGTGTGCCCTATACGCTTTCCACCATGTCCGTCTGTTCTATCGAGGAAGTGGCGAAGAACACCACCGCACCCTTCTGGTTCCAGCTCTACGTCATGCGCGACCGGGGCTTCATCGAGGCGCTCATCAAGCGGGCCTACGATGCGAACTGCGAGGCATTGGTGCTGACGCTCGATCTTCAGATCCTCGGCCAGCGACACAAGGATCTGAAGAACGGCCTGTCGACGCCGCCCAAGCCGACGTTGCGCAACCTCGTCAATCTGGCCACCAAGCCGCGCTGGCTCATGGGCATGGCAGGCACGAAGAACCGGTCCTTCGGCAACATTGTCGGCCATGCGCCGGGCGTGTCGAACATGACCAGCCTGTCGGAATGGACCCACGACCAGTTCGACCAGTCCCTCGACTGGTCTTCGATCGACTGGATCAAGAGCAAGTGGGACCGCAAGCTGATCCTGAAGGGCATCAACGACGTAGACGATGCCCGTATCGCCGCCGATATCGGCGCGGACGCCATCGTTGTGTCGAACCACGGGGGTCGCCAGTTGGACGGCGCGGCAGCGCCCATCGACATGCTGGCCCGCATCGTGGACGCTGTTGGCGATCGCATCGAGGTGCACATGGATTCCGGCATTCGCACCGGGCAGGACGTGTTCAAGGCCATCGCGGTGGGGGCCAAGTCCACCTATGTCGGCCGCGCCTATATTTACGGCCTTGGCGCCATGGGGCAGGCGGGCGTCTCCAAGGCGCTGGAAATCGTCCATTCCGAACTCGACAAGACGATGGCGTTGTGCGGCGAGACGGACATCCACGATGTCGGACGTCACAATCTGCTCGACTTCGAGCCGAGCAGAACGAACCAGCCGGAGATAGCCCGATGAGCGGTCTCGTCATGCCGAAACTGGACGAGGGCATCCTGTCCCGCCGCGCCGAAGTGGTCGCAGCCCTGTCGTCCATTGTGCCGGGCGAAGGCGTCGTCGCCGAAGATATCGGCATGCGCGTTTTCGAAAGCGACGGTCTGACCGCCTATCGCCAGCTGCCGCTATGTGTGGTGCTGCCGGAAACCGTACAACAGGTGGCCGACGTCATGCGCTATTGCGGTGAGAATGGCATCAAGGTCGTGCCGCGCGGTTCCGGCACATCCCTGTCCGGCGGCGCGCTGCCGGTGGGCGACGCCGTGCTGCTGGTGATGAGCCGCTTCAACCGCATTCTCGATATCGACTACGCCAACCGCTGCGCCGTCGTGCAGCCCGGCGTGACCAATCTGGGCATCACCCACGCGGTCGCGGGCGAAGGCTTCTACTACGCGCCCGACCCGTCGTCCCAGATCGCCTGTTCCATCGGCGGCAACGTGGCGGAGAACTCCGGCGGTGTGCATTGCCTGAAATACGGGCTGACGGCCAACAACGTGCTGGGCGTCGAGTTCGTCACGATAGACGGCGAGATCTTGCGGCTGGGCGGCAAGCATCTGGACGCGGAAGGTTACGACCTGCTCGGCGTCATCACCGGGTCGGAGGGCTTGTTGGGCGTCGTCACCGAAGTGACCGTCCGCATTCTGCAAAAGCCGCAGACGGCCCGCGCCCTGCTGGTCGGGTTCCCGTCTTCGGAAGCCGCCGGCCAATGCGTGGCCGACATCATCTCCGCAGGCATCATTCCCGGTGGCATGGAGATGATGGACAAGCCCGCAATCCATGCCGCCGAAGCCTTCGTGATGGCCGGTTATCCGCTCGACGTGGAAGCGTTGCTGATCGTTGAACTGGATGGGCCGGAGGCGGAGGTCGACTATCTCATCACCCGCGTCGAGGCGCTGGCGGAAGCTGCGGGCTCGACCACCTTGCGTGTCAGTCAGAACGAGGAGGAGCGTCTCAACTTCTGGGCCGGTCGCAAGGCGGCTTTCCCTGCGGTCGGTCGCATTTCCCCCGATTATTACTGCATGGACGGCACCATCCCGCGCCGCCAACTGCCGAAAGTGCTGGCGCGCATGCGGGAACTGTCGGACCATTACGGCCTGCGCGTCGCCAACGTCTTCCACGCGGGCGACGGCAATCTCCACCCGCTCATCCTCTACGATGCCAACGTGCCCGGCGAGCTGGAGCGCACCGAGGAGTTCGGTGCCGACATTCTGCGCTTGTGCGTCGAGGTCGGCGGGGTGCTGACGGGCGAACATGGCGTCGGGGTCGAAAAGCGCGATCTCATGCCGGAAATGTTCACCGAGGACGATCTGGCCCAGCAGCAGCGTGTCAAATGCGCCTTCGATCCGGACGGGCTGCTGAACCCCGGCAAGATGTTTCCGCAACTGCACCGCTGCGCCGAACTGGGCCGGATGCACGTTCACAAGGGTCAGGTTCCGTTCCCCGATCTGCCCCGGTTTTGACCGTGTCCGAATTAGAAACCGACGCGGACCTGCACCCCCGCACCGCGATGGACGTGCTCAACGCCGTCAAATGGGCGGCGGGCGAACAGGTGCCGCTGGAGATCATCGGGCAGGGCAGCAAGCGCGCCATCGGCAGGCCCATGCAGACAGCGCGCACCCTCGACATGTCGGGCCTGTCCGGCATCACCCTGTTCGAGCCGGATGAACTGGTACTGTCCGCCAAGGCCGGAACGCCGCTAGCTGAGATCGTGGCCGAACTGGACGCTGCCAATCAGGAACTGCAATTCGAGCCTGCCGATCTGGGGCCGGTGCTTGGGCACGAAGCCGGGCAGGGCACCATCGGCGGCCTCGTTTCCGCCAATTTCGCAGGCCCCCGCCGTCTGAAAGCCGGTTCTGCGCGCGACCACATTTTGGGCATCAACGCGGTTTCGGGTCGTGGCGAGATGTTCAAGTCCGGCGGTCGTGTGGTCAAGAACGTTACGGGTTACGACCTGTCCAAGGGTATCACAGGCGCGTGGGGAACGCTTGCCGTCCTCACGGACATAACGATGAAAGTGCTGCCGAAATCCGAAACCGAGGCGACGCTCGTCATCGTTGGTCTGAGCGACGCCCGGGCAGCCGAAGCCATGTCGGCGGCGATGGGATCGAGCGCCGAGGTATCGGGCGCTGCGCACTTGCCGAAACAGGCCGAACCGGCGCGCACCATGCTGCGCGTGGAGGGTTTCGCACCGTCGGTCGCCGCGCGGTTGGAGTCCCTGTCGGCGCTGATGAAGCCCTTCGGCACGATCGAACAACTCGATGCCGCGCCGTCCCGCGCCTTGTGGCAACAGGTGCGTGATTGCATCCCCTTCGCTACCCGCCAGGAACGCCCGCTGTGGCGGATTTCCTGCACCCCGATGCAGGGCCATGCCGTCGTTGCCGCCATCCGCGCGAAAACCGATGCCGCCGCCTACTACGACTGGCAGGGCGGCCTGATTTGGTTGGAAGTCGATGGCCCCGAACCGCAACAAGAGCTGGTACGCCAAGCCCTCGCATCCAACGGCGGCGGCCACGCCACCCTCATCCGCGCGTCGGCAGCGCAGCGCCAGACTACCGCGACATTCCAGCCACAAGCCAAGGCGCTTGCCGCCCTGTCCGCCCGCTACCGCGCCAATTTCGACCCCCACGGCATTCTCAATCCCGCACGCATGTTCGAACTGAAGGAGACCAGTAATGACTGACCGAGGAAATCCCATACAGCCTTCCGAAAGCTGGACCGGCCCGACCCGCAACAACGTGCTCGGCGTCTACGTGTTGTATCTGCTGGCGCTGATAAGCGGAATCACTGCCATCGTCGGACTGGTCTTTGCCTACATCAACCGCGGCAAGGCGGACGCCGTGCTCGAGAGCCACTACACGTATCAAATCAGAACATTCTGGATCGGCCTTCTCTATTCGCTCATTTCGATGGTTCTTTTCGTCATCGGTATCGGAATGCTGTTGATGGTCGCCGTTGCCGTCTGGGCGATCATCCGCTGCGTGAAAGGCCTGATGCTGGCAAACAACAACGAGCCGGTGCCGGACCCGCAGACCTGGCTCGTGTAAGGGCCTTACCGTCGTGCAAACCCATTTCACCCCGCAGCAACTCGAAAACCCGGCTATCGCCGAGGCTGACGGCATCCTGCGCTCCTGCGTTCATTGCGGGTTCTGCACGGCGACGTGCCCGACCTACGTGACGCTGGGCAACGAACTCGATTCACCGCGCGGGCGCATCTATCTCATCAAGGACATGCTGGAGAGCGGGCGCGATGCGGGGGAACGGGAGGCGACGCATATCGACCGCTGCCTGTCGTGCCTGTCCTGCATGACGACCTGCCCGTCGGGGGTGGATTACATGCACCTCGTCGACCACGCCCGGGTTCATATCGAACGCACCCACAAGCGCCCGCTGATGACACGGTTGACACGGGAACTGCTGGCGCAGGTGCTGCCCTACAAGGGCCGGTTTCGGGCGTCGCTTGCCCTGTCGAAGCTTGGCCGCCCCTTCGTGCCGCTTCTCGACCGGATCGCGCCGCTCAAACCGCTGGCGGCCATGCTGAAACTGGCGCCGGCATCGTCCGCTCCGAAGGTGCGCGAGACTGCGAATGGCGAGACCTTCACGCCCAAGACCGCAAAACACGGTCGCGTCGCACTGCTGACCGGATGCGCACAACCTGCGCTCGATTCCGGCATCAATGCCGCCACCATCGAACTGCTGACGGGGCAGGGGATCGAAGTCGTTCTGCCGAAGGGCGAAACCTGCTGCGGCTCGCTCGTCCACCATATGGGCCGCGAGAAGCAGGCGCTCGGCTTTGCCCGGCACATGGTCGATGTTTGGCATGCCGAAACCGAGCGGGGGCTGGACGCCATCGTCATCACCACATCCGGCTGCGGCACGACGATCAAAGACTATGGCCACATGCTGCGCCACGATCCGGCCTACGCGGAGAAGGCCGCGAAGGTTGCAGGTCTGGCGAAGGATGTGACCGAATATCTGGTGTCCCTCGACCTGCCGTCGCCGACCGAAATGCGCGATCTGACGGTGGCTTACCACGCCGCCTGTTCGCTCCAGCACGGCCAGAAGATCAAGACCGCGCCGAAAGACTTGCTGCGCGCCGCCGGGTTCGACGTCCGGGAAGCGCCGGAAAGCCACCTGTGCTGCGGGTCGGCCGGCACCTACAACATTCTGCAACCGGACATCGCGGGAAAGCTGCGCGACCGCAAGGTGACGGCGATCGAGAGCGTCACGCCGGACGTCATCGCGGCGGGCAATATCGGGTGCCTGACTCAGATCGGCAGCGGCACGGGCATCCCGACCGTTCACACGGTCAAGCTGCTGAACTGGGCCTATGGCGGTGCCAAGCCTTCGGAGCTTGAAGCCGCCAAAGCCGACTGATCAGATAACCTTCACCCTCGCCCCCACCGGCACGCGCTCATACAGGTCCATCACGTCCTCGTTGCGCATGCGGATGCAGCCGGAGGACACCGCCTTGCCGATCGACCAGGCCTGATTGGTGCCGTGGATGCGGTAGATCGACGAGCCGAGATACAGCGCCCGTGCGCCCATCGGGTTGCCCGGGCCGCCTTCCATGAAGGGCGGCAATTCGCGGCCCTTCGCCCGTTCCCGCACGATCATTTCCTGCGGTGGCGTCCAGGACGGCCAGGTCGCCTTGCGGGTGACCTTATGGCTCCCCGCCCATTCGAACCCGGGCTTGCCCACGCCGACGGCATAGCGCCGTGCCTGCCCATCGCCCTGCACCAGATAAAGCCTGCGCTGAATCGTATCGACGATGACGGTGCCGGGCTTGTCACCGCCCGTCCAGCGAACGGTGGCGGGCAGCAGCGCCGGGTCGAATTCCTGCGTCGGTGCCGTGCGTTTGACGGCTTGGGACGTGCCGGACCGGATCACCGAACCGGTGACGGCCGCCGTGCGGCGCACGACCTTCTGGCGAACGACCGCACGTGCGGCTTGCGACGCGTGGCGCGGATTTCAGCTGCAACGTCCACGGCGACGACAGGTCCGGCGACAGGACCAGCGGGGGCGGAGCCAGATACCGGTCGCCTGCGTGGGCAAAACCAAGGCCGAGGGAGGAGACGAGGAGGGCGGACAGAAGAACGCGAGACATGGCAATAACCGCTTTGGAACGAAACTGCCCCCACGTTCACCCACTGCGGCAACCGAAACATGAATCCAATCGTCGGAAACGGTGAAACACTCCGTTTACCTTTCAACGGGGTGAACGAAGGCTGAAGCGTCGTGGTTAACGCGCCTGCATCACCGCTTCACGGCCTGCAATGCGCTTTCGGCAAGGTCCGGCAGCAACGGCTCCACCTCGCTGCGCGAAAAGCCGCTGCGGATGCGCCGATCGTAGAGCATGTTGAGCAACAACCGGTCGAAGCGGCGGAAGTTGGTGAAGCGGGACGTGTCGTTGAAGATCGATTTCGTCAGGCTGGCATCGTCGTTCAGCGGACCCAGCCCCTGCAAAATCTCCTCCGTCATGCAGCGCGAGAACAGCGAGCCGCCCTCGTCGGTTACGATCACCGCGTCGGAGCGGGAAATGCCGTCGCGGGTAAACCGCGCCCGCACCAGACAGCGACCCCGCACGGGGGTGGGTTCACCATCGTAGATTCGCTCCCGCACGGTTTCGGCGTAGAGCGCGCGGGGCACCAGATGCACGACGAAATTCGCGTCCCGTTCGGCGCGCACGACCACCGCATCGAAACTATCGATCAGCCGGTCGATGCGCGTGATGAATCGCTCCACCTGCCGCTTGCGCCGTTCGTCGCCCTTCACCGGCGCGCGCACGAAAAACCGCACCGGCCCCTCGAAGCGCCGCACGTAGGACTGGGAGAACGTGTCCGCCAGCGCCAGCGCGCCGTATTCCGCACCGAACACCGTCTTGCGAAACCCGTCCGACAGCCCCGCCACGCTGTAGGCATCGCGCGGGGTCGCGCCGGACACGCAGGCCGACAGCAGGATCGCGCTGAAAACCGCGAGAGACGCCATGCCCTTTCCCATTCGTGATTCCCGACCGTGCCCGATATGCTAGGCCGCACATTCGCATGGCGCGCGCCGCGCGGCGAGGGGCAAAGTGAGGGATGCGGTATGGCGGACGGCGAGACCGGGCTGATCGTGGGCGACGACGGCGTGAACCGCTGCTTCTGGTGCGGCGACAAGCCGGATTACGTCGCTTACCACGACGCCGAATGGGGCATGCCGCAGGACGACGAGCACCGGCTGTTCGAGAAAATCTGCCTGGAAGGTTTTCAGTCCGGCCTGTCCTGGCTGACGATCCTACGCAAGCGCGACAACTTTCGCGCGGCGTTCGACGGCTTCGATTTCGCGAAGGTCGCCAACTACGGCGATGCCGAGATCGAACGGCTGGTGAACGACGCGGGCATCGTGCGTCATCGCGGCAAGATCGTCTCCACCATCAACAACGCCAACCGGGCGCTGGAGATGGTCGAGGCGGAAGGCTCGCTCGGCGCGTGGTTCTGGGGCTGGGCGGAGCAGGCGCGGGCGGACCGACCCGCGCAGATGGACGCGGAAAGCCTGATGGCGCTCGGCTTCACCGACGACGTCCACCGCCATGTCGAAGGCGTTGAAGAAGCGCGGCTGGTCCTTCGTCGGGCCGACCACCTGCTACGCCTTCATGCAGGCCATGGGGTTCGTGAACGACCATATCGAAGGCTGCGCCGCGCGGGCGACCGACGCAGGCGGCGCAGGATGCGTTCGTGATGCCCACTTGAGAATGCGCGGCGGGCGGTTTATGCCGCTGGCCATGGCACGCACCCATCGACATATGACCGCTTGATCGACCGCCGATTAGCGGTTGCATTCAAGCTCGTTTTGCCTGCCCATTTTTAAAATTCGAGAGCCCGTCCGATGGCCGACAAGAAGAAGAAACCGCAACGCCTCAAGGCGCGGCAGCCCCGTGGCTTTCAGGACCGCCTGTCCGGCGACATCCGCGCCACCGACGCGATGATGGCCAAAATCCGCGAGCGTGTTCGAGCGCTACGGCTTCGACCCGATCGAAACGCCGATGTTCGAGTATACCGACGCGCTCGGCAAATTCCTGCCCGACACCGACCGCCCCAACGAGGGCGTGTTCAGCCTGACGGACGACGACGACCAGTGGATGAGCCTGCGCTACGACATGACCGCCCCGCTCGCGCGGCACGTGGCGCAGAACATCAACGACATCCAGATGCCGTATCGCACGTATCGCGCAGGCTACGTGTTCCGCAACGAAAAGCCGGGGCCGGGCCGCTTCCGCCAGTTCATGCAGTTCGATGCCGACAGCGTGGGCGCGAGCGGCCCGGCGGCGGATGCCGAGATGTGCATGATGATGGCCGACACGATGGAAGCGCTGGGGGTGAAGCGCGGCGATTATGTCGTGCGGGTGAATGATCGGCGGGTGCTGGACGGGGTGATGGAAGCATTGGCTTGGCGGGATTGAGAATCCGAGAAGCGGCTCGGGGTGCTGCGGGCGATCGACAAGCTGGACAAGTTTGGCGTCGAGGGTGTGCAGCAGCTACTTGGAGAAGGACGGATGGACGAGAGTGGCGATCTTACGACGGGAGTTGGATCTGCTCAGGCGGATCCGATCATTGACTTCCGTCAGATATCTAGACGCTGCATTCCAAGTCGATTAGCTGTGACGCAAATTGAAGCAGCTGGCGGATGATCTCAGATCCAGACGCGATGAACGTTTCAACAGTGCAGTTGAACAGATCGAGAATGACATTCAGGATGTTCGATGAGAATTCGCGCTTGAGACGAACGATGACTTGGTCAGATGCAGCGTAGAACTCTGTATCATGATGATCGGGCTAGTTCGTAGGTATGCTGGTTACGCAGAACGTCGAATTCGCATCGACCCCTCCTGCGTCCGCGGCCTCGAATACTACACTGGCACCGTCTTCGAGTGCGAAATCACCGCCGACATCCCCAACGAAAAAGGCGAGATCGTGCAGTTCGGCTCCGTCGCGGGCGGAGGTCGCTATGACGGGCTGGTGAAGCGGTTCACGGGGCAGGAAGTGCCGGCCACGGGCTTCTCCATCGGCGTTTCCCGCCTCGCCACCGCGCTGAAAAATCTCGGCCAGCTGGACACCGAAGCGCCCGAAGGGCCGATCGTCGTCACCGTCATGGACAAGGACGCCGAGGCGCTGGCGGGCTACCAGAAACTCGTGCAGATGCTGCGGGAGTTCGAAAACGCCGATGGCGTGAAAGATCTGCGGGCGGAAATGTATCAGGGCAACCCGAAGAATTTCGGCAAGCAGCTGCAATATGCCGACCGGCGCGGCTCCCCCATCGCCATCATTCAGGGCAGTGCCGAGCGTGAGAACGGCGAGGTGCAGATCAAGGATCTGGTCGAGGGCGCGCGGCTGTCTGCCGACATCACCGACCACACCGAATGGCGCGGCGAGGAGGGCGTTCGCCCCGCGCAGCAGACGGTGAAGGTGGAAGACATGGTTGCCACCGTACGGGCAATTCTTGCGCGCAATGCCTGACCTCGTCACGTTCCTCGACGAACGCACCGACGCGCGACCCGACGTCGCCATCCTGCAACCCGCCGACCCGTTTCTCGACGTGGCGGGGGAGGACATGCGGCGGCGGGTGTTCATGACGCAGATGGCCGACGGCGCGCCGCTGTGCCTGCGGCCCGAATTCACCATTCCCATCTGCCTGATGCACCTGCCTGCCAACGGGAAAGCTGTCCGCTACGCCTATGACGGCACGGTATTCCGGCAGGCCCGCGACGGTGCCAACGAGTTCCGCCAGGCCGGTCTCGAAGACCTCGGCCACGAACCCACGCCTGCGCGGGATGCCGACGCATTGCGCGACATGATCGACGCGCTGGCGGTTGCCGGGGCGGGGGACGTGTCGATCACGCTGGGCGATCAGGCGCTGTTCGATGTGGTCGTCACCAGCCTCGGCCTGCCCGCCGCCATCGCCGCGCGCCTGTCCCGTGCCTTTGGCGAACCGGCGCAGGTAGACGCCATCATCGACCGGCTCGAAGCCGCGCCGGAACCCGTCGCAGCGCCCGTCGACCGCGCTGCCAGCCTTGCGGTCGATGGTGACTTGCCGGCCCTGACCGACCACGTGGCGGACCTCATGCGGCAGGCGGCACTGCCCGCGAGTGGCGGACGGTCCGCCGCCGCCATCGCCACCCGCGCCATCGAACGCGCCAAGGTCGCAGGCTTCCGCCTCGACGGCGCGCGGGCCAGAGCGCTGCGCGAGTTCCTCGCCATCGAAGCACCGCTACAACGTTCCGCCGACAGGCTCCGGGCTTATGGCACCGGCAGCGGCGTCGGATTCGGTTCGGCACTCGACAATTTCGCGGCCCGCGCGGACGCCATCGGCAACGCAGACGTCACCTACCGCGCCTCCTTCGGTCGACGGCTGGAATATTATTCAGGCGTCGTCTTCGAAGCCCATCGCCCGGGCCAGCCGGAAGCCATGGCCGGGGGCGGGCGCTACGACCGGTTGTGCACGCTGCTGGGCGCAAGCACGCCCGTGCCCGCCGTGGGCTTCTCCATCTCGCTGGACCGGCTGACGTGAGCATCACCATCGCCATGCCCAGCAAGGGCCGGTTGAAGGCCGACACGCTGGACGTGTTCGCCCGCGCCGGCTTGCGCGTTGCGCCGCTGGCGGACGAGCGCGGCTATCAGGGCCATGTCGTCGGGCGCGAGGACATCGCCATCGCCTTTTTGTCGGCGTCTGAAATTGCCGGAGAACTCGCACGGGGTGGCGTCGATCTCGGTGTCACCGGCGAAGATCTGGCGCGGGAAACGATCGCCGATGTTGATAAAACCGTGACCTTCCACGCGCCCCTCGGCTTCGGCCATGCGGACGTGGTGGTGGCCGTGCCCCAAGCCTGGATAGACGTGGACACGATGGCTGACCTCGACGATGTCGCCGCCGTTCACCGCAACCGGACAGGGCGCAGGTTGCGGGTGGCCACCAAATACTGGCAGCTGACGCAGGGTTTCTTCGGCCAACACGGCGTCGGCGTCTATCGCATCGTGGAAAGTCTGGGAGCGACCGAAGGGGCACCGGCCACCGGCGCCGCGGATGTCATCGTGGATATCACCTCCACCGGGTCCACCATTCGCGCCAACCATCTCAAGGTGCTGGAAGACGGGGTCATCTTGCAAAGTCAGGCCAATCTCATCGGCGCAAACAAAAACGGCGACGACCCGCTTGTACACGAAGTCGTCGCCGCCATTCGTCTGGCAGTCGGGGCGGGCTAGACGGAGTCTTTCACGTCACCCCAGGTTTTCTGCACTTCACCTTCGGCCTGATCGGCCTTGCCTTCGGTTTCCATGTCCTTGTTGCCGGTCGCTTTGCCGACGCCTTCTTTCAGGTCGCCCTTCAGTTTCTTGCCCATGCCTTCGGACTGATCTGTATTCGCCATAGTCATTCTCCTTCGGGGTTGATTTACAAACCAACCGCCGATGCGGGTTTCGGTTCCGCCGGGGTGAACAGGCAGACCGTCGCGGAACTGTCACCGTCGTGAAATGCAACTGTCGTGTTGGGTCGGCAGGAAGCGCACGACAGCATCAGCAACCGGAGCCCACCCCATGCATCGCACCCTCCTCATTGCAATCGCCACCACGGTGTTTGCCGCGCCCGCTTTCGCCCAATCGGCGACAACGGCCGACACGACCTACCAACTCGGCCCCCGCCCGGCATGGCTTGTCGAGCAGATGGACGACAGCGCGCTGAAAACGACGTTGCAGGCCTGCATTGGCAATCCGGTGGAGCAGACGGACTGGTCCATCGCTCACCGTGGTGCACCGCTGCTGATGCCGGAACATTCCGTCGAGGGATACACCGCCGCAGCCCGGATGGGCGCAGGGATCGTGGAATGCGACGTGACGTTCACCAGCGACAAGCAACTTGTCTGCCGCCACGCGCAAAACGATCTGCACACGACCACCAACATTCTGGCCACGCCACTGGCGGACAAATGCACCGCTGGCTTCACCGCAGCCTCAGGAGAGGACAATGCCAGTGCCGAATGCCGGGCATCCGACATCACGCTCGCCGAATTCCGCACGCTGGACGCCAAGATGGACGCCGCTGATTCCAGCGCCACATCCGTCGAGGGTTACATGGACGGCACCGCCGGTTTCCGCACCGACCTCTATAGCCCCGGTACGCTGATGACCCACGCGGAAAGCATCGACCTGTTCAAGAACCTCGGCGTGAAATTCACGCCGGAACTGAAATCGCCGTCCGTCGACATGCCGTATGATGGCTACAGTCAGGCCGATTACGCGCAGGCGATGATCGACGAATACAAGGCCGCCGGTGTGCCCGCGTCCGATGTCTGGGCACAAAGTTTCAACCTGGAAGACGTGCTGTACTGGATCGAAAACGAGCCGGAGTTCGGTGCTCAAGCTGTTTATCTTGACGACAGCTACGACATCGAAGGCTGGTCGCCGGAGGACGAGTCGACATGGGTCGACACGATGGAAAGCCTGAAAGAACGGGGGGTGAACTACATCGCGCCGCCGCTCTGGGTGCTGGTGAAGGTAGAGGACGGCAAGCTGGTTCCATCCCTCTACGCGGAGAAGGCCAAGGCGGCAGGTCTTGAGATCATCACGTGGACGGTGGAACGCTCCGGTCTGCTGAAGGATGGCGGCGGCTGGTATTACCAGACCTCCAACGACGTCACCTCGAACGAAGGCGACGTCTACGAACTGCTCGACGTCTTGAACAAGGATGTCGGCGTCGTCGGAGTGTTCAGCGACTGGCCCGCTACCACGACGTTCTACGCCAACTGCGTCGGACTGAAATAATCGGGCCGTCAGCCGAAAAAGAAGGGGCCGCTTCGATCCGAAGCGGCCCCTTTTGTTGTTCGAACGGTAATTAGGCCGGGTACCACTCGCCGAACTTCACTTCCGTGTCGCCTTCCACCAGCTTGGCGAATTCCTGCGGATCCTGCGTCCCGCCATCACGGCCACGATAGTGGTAGGGATAGACGAATTTGGGCTGGAACTCGTTGACCGCACTTGCTGCGGCTTCGGCGGGCATCGTGAAGGGCAGGTTCATGCACACGAAGGCCAGATCGATATTCTCCAGCGCCCGCATTTCGGGAATGTCTTCCGTGTCGCCGGACAGGTAGATGCGGAACCCGTCCATGGTCAGCACGTAGCCGTTGTCACGACCCTTGGGATGGAAGTTCTGTTTCTCGGGGTCGAGGTTGTAGGCGGGAATCGCGTCGATCGTAACGCCGAGGATTTCGCCGCTGTCACCGTTTGCCATTTCAGTGGTGTTCGGCTTCAGCCGGTCCGGCAGCATGGCCATGACGGCGGGATTGACGATCATCGGCGTGTTCTCGCCCTTCAACGCGGAAATCGTGTCCGCATTGTAGTGGTCGCCGTGCTCATGGGTGATGAGGATGGCGTCCGGGCGGGGGTATTTGCCCAGCGTGGAGACTTCGCCCACCGGATCGACATAGATCACACCCTTCGGCGTTTCCAACACGACGGAAGCGTGGGTGATCGGGTGAACCGTCACATCGCCCATGTCGGTCTTGAACACGTTGGCGGAATGGCCGTCGGCCAAGACGTATTGAGGCAGAAGGGCTGCTGCGCCGGCGGCGGCGGCCGAGGTGGCGAGAAAGGTGCGGCGGGTGAGGGGCATGATGTCGTCCTTGAAGGGTCAGCGAATTCGCAATGGCTTAGAATGCACGACCGGACCTGCAGCGCAATGTCGTACCTTCACTGCCTTCGTCCACAAACGCAAACATAGGAGCCGGTTGCCCGGCTCCCGCAATGTCGCTTTGCAGCGGACACAAGCCGGTCAGTTGATGTTGGAAATCAATGCCGGATCGGTAACGAGATTGCGAACGCCATGGGACCCCTTTTCGTCGAACGGCGTTGTCCGCCAGCCACGTTTCGACACTGGCGATCGACACTTTCTTCACCTCGGCCGAACGCTCCATGATACCAGAAGCGGTGATCCTGTCTTCGTTGAAGCCCGGGCCGGTCGTGGACCCCTCATAGGTGATCGGCGTGCCGGTGTCGGAGGGAATGTTGACCGCCTGATGCAAGACCATCGACCATCGCGACCTCGTTCAGTGCGACGAAATCGGCGGCGCTGTCATCGTTCACGAGAACATAGACCTGCGCTTCCACGCGCAACTGCGGGTTCGCCATGGCATCGCTCAGGCACGCGCCGAGCGTCGGGCCCGGGGTGACCTGCGCTGTCGTGTGGACGTAGTGCAGTTCGATCGTATCGCCCGGGGCGAGATCGCCATACTCGCCTTCGCCTATCGTGCGGCCCAGCGGCGCCAGTTCGGCTTCGCTCAACTCACCGTCATACACGAAGCCCGTGCCCGCGCCCGCACCGTTACCGTTGCCGGCATAGGTGGTGAACTCACCGCCACGATGTTCGGCGTTCTCGTGGAAATGGATGTTGCACAGGTTCATGGACTGGAACGGCGGAGCTGTCATGGCAACGCGCGGGTTATCGCCTTCGAGAACCGAAAGATCACGTGGCGACTGGGGACCGAAGCCCTTGTCTTTCGTCGCTTCCAGCAACGTCGCGTTCTGCGCGTCGATGACCTCGTCCCCGACCATGGCACTGACCGGCGGCATAGACGATCGTGGATGTCGCGAGCAGCGCGGCTGCGATTGGATAAAGAGCTTTTCGTGCTGAAATGGACTTCGGCAACGTGATCGTTTTCCCGGATTGGTTTTGGTAGATGAATAGTTTTCATCAATCAAACAACGCTGCCGTCGTGGGTTTGGTTTCACCGAATAAACACCGGTACGACGACAAAAGGCCGCCCCGCGAAGGACGGCCTTTCTTGTAGTCAGCTCGGGAAAGCTGGGCTCGTATGAGGTAAGCCTGCGGCTTACATCATGCCGCCACTGACATGCGGTTCACCGCATGTCAGCGCATAGCTTGTGTGGGCTCGTATGAGGTAAGCCTGCGGCTTACATCATGCCGCCCATACCACCCATTCCGCCCATGCCACCCATGTCCGGCATACCGCCGCCACCGGCACCTTCTTTGGCAGGCTTCTCGGCGACCATGGCTTCGGTCGTGATCAGCAGGGACGCGATGGAGGCTGCGTCCTGGAGAGCGTGGCGAACCACTTTGACCGGGTCGATGATGCCCATGGCGATCATGTCGCCGAACTCACCGGACTGCGCGTTGTAGCCGTAGTTGGCTTTGTTCTCGTCGTTGATCTTGCCGACCACCACGGAACCTTCGTCCCCGGCGTTGGAAGCGATCTGACGGATCGGAGCCTGAAGCGCACGACGCACGATGGCGACGCCCTGCTTCTGGTCGGCATTGTCGCCTTCCGACTTGATGCCGGATGCGGCACGCAGCAGAGCCACGCCGCCACCGGGAACGATGCCTTCTTCGACAGCTGCACGCGTTGCGTTCAGCGCATCGTCGACGCGGTCTTTCTTCTCTTTCACTTCCACTTCCGTGGCACCACCGATGGAGATGACGGCAACACCGCCGGCGAGTTTCGCCAGACGTTCCTGCAGTTTCTCACGGTCGTAATCGGACGTGGTTTCCTCGATCTGCTGCTTGATCTGGGCAACACGGCCTTCGACGTCGGCTTTTTCACCGGCACCATCGACGATGGTGGTTTCTTCCTTCGTGATCGACACGCGCTTGGCGGTGCCGAGCATGTCGAGCGTGACGCCTTCCAGCTTGATGCCGAGCTCTTCGGAAATCACCTGACCGCCGGTCAGAACCGCGATGTCTTCGAGCATCGCCTTACGACGATCGCCGAAGCCCGGTGCCTTGACGGCAGAGACCTTCAGGCCACCGCGCAGCTTGTTGACGACGAGCGTGGCCAGAGCCTCGCCTTCGATGTCTTCGGCAATGATGAGCAGAGGCTTGCCGGACTGGACGACAGCTTCCAGGATCGGCAGCATCGCCTGCAGGGAGGAGAGTTTCTTCTCGTGCAGCAGGATGTAGGGATCTTCCAGATCGCAGGTCATCTTTTCGGGGTTGGTCACGAAGTATGGCGACAGGTAACCGCGGTCGAACTGCATGCCTTCGACGACGTCGAGTGTGGATTCCAGCGATTTGGCTTCCTCGACGGTGATGACACCCTCGTTGCCGACGCGCTGCATGGCTTCGGCGATACGCTCACCGACTTCCTTGTCGCCGTTGGCGGAGATGGTGCCGACCTGGGCGACTTCTTCGGTCGTGTCGATCTTCTTAGCCATGGCTTTGAGAGCTTCGACGACCTCGATGACGGCCGTGTCGATGCCGCGTTTCAGGTCCATCGGGTTCATGCCGGCGGCAACGGCCTTGTTGCCTTCCTTGACGATGGCCTGGGCCAGAACCGTCGCGGTCGTGGTGCCGTCACCGGCGATGTCGTTGGTCTTCGAGGCCACTTCGCGCACCATCTGTGCGCCCATGTTCTCGAACTTGTCTTCCAGTTCGATTTCCTTGGCGACGGACACACCGTCTTTCGTGATGCGCGGAGCGCCGAAGGATTTGTCGAGGATGACGTTGCGGCCTTTCGGGCCGAGCGTGACTTTCACGGCGTCGGCCAGAATGTCGACGCCGCGCATCATGCGGGTGCGGGCATCGGAGCCGAACTTGACTTCTTTTGCAGCCATTTTGCTTACTCTTTCGCTTGTTGCGGCTTCAACCCGAAATTGGGTGAGCGCGCAGGGATTTCGTCAATGAGGTCAGTGGGCTAAGTTAGCCAACAATCCCCATAATGTCGGATTCCTTCATGATCAGCAGGTCCTCGCCGCCGATCTTGACTTCGGTGCCGGACCATTTGCCGAACAGAACGCGGTCGCCCTGTTTCACGTCGAGGGGAACCAGTTTGCCGGCTTCGTCGCGGGCACCGGAGCCGACGGAGACGATTTCGCCTTCGGCCGGTTTTTCCTGCGCGGAGTCGGGAATGATGATGCCGCCTGCGGTTTTCGTGTCGGCCTCGACACGGCGCACGACAACGCGGTCGTGAAGCGGACGGAATTTGATGTCAGCCATCTTTGTCTCGTTCCTGTAAGTCGTTTACGGCTTCGCCTGCGCGAAAGCCGATCAATGTAGGGATTGTGAATTGCGTGTTAGCACTCGCTTGGGGTGAGTGCCAAAACGCGCACTGGAAATAGGAACGACGTATGCCGGAGTCAAGATCGTCGCAGGCGAATTGAGCACGACCTTGACGATTGCGCGCCACCTGACCTAACGCCTTCGCCAAGCGCTCCCGCGATGGAGCGGCTGTCCCGACCCTTCTCCGACCGACGGAACTCCACACATGCGCGCGATAGCAGGGCTGAACGAACTGGCGGCCGACTACGACGCCGTGTTGAGCGACGTGTGGGGCGTGGTCCACAACGGCGAACATGCCTACGAACCCGCCGCCGTCGCCCTGCGCGCGTTTCGTGAGAAAGGCGGCAAGGTCGTCCTCATTACCAATTCCCCGCGGCCCCGCGAGGACGTGTTGAGGCAGTTCGGTGATATCGGCGTGAGCGAAGGCATCTGCGATTCCATCGTCACGTCTGGCGACGTGACCCGCGAACTGGTGCGGCAGGTGGGTGGCGACGTGCACCACATCGGCCCTGCACGGGAACGCTCGTTCTTCGACGGGCTGGACGTGAACTTCGTCGATCTGGAGACGGCGAAGACGATCGTCTGCACCGGCCTCATCGACGATGAGGTCGAAACGCCCGACGATTACAGGGACATGCTGGCGCGGGGCGTCGAACGACGCCTGCCGATGATCTGCGCCAATCCGGATTTCGTGGTGGAGCGCGGCGAGCGGATGATCTGGTGCGCCGGTGCGCTTGCACGCGTATACGCCGAACTCGCTGGCGAGGTCCGGCTGGCCGGAAAGCCGCACAAGCCGATCTACGACGTGGCGCTGGCCGCAGTCGGCGACGTCGATCGCAGGCGGGTGCTGTGCATCGGTGACGGCATGCCCACGGATGTGGCCGGCGCGCAGGCCTCCGGTCTCGATCTGCTTTATATCAGCGCCGGCATCCACTCCGCCGAATACGGCCCCGCAGACGATCCCGACGCGGAAAGACTGGCCGCTTTCGTGAAGGAACAGGGTGCCACACCCGTCGCCACCATGCCCCGGCTGGTCTGGTAAGTCATCGTGAGCGATGCCCACATTCTCGACCAGCCGTTGCCGGATGAGATGCGCGGCGCGGTGATTGCCATCGGCAATTTCGACGGCGTTCATCGCGGGCATCAGACCGTGCTGGAAGCGGCGTTGAACATCGGGCGGGAGGCGAAGTGCAAGGTCTATGCCTTGTCCTTCGAACCTCACCCCCGCACGTTGTTCAAACCCGACAGCCCCGTCTTTCGCCTGACCCCCCGCGCCATGAAGGCGCGGATCGTGCTGGCAGCGGGCGTGGACGGCCTTCTGGTCCTGCCCTTCACCCGCGATCTGGCGGCCACGTCGGCGCAGGACTTCGTCGATCTCCATCTCGTCGAAGCGACGGGTGCAAGCCATGTGGTGACCGGTTTCAACTTCATGTTCGGCAGCAAGCGGCAGGGCACGCCGGACTTTCTTCAGCGGGCCGGGGAACGGGCAGGGTTCGGCGTGACCATCGTGCCGGAACATGCCGACGGCGAAGGCGAGGAACTGTCGTCTTCCCGCATCCGTCGTCTGTTGGGCGAAGGTGATGTGGCCGATGCCGCCCGCCTGCTGGGCTATCGCTGGTGCGTCGGCGGCACGGTCGTGAAGGGCGCGCAACTGGGGCGCACGTTGGGTTATCCCACCGCCAACATCTCGCTTGGCGAGAATTGCCGCCTGGCCCATGGTATCTACGCGGTGCGCCTGCGCCGTGCCGATGGCACCCTGCACGACGGCGTTGCCAGCTACGGCCGCCGCCCGACCTTCGACAACGGCGCACCGCTGCTGGAAACCTTCGTCTTCGATTTCGATGGTGACCTTTATGGCGAGGAGATCGAGGTGACCCTGTTCGCCCGGCTGCGCGGCGAAGAAAAGTTCGACAGCGCCGAGGCGCTGGTGGAGCAGATGGACCGCGACAGTATCGACGCACGAGCTGCCTTGGCTAAAGCCGAACCCCTGTCTTCGCTCGACCGCTCGGTTGCTTTTCGCGGACGTTCCTGATGGCAACCGACCGCCGCACGCGCGTTCTCGTCACCGGCGCAACGGACGGAATCGGTCTGTTGCTTGCAAAATCCTACGCCGCGCGCGGCATCGGCGTGTTGGCGACGGGGCGGCGCAATCTCGTCGATCAGGCAGAGTTTTTCGCCGACGACAACATCCATTACATCCGCGCCGACCAATCCGACCCCGAACGCGCCGCCAAGGCCATCGAACGGGCCTTGCAGCGGATGGAGTGGGACACCCTCGACGTTGCCATTCTCAATGCCGGTATAGGCTGGCAGGGCGCGGCGGAATCGGAAACGCCCACATCCATCGGCGCGCAGATCGACGTGAACGTCACGGGAACGGTATTGGCCGCCCATGCCGCTGCACCCGCACTGCTGAAGGCTGGCGGGCGGCTGGCCATCATCGGCTCCAGCCTGGCCGGTGGTGCCGAAGGCTTTGCGACCTATGCGGCGAGCAAAGCTGCGCTGGCCGGGTTTGCCCGGTCTCTGCGGGAGGAATGGCGGGGCAGGGCGCATGTTACGCTGGTTCACCCCGGTCCAACGAAAACCGCAATGCACGACAAGGCCGGCATGACGCTTGGGGCCGCGCGCAATCTGTTCATGGCCCCGCACCGCGCGTCGGCGGGCATCGAGAGAGCCATTCGTAACGGCGACAAAACCCGCAATCTCGGGCGTATCTACTGCACCCGCGCTGCATTTGCCCGACCGAAGGAGGGAGCGTTGTGAAGGCGCTCATAACGGGAGCCGCGGCGGGTCTCGGTCGCGCGCTGACGGAGGCATTGCTGGCGGACGGCCACGAGGTGGTGGCCTTGGACCGCGACGTGGAAGACCTCGAAGCATTGGCCTTGTCGACCCGCGGCGCGTGCGTCGTCCGCAGGGTCGATCTGGCCGACCGGCGGGCGGTGGCGCAGTGCATCGCGTCCCTGCACGGCATGTCCTTCGATCTGGTCGTGCTGAATGCGGGTATCAGCGCCGCGGGCCGGTTCGAGGACATTCCGGCTTCGGCGTACAAGCCACTGATCGACGTGAACCTGACCGCGCCAATCCTGTTGGCATCCGGCCTGATGCGGGACGGGCTGCTGGCCAAAGACGGGTGCGTCACGTTCGTCTCTTCCCTCTCCCACGTCACCGGCTATCCCGGAGCGGCGGTTTATGCGGGCACGAAGGACGGGCTGGCGATCTATGCCCGATCGGTCCGCAAGGGGTGGAAGAAGCAGGGTGTGCGGGTGATGACGGTCTTTCCCGGCCCCATCCGCACCAGCCACGCCGAACGCTATGCGCCTGCCGGAGCGAGCGCGAAGAAGCGCATGCCCCCGGACGTGCTGGCGGCGAAGATTTTGGCGAAAGCGCGCAAGCCGGTCGCCGAGTTCTATCCTGGCGGTGCGGGCGCGAGGATGGCAGCGTGGCTCGCTCCGAACCTGACGTTGAAATTGCTGCGCCGCGCACTCTACGACAAGCTGGATAAGCCGCGCCTCTAAACCGGTTGCCGCCCGCCGGAGCGCGCGCTAGGAACCGCTTATGAGCATCGTTTGCACTATCAGACGAATTACTGGCCCGGTCGCGGGCTGACCGTCCCGCGCCGGGTATCCGACGCCACCTGAAAACGACGCCTTTCCCAAACGAGATCATCCATGTCCGACAAGACCGACAGCGCAGCCGAAACCGGCGGGCGCGACTATTCCGACACGCTTTTCCTGCCGAAAACCGATTTCCCCATGCGCGCCGGGCTTCCCAAGAAGGAGCCGGAAATCGTCGCCCGCTGGCAGGCCCAGGATATGTATCGCCGCCTGCGCGACGATGCGAAGGGTCGCGAGAAATACGTGCTCCACGACGGCCCGCCCTACGCCAACGGCAACATCCACATGGGCACCGGCCTCAACAAGATCCTGAAGGACGTAGTGACCCGCTCGTTCCAGATGCGCAACCGCGACAGCAATTACGTGCCCGGCTGGGACTGCCACGGCCTGCCGATCGAATGGAAGATCGAGGAGCAGTATCGCGCCAAGGGCCGCAACAAGGACGAGGTGCCGATCAACGAATTCCGCCGCGAATGCCGCGACTTCGCCGCCGGCTGGGTGGAAGTGCAGAGCGAAGAGTTCCAGCGATTGGGTGTGGTCGGCGATTTCGCGAATCCGTATCTGACGATGAACTTTGAATCCGAAGCCATCATCGCGGGCGAGCTGATGAAGTTCGCGCGTTCGGGCCAGCTCTATCGCGGGTCCAAGCCGATCATGTGGAGCGTGGTCGAACGCACCGCGCTGGCCGAGGCGGAGATCGAATACGAGACGTATGAGAGCGATACGGTTTGGGTGGGTTTCCGATTCGTCATCGAAGGCACACCCGGAATCGTCTGAAGCTGGAATCCGGATCCGACGAAGCGAGGAGACCGATGTCGGAATACGCGGAACGGATACCGATGTTGATGACCGATGCGAGCAACTCAAGATTCCATCGTCATCTGGACCACGACGCCGTGGACCATGCCCGGCAACCGCGCGGTCTCATTCTCCAAAACCATCTCCTACGGCCTCTACGAAGTCGCTACCGCCGAAAACGATTTCGGTCCCCAACCGGGCGCAAAGTTCGTCTTCGCTGATAAGCTGGCAGAGGAGTGCGCAGCCAAGGCAAAACTGACCTTCAAGCGCTCGCCGACGTTCCCGCATCCGATCTCAATGGCATGGTCCTCGACCACCCCCTCAAACATCTCGGCTACGACTTCGCCGTCCCGCTCCTCGCTGGCGACCACGTCACCGACGACGCAGGCACGGGCTTCGTCCATACGGCCCCCGGCCACGGTGCGGACGACTTCGAGGTCTGGAACGCGTCGCGCGCCCAACTCGAAGCGCAAGGCATCTCCCCAGCCATTCCCTTCACCGTGGACGACGCCGGCTACTACACCGACGACGCCCCCGGCTTCGGCCCCGACACCGGCAATCCGGCCCGCGTCATCGACGACAAGGGCAAGAAGGGCGACGCCAACCAGCGCGTCATCACCGCGCTGATCGAGGCCAACAACCTGTTCGCGCGCGGGCGGCTGAAGCACGACTACCCCCATTCGTGGCGCTCCAAGAAACCGATCATCTTCCGCAACACGCCCCAGTGGTTCGTCCATATGGACAAGGATGGCATGACCGAAGACGGCACCCTCCGCGCCACCGCCCTGAAAGCCATCGACGACACCCGCTTCGTGCCCGCCCGCGGCCAGACCCGCCTGCGCGGCATGATCGCGGACCGGCCGGACTGGGTGCTGTCGCGCCAGCGCGCATGGGGCGTGCCGATCAGCGTGTTCCGCAACCCGGAAACCGGCCAGATCATCCCCGGCCCGGATTTCGATCACTCCGACGCCCTCACCGCCCGCATCATGGACGCCTTCAAGGCCGAAGGGGCCGATGCGTGGTATGAGGATGGTGCAAAGGTGCGGTTCCTCGACGGACTGGTGGACGACCCCGACCAGTGGGAACAGGTGCGCGACATTCTCGACGTGTGGTTCGATTCCGGCTCCACCCACGCCTTCTGCCTGGAACAGCGCGACGACCTGAAATGGCCGGCCGATCTGTATCTGGAAGGCTCCGACCAGCATCGCGGCTGGTTCCATTCCTCGCTGCTGGAAAGCTGCGGCACCCGTGGCCGTGCGCCATACGACACCGTGCTCACCCACGGTTTCGTCATGGCCGAAGACGGGCGCAAGATGTCGAAGTCGCTGGGCAATACGATCGCGCCGCAGGATATCATCAAGCAATACGGCGCGGACATCCTGCGCCTGTGGACCTGCTCGGTCGACTATCAGGACGACACCCGCATCGGGCCGGAGATCATCAAGACCTCGGTCGATTCCTACCGCAAGATCCGCAACACCCTGCGCTGGATGCTCGGTACGTTGGCTCACTACGAGGGCGACGAAGTGCCGGTTGGAGAGATGGAGGAGGTCGAGCGTCTCATGCTCCATCGTCTCGCCGTGCTGGACGGTGAAATTCGCGCGGGTTACGACGCCTTCGACTACAAGGGCGTGATGGCGAAACTGTTCGGTTTTATGAACTCCGAACTCTCCGCCTTCTATTTCGACGTGCGCAAGGACGCGCTTTACTGCGATGCTCCGTCTTCGACCCGTCGCAAGGCCGCGTTGCAGGTTGTCTCCCGTCTGTTCGACTGCGTGGTGACCTGGACAGCTCCTATGCTCGTCTTCACGATGGAAGAGGCGTGGGCAGAGCGCTATCCCGAAGGCGATAGCGTACATCTGCAACAGTTCGCCCCTGTCGATCCGGCGTGGCGGGACGATGCGCTGGCTGCGAAATGGGCGAAGGTGCGCACCGTGCGCCGGGTCGTGCTGGGGGCGCTGGAAGTGGCGCGGCGTGACAAGCGGATCGGCTCCTCGCTGGAAGCGGCGCCTCGGGTTCTCATCGCGGACACGGACCTGTTCGAGGCGGTGCAAGGCCTCGATATGGCGGACATCTGCATCGTCAGCCAGATCGCCATCGAACAGGGCGAAGGCGATGCGGACGATTTCCGGCTGCCGGAGGTCGCCGGCGTTGCGGTCGCGATGGGCTACGCCCTTGGTACCCGTTGCGCGCGGTCGTGGCGGGTTCTGCCGGAGGTTGGCAGCGACAAGGACTATGCCGATCTGTCTCCCCGGGACGCCGCCGCCATGCGGGAGATTGAAGGAAAGTCTTGACTCGTGTCGGGGAAGCCTAGTCAGTTGGTTGCAGCGTTGGCCGGCCGTCGGCTTTCGCAGCAGCCAAGCTAAGGCCACATTTCTGTGGCCTAGGCTCGACACGGGTGGTTTCTGGTCGGAAACTGCCGAACTTTCGCGTCACAATTCGCGTCCGGGGGACTAGTCTGCCATGTTTCTGCGCCTCATCGCCCTCGTTTCCATGTTCGGTCTGGCCGGGTGCATCGGTGGCACCACCTATGGGACCGGGGTGACGCAGGAAGCGCAGCTTCTCAGCGACGTTGCCGGTCTCGTATCGCTCGGCAGCCGGGAACGGAAAGAGCCTATCGATTATTCCGCACGGCCGGACCTGGTGCGCGCGCCCGACGGTACGGCGTTGCCGCAACCCGTCGAAGGCGCTGCAAACGACGGGTCGTTTCCCGTCGATCCCGAAGCCCGCCGCGCGGCGCTGCTGTCAGGTGCCAACACCAGTGACGACGTGACGACCCGTATCGATGAAGGGTCGCTGACGATCGAAGGTGCCGAACGCCCAAACATCGCCCGCCCCAAGATGATAGGCGATCTGGACCGGGACGGCGGAACGGACCTGCGCAAACAGAAAGTCGCCCGGGAACGGGTCATCGCCGCCCGCAGGCAGGCACGTGGTGCAACGGGTTCCGGTCCGCGTCGCTATCTGACGGACCCACCGATCGAATACCGGACACCGTCGGATTCGGCTGCCGTCGGCGTGGTCGGTGAGAAGGAAAAACGCGAACGCCGTGTCGTGACCGACCCGACCAACGCACCTGCCTTCTAGATCGGTCGCCCCGGTCTCGCGTTCAGCGTCGCTGTCTGAAGAAACCCTGCAGAAGCGCGCTCGCTTCGGCGGCAGCAATGCCGTCATACACGTCCGGCGCGTGAAGGCACTGCTTCTGCCCGAAGAACCGTCCCCCATTAACGACCGCCCCGCCCTTGCCGTCGGCGGCGCCGAAATACAGGCGCTCGATACGGGCAAACGAGATGGCCGCCGCGCACATGGCGCAGGGTTCCAGCGTTACGTACAGATCGCAGCCAGGCAGTCGCTGGCTGGCCAGCGCCGCGCAGCCCGCGCGAATGACAAGAATTTCGGCATGGGCCGTCGGGTCGTTCAACTCGCGCGTCCGGTTTCCCGCTCGCGCGACGATCGTACCGCCGCGCACGAGCACCGCCCCCACCGGCACTTCCTCCCGCGCGGCGGCGGCACGTGCTTCGTCCAGTGCAATCGACATGAAACTCATGGGAAACCTTGTCGCAAGCCGCATCCGTTTGGGCTAGGGAGCAGGTATGAAAAACTCCGATACTTCCATCGATGATGCGGCGCAGGCTTCTGCGAAGGGCGAACGGATTGCAAAGCGCATCGCCCGCGCCGGCCTGTGTTCACGCCGCGATGCCGAACGCTGGATCGACGCCGGGCGTGTCGACGTCAACGGCAAGACGCTGAAGACACCCGCCTGCGTGGTTGGTGACGGCGACACCATCCTCGTCGACGGCGCGCCGCTGCCCATGATCGAGCGCACGCGCCTGTGGCTGCACAACAAGCGCTCCGGCACGGTGACGACCGCGCGCGATCCGGAAGGCAGGCGCACCCTGTTCGATACGCTGCCGGACGATCTTCCCCGGGTGCTCACCATCGGGCGTCTCGACATCAACACCGAAGGCCTGCTGCTGCTGACGAACGATGGCGGTCTGTCGCGGGCGTTGGAACTGCCTTCCACCGGCTGGCTGCGCCGCTACCGCGTGCGCGCCCACGGCACGGTGACGCAGGAGCAGCTCGACACCCTGCGTGACGGCATCGCGGTGGACGGCGTTCTCTACGGGTCCATCGAGGCGGAACTGGAGCGCAAGCAGGGCAGCAACGTATGGCTGACCTTCGCCATGCGCGAGGGCAAGAACCGCGAGGTGAAGAACGTGCTGGGCGCGCTCGACCTCGACGTGAACCGCCTGATCCGCATTTCCTACGGCCCGTTCCAGCTCGGCGACCTGCCGGAAGGCGCGGTGGTGGAAGTTCGTTCCCGCACCCTGCGCGACCAGCTCGGGTCGAAGCTGATCGCAGCGTCGGGCGCGAACTTCGACGCACCGCTTGCCGCCACGATGCCGAAGGCGAAACAGCCTGCGGCCGAGAAGAAACCGAAGGTCAAACCGAAAAAGATCGATCCCCTGCAACGCCTCGACACGAACCGGAAACGCCTCGACCCGACCGGGCGGAAGCCGGGAGGGGGAAAGCCAGGAGGGGGAAAGCCGGGCGGGAAGGGCGGACCCCGTGCGGATCGTCGGCGGTAGCCTGCGCGGACGGAGGCTGGCGCAGCCGGACGACCGCAGCATCCGCCCGACCTCCGACCGGGCGCGGGAAACCCTGTTCAATATCCTTGCCCATCGCAATCGCATCCCGGACGCCCGTGTGCTGGACGTGTTTGCCGGCACGGGCGCGCTTGGTTGCGAGGCGATCTCCCGGGGTGCGGCAAGCGTCACGTTCGTCGAAAACGACGCCAGGGCGGCGCGGCTCATCTCGACCAATATCGCTGCGCTGAAACTGGACGACGTCGCCCGCATCGTGAAGCGCAGCGCCTTGGCCCCCGGCCTTGCACCGGGGGAGTTCGACCTCGTGTTTCTCGACCCACCCTATGGTCGCGGTCTTGGCGAACAGGCGATAGACGCGCTCCGCAAAGCCCGTTGGCTGGCTCCGGACGCCCTCATCGTTCTGGAAGAAGAGGCCGCTTCGCTTCCCGACTGGATCGACGGTTTCGAACGGGTCGACAAACGCACCATCGGGCTGAGTGCGTTCGGTTTCTTCCGACACGATGTCGCAGAACGGGCTCCATGACAGAATTGTCAGGCATCATGCCATGCAAGCGCCCGATCCATGCCCATATAGGGCGGCATAACCCGCCTTCCCAAACCCGATGGTACTTCGCGATGAAACTGCTCTTCACCGTACTTCTGTTTCTCAGCCTGCCATTGTCGGCCCACGCGACCGATACGACCACAGAGGCGAAGACCGGTTTCGATGGACCGCAGATTACCTCCTTCACGCTGGAAAACGGCATGCAGGTCGTCGTCATCCCCGACCGCCGCGCACCGGTGGTCACCCATATGGTGTGGTACAAGGCCGGTGCGGCCGACGAACGCCCTGGCAAGTCCGGCATTGCCCATTATCTCGAACACCTCATGTTCAAGGGCACGGAGACGGTCGCCGATGGCGAGTTTTCCAAGCGCATAGCGGCCATCGGCGGGTCTGAAAACGCGTTCACGTCCAACGACTATACCGGTTATTTCCAGCGGGTGACGCCGGAAGTTCTGCCCGAGATGATGCGGCTGGAAGCCGATCGGATGGAAAATCTGGTCATCGAACAGGACAAGATTCTGGCCGAACGGGATGTCGTCAACGAGGAACGCAACCAGCGCACGGAGAACAACCCGGGCGCCCTGCTGCGCGAGGCCATGAGTGCCGCGCTGTACCAGAACCATCCCTACGGCGTGCCGATCATCGGCTGGTCGCACGAGATGAACGCGCTGATGAAGGACGATGCGATCTTCTTCTACGACCGGTTCTACACTCCCAACAACGCCATTCTGGTCGTCGCCGGTGACGTCGATGCGGCGACGGTGAAGACACTGGCCGAAGATACCTACGGCAAGGTGGAACGCCGCGCCGAACCTGGTGAACGCGCCCGGCCGAGTGAACCACGGCCCCGGGCCGCGCGGCGTGTGGACCTGTCCGATGCCCGGGTGCGCCAGCCGGTCTTCCAGCGTCTGTACCTCGTGCCGTCCTATGCGAATGCCGATGAGGGCGAGGCGGAGGCGCTGGAAATACTGGGCGAGATTCTCGGTGGTGGCACCACCAGCCGTCTCTACCGCGCGTTGGTTTTGGGTGACGAGATCGCCACGGGGGCCGGCGCCTATTACCGGGGCGGCTCGCTCGATGATACCGAGTTCGGCGTCTACGCCACGCCTCGCGGGGACGCGACGCTTGCCGATCTGGAAACCGCGACCGACGCGGCGATTGCCGAGATCGTCGAGAACGGTGTGACACAGTCGGAGATCGATCGCGCGGTCAAACGGCTGCGCCGCTCCGCCATTTTCGCACGGGACAGCCAGTCGACGCTGGCCCGTATCTACGGCGCATCGCTCGCATCGGGACAGACGATCGCGGACGTGCAGGAATGGCCCGACCGCATCGCCGCCGTTACGCCGGACGCGGTGCAAAAGGCTGCTGCAGCCTATCTGCAGATCGTTCGCTCCGTGACCGGCAACCTCTTGCCCGAACCGGCTGTCGCCGCGACGGCTGCTCCGTCGTCCGAAATGACGCCGCGAACCGATGCTCGAACCCGAGGCCGAACCCGAAACCGAGAGAGAAGGCTGAACCCATGATCCTTTTCAAGACCGCAGCCACCGCTCTTCGTCGCGCTGGCCGTCTCCATGACCAACGCCTGGGCGGTGGACATCCAGAAGGTCACCAGCAAGCAGGGCATCACGGCCATGCTGGTGGAAGACTACACCGTCCCCCTCATCGCCATGTCGTTCACCTTCAAGGGTGGCTCGTCGCAGGATGCCGAGGGCAGGGAAGGCACTGCCGAACTCGTGTCCACGATGCTGGACGAGGGGGCAGCCGACATGACCAGCCAGCAGCTTCAGGAAGCGTTGGACGATGCCGGGTTGAACTATTCCTTCAATGCCGGACGCGACACGTTTTCCGGTTCGGCCCAGACCATAGTCGATGACCGGACGGAGGGTTTCGAACTTCTGCGCAAGATGCTGGCGGAGCCGCGTTTCGACGCCGAACCGCTGGAGCGAATGAAGGCGTCCCTGTCCAACAACCTGCGGCAACAGGAAACCCAGCCCAACGCGATCGCGGGCAAGGCGATGCAGGAACTGATCTATGGCGATCATCCCTATGGTCGCCCATCCTCCGGCACGCTGGACACGGTAGCCGCCCTGCAGCCGGACGATCTGAAAGCCTATCACGAGCGCGTCTTCGCGCGTGACAATCTCATCATCGGCGTCGTGGGTGCCATCTCGCCGGAAGACCTGATCGAGGTGCTGGACGACGTGTTCGGCGGCCTGCCTGCAGCGGCGCAGTTGACGCCCGTGCCCGAAATCGTGGTGGAGACCGGCGAGGACCGGCACGTCGACCTCGACACGCCCCAGACGTCGATCACCTTCACCTTGCCGGGCATCAAGCGCGACGACGAGGACTTCTTTGCCGCCTACCTGATGAACTACGTGCTCGGCGGCGGCTCGTTCTCATCGCGGCTGTACGAGGAAGTGCGGGAGAAGCGCGGCCTCGCCTACGGCGTCGGCACGTACCTGTCGCTCAACGACCATTCCGGTCTGCTCGGTGGCGGTTCGGCCACCCAGGGGGACCGGGCGCAGCAGACGGTCGATATCATTCTGGAAGAGGTGAAGCGCATGGCGGAGGATGGTCCGACCCAGGAAGAGCTGGACCGCGCCAAGGCCTACATCACCGGCTCCTACGCGATCGGCAACCTCGACACGTCGGCGAAGATCGCCTCGGTGCTGGTCGCCATTCAGGAAAGCGATCTGGGCATCGACTACATGGACCGCCGCTCCGGCTATATCGCCGATGTCACGTTGGACGACGTGAAGCGGATGGCGCAGGAATTGCTGTCCGCCGACCCGTCCGTCGTCACCGTCGGTCGCCCGTTGGAGGCTGCAGCCGGGAATTAGTCGACGTTGAAACTTGCGCCCTTGCCGCTGGTGAAGGCCGAGTTCGCGCCGGGCGGGGCCGACCTGCGGTGGTCCAGTTGCTCCTGCCGCGCCCGCGTCGGCAGGGCGGCGATGACGCGGAATGCCACGACCACGGCGGCGATACCGAACACGATCGCGCCCAGCCCCCAGCCGATCAGCAGTCCCTCCACACCGCCAAGCTTCTGCCCCGCCCACACGAACGGGATGACCCCCAGCGTGGCGCGGCCCCAGTTGAAGATGGTGGCGTAGAAGGCAAAGCCGAGATTGTTGAACGCGGCGTTGGCCACGAATAGCGCGCCATTGAACAGGAACGACCCGGCAACGAACGCGCAGAAGGTCCGCACCACCGTTTCCGCCTCGCCGGTCGCGCCGAACAGGGCCACGATCTGCCCCTGAAACAGTGCCAGCAGCGCCCACGCGGTCAGGCAGTAGATCAGCGTGAACACCAGCGCATCGCGCATGGTCTGGCGCAAGCGGCCGAAATTGTCGGCCCCGTAATTCTGGCTCAGTATCGGCCCCACGGCTCCCGAAAGCGCAAAGATCGTGCCGAACGCCACCGGCAGCAACCGCCCGACGATGGCCCAGCCTGCCACGGCATCGTCGCCGAAGTCCGCGACCGCTTGGGTGACATAGGCATTGCCCACCGGCGTGGCGAGCTGGGTGGCGACGGCGGGCAGGGCGATGACCATGAACGGTTTCGCCATGCGCCAGCTTTCCGACAGACGGTATGGCCCGAGCATGTCGTGAACCCGCACCAGCGCCCACAGCCCGACGGCGACCATCACGCAGCGCACCAGAACGGTGGCGATGGCGGCGCCCGTCAGGCCGAGGTCGAAGCCGAAGATCAGCAACGGGTCGAACACCAGCGCCGCCGCCCCGCTGGAGAGGGTAACGAACATGGCCCGCTTGGGGTCGCCCTTCGCCCGCAGCAGCGCGCCCGCGCACATGCCGAAACCGAGCAGCGGGATCGACGGCACGACGATGCGCATGAAGTCGATCGCCAGTTGCAGCGTTTCACCCCGCGCGCCCAGCAGATGCAGGAAGTATGGCAGTGTGGGATACAGGAAGGCGACGATCAGCACCGTCGCCGATACGAGGATCACGAGCGAGGAGGTCGCCATGCGCCGCGCGCCTTCCACGTCGCCCGCGCCGAATGCCCGCCCGACCATCGCGGCGGCGGCAATCGACAGTCCGATGCAGATCGAGATGGAGAAGAACATGATGGTGGCCGCATAGCCTACGGCGGCGGCCAGTTCCTGCTGTCCGAGCAGGGCGATGTAGAACAGCGTGATGGCATCGACGATGAAGATCGACACCAGTCCGACCGACGACGTCGCCGTCATCACCACGACGTGGCGCATGGTGGAGCCGGTTGTGAAGACGCCCTTTTCGGAGGTCGGTTTGACGGCAGCCGGTTCTGCGTCGGCCATCAGGCGGGCCTATTTGGCAAAGAGCGACCCCATATCGGCAAAGGCCTTGAACTCCAGCGCGTTGCCGGACGGGTCGAGCAGGAAGAACGTCGCCTGCTCCCCCGGTTCGCCTTTGAACCGCACCCGGGGCCGGATGACCCAGCGCGTGTCGTCCCGTGCGAGCAGCCGCTCGCTCATGGCCTGCCAGTCTTCCATCCGCAGCACGACGCCGAAATGCGGCACGGGCACGTCGTCGCCATCGACGGCATTGGTGGTGGCGATGCCGGTTTCCATACCGTCCTTGTGGTGCGCGACGATCTGATGACCGTGCAGGTCGAAGTCGATCCAGTGGTCGCTCTCGCGGCCCGTGCCGCAGCCGAGCCCGTTGGTGTAGAAATCCCGCGCCGCTTCCAGATCGTGGACAGGGAAGGCGAGGTGGAAGGGGGTGATATCGGACATGGTAATTCCTATTCGGCGGCCTGGGTGGGCTGGGTGCCCGGTTTCTCGTGGTGTTCGTGACGCTCGACCGTGTCGAGGGGTTCCGGCACCGGTTCGAAATGCAGATGCTGGCGACCGGCGGTCAACCCGTCCTTCAGCTGTTCGTTCAACCGGTCCTTGTCGCGCCTGCGCACGTCGGCGACGATACGGGCGGCATCGTCCTCGCTGCATCCGCTGGCCTGCAACAGCGCGCCGCCCATGACGAGCGCGCTCTCGAAGGTTTCGCGGATCTGCCACACCCGCTCCCGTGCCAGCAGTTCCAGCGCGTGGCCTCGGTCGTAGCTGCGCACGTAGATCTGCACGCCGGGATATTCGTGGTGGATGAGTTCCACGATTTCGTCGGTCGTTTCCTTGTTCTGGGTGCAGACAGCCACCAGTTTGGCCCGTTCGATACCGGCGGCGCGCAGCACGTCCTTGCGGGTGCCGTCACCGAAATAGATGCGAAATCCGAACCGCTCCGCCTGCCGCATCCGGTTGGCGGAATTGTCGAGCACGGTCACGTCGTTGCCACCGGCCAGCAGCACCTGCGATGCGATCTGCCCCATGCGCGAAAAGCCGATCATCAGCACGTCCGACCCGGCCCCGTCGAAATCCTCGTCCATCTGCTCCGCTTCGCCGGAGCCCGATTGCAACTGCGTTGCGATATAGACCGACAATGGCGTCGCCATCATCGACAGGGTCACGCAGGCGATCAGGATGGAGGCGTTCTCGCTATCGAGCAGCGCCGCGCTCGTTGCCGCCGTGAACAGGACGAAGCCGAACTCCCCGTGCTGTGGCAGAACCCCGGAGATGCGCGCCGCGTCGTTGTGGTCTGACCCAAACGCCCGCGACAGCCAGTAAAGAACGACTGCCTTCACGATCATCGTGACCGGAACCACGGCGACGATCAGCCAGAAGTTGTCCAGCACCACACCGAGATCGACTGACAGGCCGACAGCGACGAAGAACAGGCCGAGCAGCACGCCGCGAAACGGCTCGATATCGGCCTCCAGCTCGTGCCGGTAGCGCGATTCGGCCAGCATGACCCCGGCGATGAACGCGCCCATGGCCATGGACAGCCCTGCAAACTGCATCAGCACCGCCGCCCCGATGACGACGAACAAAGCCGCCACGATCATCGCTTCGCGCGCGCCGGTATCGGCGATGATGTCGAACAGCGGGTTCAGCGCGTAGCGTCCAGCCAGAATGAGCGCCACCACACATGCGATTGCAATGCCCACCTGTCCCATACCGGCCCCGGTAATCTCCATGCTGCCCGCAGCCAGCAGCGGCACGGCGACGAGGAGCGGCGCGATGGCCAGATCCTGAAACAGCAGGATGGAGAATGCGCGCTTGCCGTAGGTCGGTGCCGCTCTCGCCACGCTCTTCCATCAGCTGCAGGGCGAAGGCGGTCGAGGAGAGCGCCAGTCCGAACCCGACCGCCAGGGCGGCCGCCCATTCGAACCGCAACCACCAGGCCAGCGCGCCGATCAGCAGCCCGGACAGCAGAACCTGCGAGCCGCCGAGGCCGAAGATTTCGCCGCGCATGTCCCACAGCCGGGCGGGCTTCAGTTCCAGCCCGACGATGAAGAGCAGCAACACGACGCCGAGTTCGGCCACATGCAGCACGTCCTCCCCTTCACCGCGCCCGACGAACTGCAGGATGGGGCCGAGCAGCAGGCCGAGAAACAGGTAGCCCAGCACGGTGCCGAGACCGATCTTCTTGAACAGCGGCGCGGCAATCGTCGCGCCGCCGAGCAGGACGACGGCTTCGACGAAGACCATCGACGGGCCGGCGGGATCAGCCATGGGGAAGACGGTCGGATTCGGTTTGCATGGCGCGACAGTGTGGCGACGGGGCGCATGATGCAAGCATGGCCCGGTCCGGCCTTGTCGCGGTCGGGACAAGCCCATAGGAAACGGACACAGTTTCCTCACCCCGCGCAGCTTCATGACCCAGGTTTTCGACCTCGATACTCTGCAGGACCGTGCTGCCGCTCTCGTGGAAGCCGCTGTCGAGGCAGGTGCGGATGCGGGTGATGCGGTGGTGTCCGCCAGCCGGTCGACGGGCGTTCAGGTGCGGGACGGTCGGGTGGAAGATACGGAAAGCGCCGAGAATGCCGGGTTTACGCTACGGGTTTTCGTGGGCGATCGGTCCGCCAGCATCAACGCCAACCGGCCCGACGATATCGCGGCACTTGCCGAGCGCGCAGTGTCCATGGCGCGGGTCTCGCCACCGGACCGGTTTGCGGGCCTCGCCCCGTCTGAGCGACTGGCGACAGAGTTCCGCGATCTCGACCTGTTCGATGGCACGGAACCCACCCATGACGACATGCGCGAGGCGGCGCTTGCCTGCGAGGCGGCAGCGCTCGATATCGACGGTGTCGCGAAAAGCTCCGGCGCGTCGTACGGCTACGGGCAGGGCGGCGCTGTGCTGGTCACCAGCGAAGGCTTCAGCGGTGCTTACCGCACAAGCCGGTTCTCGCTTTCCGTATCCGCGGTTGCCGGTGAAGGCACCGCCATGCAGCGCGACTACGACTTCGATTCCCAGCGCCACGGCGAAGACCTGCGCGACCCGGCGTCCATCGGGCGATCTGGCTGGAGAGCGAACCGTCGCCAAACTGAACCCGCGCCAGGTGGAAACGCAATCCGTGCCGGTCATCCTCGCGCCCCGCATCGCCCGCGGTTTCGTCGGCCACATCACGGGTGCTGCCAACGGGGCGATGATCGCCCGGGGCACGTCCTACCTGCTCGATCGGTTGGGCGAGACGATCACGCCGGAAACGATCACCATCACCGACGATCCGTTCGTCACCCGTGGCCAGTCCAGCCGCCCGTTCGATGGGGAAGGGGTGGCGGGCGACGCCTACGATCTGGTCGACAAGGGCATCTTGAAAACCTGGGTTCTGGACAGCGCCACGGCGCGCGAACTGGGCATGGAAACCAACGGACGCGCCACCCGCGCAGGGTCCGGCACCAGCCCGTCCTCCACCAACCTGACCCTGCATCCCGGGGCTCGCTCGCCCGGAGGACATGATCGCGGCACTGCCGAGCGGTTTCTACGTGACCGAAATGATCGGGCAGGGCGCCAATCTCGTCACCGGCACCTATTCGCGCGGCGCGTCCGGCTTCTGGATCGAGAACGGCGCGATGACCTTCGCCGTCTCCGAAGTGACGATCGCAGGGCGATTGCCCGACATGATCGCCCGCATGGAAGCGGCCAGCGATCTGCAAACCGGCTTCTCCACCTGCGCACCCACGCTACTGATCGAGGGTATGACCGTTGCCGGACGCTGAGACTTTGAAGGACGATCTCGCTCTCATCACGGATTTCGCCACGCGCGGCGGGGCCATCGCGATGGACTATTTCGGCGATGATCCCAAAGTGTGGATGAAAGAGGGGCAATCCCCCGTCAGCGAAGCCGATTTCGCCGTCGACACGTTCCTGAAGCGGGAATTGCTCGCGGCTCGCCCGGACTATGGCTGGTTGTCGGAGGAAACGGCCGACGATGAGGACGGGCGCATCGGGCATGACCGCACCTTCGTCGTGGACCCCATCGACGGCACGCGCGGCTTTCTCGCCGGCAGCAGACAATGGTGCGTATCCATCGGGATCGTGGAAGCGGGCCGTCCCGTTGCCGGCGTTCTGTTCTGCCCTGCGCTCGACGAGACCTACACCGCGACGCCCGGTGGCGGTGCCTGGCTGAACGGGCGGCAACTTGCCTGCGCGCCGCCGCCGGCCATGCTTCGCGTCACCGGTCCGCGCGGATTGCAGACGGCGATGCGCGATACGCTCGATGGCAAGGCGGAGCGGATGCCCTACGTTCCATCCCTCGCCTACCGCATCGCCATGGTCGCGGCAGGGCGCGTCGATCTGGGCCTCGCCCGGTCCGGCCCGAAAGACTGGGATCTGGCGGCGGCGGACCTGATCCTCCACGAGGCCGGCGGGCGTCTGACCGATCTCGACGGCAATGTGCCGATCTACAACCGCAGGCAAACCAGCCATCCCCATCTCATCGCGTCAGCCGCCTCTCATCATCAGGAAATGCTTGTCCTCGCGGCCCCACATATGGGATGAGCGCAGGCAGAACACCGTGCGAAAGGACGAACGATTATGGCCATCGAGACGCAACCCAAACAGCTTCTGCACCTCGTTTTCGGCGGGGAACTGGAAAGCCTGAAAGGCATCACCTTCCGCGACCTCGATGCACTCGACGTCGTCGGCATCTTTCCCGACTACACCTCTGCCCGGGCGGCGTGGAAGGCGAAGGCCCAATCCACGGTCGACAATGCGCACATGCGCTACTTCATCGTCCACATGCACAAGTTGCTCGAACCGGAAAATGCCTGAATCGCGCTGCATGACGATGCGATGATTCCCCTTCCAGGCAACACCCGATGAGCGGTTGGTATCGATCTGTCGCCGCTACGGTGGCGTTGCGCGCCTATCGCCTGGTCGGGTCGAGCGTCTACCCCTTCGTCGGCATCTTCCTGCGTCGGCGAGCGAAACGCGGCAAGGAAGATAGCCAGCGCGCGTTACGAACGCTACGGCTATGCCAGCTACGTCCGTCCGGAGGGGCCGATGATCTGGCTTCACGCGGCCAGCGTAGGCGAATCCCTGGCCATCCTTCCGCTCATCAACCGGCTGGAAGATACCGGCATCAATCTGGTCGTAACGACGGGAACGGTGACATCGGCCAACATGTTGAAGGGGCGGATGCGCACCGGCACGCTACACCAGTACATCCCCCTCGACCTGCCCAAGGCAGTGACGCGATTCGTCGACCACTGGAAGCCCGATCTCGTCATCTTTGCGGAGTCCGAAGTGTGGCCGACAACGATCGGTGAACTGCAAGCCCGCAAGATACCGCAGATTCTCGTCAATGGCCGCATGTCGGACCGTTCCGACCGGCGTTGGCGCAAGCGGCCCGAACTGTCGCGGCGCATATTCGGCAAGTTGGCCCTCATTACCGCGCAATCCTCGCTAGACGCGCAGCGCTTCAGGCAGTTGGGCGCACCCCGTGTCATCGACGTCGGCAACCTGAAACTGGACGCTGCCCCGCCGGTCTACGACCCGGCCGCCGCGGGTGAACTGAAGGCACAGATTGGCGAGCGCCCGACATGGCTGGCCCTGTCGACCCATGGTGATGAGGAAAGCGTGGTCGCGCAGACCCACCGCCTGCTCACCGAGCGGCACCCGGACGCCTTGACGATCATCGCGCCACGACATCCGCAACGGGCAGACGAGATCGTCGCGATGCTGGAGACGTCCGGGCTTTCCCACGCCCGCCGGTCTTCCGGAGGCATGATTACGCCGACGACGGATATCTATCTCGCCGATACGATCGGTGAAACTGGACTGTTTCTGCAACTGGCGAATGTCGCCCTGCTGGGGCGTTCCCTCGGCACCACGACGAGCAGCCGGAAGAGCGCGCGCGCAGGGCGGGCAGAACCCCATCGAGCCGGTTCTGATGGGCGCGGCCGTCCTTTCGGGCCGTTACGTGCAGAACTTCCGCGATACCTATCAGGCTTTGCTGGAGAACGACGCGGCCATTCTGGTCGAGGACGCGCGAGACATCGCAGCCCACATCCAGCATCTGTGGGCCCATCCCGAACTGCGCGACGCCATGACCGTCCGGGCGGGGGAGACGATCGACGGCCTGCGCGGCGCGCTGGATCGGACGATGCAGTGCCTCGACCCGTTCACCGCACCGTTGCAACTCAAAGCCCAGCTCGAACGCCGTGCACTGCGTCATGCAGCGCATTCCATCGCGGCCCAGTAGCAGCCGGTGGCCATCTCCGACACGCCCTCGTTCTGGTACGAAAAGCCGGGTCTCGCCGCCTGGGCAATGGCTCCGGCGGCCCTGGCTTACGGTGCGGTGAGCGGCCACCGGATGGCGGCCAGGCCCTCCTACGCGGCGCAGGTTCCGGTCATCTGCATCGGCAATTTCATCGCCGGCGGCGCAGGCAAGACGCCGACCGCGATCGCCCTGGCACGTATCGCGCGCGCGCGCGGGCTTGTACCGGGGTTTCTCAGCCGGGGTTACGGTGGCACCGCCAGCGGCGCGCACCGCGTCGATGCAGACAGGGATACGGCCCGCACGGTGGGGGACGAAGCCCTGCTTCTGGCCGCACATGGCCCGTGTGTCGTCAGTTCGGACCGTGTGGCGGGGGCCAAAGCGTTGGAGGCAGCCGGGGTTTCGCTCATCATCATGGATGACGGGTTCCAGAACCCCTCCCTCCACAAGGACTTCACGCTGGTGGTGGTGGATTCCAACCGTTCCATCGGCAACGGTTTCGTCCATCCCGCCGGGCCGTTGCGCGCCCCCCTCAAAGTTCAGCTTGCACGCGCATCGGCGGTACTGGTGGTCGGCAAGTCGCAGGGCGGCGTCGCTGTCGTGCGCCATGCCGCGCGCATGGCAAAGCCGGTCATGACGGGGCTGTTGCAGGTGCCGAACCCTGCCCGGTGGCGCGGCGTGAAGGTGCTGGCCTATTGCGGCATCGGCGACCCGGACAAGTTCTTTCGCAGTTTGGAAGCGGTCGAAGCGGTGATCGTGGAGCGCCGGACCTTTCCGGACCATCACCCTTACGAGCCCGCTGACTGCGACGCGCTGCTGGAGCAGGCCGCCGGCCTGAACGCAGCCCTGGCGACGACGGAAAAGGACAAGGTGAGGCTGGCGGGGGCTGGTGAACGGCAGAGAGCACTCCACGACCAATCCTTCGCACTCCCCGTGGAATTGATCTTCGAGAACCCGAAGCGTGGTGAAACGATCATCGACGACGCGTTCAAGGCCTTCGCAAAACGAACGGGCGAACGCTAGCCTTCGGCAACCTTCCGAGCGGCCAACTCGGCCTTGAAGGAAGCGTGGCAGTCCACATAGGCCTCCTGCCGTTCCCAGGACCAGTAGCGCAACTCGTCCAGCCCGATCTTCTCGCCCGTCACGGCACAGATCACGTGCTGCCCGGGGGACAGCACCTTGTAGTCGGATTCCGTGTAGCGGATTTGCGCGGGCGCGGGCAGGCCCAGGTCGAGACGGTTCAGCACGGGTTCACTTCGCAGGGTCGGTCGCCGCCGCAATCTAGCGGCGACCGAACAGTCTTTCAATATCGCCCAGCTTCAGTTCCACCCAGGTGGGCCGTCCATGGTTGCACTGGCCCGAATTAGGCGTGGCTTCCATCTCGCGCAGCAAGGCGTTCATCTCCTCCGGCCGCAGGCGACGGCCTGCGCGCACGGAGCCATGGCAGGCCATGGTGGACGCGACCATGTCGAGGCGTTTGGAGACATGCGTAGCCGTGCCCCAGTCGGCCAGTTCGTCGGCCAGATCGCGCAGCAGGGCGGTGGTATCGCATGTGCCGAGCGCCGCAGGCGTTCCGCGCACGGCCAGAGTGCCGGGCCCAAAGGGTTCGACCAGCAAACCGCTGCGTTCCAGCAGGTCGCTTACCTCAATGATGCTTGCAATGTCGTCGTCGGGCATCTCGATGATGTCCGGCACGAGCAGCATCTGCGTCGCCGCCCCACCGGCAGCGAGTTCCGCCTTCATGCGCTCGTAGACCAGCCGTTCGTGGGCCGCATGCTGGTCGACGAGCACGATGCCGTCGGCGGTCTGGGCGACGATGTAGGTCTCGTGGATCTGCGCCCGCGCCGCGCCGAGCGGGCTGTCCGATGGTTGGTATGACGGTGCGGGTTCTGCCGGACGGATATCGGCGCTCGGCTCCATCGCACCGGTGAGACCTGGTTGCGCCGTTTCTCCGAAACCGCCAAACGGGGCAGCCGGTTTGACAACGTCAGCAGGTTGCTCCCAACCCTGCGCCACATGCCGCATCGCATCGACCGTGCGCGCACCGCCTGTCGTGGCAGCGCGAAAGCGGGCGCCGGAGATGGCCTCGCGCAGGGCCCCGACGATCAATCCTTTCACCAGTCCCGCATCGCGAAACCGCACTTCGCTCTTGGCGGGATGGACATTCACGTCCACCAGCGCAGGGTCGATGTCGACGAACAGGGCCAGGACCGGGTGTCGGTAGCGGGGAATCGCGTCCATGTAGGCCGCTCGCACCGCGCCGGTCAGTTGGCGGTCCTTTACCGGGCGTCCGTTCACGTGGAGGAACTGGTGCAGCGCATTGCCCCTGTTGAAGGTCGGCAGACCGGCATATCCGGTGAGCCGCGCACCTTCCCGTTCGGCGTCGATCTGCAACGCGTTTTCGGTGAAGTCCGCTCCCAGTATCTGGGCCAGACGTCCGCGCAGAGCATCCTGGCGGGACAGGCCTTCCCCGATCAGCGCGGACACGTCGAACCGGTTCCGGTCCGTGCCCGTCAGCACGAAATGGATGGCAGGGTGGGCCAAAGCCGCACGGCGCACCACCTCGGTAATGGCAGCGGCCTCGGCACGCTGGGTCTTCAGAAACTTGAGCCGGGCGGGCGTTGCATGGAACAGGTCGCGCACATCCACCCGCGTGCCCGCGCCGAGCGCTGCAGGAACGGCCTGCGAGACGGTGCCGCCGTCGACGCCCAGTTCCCATCCCGTATCCGCATCGCGTCGCCGGGAGCGGATCGTCATGCGGGCGACCGAGCCGATGGATGGCAAAGCCTCGCCCCGAAAGCCCAGCGTGCGGATGGCGGAGAGCCCATCTTGCGAGCTTCGATGTGCAGTGCCGCTCGATGGCCAGCGCCATGTCCTCCACGGTCATACCCGCTCCGTCGTCGGTCACGCGGACCAGTTCCTGCCCGCCGCCCGCCGTCACGATCTCGATGCGGCTCGCGCCCGCATCGATGGCATTGTCCACCAGTTCGCGCACCACGGCGGCAGGCCGTTCGATGACCTCGCCGGCGGCGATCTGGTTGACGAGAGTGCCGTCGAGACGGCGGATCGTTGGCATGAACGGGCGCGGGGACGGATTCGTGGATAGCGACACACTGCCCGTGCCCGGTTCTGCTGAAAAGGCCGCGGTTGGATTGGACACCATGTGTTGGTAAGGAGATGCGACCGCCCTTCGACCGTGGACTGCGCATGGACCAGACCAGCCTGGAAGACCTGATGGCCCAGGTGGCTGCCGGCAACCGCACGGCCTTCCGCACCCTCTACGAACGCACGAACGCAAAACTGTTTGGCGTCGTGCTGCGTATCCTTCGGGACAGGGGGCGCGCAGAGGACGTGTTGCAGGATGTCTATCTCAAGGTCTGGCGGGTGGCGGAGAAATACGACCGCGCCCAAGGCAGACCCATCACGTGGCTTGCAACGGTGGCGCGCAACCGGGCGATCGACGTGCTGCGCAGGCAGAAGCCGGAGCGTACCGTGGACGAACCTGGCGACGAGGAGCAGATTTTCCGCCTGGGAGCGCAGGACGCCGAATCCCTCGACGTGGCGGAACTGGAAACGCTTCGCCTGTGTCTGGGCGAGATGAAGGACGACGACCGCAACTACGTGCTGCTAGCCTATTACGAGGGCTTTTCGCGCGAGGAACTGGCCGAACGGTTTCAGGCGCCGGTCGGCACGATCAAGACCCGGTTGCGCCGGGGATTGATCGCGTTGAAAGCCTGTCTGGAACAATGATCATGCGCACGGATGCAATGGCGCAAGCTGGAAAGAAACGATGAGCAACGAACCGCAAGACCTGCATATGGACGCCGCGGAATACGTCATCGGCACGCTTTCCGACGACGAGCGTGCTGCGTTCGAGACGAGGCTGAAAACGGACGGTGAGGCCCGCGATGCCGTGGCGTTCTGGGAACGGACGCTCGGCACGTTGAGCGCAACCATTTCCCCCGCCGCCGTGCCGGAAAGCGTTTGGGCGCGGATCGCGAGCCGGTTGACGGACGCGGACTCGTCTTCCGCCGCACCCGTCGCGACTTCGGCCAACGACAACATCGAAGCCAGATTGCGCCGCAGCCGCAGCCGCTGGCGTGGAGCGACTGCAATCGCGGCTGCGCTCGCTCTCGCCCTCGGACTGCTCGCCCTGAACGACGCCGTCCGTCAGGAGGCGCTGCCGGTGGTGGACCGGCTGGCAGGAATCGAGCGGACACCATCCACCGCAGAAGCAGTGTCCGGCCGCCAGTTCGTGGCGGTGGTCAATGCCAACGGCGATCAGCCTTCGTTGATCGTGACGGTCGATGCCGACACGAAAAACGTATCGGTTCGAAGCCTCGGCATCGAGCAGCCGACCGGCCAAAGCCTCGAACTGTGGTATGTGCCGGATGGTGAGGAAGCCGTGTCCGTCGGACTGGTCGGCGAGGGGGACATCGATCTTGGACCGTTGCCAGCCCGCGGCGGCGATCTGCTGGCCATATCGCTGGAGCCCCCCGGGGGCTCGCCCACCGGGACGGCGACGGGACCGGTCATATACACCGGCACCCTGGTTGGCCTCGACTGACCGACAACAGCGGCTAGCCGGTCTGTTCGGCGTCGGCCACGAATTTCAGTGCCACGCCGTTGATGCAATGTCTGTTGCCCGTGGGCTCCGGACCATCGGAGAAGATGTGGCCCTGATGCCCCTCGCAGCGGATGCAATGCACTTCGGTGCGCGGCAGGAACAGGGCAAAGTCGCGCTTCGTGCCCAATGCCCCGGCGATGCCTTCGTAGAAGGACGGCCAGCCGGTGCGGGAATCGAACTTCGTTTCCGACCGGTAAAGCGGCAGGTCGCAACCGGCGCAGGCATAGGTTCCGGTTTCCTTGATCTCGAGCAGCGGGGACGTGAACGGGCGTTCCGTCGCCTCTTCTCGGAGCACGGCGTACTGGTCCGGCGTCAGCAAGGCTTTCCATTCCTCCGCCGTCTTTTCCAGCCTCCCGACCGGGTCCGGCAGAAGATCGTGACCGAATGTGGTGGCGGTCATCAGCGGGTCGCTGGCAGCCTGGGCAGGTACGCGCAGACCGGGCAGCACAGCCATACCGACCATGGCGGCGGAGCCGCCGGCGAGAAGGAAGAAGCGTCTGTTCATGGCAAGTCTCCTTTGCGACCCATATAGGCCTTGAACGGACGGAATTCCGTTCCGCCCGTTCAAAACACCGTGACGGGTGTCAGCCCATGATCTTCATGGTGATCCACGTGCCCGCGACTGCGGAGACGGCGGTGAGCGTCGTGCCCCATGCAAGGTCCGCCAGCGCCACGGTGGTGGTGTAGCCCTTCAGGGTCGCCAGGTTGGTGAAGTCGTATGTGCCGTAACAGAACGCGCCGAACAGGGCACCGTAGAGCAGGGCCGTACCGAGCGAGCCGGACTTGAGCGCCGGATTGACGGCGAAGATGATGATGCCGATGACGTAGAACAGATAGAACACCACTGCGACGACCGCGTTGAAGTCGTCGAGCAGCAGGTCGCCGATCTGGTTCTGGTAAAAGTCCTTGGCGACGTAGCCCAGCCACACGAAATCGATGGCGAAGAAGACGATCGTGGTGGCGATATAGGCGACGATGAGAGTGGTCATGAAACGATCCGGCGTGTTGATATACGCACCCTAACGCGCGTCGCCCGATTTGGCTTCGATCCGCGCAAGTTTGGCCTGCGCCTTTTTCGTCACCAGCACGGTAACGAGCAGCGTGGCAAGAATGCCGACGCCGAAGATGACGTATTTGATCGCGCTCGTGTCACCACCACCCGCGGCTGCCTGTCCGCCCAGTGAGCCGATCCAGACATACAGCAGCGTGCCGGGCATGATGCCGAAGAACGTGGCGATCTGCGCGGGCCAGAAGGCGACGGGCGTGAGGCCGAGAAACCAGTTCTGGAGCGAGAACGGCAAAGCGGGGGACAGACGCAACAGCCCTACCACTTTCCACCCTTCGTCGCCGATGGCCTGATTGACCGCGTCGAACTTCGGATAGTTGGCAACCTTCTCCTGCACCCTGTCGTGAAAGACGTAGCGCGCCGCGAGGAAAGAGAGCGCCGATCCCAGCGTCGCCCCGATGATGACGATGGGAAACCCCCACAAGGCCGAACGCCACCCCGGCCGCCAGCGTCAGGATCGAGCCGGGTACGAGGGCGAAGGTCGTCAGCGCATAGACGACGATGAAAACGACCCAGCCGAGCGGTCCCAGGTCCGTCACCCACGTTCGAAAGGTCTCCACCCATTCCGATATCGGCAACAACCGATAGGCTGCGATCAGTGCCACCAGCACCGCTATGCCGATGGCGATCTTGGCCCAGGGCAGGTTGGACTTGTCGGAAACCGTCTGGCTTGCTGTTGCGCTCATCGTTCATCACCCCCGTCGAGTTTCGCAGATGATGAAGCGCGCGGCACGGTGACGCAACGCGCGCTCTCCGTATGGTGAACGGTCGTGACGCCTGTTCAGCGCCCTTTGAACACGGGTGTGCGTTTTTGCACGAAGGCCATCGCGGCTTCCCGGTGGTCTTCCGTATGGAAGGCATGCGCCATGCGTTCGGCTTCCACCTGCAGATAGTCGTCGAGGCTTGCCGTCTCCGCCAGATGGAAGTTGGCCTTCATGTCGGCGAAGATGGATGTCGGACCGCTGGCGATCTTCGCCGCTGTCTTGGCCACGGCATCGGCGAAGCCTTCGCGCGGCGCGGCGTAGTTGACCACACCCATATCCGCGGCTTCCCGGCCGGTCAGGGTGGGTGCGAGGTAGAACAGTTCGCGCGCCTTGGCCTGTCCGACCAGCTTGGCCAGAAAGAACCCGCCGCCGAAATCACCCGACAGGGCAATGTTGGCGAACGCGGTCGTCAGCTTGGCGTCTTCCGCCATGATCCGCAGATCGCAAGCCAGCGCCAGCGAAAGACCGGCCCCGGCAGCGGCACCGTTGATGGCGGCGATCGTCACCTTCGGCATGGTGTGTAGCAGACGCGACGCGGCGACGATCTCCTGAATGTAGGCGACCTGCTCGTCTATCTTTTCAGGCTCCGGGTTGCCCAGCCGTGCCGCCATGTCCTTCACGTCTCCACCAGCGGAAAACGCCTTGTCTCCAGCGCCCGTCAGTACGACCACGCCTACGCTGTCGTCGTCGGCGAAGGCTTGGAGATGGTCGCGGATGTCCGCCCACATTTCGCGCGTCACCGCGTTGCGCGCATCGGGCCGGTTTATCGTCAGCGTGGCAACGCGGTCTTCGATTTTCGTTTCGAGGTCGGCCATATCAATAGACCTCGAAAAGACCGGCAGCCCCCATGCCGCCGCCGACGCACATGGTGCACACGACATATTTCGCGCCGCGCCGCTTGCCTTCGATCAGCGCGTGACCCGTCATCCGCGCACCGCTCATGCCGTAAGGGTGGCCGATGGACACGGCCCCGCCATTCACGTTCAGCAGTTCGTCGGGAATGCCCAGCTTGTCGCGGCAATACAGCACCTGCACGGCGAAGGCCTCGTTCAGTTCCCACAGGCCGATATCGTCCATCTTGAGGTTGAACCGCTCCAGCAGTTTCGGCACGGCGAAGACCGGTCCGATGCCCATTTCATCCGGCTCCAGCCCGGCGACCGCCATGCCGCGATAGGCTCCCAGCGGCTGCAAACCGCGCTTCTCGGCGTCCTTGGCTTCCATCACGACCGAAGCCGATGCACCGTCGGACAGCTGCGAGGCGTTGCCCGCGGTGATCGTCTTGTCCGGACCCAGCACGGGTTTGAGGCCTTGCAACCCGTCCAGCGTGGTGGACGGGCGGTTGCCCTCGTCCTTGTCGAGCGTCACTTCATGCTCGGATTTCTCCTTCGTTTCCCGGTCCACCATCACCATCGTGGACGTCAGAGGCACGATCTCGTCGTCGAACTTGCCCGCTTCCTGCGCAGCCGCTGTGCGCTGCTGGGATTGCAGGGCGTATTCGTCCATCGCATCGCGGGAAATGCCGTAGCGGTCGGCGACGACCTCCGCCGTTTCCAGCATCGACATGTAGATGTGTGGATGCTCGGCCACGAGCTTCTTGTCGACGCCGACACGCATTTCCGGCGTCTGCACCATGGAGATGCTTTCCACGCCGCCGCCGATGCAGATCGGCATGTGATCGTGGACCACCTGCTTGGCAGCCGTCGCGATCGCCATCATGCCGGACGCGCATTGCCGGTCGAGGCTCATGCCGGACACCGAGACGGGAAGGCCGCCGGCCAGCGCCGCCTGCCGGGCGATATTGCCGGCCTGCACGCCCTGTTGCAGGGCGGAGCCGAAGACCACGTCGTCGACTGCGCCACCATCGATACCGGCCCGTTCGACGGCGTGTTTGATCGCGTGCCCGGCCAGCTGCTGCGACGGCGTGTTGTTGAAAGCGCCGCGATAGGCCTTGCCGATCGGCGTACGGGCGGTGGAAACGATGACGGCTTCGCGCATGGGAATTCCTTGGTATTGAACCGGAAACATACCGGCGGGTATGTTTGACTATGCCGCGTCGATGCGGCAGGGGCAAGCCAACTCTTACGTTTACGGAAGGTATGTCCCATGACACTCGATGAAATTACCGCACAGATGCAGGCTCGCGTTGCTGAAAAAGGCGCAATCGACGGCAAGGTCGTCGTGTTCGACTTCGGCGACGACGGTGCCATGACGATCGACGGCGCGAAAACGCCTGCCGAAGTCACCAAAGGTGCGTCTGCCGATTCCGATTGCACGGTCAGCGTTTCGAAGGAAGACTTCGAGGAAATTGCAGCCGGTGAACAGAACGCCCAGATGGCCTTCATGTCCGGCAAGCTGAAGGTCGACGGCGACATGGGCATCGCCATGCAGCTCGGTTCGCTGCTGGGTTAGACTGCTCTTGCTGTCGCCGTCGTTTCGAGCGGCGACAGTGTCTACAGGAACAGTTTGACGACTGCGACGATGGCAAGGGTCAGCGCCGAACCTGCTGCCAGCGGATACCAATCCGTTTCGCGTCGCAATTTTCCCGCCTCGGCGTTCAATTTACGTTGCAGGACCTGACTTTCATTCACAGACTGTCGGAGCTGTTCCAATTGCGCTTTGCGCTGGTCGCTTTCGAAGGCTTCTTCCTGGGTCAATTCGGCATCCTTCGGTTCGCAGTTGTCATTCCTCGCTTGAATATGGGATGAGGCGGTCTGTTTGCCAAGTTTCCGAACGAGCCATGACCGTCACCAAAGACCAGATCCGCGCCGCTCTGTCCGCCGTCGCCTTGCCCGACGGCACCGGCGATCTCGTGTCGAACGGACTGGTTTCCGAGCCGTTCATCACGAACGCCGATGCCGGTGCCAAGGTGATGTTCTCGCTCACCGTGCCGGCCGAACAGGCGCAGGCGATGGAGCCGTTGCGCGGTGCGGCGCAGGCGGCGGTCGAAGCGCTTCCGGGCGTCGCCTCGGCCATGGTCGCCATGACGGCGGAAAAGAAGCCCGGCGGCGCATTCGATGCACCGCGCCCATCACCACCGCCGCCGCCGAGCCGCAAACCGCAAGCGCCGGACAAGCCGGGCATCCCCCACGTCAAGCACGTCATCGCCGTCGCGTCCGGCAAGGGCGGCGTCGGCAAGTCCACCACGGCGGTCAATCTCGCGCTGGCGCTGAAGGATACGGGCCTCGCGGTCGGCATTCTGGACGCCGATATCTACGGCCCGTCGCTGCCGCGACTTCTGGGTCTGAAGGGCAAGCCGGAGGCCGATGGTCGCGTGTTGCGTCCCATGGAGGCCCATGGTCTGCGCGCCATGTCGATCGGCTCGCTGATCGAGGAGGATTCGCCCATGATCTGGCGCGGCCCCATGGTCATTTCCGCACTGACCCAGCTGCTGCGCGAAGTGGCGTGGGGCACGGAAGACAGCCCGCTCGATGTGCTGGTGGTCGACATGCCCCCAGGCACCGGCGACGCGCAGCTGACGATGGCGCAGAACGTGCCGCTGGCGGGCGCGGTCATCGTGTCCACCCCGCAGGATCTGGCACTGATAGACGCCCGCAAGGGCATCAACATGTTCAAGAAAGTGTCCGTGCCGATCCTCGGTATCGTGGAGAACATGAACACCTTCGTCTGCCCGAAATGCGGGGAACAGAGCCACATCTTCGGCCATGGCGGCGCGATTTCGGAAGCCGCCAAACTGGGTGTGCCCCTGCTGGGCGAAGTGCCGCTGCACATGGATATCCGCATCAACTCCGACGCCGGAACGCCCATCGTGTCGAAGGAGCCGAACGGTCCCCACGCCGCCGTCTATCGCGGCATCGCGCAGGGCGTCGCCGAACAGCTTGACACCGCCCGCCCCGAAGGGCCGTCTATCGTCTTCGACTGATATTCGGGAGGATCGCGGGTGGCCGTTCATCTCACCGCCGACGACGTGACGCGCCTTGCCAGCTGGCCGCTGGTCATCGACGCCCTGCGCGCAGGCCACCGTTTGCCCCCTGCCGATATTGCCGACAGTCTGGTCCATGCCCGTGGCAACACGATGCTCGTGCGCAGCGCTTGGATCGACGGACTGGGCGCGGGCACGAAGGCGGCGACCGTGGTGCCCGACAACGCGGACCGCAGCCTGCCCAGCGTCCACGCGCAGATCATCCTGTTCGACGACGTAACGGGGCAGGTGACGGCCGGCGTTGACGGAACGTCCGTCACCGCCTGGAAAACCGCCGCCGACAGCGCGCTCGGGGCTGACCTGCTGGCGCGGAAGGACGCGCGGACCCTGCTCATGGTTGGTGCCGGTTCCATGGCGCGCCCTTTGATCGAGGCCCATCGCCATGTCCGTCCAACGATTGATCGAGTGTTGGTCTGGAACCGCTCGCCGAAGCGGGCGCAGGCTCTGGCCGAGGCCATCGAGGCTGAAGCAATCACGGACCTCGACGCTGCATCCCGCAGGCCGACATCATCTCCTGCGCCACGATGACCGTCGATCCCATCCTGAAAGGCGCGCTCGTGCCGTCGGGATGCCATGTGGATTTGGTCGGTGCCTACCGTCCTGACATGCGCGAGGCCGACGACGAGCTGCACCGTCGCGCACGTTGGTTCGTCGACAGCCGCGCCACCACGCTGCACCATATCGGCGAGTTCGTCCGTCCGTTGGCAGACGGGATTATTAAGGAAGATGCGGTGCGGGGCGATCTGCACGATCTCGTTGCGGGCAAGGCTGGCCGGAAGAACCGACGACGAAATTACCGTGTTCAAGAACGGCGGGGGCGCGCATCTCGACCTGATGGTCGCGCTGGCATTGGTGCGGGCCCACAAGGCCGAACGCCCGTGAAAGGCGGCGATCTTTCTGCGATCCTCGACGCGCTGGAAGAGCCCGTCCTGTTGCTCGACCCGCGCAAGACGGTCGTGCAATCCAACGTTGCGGCGCGGGAACTGCTCGGGGACAGATTGGCGGGACAACCCTTCGTGCGCGTCATGCGCCAGCCCGGCGCGCTCGGCTGCGTCGACAAGGTGCTGGAGGGCGCTAGCAAGGCGCAGGCGACCGTCCGTCTGGTGGGCGCGCACAATCAGACCTTCCAGCTGACCGCCATATCGCTCGACGGCGTGGATGCGGCGCTGGCCCTGACGTTTCGGGACATGACGCCCCTGTTGCAGGCTGCCCAGCAACGCTCCGACTTCGTGGCCAATGTCAGTCACGAATTGCGATCGCCGCTGACGACCCTGTCCGGCATCATCGAAACGTTGCAAGGCCCAGCCCGGGAAGACCCGGATGCGCAGGTGCGGTTTCTCGGCACCATGCAGCGCGAGGCGGGGCGTATGAACCGGCTGATCGACGACCTGCTGTCCCTCAGTCGGGTCGAAGAAGACGAGCGCGTCCGCCCGACGGCCGATGTGGATCTTGTGTCGCTGGTTCGCGAAACAGTCGATCTCGTGCGAGGCCGCGAAGAGGCTGCGCGGGCCATCGACATCCAATGTGCGTTCCCTGAAGCGGTGGTAACCGGGGACGGCGATCAGTTGCAGCAGGTCTTCCTCAACTTGTTGGAGAACGCACTGCGCTACAGCGATGGCGACGTGACGGTTGTCGTCGAGCACAGGGTTTCAATGCCCCGTTTTGCCGGGGGCGTATGGACCGTCAGCGTGTCGGATACAGGCGAGGGCATTGCGCCGGAACATGTGCCGCGCCTGACCGAGCGATTCTACCGCGTGGATTCCGGTCGCTCCCGTTCAAAGGGCGGTACTGGATTGGGGCTCGCCATCTCCAAGCACATCGTCAACCGCCACCGCGGGCGTCTCGACATCGCCAGCGCAGTTGGCGAGGGGACGACGATTACCGTGCTCCTGCCTGCCGCGTGAGGTGGTTATCCACAGTCCGTCCACTCTGTCACAAAACTGAAACACGAGTGTCACAAATGCTTTGCACCCGCCGCCTAGGGCAGCGCTCAGCGGCGGACACTGCCTACGCAAACGAATGCGCCGCGAATGAAACATCACTCGTTGAACACGTCATAGGACAAGGACACTCTTACCATGACCGCATTCCTGAAATGCTCCGCAAGCGCATTCGTGCTTGCTGCCGCCGTCGCTGCCACGCCAGCCATGGCGCGCGACCAGATCCAGATCGTCGGCTCCTCCACGGTCTTCCCGTTCTCCACTGCCGTCGCCGAACGCTTCGGCCAGAACACCTCCTTCGGCACGCCGGTCGTCGAATCCACCGGTTCCGGCGGCGGCATGAAGCTGTTCTGCACCGGCGTCGGCGAACAGACACCCTGACATCACCAATGCCTCGCGCCGCATCAAATCCGGCGAGTTCGAGGAATGCGTCGCCAACGGCGTGACGCCCGTTGAAGTGAAAGTCGGCTTCGACGGCATCGTGCTCGGCTCCGCCAAGGGCGGCATCGAACTGGCCCTGACCCGCGAAGACATCTACGGCGCGCTTGCCAAGAACATCGTCAAGGACGGCGCGGTCGTCGCCAACGATGCCATGATGTGGTCGGACGTGAACGCCGAACTGCCTGCCATCAAGATCGAAGTGCTTGGCCCACCGCCAACCTCCGGCACGCGCGACGCCTTTGTCGAGCTGGTGATGGAAGAAGCCTGCCCTGCGGAAGTTGAAGCGATCGACGACGGCAAGGCCTGCACGGCGATCCGTGAAGACGGTGCATTCGTCGAAGCCGGCGAGAACGACAACCTGATCGTGCAGAAGCTGGAAGCCAACTCCAACGCCGTCGGCATCTTCGGCTATTCCTTCCTCGACCAGAACTCCGCCAAGCTGAACGGCGCGACGGTCGACGGCAACGAGCCGACCTTCGAAGCCATTGCAGCCGGCGACTACCCGATCTCCCGCTCGCTCTACTTCTACGTGAAGAAAGAGCACGTTGGCGTCATTCCCGGTGTCGAGGAGTTCGTGGCCGAGTTCACCGACGAGAACACCTGGGGGCCGGACGGCTATCTGGCCGACAAGGGTCTGATCCCGCTGCCGGACGCCGACCGCGACACGGTCGCAGCCGATGCCCAGGCCATGACGCCGCTGTCCATGTAAGCCTGACCGATGATCGCCATTGCTCTCATAGCCCTGGCGGTCATCGCCTATTTCGCCGCCCGCCAGCGCTCCGTGGCGCTGGCGGGCGGCAAGGCGTCGGCGCTTCATTCGCGTCCCGTCTATCACGGTTTCTACGCCTTCTTCTGGACCCTTCTGCCGGCTCTTGCAGTCTGGCTGGTCGCTTCGCGCATTGCGGCCTGGTTCGTCCACAACGAACTGAACACCACATTCGCCGACGTCATCGCCGCCCTGTCCGGGCCGCAGGCTCAGGCTTTCGTGAACGATGTCATGACGCTCGCTTCCGGCGGGCGCATTGGCTTTCCCGACGAGAACAAGACACTAGCCGCCGACTACGTGGCCGGCCTGCAAGGGGTGTGCGTTCTGGGTCGTCGCCGCCCTCGTGCTGGGTACGGCGTTGGCGGGTCTCGTCTATGCCTGGTCCCGGCTCACGCCAACGAAGCGCGTGCGCCAGTCGGTCGAAACGGTGGTGCGTTCCGCGCTGATCGCGTGCTCGATCGTTGCCGTGCTGACCACGATCGGCATCGTCTTTTCCCTGATCTTCGAAAGCATTCGCTTCTTCGACCGCGTGTCCGTGTTCGACTTCCTCTTCGGCACCCACTGGTCGCCGCAATCCGCCTTCGAAGGAGCAGGAGCGTCCACATCCGATGACAACAGCCGCGTCTTCGGGGCGATACCACTATTTGCAGGCACGCTGCTCATCACGCTCGTCGCCATGTCGGTGGCCGCACCCGTAGGGCTCATGTCGGCGATCTACCTGTCGGACTATGCGTCGTCCGGTTTTCGCAAGGTCGCAAAACCCGTGCTCGAAATTCTGGCAGGTGTGCCGACGGTCGTTTACGGCTTCTTCGCTGCCCTTACCGTCGCCCCCGCCATTCGCGGCTGGGGGGAAGGTATCGGGCTTTCGGTCTCATCGGAGTCCGCGCTCGCCGCCGGTCTGGTCATGGGCATCATGATCATCCCCTTCGTGTCGTCCCTGTCCGACGACGTCATCAACGCCGTGCCCCAGAACCTGCGCGATGGCTCGGCGGCGCTGGGGGCGACGAAATCCGAGACCATCCGCCGGGTCGTC